>NZ_JABKAV010000120.1 GCF_013377905.1 Hymenobacter terrestris
GGCGCAGGGCGGCCGCGTAGCGCTGCACCTCCTTGGCCGCGGGCGAGTCGCCCAGTTGGAGTTCGGCGTTGAAGAGTTCGTCGTGGGTGGTGACGATGTTTTCGATGGCCGAGCTGTCTTTGGCCTCCTGCAAGGGCAGCGTGTCGAGCAGCAGGCGCTCGTTGGGGATGGCGGCCACCAGGCCCTTGAGTTCGGCCAGGGCCCGGTGCGCCGCCGGCAGTTTTTTGAGCACGGCGCGCGTTTCCAGTTCGACCGTGGGCGGAAGCGAGGACGGTTGCCAGGCAGTCGGCATGAAGGAAAGGGAAAAGCGCCACGGGTAAAGTCTCGTTGGCTGTGTAAAGAAACTCGGTATTTCTTTGCAAAGCCAAGCACCTTTTGTAAAAGAAATCACTTTTCTCTTACAAAGGGCCGGGCCTTGAGATTGATCCGTTCATTCAAAGGAGCGTTTGATTTTCAATTAGGTAACTTAACGAGAACGTTTCCCGCTAGTACAAAGCCGCTCATTGTATGATTAAGGGCGCCCCAAATCATAAGTTGGCGCGCCGAAAGCGGCCCGAAGGTGGACCTTTGGGTCATTCATTCACCTCCTAACCGCTCTGTCAATCATGCATATTTTTCTTGTTCTGCTGACGGCGCTGCTGGCTGTTATCGCCCCGGCCGATATCTCCTCCCAAACCGTCATCGACGCCGGCAAGCAGTTCGTGCTGGGGGGCTCGCAGCGGGGCGCCTTTAAGGTGGCCGCCCACAACGTGGGTCCCGTGCCGGTGAGCATCGCCGAACGAGCCGCCGACGGCACCCTCACCGAGCGCGGCCGCTTGGAGCCGGGTGGCCGCGCCAAGTTAGATTTCGGCCGCGGCGCCGCGGCGCTGATTCGTAATCTAGGCGAGCGCCAAGCCAAGCTCGATTTTAAGATTAGCGGCGACGTTTCCTTTGGCATGGGCATGGGGTACGAAGGACTAAAAAAATAAAGCACCATACCGCCTATTTTGCGCAGCTCGGCTGGTAGCAACTGGCAACCATTAGAAGTTTAGGAAAACGGTTCTTCAAGTAAATAAGCCATAAAATTGTCTTTTCGTTATAACAGGGTCAACTTCCCTCCACACCTCTCTACCGGACCCGATGATCACCGTTTACATCCGCTACATGCTGGACCCCACCAAACTACCCGAGTTTGAACAGTACGGCCGGCAATGGCTGCCGCTAGTAGCGAAGTATGGCGGGCAGCATCACGGCTACTTTTTGCCTGGCGAAGGGGCCAATAATGTGGCCCTAGCCCTTTTTACGTTTGAGAGCCTCGCGGCTTACGAGGACTACCGGCTGCGCTCGCAGCAGGATCCGGCCTGTCAGGCGGCGTTCCGCTACGCCGACGACACCCGCTGTATCCTGAGCTATGAGCGCAGCTTTTTTCGACCTGTGTTCCCGGCAGCAGTTCCAGAGTCTGGGGGCGAGCAGTAAGCGACTACTTCTTAGGCCGCTTAAGCTAGCCAGCGGGCACTTACCAAAGCAGTCCGTTCACTGTAAGGAGGGTTGGCCATTGCCGCAACTGCATTGATTGCGCTTTAAGGGAGGTTCGGCTAGTTCTTGGAACGGCTAATCGCCGAAAGAAACGCCCGGTAACGTAGCTTGCCCCGTCTTTCCGGTCGTAGGGCCGTTCCTTGAACGTGCCGGGGTGGCTGGTCTGACGGCAGGTGGTAAAGAGCGCCCAAAGGACCATGAAGCGGATACAGCTGTTTGAACTAGAAGATTTTCCCTGGTTTCCCCACTGGCTGCGCGCCTGCCTCACCCGGCTGATGGTGGTCATGCACCAGCTGCTGGGCACCCCCGCCGATTTAGCGGCCCTGTTGACCCGGGCCTTGCGGCAGACGGGCCAGCACACCCTCGTCGACCTGTGTTCGGGCGGGGGCGGCCCCATGCGGGAAGTGTTTCGGGCCCTACAGGGCCAGCCCGGCGGCCAAAAGCTACGGCTGACGTTCACGGACCTGTACCCGAACCGCGAAGTGGCGGCCGAAGTGAACGGCGGCCCCGACCCAGCGCTGACGTATTGGCTGGCGCCGGTGGATGCGCGGCAGGTGCCGGCCGACTTAGCTGGGGTGCGCACCATGGTGAGCAGCTTCCACCACATGGACCCGGCCACCGCGCGCCGCATCTTGCAGCATGCCCGCGACAGCCGGCAGGCCATCTGCATCTACGAAATAAGCGACAACGGCCTGCCCATTGCCCTGTGGTGGGTGTCGCTGCCCCTGATATTTCTGATGGTGTTCTTCCTCACGCCCTTCGCCCGGCCCCTCACCTGGAAGCAGTTGGTGTTCACGTACCTGCTGCCGGTCATCCCGCTCTGTTTTGCCTGGGACGGAGCCGTGTCCAATGCGCGCACCTACACGCTCAACGACCTGGACCAGCTGCTGGCCGGCTTGGAAACCGACGACTACCACTGGGAGAAAGGACTCATTGCCGGCAAGGCCAAGAAACTGTACTTGCTGGGGCTGCCGCAGAGGGGCGAATAGCGGAACATGCGTTGCTGGGGCATGATGCCGCTTGAAGTGAAGGCCGGAAGGGCAGCGTTTTTAGCCAGCTTTCATTCTTGTTTAACCAATCGAAGTCTACCGAAACGGTGGTAAGGTAAACGAGCGTTACATTTAAAACAATTGCTTTTGCCTTGGGGCGTTACCTGCCTTCTATCCTCTTTCCATTCGATGCTGCGCTCCCTCGCCTTATTACCCGCCGTCGCCCTGCTGCTACTGGGCAGTGCCCCCGGTAATCCCAAGAAGTCAGGCACGCGACGCTCTTCCGAATCGGCCCTCAACCCGGACCTGCAGCAGGCTTGGAAGCAATTCGCCCAAGCCATTCAGGCCAACAACCTTCCCGCCTTGCGACAACTCTCGGCGGCGTGCATTCAGTGCACAGACTGCGTGACGAATACGGCGCCCGAAGAAACAGCCTTCGAAGCGTATAAGGACAAACACCCCGATACGTGGTACGACCAACTGTATGGCCCGTTGGGCTTTATCCCCGCTGAGGTCTTCTGGCGCAAGGACGCTCCCTTGATTTTTGATGCCAAAACAAAGCTGCGTCTGCAAAATCCAGCCAAGTTGCGGTTTGCCGCGAACGACCACAATAAAGCGGGCTACGTGGCCCCTTGTTTGATTTTGCCTGCGCAAGCAGCCTCGACGCATGTCGACGAAGTGCTCGTGACTTACATTGACCCGTACCCTGCTAGACAGGGGGAGGGCATGCAAAAAGCCTTCGCTTTTGTGAAAACCAAGCAGGGGTACAAGTTCTGCGGCTATTCCACCATTCCGTAGGCCGTAACTAGCCAGTTAATCGTTCAAGAAAACGGTCCGAATAGAATAACGAGCTATTTGGTGTAAGGAGTATATCTTAGGAGAATGAATCGCCATCGGCTTCTACAAACCGTTCTCATTGCGGCTGTGAGCGCGGCACCTCTGCTGTACGTGTACGTGCAGTGGTCTGAGGTGCCCGCATGGGTAGCCACGCATTACCACCTCGGGGAGGCTGACCGGTGGGCGCCCCGGGAGACGCTCTGGACGGTTGCGTGGTTGCCCGCCCTGGCCTTTGTCGTGTTCACCTGTTGGCCGCAGGTCCGGGGCACCGCCTGGTTTTGGCGTAGCGCCCGTCAACGGCAGGTCCGCGCCGTTGCTGTGGCGGGGTTGGCCGTCGTTGCGCTGTCTATAGTGTACAAAAGCATTCACAATGGCAAAGTAACCACCGACTCCAAGCCTACTGCCGTCAGATAATAAGGTCGCCTCGCGGGCATCCCTCTTGCGTTCAGCGAAACGGTGATTTGGAAAGTCTATCCCGGTGTCGTGGCGTTCCCTCTCGCCTAGCAGCGCGGCTTATCCCAGTTGGGCTAATAGCTCAAACAGGGGCTGGTTGACGTAGTAGTTGGAGTTGGCGTGCTTTTGCTTGACCAGCACGCCGTCCTCGGCCAATTTGTTCAGGTAACCCGCCGCCGTGGGCCGGCTCACCTGCAGTTCCTGCTGCACGAATTCGATGCGGGTGTAGGGGTGTCGGAACAAGTTGTTGAGCAGATCCTGGCTGTAGAATTTGTAGGGACGCAGCCGCTGCTTCGTCTCCTGCATCAGCGCACGCAGGGCCGTGATCAGGGCGATGCTCTCGCGGGCCGTTTGCTCGACGCCC
>NZ_JABKAV010000121.1 GCF_013377905.1 Hymenobacter terrestris
TAGAATAACGAGCCTAATTATAGAATTTGCCTGTTCTTTATGGGTAACTCATTTCCTCACGGCTCCTTCGTTCCTTCTACGCTTGCCCATTCTCTATCAAACCCGCTTAAGTCCGTTGTACCTCGGCTATTATGCCGCGGCTGCGGCCTTTTTTAGTACATGGGCGTGCTTACTGTTTTATGCGGGGTGGGTGGTCCCCGCCCGGACGCATGAACGCGGCGTGCTGTTGGTGGCACTGGCGGTGGCGTTGCTGGCGTTGTTTGCCTATATGGCGGCCATCAGCGCGGCCAAGGCGCTGGCGGCTCCGTATTTGGTGCTCACCAATGAGGCCGTCATCCTCCACCGCCCCTTGCAGGGCCAGCAGCGCCGCGTCGCGCTGACGGACTTCACCCGCTTGAGCGAAGCACGCTATGCCATTACGTCCTCGTACCGCGGCCTGCGGGTAACCATCTTCGAAGGCCAAGAAACCACGCTGCACGGGTCCGATGGGCTAGCCCTGTCCTTCAATTCGTTTGAAATTGCCGGGTACGACCCGTTCCTAGCACATCTGCACCAGGCATGGCAACCGAAGCGCGGCACACGTCCCGGCCTGGGGGTTCAATCCGGGGAGCAACACTGGAAAACCTATGGCTGGATAGCCTTCATGCTGTTGTTTGCTTTCGGGTTGTTGTACATCCTGTTCATGAAATAAGCGCGAATGAGCGCCTGTTTACCCCATTAGGATTCGGTTCAGCCAAACGGTCTGACTAGTAAAAGGCTTTAGCTTTTTAGTAGAAAACTAAAGAACTCCCTCAGTTGCTGGCGCCAAGGCACGCGGCTCTCAAACACGGGGTCGGGAACCGGCGCAACCCGGTCAGCATTTTTGTAGTTCTGCTGCCAGTGCGGAATAGTTGCACAGATCCGCTCGGCAAACTCTTTGGTGAGGGAATTGATGGTGCCCGGGTAAAAGTGCGGCTTTGGGGAGAAATGCTCTTTTAGCTTGGCAATGACCGCGGGGTTGTAGCACACCTGGGGCCGCAGGCTTTCAACGAGCCGAACGTCGAGGGTCAGGGTGATGAACCGTTTAGATTTGCGGTGCATGCCCACGACGATAATACTCTGACACATGCCCGCGTACCAGTTGATAATATACACTTTAGCTCCTGGGGCAAAATGCTTGGTACCGAAGCGAATTTCAGCTCCTCCGGGCCCATAAGACCGCTCCCGAACAATGTTGCCCACTGCCGTCCAGTAGGACTCAGATACTCCGGTAGCATCTGTGGTACTTGAGGAATCCATAGCATCCTGAATTTAAAATAACGGTCGAAACAGGACGATTAGGTCATTAAGCCTTTTCGCCGCAACTGATCTTCAATGTCGAGTGCCGACTCGATGCACCAGGCCAGTAGGCCCTCGAAGTCGGTCCCGGACGTCTCGACAAAGGGCCCACGCTCCCACGTCAACCGCATCGTATACACGCTATTCGAGACTTCTTCGTACGTTAGCTTCCACCCGTCTGGTATATCACGCGTGTTTTCCATCGCGACAAGATACGAGCCTAGTAAAAGGGTCCGACTAGCAAAACGAGCGTTCTTTTACGGCCTTTCCCTTCGACCGGGGTCACCTAGCAACCGAGTAATGCTGCATTTGAAAAGAACCCTTCTCACCGTCAGTGTCGCTGCCATTGCTTTCCTCTTGCAAGGTCTTTTTGTGGGGACTTCCTATCACATTCTTTACTGTAAGGGCTGGGCTGATTTTTCGCCTTACCTGCGGTCGACGTGTTGGACCTTGGTGCCGGAGTACCTCGTGCTAGCGTTGGGGCTGTTTGGGGCGCTCAAATGGGGGCTCAATAGCTCCACCAAAGTCGCAAGTGCTTACATGGGGGCCTTTACAGTAGGATGGCTGCTCTCGTTTCTGGGCTTTGCATACAATTATTACCAGGCCAACGGCTGTTAGACGCGTCAGCCTGTTCACTTGAACGGTCCGAAGCTAAACGCGGCCCGTTCAGTTGAAAGAGCGTTATTTTGACGCTTTCACTTCCTGCCCGTCGCAACCACATGGTCAGAATCCGAGCCACCATTCGCCTCTATGAGGGCGCGGGGTATCGCCAATCCCCTTTTTACTCCGGTTACCGCCCGTTGTTCGACTTCATCCCGGAAATGAAAACGTCGGGGCACATTAGCTTGATTGACCGGCAGGCGTGTGCGCCTGGGGAGGAAGCGCGCGTGGACGTGACCTTCCTTAGCGGTGCCTGGCTGGGCCAGTTGTGCGTAGGCACGCGCTTTACCTTCGGTGAGGGCCGGGGGCCATTGGGCGAAGGAGAGGTGACAGAACTGTTAGAGCTCGATTCGGCGTCGACGCCCGCCGGGATAAGGAAGGTTTAGCCAAAGGGTCCGAAGGTAAACGAGCTAACCGCCAGTAGCTGCCACTAACGAACGTGGCTGAGCGACTAGGAACACTCCCCGGCACCCTAGAGGCGATGCTCAACCGGTACCAGCCCGTCACGCCCGCGCTGTCTCCGCATCTGGCGCCACTATTTCCTGCCAACACGCTGCTGGCTAATCGTGGTGGAACGCCACGACGCCCAACTGACAGGTCCCACGGCCCTAGCGGCCAGCAGGCCCCGCATTTATTAACCCCAGCAGCCGCTGGCGCGTCTGTTCCCCAACATGAATGCTGATGGCGTACAAATCCACTTCGCCGGCCACGTACTGGTCGTAAAGGGCTAACAATTCGGCTTTGGCATGCCGCTCTTCTTCGAGGGTGATGGCCATCGCGCGGTCCGCAATCTCTTGGCGCTGGTGGTGGGTTTGTTCGGCGGGACCAAAATTCAAAGGAGCTTGCACGGGGTTGCGGCTAAATAAACACGGCGAATCATTGCTAGCAAAGCCCAGAACGGGGCCGCTTGTTTTGAGCTTGGTTAAAGACAGGACCCCGTAGCACAGAAAACAGGCCTCAGACCGGCAACACATTATGCCGGACGCGTTTCGGAGGGAAGCCTCAACCTGCCCTTATTGCGGGAAGTGACTGGAAATGATGCATATGTTCACAAAAACGGTCGTGCGCTAAACGCGCTCAGTTCAAAATAAGGAGCGTGGCTGTTGCAGAACTATCACACTCGTTCGACGAGTGCTCACAACTAGTACGGTTAGCTGCAAAAAGCTGCTTTATCGCCAGTTTGAGGCCTGGCTTGGCCGCCAGAGGTCTCACGCGAGACCTCGAGTGAAGTTCTGCAACAGCCACGAGCGTTTGATTATTACTTATATTGAAGCTGTTTAGGAAGTAGGTTCGCCGATGTAGAGACGCATAGTTGTTTCTCGTCGTTGAACGAAAATTGCTGGTATCACTCAACGACAAGACGAAACTATGCGTCTCTACGCCGTTTTGGCGACTTTCTTAATAGCTTTTTAGTAATCGATTTCACAGAAACGGCCGTCGCCAACAACATACTTATGTCGTTAAAACAAGTTTTATGGTGCGGGTTATTTATCGTGGCGAGCTGCAAGAAGGCAGCCGTCGACCCCAAGCCGCTCACCCCTGAGCAACTGCTGGTCGGAACCTGGCAGACACAGCGATACGTGAGAACAGAAACGGCCTCCGACGGGCGCATTGTCCGCCAGGACAGCACCCTCTATTCCGCTCAGAATCCAGGGTCTTCCGTGTTTTTCAACGCCGACGGGACCCTTCAATCGCCCAGCCCCTCCATTGTGGCGACCTATCGGTTTGACCCGCCATTCCTTACCTACTTCTACAACAGCCAGCCGATTGGGGCCACCACTACGAACAAGGTGTTACAGCTTACCGCCCAAAAGCTGGTAATAGAAGCCAAAACACCAACCACTACTTCGACCATCACGGAAACCCGCTCCTATAACCGATGAGTCTTGGCAATCAACACCTTCCGGTCACGCCGGTACAGCACAAAGAACTGCAGGGTGGCCACTTCTTTCAAGCGCGGAAACTCAACCACCCAGGCTTCTTGCTCGAACACGCGGGGGGGGGGGCGAAGCACCGAATTGAGAAAGGCGCTCCGCATACGTAAACGGG
>NZ_JABKAV010000122.1 GCF_013377905.1 Hymenobacter terrestris
AAAACGCCTGAGCCTCTAGTTTTGGGCGGTCCAGCTATTGGGGGGAGGTTGAGGTGGTCCAGTTACGCTGGACAGTTTAGGGCGTTAAGTGGAAGAAGCTGTTGGTGAGCGTAATAGGGGGTATGATAGTCGATACTGGAGTGCAGCCGCTCGTGATTATAGTAGTCAAAATAATCGGCCACGCTGCGTTGCGCGTCGGCTAGGTCGGCAAAAACGGGCCGCTCGAGGACCTCCGTTTTGAGGCGTGACCACAAGCTTTCGGCCTGCGCATTGTCGTAGCAGTCGCCGCGGCGGCTCTGCGAGCGCAGCGCCTCGTGGTCGTGGAGCAACTGCCGATAGGCGTTGCCGCAGTATTGCCCGCCGCGGTCGGAGTGGACGATGAGGCCCGGCGTGGGCGGCTGGGACCAAAAGGCGCGTTGCAAGGCACTGGTCACCAGTTCTTCGGGCATCGTCGCCCCGACCTGCCAGCCCACGACCCGCTTGCTGGCCATGTCCTGAAAAGCGCACAGGTAGGCCCAGTTGCCGTTGGCCAGCGGCAGATACGTGATGCCACGGCTGACCCAGACGCGGTTGGCCTAGGTGGGCTTGGGCTGGTGCAGCAGCCGGTTCGGGGCGCAGCGCAGGCCGTGGGTCGAGTCGGTGGTGCGCGGGGTAAAAGCCTTGGGTTGCAGCGCGCGCAGACCTCGGCGGCGCATGGCCGTGCGCAGGCGCTGACGGCCCACCCGGTAGGCCTTTTTGCGCAGCGCCACCTGGAGGCGGCGCGTACCGTAACAGCGCTTATGCACCCCAAACGCCTTGACCAGCGCGGTTTCCCACGCTGACTCGCGCTGCGCTACCTCTTGCCTTTGGGCCTGTTGCCACGTGTAGTAGCCACTGGCCGGTACCTGCACCAGTTGGCAGAGCAGCCGCACGGGGTACTGCCCCCGCTGCGCCTCGATGAAACGGGCGGCTCATGGGGTGTCGGTCTGCGAGAGCCTGCGCTTAAAGCAGGCAACTGGCGATGGCTTTTTTTAAAATTTCCAGCTCCTGCGCCTGCCGCCGGGACAAGGCCCGCAGCTGGCGCAACTCGGCCGCCGTGGCCGGGTCCAAATCGGCCCCACGAGCGGCCGCCACGGGCGTTAGGGCTTCTTTCTGCCACTTGTAGAGCAGCTTGGCATTGATATTCAAGGCGCGGGCCGCGGCCCGGGTCGAGCGACTTTGCTCGGCCAAGCGTAACGCTTCGGCCCGGAAGGCGGCATCGTAACGCCGACGTTTAGGAGGTTGGGGGCTGTCTTTCATGACATTCGAAAGATAAGACCCTATTCTGTCCACATTTACCCGACCACCTCAGGTTACCTCAACAAATAAAAATGCCTCTCGCACAAACTATGTGCAAGAGGCATTTTTAATCGGGCGGACTGGGAAATTACTTCTTCTTCCCCTTGCCGTTTTGCTTCATAGTGAGTGTCAGTTTTATAGAGCCATTAGGCTCTGTCACAGCAACTGTGTCATATATTTTGCCTTGGAGTGGACCGGCCTCTGTCTCGGTATACGTGGAACGGTAAGTGACTCGCTGAGCCGGGCGTGCTTCTGCCGGAACAGTCCCTTCCCAGACGGCCATACTATTGCCGGAAGGAGTGATTACAAACTTCGTTTGCCGCATAGGGAGATAGCCGTCCGTTGGCAAACTAAGGATACCAAGAAGTGCATTCTGAATACCAGCTTCTCTGTCCGTTTTTGTGACATAGGCTCCTTTGCCTTGCTGAGTCGCCGAAGTAATATTACTCTGTGCCTGTGCAGAGAGGCCAAAAGATGCCAGACCGAATACTAGACTGGCTGCAACAATTCTTTGAAGAGTTTTCATGAGGAAATTTTATTGGGTGCATTTATACTACTTCAACTTGCATGCCAATACGCATCCTATTCTATCTGGTTGTCCTAAAATCCAATGACAGAAGTGACCACCAAACCCCGCATCATCATCCCCCAGACTGGCTGTAGGCTTACCTACGAAGTACGCCAATCAAAAGCATGTATTCCCAGGCTTATCGTCCAAGCCCCACCGCCCACCGGAAGCTTGCCGCTTCCCCCGTATCTTTGCAGCCTTGCTTATGGAAATGGAAACCAAAAAAGTTGCCTTTTACACGCTGGGCTGCAAGCTCAACTTCTCCGAGACGTCCGCCATCGGGCGGCAGTTTGAGGAGGCGGGCTTCGTGAAAACCGCCTTCGAGGACGCAGCCGACATCTACGTTATCAACACCTGCTCCGTCACCGACCATGCCGACCGCAAGTGCCGGAAGGTGGTGAAGGAGGCACTCAAGCACAACCCCGAGGCCTTTGTGGCCATCGTGGGCTGCTACGCACAGCTCAAGCCTCAGGAAATTTCCGAGATTCCCGGCGTGCACGCCGTGCTCGGGGCGGCCGAGAAATTCCTGCTCGTGGAAACGCTGGCCGGCTTCACCCGACCCGCCGCCGGCCAGCCGGGCCGGGTATTCGCCTCGCCCATTTCGGAGGCCACCGAGTTCCACGCCGCCCACTCCTACGGCGACCGGACCCGCACCTTCCTCAAGGTGCAGGACGGCTGCGACTACTCCTGCTCGTTCTGCACGATTCCGCTGGCCCGCGGAGCCAGCCGCTCGGGCTCGGTGCAGAGCGTGGTAGAGCGCGTGGAGAAGCTGACCCAAACCGGCGTGAAGGAAATCGTGCTCACCGGCGTCAACCTCGGCGACTTTGGTGTGCAGGGCTTGGAGCGCGAGCGGCCGGAGGATTTCTACGACCTCGTGCGGGCGCTGGATGAGGTGGAAGGCATCGCCCGCTTCCGCATCAGCTCCTGCGAGCCTAACCTGCTGTCGGATGACATTATCCGCTTCGTGGCGCAGTCGAAGCGGTTTATGCCGCACTTCCACATTCCGCTGCAGTCGGGCTCGAACAAGATTCTGGGCCAGATGCGCCGCCGCTACCGCCGCGAGCTATACCAGGAACGGGTGGCGCTCATCAAGGAGGTGATGCCCCACGCCTGCATCGGCGTCGATGTTATCGTGGGCTTTCCCGGCGAGACGGAGGCCGATTTCCTGGAAACCTACCAGTTTCTCAACGAGCTTGACGTGAGCTACCTGCACGTGTTTCCGTACTCGGAGCGGGCCAACACGCTGGCACCCACTCTGCCCGGCCGGGTGCAGGACCGTCACCGCCACGAGCGCACCACTCAGCTGCGCAGCCTCTCCGAGAAGAAAAAGCGCTTCTTCTACGAACAGCACGCGGGCCTCGAAACCCAGGTGCTGTTCGAAGACGACGTGACCAACGGCCAGATGGAAGGCTTCACGCCCAACTACATCCGGGTGGTGGCCAAGTACGACCCGCTGCTGGTGGGCGAGCTGAAGCCGTTGCGCCTAACCGCCGTGAACCCGCAGAACCTGATGGAAGCCGAGGAAATGGGCGTAGAGATGTTCCAGCACTAAACCCGCTGTCATGGCGAGAACGGAGCAATTCGTCATTCGCCAGGTCTTAAATCTTTAGCAACACAAAGCCCCTGACGTTTTCACGTTAGGGGCTTTGTTTGTAATCAGAGTTGCGGCGAACGACGTAGGGGCGGGGGGTGCGCC
>NZ_JABKAV010000123.1 GCF_013377905.1 Hymenobacter terrestris
CCCGCCGAGCTGCTCGGCCGTGGGCGGCTGGTAGGCCACGTCGGGCTGGCCGTCCTGGTTGAAGTCATAGTGGTCGTAGTACGTAACGCTCAGCAGCTCGGCCCCGCTGGCGCCGAGCGCCGGCCAGCTGCGGGCCGAGTAGTAGGCCCGCCCCATCGTGGCCGTAGCGCTGGGCTCCTCCCAGAGCGGGATGCTGGCGTTGCTTGCCAGCCAGTTGGCCTGCCAGCCCAGCAGCTGGGTGTACTGCTGGCTGGGCGTGCCGCTCAGGGCGTCAAAGCGTACCAGGCCCGTGTAGATCACCCGGCCCAGCGCGTCGTACTTGGTGGCTACCCACTCCTTGGTGGCTTGCTGGCTGACTTGCTGGGTAAGAATGGGCTGGTCGAGCTCGTTGTAGATAACGTAGCTGTAGCCGGCCTGGTCGGGCACCTGCTTTTCTACCAGCCGGCCCCGTGCGTCGTAGTGGTAGCGAAACAGCAGCCGCTCGATCCCCGCGCCCGTGACGAGCCAGTTGTTTTTACGCAGCCGCTGCACCGAGAGCGGGGGCAGCACGGCCCGCAGCCGGCCGAAGTCGTCGAACACGTAGTAGGTCTTGAGCCAGCTGGTGGCCGGCTGCTGGTAGCTGCCGTCCAGGCCCACCTGGCTGAGCACCACCTGCCCCTGCTTGTCGGTGAACTCCTGCCGCCACTGCCCCTGCTCGTCGCGGCTGGTCTTGACCCACAGCTCGCCCGGCGCGTAGGTTCCCTCATATTTCAGCTCCTCGCGGTCCGGGCCGTAGTCCGGCGTGTAGCGCATGACCGAGTCGCCGGCCACATTGGGCCGCTCCTGAAGCGTCGTCTCGTGGCCTTTTCCTACCTGCCAAGTCTCGCCGGGGCTGGCCTGCACCCGGGGCCGGTTCAGGGGCGAGGACTCGAACACGGTTTCGGTATACGCCACGCTCGTTTTGGGCAGCGTGGCCGTGAGCTGGGGCAGCAGCGGGTCGCGCCCGCCCTGCCCGCGGTAGAACTGCGCCTGCTCGGCCTTGGCATCGGGGTGGTAGCGCACGGCGTCGGCCGTGGCCGGGTCGGCCGAGTAGGGCAAATACTGCTTCGGCTCGCGGCCCAGCGCGTCGTACTCGGTGTGCTGGACCAGGTCGCGGCCGGCGGGCGAGGCGCGGTGCTGCACCGTTTGCATCGGCCGGCCCAACCCGTCCAGGTACTGGGTGCTCACCTGCACCTCGTCAGTGGAGGCAGTCTTTAGGTCGGCGGGGTTGGTGAAAGCCTTGCGGGCTGAGTAGGTGCGCACGTAATTCACCGAGTCGGTCTGACCGGGGTCGCGGTTAACGGGCAGTGGGCCGTTGGGCGGGGCCGGGCAATCGCCGTCCTTCGGCTCGTTGAGCGCCAGCGGCGCGTAGGGTAGCAGTGTCACATACTGCCCCCGCCCGTAGAGGGTCACATTCGGCACCCAGTCGTTGGTGACGCGGGTGCGGTACTCCCCCTCCTCACTCTCGCCCTGCACGTGCACCAGGAGTGTGGGCTGGGTCTGGTCTGCCAGATCCACCCAGGCTTGGCCCACTCTGCGCTCCCACTGGTAGTGGTTGTGCTGGCCCGGCAGCGCACCCGCCAGTGTCTTCGACTGCCCCTTCACTAGGGCCAGGGTGTCGGCCCGTAGCAGGCGCTGGCGCTGGTTGGGGGCCGGGAAGTAGGGATGCTTGGGCTGGCCCGGCCCGGTGAGCAGTTGCTCCAGCGCTTCGAAGCCCAGGTAGTTGCCGCCCAGATTAGGATTATTAGGAAACGGGCCCGCTGCCAGGGGCTCGACGCCCGTCAGCTCGTTGTTATGCAGTTGAATCGTTGTACTGGTGGGTAGCGACAGAATACTGGCCGGAATCACGCCCGTGAGCCGGTTATTGGGCAGCGTCAGGTAGCTCAGGTGGGTGAGTTGGCCCAGGCTGGCGGGCAGGCTGCCACTGAACTGGTTGTTGTCCAGGTGGCAGTAGCCGAGCGAGTACATCTGGCCCATCGAAGCCGGTAGCGGACCGCTGAGCCGGTTGTTTGACAGGTTGAAAATGACAGCCCCCGTCAGGTTGCCGATATCCTGGGGCAGGGAGCCCGTGAACTGGTTTTGGGCCAGGCCCAGGATGTAGACCGTGCGCAGCTGACTTAGTGAGGCCGGTAACGGGCCGCTAAGCTGGTTGGTATTCATGTCCAGAATGCTGATGCCACTCAGGTTGCCCAGATTGGGGGGCAACTGGCCCGTGAGCTGGTTGTTGTTCAGGTGCAGTTGCACCAAATCGGCACCCAGTTCCAGCAGACTGGCGGGGAAGGCACCGCGCAGGTTATTGACGGCCAGGTGCACGCCGTAGATCTGGCTGCCGTAAACCTCCAGGCCCTGCCAGGTGCGGAAGTGGCGGCTGGCAAGCGTATCGGCGAAGCCAGGGGTCTGCCACTGGGCAGCCGTGGGCCAGTTAGCCCGCCGGCTCCACTGGTCACCGCCGGTGCCCAGGTAAAGCTGGCGCAGGATGCGCACCTTGGCCGAGTCGGGCAAGGACTGGGCCACCCCGCTCCCGGGCAGCCCACCCGCCAGCACCAGCAGCACAAACAGGTGCGCGCCTCGTAAGCGAAGACCAGCGCGCAGGTGAGTCAAAAGCCAGCAGTAAAGGTGTAGCATAATGGAGACCGAGAACAGGCCAGCGCGGCCAGTGAGCAAGTAAAGGGAAGAGTGAAAGTGAGCGGGCTTCCCTTAAGGGCGGGCGTAGCGGTACTCGTTCTCGCTCAGAATGCGGCCCTGCTCATCGCGCACGCGTAGCAGCCGGCCCAGCGCATCGTACTCGTAGAAAATGGTGCGATTATCGGGGCCGGTTTGGGAACTCACGCCAACCAGTGGTCGGTGAGTCATACTTGTTAGTTGCGCCTGTGGGAGCTTCTGCCGCAGTTGAGTCATCACGTTGCGGAGTTGCTGCGCATCCGTTGGCAAGGCATCTATGGTTAGATTCAGCGACGTGAGAGCCGTTTGCACCTGATCAGCGGAGGCATGCTGAATCTGAGCTACCGGCAGCGTACCCTGATACCCATACAGGTACGTTGTCGGAACGTCTCTCACCCTCCGTACCTGCCGCAAATTGCCCAGCGGGTCGTACTGCTCGTAGCTTACAAGCTCCTGATACCGCCCATCCTGGACAAAGCGCTGCTGCTGAATTTGGGCGTTGGTAAACGTGCCGGAGCTAACGGGAGAAGCCGTTGCTAAGCGCCACTTGCGCCGCGGCTGCAGATTGTCACCATAATGGGTAAGCGTGCCAGCGACGAGCACGGAATCCTGCCCGTGATAGCGCCACTGCTGGCTTTCCACTTCCGCTGTTAGTATCCGGCGCGCCGACAAGGCCGCCAAACCGGCCGCAGGCGCATCGGCCGCGGTAGCGACAGGGTAGTCGCGGGAGTAGGTGGTGTGGGTTGCCAGTTGTTCGCCATTGCCTAGTAATTGCCGTGTCCAAGTAGGTGATCCGAACAATTGGCCGTTAGTGGCGCGCGCGTAAGTATAGTTGCGCGTAGTTTCGTGAACCGATATTGCATTCGTGTTTTCTGAATTTTCATTATAACTAAGTACGCGAACAGATTTTGGCAGAATTTGCTGATGATAATGGAAGGAGTCCCTTTTGGTCTTATAAATTGCATCATCCAGCAAGGTATAATAAGGTAATCCTCCGTA
>NZ_JABKAV010000124.1 GCF_013377905.1 Hymenobacter terrestris
AACGAAGCCCCCCCCCCTTTTTGAAGGCCTCGCGGGGGGGGGGGGGGGGGTCTCCCCCCCCCCCGCCGTTAAACGATTATCGTTGACACGGTATGAACGGCGGACGGAGACAAGCCCTGCTTTTACGGACGTTCTGTAAGCCCCCGTTGCCACTTGGCAGCGGGGGCTTTTTGCGTCGTTTTGCCCTTGGAAACCGTATGTTGAAGCCCTGCCACCACTCCCGCACCGCTATGCAAACCAGCCCCCAATACGTTATCGGCCTCGATTTTGGCACCAGTTCGGTGCGCGCTTTATTGGTCGAGGTAGCCACCGGCCGCGAGGTGGCCGACGCCGTGCGGCCCTTCCCGCGCTGGGAGGCCGGCCAGTTCTGCGACCCCGACCTGAACCAGTTCCGCCAGCACCCGCTCGACCATTTAGAGGGCCTCACCGAGGTTGTGCGCGAGGTAGCGGCTTTGGTTGATGACCCCGCGCAAATTGTGGCTTTGGCCGTGGATGCCACCGCTTCGACCCCCGGCCCGGTAAACGAGCAGGGCCGGGCGCTGGGGCTGCTGCCCGAATTCGCCCAGGAGCCCGACGCGCTGTTCATCCTCTGGAAAGACCATACCGCCGTGGCCGAGGCCGAGGAAATCAACCAGTTGGCCCGCATCTGGGGCGGCCCTGACTATACCAAGTATTCTGGCGGCGTGTACTCGTCGGAGTGGTTCTGGTCGAAAATCACACGCATTACGCGCCGCAACGAGCGGGTGGCCCAGGCGGCGCACTCGTGGCTGGAGCACTGCGACTGGCTGACACTGGAGCTTACCGGCCTGCCGCTGGCCGAGCTAAAGCGCAGCCGCTGCGCCGCCGGCCACAAGGCCCTCTGGCACCCCGACTGGGACGGCCTGCCGGCTGAGGAGTTCCTAACCCAGCTCGAACCCCAACTAGCCGGCCTGCGCGCGCGCCTCTACCAGCAAACCTACCCCGCCGACGAGGCTGCCGGCACCCTGAGTCCCGCGTGGGCCGAAAAGCTGGGTTTACGTCCCGAAACGGTGGTAGCCGTGGGCACTATAGATGCCCACGCCGGTGGGGTAGGGGCGGGCATCACGCCCTACACGCTGGTAAAAGTGATGGGCACCAGCACCTGCGACATTGTAGTGGTGCCGCCCACCGATTTGGTCGGCCGGGCGCCGGTGGCCGGCATCTGCGGGCAGGTCGAGGGCTCGGTGGTGCCCGGGCTGGTGGGCCTGGAGGCTGGCCAGTCGGCCTTTGGCGACCTGCTGGCCTGGTTCGAGGAGCTGCTTAACTGGCCGCTGGCCGCCGTGCTGGCCCGTACTACCAGCCTCAGCGCCGAGCAGCGCGAAGAGCTGCGCCAGGAAGCCGAAGATAATTTGCTGGAGTTGCTCACCGAAGCCGCCCAGAGGTTGCCCTTTGCCCAGAGCCCGGTATTGGCCCTCGACTGGGTAAACGGCCGCCGCACGCCCGACGCCAACCACCAGTTGCAGGGCGCGCTCCGCAACCTGACGATGGGCAGCAGCGCCCCCGAGATATTCCGTGCGTTGGTGGAGGCGCTGTGCTACGGCTCGCGCCATATTCTGGAACGGTTCGAGCAGGAAGGCATCATCATCAAAGAAATCATCGGCGTCGGGGGCGTGGCCAAAAAATCGGCCTACCTGATGCAGACGCTGGCCGACGTGCTGGGGCGGCGCATTGCGGTAGTAGCCTCGGAACAGGCTCCGGCCTTGGGCGCGGCCATGTACGCGGCCGTGGCCGCCGGCTGCTACCCGAGCGTGGAGGCAGCCCAGCAGGCTATGGGCAGCGGCTTTTCGGAAGAGTACACACCCGACCCGGCGCGGATGACGGTTTATAATGCCCGTTACGCGGAATACCGGGCGTTTGGTGATTTTGTGGAGGCCACTACGTTCGGTCCCGACAGTCCGGCCGGTTCGACTGGCGCCTAATTCGGGAACAAATTGGACCTGGACGGTTAATCGTGCGTACTACCCAGCGCGCTGCCTGATTTCGCGTGCTTACACCCCTTTGTAATATATGGCTGAATCCTTTCTGACAGAAATTAAAGAACACTTCGGTAGTGGCAACTACGAGGGCGACGAGCACGGGGGGGCCAGCGGCACTTCGGGCCAGGGCCTGCCCACCGGCACGCCGGGCAACTTCATGTTTGCCACCGGCATCGAATGCTCGTACCCCACCATCGAACACGGCAAATTGCGCCGCGACCTGCTCGAAGAGTGCGGCCACTACAAGCACTGGAAAAAAGACCTGCAGCTGGTAAAGGACATGGGCCTGAAGGTGCTGCGCTACGGGCTGCCCTACTACAGCATCCATAAGGGCCCCGGCGAGTACGACTGGGAGTTTGCCGATAAGGTGATGGCCGAAATCCAGCGGCTGGAAATTACGCCCATCCTGGACCTGCTGCACTTCGGGGTACCCGACTGGCTGGAGAATTTCCAGAACCCCAAGTTGCCGGTGCATTTCGCCGAATACTGCGGGGCCGTAGCCGAGCGCTACCCCTGGGTGCGCTACTACACGCCCATCAACGAAATCTATGTAACGGCCAAGCTGAGCGCCAAAGATGGTATCTGGAACGAGCAGCTGCAGTCAGATGAAGCCTTCGTAACGGCCATCAAACACATGGTGGCGGCCAGCATCATGGGCAACCAGCAGATTGCCAAGCACCGGCCCGACTGCGTGATTGTGCAGAGCGAATCGGCCGAGTACACCCACGAGTTGCGCACCGAGCGCACGCCCCATATTCAGCTGGAAAACAAGCTGCGTTTCCTGGCTCTCGACCTGCTCTACGCTCACCACCCGGATGGCGAGGTGTTTTCTTACCTGCGCAAAAATGGCCTCAACCAGGAGGAATACGACTGGTTTATGGCCGGTGAGCCTCCGGGATACCAGATTATGGGCAACGACTACTACGGTCGCAACGAGCGGATGATTCTGCCCGACGGCGAAGTGCTGGTGGCGTCCGACGTCATGGGCTGGTTCAATATCACCCACGACTATTACCTGCGCTACCGCAAGCCGGTAATGCACACCGAAACTAACATCTTCAACCCCGACGAGGCTCCGGCCTGGCTCTGGAAGCAGTGGGTAAACATCCTGCAGATGCGCAAAATCGGGGTGCCGGTGCTCGGCTTCACTTGGTACTCGCTCATCGACCAGGTTGACTGGAACCGGGGCCTGGAGGTAAAGGAAGGCACCGTAAACGCCTGTGGCCTGTTCGATATGGACCGTAACCCCCGACCCGTGGCCGCCGCCTACCGCAAGCTGCTGCAGGAATACGGCCAGATTGCCATTATCCCCCACGGCGAGCTGTTCGAGCAAACCACCCGCCCAGCCACGCTGAAAGTGGAGATTTAACGCTCCAGAGGGAGCATCCCGGCTCAGAAAAACAAGCTGTCATTCTGAATTGGATAAAGGACCTTACCCTGCTGAAACGAGCCATTCTTGTGGCCGTTCCAGCAGGGTAAGGCCCTTTCTATTGTTGAACCAAGCCGTTTTTAATAGCTACCCCAAGCTCCAAAGAACGACGTAGGGGCGGGGCCTTTTCCCCCCCCCCCCTTGAAGGTCTGGGTGTGAATATTTGAACAGCGG
>NZ_JABKAV010000125.1 GCF_013377905.1 Hymenobacter terrestris
ACACGTTCTTTGACATAGAGGAAAACAGAGTAAAAGAAAAAGAAAGCAAAAAGAGTGATTAACCTATGGTTAGTCACCCGAGCCGCAACTGCCTACGGGTAGTTGCTCTACGAGAAGTAGAGAAGGGCACACGGGGGATGCCTAGGCTCTCAGAGGCGATGAAGGACGTGATAAGCTGCGATAAGCGACGGGGATGGGCACATACCAACTGATCCGTTGATTTCCGAATGGGGCAACCCACTAGTTTGAAGAACTAGGGCCTTTCCTTGTATGAGGAAAGGGGCAAACCCGGGGAACTGAAACATCTAAGTACCCGGAGGAAAAGAAAATAACAATGATTCCCCAAGTAGTGGCGAGCGAACGGGGAGGAGCCCAAACCGGGTTGGTTACGGCCAGTCCGGGGTTGTAGGACCTCAACATCTGATTATGTTACTTTAGCCGAACGACATGGGAAGGTCGATCATAGAGGGTGAGAATCCCGTAGGCGAGCTAGTAATGTACGGTAGAGGATTCCTGAGTAGGGGGGAACCGGAGAAATTCCCTCTGAATCCAGCGGCACCATCCGCTAAGGCTACATACTCCTGAGAGACCGATAGTGAACTAGTACCGTGAGGGAAAGGTGAAAAGAACCGGGAATACCGGAGTGAAAAGAACCTGAAACCGTGTGCCTACAAGCAGTAAGAGGGGTTTAGTGCCCTGATTGCGTGCCTTTTGCATAATGAGCCTACGAGTTACTCCTCTCTGGCAAGGTTAAACGCTTGGAAGCGTGGAGCCGCAGCGAAAGCGAGTCTGAATAGGGCGCAGAGTCAGAGGGGGTAGACGCGAAACTTTGTGAGCTACCCTTGAGCAGGTTGAAGGTTGGGTAACACCAACTGGAGGACCGAACCAGTTTCCGTTGAAAAGGATTTGGATGACTTGAGGGTAGGGGTGAAAGGCCAATCAAACTGAGAAATAGCTCGTACTCCCCGAAATGTATTTAGGTACAGCGTCGGCGTAGAGTTACATGGAGGTAGAGCTACCAATAGGACTAGGGGGTGTCATAGCCTACCGAATCCTGATGAACTCCGAATGCCATGTAATATAGCCGGCAGTGAGGCTTGGGGTGCTAAGGTCCCAGGCCGAGAGGGAAAGAACCCAGACCATCTGCTAAGGTCCCTAAATTCGGACTAAGTTGAACAAAGGAGGTCCACTTGCTTTGACAGCCAGGAGGTTGGCTTGGAAGCAGCCATTCCTTTAAAGAGTGCGTAACAGCTCACTGGTCGAGCGAGAGGGCATCGATAATACGCGGGCATCAAGTCCGGTACCGAAGCAATGGATTTGACATTTAGTTGTCAAGTGGTAGGGGAGCATTCTAGTCAGCGGTGAAGGTGTATCGTCAGGTATGCTGGAGCGGCTAGAAAAGCACATGTAGGCATGAGTAACGATAAAATGGGTGAGAAACCCATTCGCCGATAGACTAAGGTTTCCTGCTCAACGCTAATCGGAGCAGGGTTAGTCGGGACCTAAGGCTAGGCCGAGAGGCTACGTCGATGGACAGCTGGTTGATATTCCAGCACTTATGAAGTGGAGTGATGCAGTGACGCAGTAGTGAAAGTACCGCGAGCGGACGGAAGTGCTCGTTAAAGGGTGTAGGTATAGGGCTGGTAGTTAAGTACGCCGGCTTTGCTGAAACCTGATAGTACCTTGCGGCTTCGGCCAACGGGATAGTGTACCTAATCAGACTGCCAAGAAAACCTGCTAAGCGTTTACTGCTTTATAACCCGTACCGCAAACCGACACAGGTAGTCAAGGAGAGAATCCTGAGGCGCTCGAGTGAATCACGGCCAAGGAACTCGGCAAAATGGTCCTGTAACTTCGGGAGAAGGGACGCTTCCTCGTAGCAATACGAGAAGCCGCAGTGAAAAGGCCCAGGCGACTGTTTAACAAAAACACATGGCTTTGCTAACGCGTAAGCGGACGTATAAGGCCTGACACCTGCCCGGTGCCGGAAGGTTAAGAGGGGAACTTAGTGGCGCAAGCTGCGAAGGTTTGAATCGAAGCCCCGGTAAACGGCGGCCGTAACTATAACGGTCCTAAGGTAGCGAAATTCCTTGTCGGGTAAGTTCCGACCTGCACGAATGGTGTAACGATCTGGGCGCTGTCTCAGCCGTGAGCTCGGTGAAATTGTAGTCTCGGTGAAGATGCCGAGTACCCGCCACGGGACGGAAAGACCCCGTGCACCTTTACTATAGGTTGACATTGACGCTGGACAACACATGTGTAGCATAGGTGGGAGACGTTGAGCCAGGGCCGCTAGGTTTTGGGGAGTCGCCGTTGAAATACCACCCTTGTGTTGTTTGGTGCCTAATCTGTGGAAACGGAGACAGTGTCTGCTGGGTAGTTTGACTGGGGTGGTCGCCTCCAAAAAAGTATCGGAGGCTTTCAAAGGTCCGCTCAATCCGCTTGGTAACCGGATGCAGAGCGCAATAGCATAAGCGGGCTTGACTGTGAGGCCTACAAGCCGAGCAGGGTCGAAAGACGGATATAGTGATCCGGTGGTTCCGTATGGAAGGGCCATCGCTCAAAGGATAAAAGGTACGCCGGGGATAACAGGCTGATCTCCCCCAAGAGCTCATATCGACGGGGAGGTTTGGCACCTCGATGTCGGCTCGTCACGTCCTGGGGCTGGAGAAGGTCCCAAGGGTTCGGCTGTTCGCCGATTAAAGTGGCACGCGAGCTGGGTTCAGAACGTCGTGAGACAGTTCGGTCCCTATCTGTGGTGGGCGTGGGATATTTGACAGGACCTGACTTTAGTACGAGAGGACCGAGTTGGACCAGCCGCTCGTCTGCCAGTTGTGCCGCCAGGTGCAGTGCTGGGTAGCGACGCTGGGATGAGATAAGCGCTGAAAGCATCTAAGTGCGAAACTCACCTGAAGATGAGATATCCGATTTAAGAGCCGTTCGAGACTAGGACGTTGATAGGCCCCAGGTGTAAAGTCAGAAATGACATAGCCGAGGGGTACTAAGGGCTCGAACACTTCTGTAGCAAACTGCTCACGCTTACTTTTTCTTCTACTCTGCCTCTATGTCGAATTTCACAGCTGATTTGTGCGAACACGCAACTCATGCTGAATTGATAATGGTGGCTTTAGCCCGGGTGTTCACCTCTTCCCATTCCGAACAGAGTCGTTAAGCCCCGGAGCGCCTATGGTACTGCCTTCATCGGTGGGAGAGTCGGTCGCCGCCAACCTTATCAAGCTTGCTGCCCCGCAGCGTCCGATTGCCACCTGGCTCCGGATGCGCGGGGCAGCTCG
>NZ_JABKAV010000126.1 GCF_013377905.1 Hymenobacter terrestris
CCGCCGTTAGAACAATACGTTGACCGACTATTTGCAGGACCCACACAGCTTGGTGTAGCGGCGGGCGGGGGCAAGCCTCGCCCCTACGTCGTTCTCACGATCAACTGGCAGCTTAATGTAGCGGGCGCTTTTTGATCATACCGCCTTTCGTGTCTTTTACACTGTGCATTACCATGAAGGCCTGACGGTCAATCTGTTCGACTTCGGACTTGAGCTGGGAGAGCTCAAGGCGGGTAACCACGGTGAAAACGATGTCGATAGGACTGGGCTGAGTGCCGTGCGAGCCGTAGCCGCGCTTGCCGCTGTACACGGTGGCCCCGCGGCCCAGCTTCTCGGTAATCATGCGCCGGATGGCGTCGGAGCGGCCCGAAACGATGGTGACACCGGTGTACTCCTCCACGCCGTCAATCACGAAATCGACGGTTTTGGCGGCCGACAGATAGGCCAGAATAGAATACAGCGCTGTTTCGACCGACAGCACGTAGGCCGCCACGGCGAAGATGACGATGTTGAACGAGAGGATAATGTCGCCTACCGTCAGGCTGCTGGTTTTACTCAGGTAGATGGCCATGATTTCGGTGCCGTCGAGCACGCCGCCCCCGCGCATGGCCAGCCCGATACCCGCCCCCAGAAAAAAGCCGCCGAACACCGAAATTAGTAGCTTGTCTTCGGTAACGATAGGGAAGGGCACCACGGCCAGCACCATGGCCAGGCCCAGCACGCTCAGCAACGTGCGAACGGCCACGCCCCGGCCCAGCTGCCGGCTGGCCATAATCATGAAGGGCACGTTGAGCGCAATAATCAGTACCGGAAGCGGAAGCCCGAATACCTGCCGCAACAGCAGCGACACACCCGTTACACCGCCATCCAGAAAGCCGCCGGGCAACAAAAAGCTTTCGAGCCCGAAACCGGCGCAGAACACGCCCATTGTCAGAAAAATGGCATTCATAATCTGCCGCCTCCACCACCGCCGCCCCCGCCGCCCCGAGCGTAGGCTCTGTTGCGGCATTATCTTAGGCAACGAGTCGGCTTCGGCCCGTTGGCGTTTGCGTAGCAGCATCAGTTGCGGAATGAGCATGAGGACAGGGGCACTAAGTGATGAACGGTGCTAAGCAGAGCAAGAACTGAAGATACGACCCTGTCCGGCCGCTGCAAAGGGCTATTTGACCGGCGCGGCCTGCTGGGCCAGCTGCACGGCGCGGTACAGGTTCACGATGCCGCCGGTGCTGGAGAGGTCGGCAAAGTCGACGAGCTTATCGGAGCCGGGCTGGCGCACCTGGGTGTGGGTGGGCTGGGCCGAAGCCAGGATGAGGCGCTTGAGGTCGGCGGCCGTGAGTTCGGGGAAGTAGCTTTTGAGCGTGGCGGCAATGCCCGACACCACCGGGGCGGCCATGCTCGTGCCGCTCAGGTTGCCGTAGCGCCCGCCGGGCAAGGTCGAGTAAATCTGGTTGCCGGGCGCAAACACGTCTACCTGTATTTTACCGAAGTTGGAGAAGTCGGCGGCCAGGCCGGCGTCGTTGTCGCGCGAGGAGGCGCCCACCGTAATCAGGTTCGGGATGCGCTGGCCGTTGAGGAACACCGGGGCCGGGTACTGCAGCTTCTGGTCGAGGTTCTCGTTCTCGTTGCCGGCCGAGTGTACCAGCAGCACACCCTTGCTGTCGGCGTAGCGGATGGCCTCCTCCACGGCCGCGCGCTGGGGCGAGTAGTACTTGCCGAAGCTCATGTTGATGATGCTGGCCCCGTGGTCGGCGGCGTAGCGAATGGCGCTGGCCACATCCTTGTCGCGCTCGTCGCCGTCGGGCACGGCGCGTACGGCCATCAGGCGCACCACGGGCGGCGCAATGCCCATAATACCAAGGTTGTTCACGCGGTCGGCCCCAATGATGCCGGCCACATGGGTGCCGTGCAGGGCATCGGGCCCTGATACGTCGGCGTTGCCATACAGGCGTTGCTTGATATCAAACGGGTCGTCGCCCACAATGGGGCGGGGGTTGTAGCTCAGGTTGAGGCCGTAGTCGAGCTGGTCCTGGGTTTGTTTAAGCCCACTCTTCATCTCGGCCAGAATGTCATCGAGCGAGCCGAAGCCGGTGTTGAGCAGCAGCCCGTAGAGCTGGCCTGACAGCTCGCGCAGTTTGGGGTCGGTGGTGGGCGGATTACGCAGCACGGCCGTGTCAACGCGCTCCACGCCCAGCTTCTGCCGCAGCAGGTCCGAAACGGCCATATTCTCGGCATATACCTGGCTGTACTGCTTCAGGCGGTCGGTGTTTTCCTTCACCTTGGCGTCGTAGCTCTTCTTCACCTTCAGGTACAGGTCGAAGTCGGGGCGCTGGGCGGCGGGCACGGTGGCGCGGGTTTTGCCCTTAAAGCGGGGCTGCAGCTGGGCCAGCAGGCGGGTTTCTTCGAGCGTCTCGAGGTTGATGTTGCGGCCATCAGCTCCGCCCAGGTAGTTCCAGCCCCACACGTCGTCGGCGTAGCCGTTCTTGTCGTCGTCGAGGCCATTGCCGGCCACTTCGCGGGCGTTGCGCCACAGCATGCGCTTCAGGTCGGCGTGGGTGGTGTCGATGCCGGCATCAATAATGGCCACTACCACCGGGGTAGGGGTGCGGCCGGCCAGCAGCTCCTGGTAGGTGCGGTTAACGCTCACGCCCATCACGCGGTCGGCGGTGGGGTCGAGCAGGTACCATTGCAAAGTGGTGGCGGCTTCGGACGAAACGGGCTCGGGGGCAGTAGTTTGGGCCGAAGCCAGCAGGGGCAGGCTAAAGGCCAGGCCCAGCGCCGATTGGCGTAGCAGAGAAAGCAGGGTCATAAAGTCAGTAGAAAACGGGCTAGGTTCGGCAAAGTAAGCAACCACAACGTACCCACCGCATATTCCGTGCCCTGGCGTGCGGGGGCTGGATAGTGGAACGATGTAGGGCCGGGGCTTGCCCCCGCCCGCCGTTAAACGATTCGGAACTAAAGGATCATACGAAACCCCGCTACCCCGTGCAG
>NZ_JABKAV010000127.1 GCF_013377905.1 Hymenobacter terrestris
ATGATTGGTCTGTACGGGGGGGGGGCGGAGGCAGCCACCGCCCCTACATCGTTCCAGCAAATCACTTCGTAACTCGGGTTGAGAGCAAACAAAAAAAATGCACGAAAAAGCCTCTGTTGTATGCTGTAAGGGCTGATGCTGTCACGCGTTGCGAAAATAACTAGCATCTGACTAACCGAACTAGTAGCTTTGCTAACGCTGCTAGGCCTGGCCGTTTAATACGGGGCCGTAGCTGCGTTTTAGTAGCCACGGCCGGCGCTCCGGCCCTCACGCTTTTTCGGTATGCTGGTTGACTTACGAATTCAGAATTACGCCCTGATTGAAAAGCTGGAGCTGAAGCCTTCAGCGCTGCTCAACATCATTACCGGCGAAACGGGCGCCGGCAAGTCCATTATGCTGGGGGCCATCGGGCTGCTACTCGGCAACCGCGCCGACTCGCGCATGCTCTTCGATACGAGCAAAAAGTGCGTGCTGGAAGGCCATTTCGACATCAGCAGCTACCAGCTGCGCGATATTTTCGAGGCCGAAGATGTGGACTATGACCAGCAGTGCATTCTGCGGCGCGAGCTGAGCCCCAATGGCAAGAGCCGGGCCTTCGTGAACGATACGCCCGTGACGCTGGAAACCCTGCGCCACATCGGGGCCAACCTCATGGACATCCACTCGCAGCACGACACGCTGCTGCTCGGCGACGCCGTGTTTCAGCTGAATCTGCTGGATTTGTACGCTAATCTGGTGCCCACGCGCACTCAATACAGCAACGCCTTCCGCCAGTACCGCAAGCTTGAAACCGACCTGCAGGCCCTCGAAAGCCAGGTAGCACAAGCCAACAAGGAGCTCGACTACCACAGCTTTTTGCTGAGTGAGCTGGAAGAAGCCAGTCTGGACAATGAGCACCAGGATGAGCTGGAGCAGGAAGTAAAGGAGTTGGAGCACGCTGAGGAAATCAAGTACAAGCTCACCCACGCCCTGCAAAGCCTGAGCGACGGCGAATACTGCGCCACCGGGGCCCTGAAAGACGCCGTGGTGCTGCTAGGCCAGATTGCGCCCTACTCGGAGCCCGTAAAGGACCTGCGCCACCGCCTCGACAGCTGCCTGATTGAGCTGCGCGACATCACCGACGAGATTGAGCAAGTGGAGCGCCGCACTGAGGGCGACCCGGCCCGCATCGATGAGCTACAGAGCCGCCTGAATGTGCTTTACAGCCTGCAGCGCAAGCACCAGGTGCGCGATGTGGTAGACCTGCTGGCCGTGCGCGCCGACCTGCGCGACAAGGTCAGCTCGGTACTCAACCTCGACAAGCAAATAAGCCGTCTGCGCCGCGACGTGGAAGCCACCTTGGCCACCGTGCAGAAGCAGGGGTTACGCCTTTCCGAAGCCCGCCGCAAGACGTTTCCGAAGTTCGAGAAGGAGCTAGCTGCCCTGCTCACCGACTTGGGCATGCCCCACGCCCGCATTGTGGTAAGCCACGAGGCCGGCGCTCCTGCCGTCAGCGGGATTGATGTGGTGAGCATCCTGTTCACGGCTAACAAAGGAGCCGAGCCCCAGACACTGAGCAAGGCCGCTTCAGGCGGTGAGTTCTCGCGCCTCATGCTATGCATCAAGTACATGCTGGCCGACAAAACCGCGTTGCCGACTATCGTATTCGATGAAATCGACACTGGCATCAGCGGCGAAATTGCGCTGAAAGTGGGCCGTATGATGCAGCAGATGGCCAAGAAGCACCAGCTCATTGCCATCAGCCACCTGCCACAGATGGCTGCCGCCGGCGACGCGCATTACTTCGTGTACAAGGAAGACCGCGCCGACCGCACCGTGAGCCGCATTCGTTTGCTGAGCCAGGACGAACGAATCCATGAAATTGCTCAAATGATTTCCGGCGCCAACCCCACCGTGCATGCCACCCAAAGCGCCCGTGAGCTGCTGGCCCTGCGCGGCGTGGAGATGGCGGGATAGGAGAGGAAGTGAATTAGGTGTAAGGTTAGTGTAAAATGAACTGTCATGCTGAGCGAAGGCGCAGTCGTAGTCAAAGCATCTCTGCCGCAATGGTAATCCTATTGATTGCAACGAAGCGGTAGAGATGCTTCGACTGCGGCTGCGCCTTCGCTCAGCATGACAATTCTTTATTTTTTCGCCTTTTTTGTGGTTCCAATCTCAACCCAACTCACCTCCCTATATGGCCAGTAACCTGCTCGCGGGCAAAGTCGGTATCATTTCCGGCGCGCTCAATGAAGAATCCATTGCCTGGAAAGTGGCGCTGAAGTGCCACGCCGAAGGAGCCCGCTTCGTGCTCACCAACGCCCCGCTGGCCATGCGGATGGGCGAAATTAACAAGCTCTCGGAGCAGTGCAACGCGCCCATCATCCCGGCCGATGCGACGTCGATGGAGGACCTGGAAAACCTGTTTTCGGGAGCCCAGGAGCAGCTTGGCGGCAAGCTCGATTTCGTGTTGCACAGCATTGGCATGAGCGCCAACATCCGCAAGGGCAAGCACTACGGCGAGCTGAACTACGAGTGGTACCAGAAGACGCTCGATGTGTCGGCCCTCTCGTTTCATAAGATGCTGGCCGTGGCCGAGAAGCAGGATGCCTTCAACGAGTGGGGCTCGGCCGTAGCCCTGAGCTACATTGCCGCCCAACGCGCCTTCCTCGACTACACCGATATGTCGCAGGCCAAGGCTATGCTCGAAAGCATTGCCCGCAGCTATGGCCAGCGCCTCGGCAAGCTCAAAAAAGTACGCGTGAACACCATTTCGCAGTCGCCCACCAAAACCACCGCTGGCACCGGAATCAGCGGCTTCGATGCGTTCTACGAGTACGCCGACCGCCTTTCGCCCCTGGGCAACGCCCCGGCCGAAGCCTGCGCCGATTACGTGGTGAGCCTGTTCTCGGACCTGACGCGCTACGTAACCATGCAGAACCTCATGCACGACGGTGGCTTCAGCACCACCGGCATCTCGGAGGAAATTGTGGAGCTGGTAACGGCTGCCAAGCAGTAGTTCGGTTCTTTTTCTCTGTAAACAGCAACGCCCGGCCAATTTGGTCGGGCGTTGTGGCGTTTTAGGGGGCGCAGAAGTTAA
>NZ_JABKAV010000128.1 GCF_013377905.1 Hymenobacter terrestris
TCAAGATTGGGCCTGCCCACTCAACCACTCTAGCTCCTCCTGTGCGACCTTTGGATTTATCGTGCTCATCACATGGCTCCCAATCGTGTCCATACACAGCTGCCGGGTTGGCCCATCAGGGCGATAGTGCTCAACGAGCAGATGAGCGGCCCATAGATTGATATAATAGTGGCCTTCTTGCAAAAAGCCGATAAATGCTTCCATTTGGTTGGCCGTTGTGAGGCCTTCATACAAGGCCACAAGGGCCTGTTTCGCGGTTTCTGCGCCGGGGCCAGAGGGCGTAATGCCTCGGAAAAAGTTCTCCCGGCACTGCATCAGGAAGGAATCGGTCAAACGTTGTATTGTTCTGGTTGTCTGAAAAGCTGTTCAGCGAAAGGGTTTTATAAGTAAAGTAATCACTCCACAGCCTCTAAACAGCTGGTGATAGGTTCGGGCTACAAGCTAGTCCCGCCGATTATACGATGTTGCGGCCGGTTTGCGTGATGGTGACGTCCTTACCCGCTATCGTAAGGCAGTACAGCGCCTCCAATTTGGCGAGCGTGCCGCGGATCTCCTGCTCTGTCAGGCTACCATCGTAGTGCTGGATTATGTGCTCCACGGTCTTAGGGCTTGGTGTGGGATATTTCAGGAACCGCAGCATGGAGTCGTTCCGGTAAGTGAACCCCCGCTTAAAGAAGAACTTATAACTGGCACCGTCTGCTAGTGCTTGCTGAACCCATTCCCAACTGTGAAACAGCTTCCATATGTCGTAATGTTGGTTATGCCGCTGTCGGTCGAGCTCATACGGGACCCCCGCATAGATGATGGTCGCGAAACGGGGCTTGCGGTGGGTATTCTCGGGCGGTTCGTAAGCGGCCAGTTTCTCTTCCAACGATTCGGTCAAACGGGCCTGAATTTCCACCAGTGCCTCCGGTTCCAGCGTCACGATGGGGACGGTGTCTTGGCTCAGGCCTGGCAGCAAGGCGGAATCGATGTAGGGAGCAATGTCGAAGTTGTCGAAATCGCTGACGTAACCGACCGAGCGGTACACGTTATCCTTGTAGACGTATAGGTACACTCCATCGTGCTGGGGCTCATCCTGTTGAATGCGGGCTTTTTGCTCCCGGCGTAGCTGGCAGGTGTGGCAAATATGCTTCGGCACGTACGGGCTGTCAGAGGGTAGGATGAGCTTACCGCAATCGGCACAGGTAATGGCGTGCTCCCGCTCAGTCCAGCGGGGGCAATCAAGGTCGGGTTCCTCGGAGGGCAAGTATAGGGTTAGGCCATACGTACCATGGGTCTGCTCCACAAAGGTTTTGACGAATTCGGCTTCGGGCCAGGGCGGCACTTGGCCACTGAAGAGTCGCAAATCGTTGCCCAGCGTCACCGTACCTAGGGTGTGGCGTTCGGTTCGTTGCAGGGGCCAGATGCCCCTCTTCACATACACGTTCAGGCACAAATACCAGCCCTGCGTGTCGCCATCCCAGATCGCTTCTAGTACGGTAGGTTTGCCGCTCACCTGCTGCAGGGCATAGTCTAGGGAGTC
Organism: Hymenobacter terrestris; assembly: GCF_013377905.1. GTDB lineage: Bacteria > Bacteroidota > Bacteroidia > Cytophagales > Hymenobacteraceae > Hymenobacter > Hymenobacter terrestris. Next base: position 1,526 of record NZ_JABKAV010000128.1, read on the forward strand.
AAACGAGGTAATATCGGGCATGGAGGGAACAGGCGCAGTATGCGTACAGAAAGAATAGGAAGGCGTATGTCGCTCTCAGATGTGTTCAGCGGAACGGTCGTGGCTTGAACCGTAACGAATGACCATATCTGTGCTTCGGCTCGGAAACTCCCATTGCTTGACTCATGCACGGGCCAATTCCCCGCGCGCAGCCATTTGACGCGGTTAAAACGGCGCCTGAAAATAGGGCCACGCGAAGTAAAGCACCGCCCCTTGCAGCAGCGTCAGCACCAAGGTAACGCCCCAGAAAGCAGCTTTGCGGTTTTTATGGCGCAGCAGCAACATCGCCGCCCACGCGCCGGGCGCCGCGCCCGGCAGCGTGGCCAGGTGCAGCGTCTTTTCGGCAATGCGTCGCTGGTCCCGTTGGGCTTTGCGTTTGTCCCAGGCGAAGAGCAGGAAACACAGCAGGTTGAAAAACAACAGGCAACTCCCGAGGATTGGCATGGTGCGGGCGGTGGGCCTTTCTGAGTAGTCTGTTACGGGTTTCGGCCGAGGTGGTCGCCGCACGGGTCTGAACCAGTTGGGCAGGTTCAGAAAGGGGCGGGGAAGACGGGATGCCAGCGGTTGGGCAGAAGAAGAGTGCACCAGCGGGGCCGCAAGTCATTGAGCGGCGTTCATTAGAACAGTCCGACTAGCCAAAGGAGGAATAGGTCAGCCGACTGGTCGCGCTGATGCTGCCTTCGCTCTGGACTCTACGGGGAGGCTAACAAGCTCTTTCCTGACAATAAACGGGTCCCAGTGCCTCATTTTAGGGGTTTTATAAAAATAAATACCCGCCCAAAAGCCGCTGCGTTCCGCCAGGTGCAGCGGCTTTTCGAGGGAGGCAATCCCCGGGGCTTACCCGGCGTCGCCGGACCTGGAAACGGTGGGCTCCGGGGCGTTGCGGGCCCGGGCCGAAGCCAGCAGCCGACAGGCGTCGCGGTGCAACGCCGTAGCCGCGCGGGCCACCATCTCGTTCAGTTCCACGCCCGGCAGGGCCCCGCCCAGCACGTTGATGACCGCGAGGCAGACCAGGGCGAGCCCCGCCGCGAGCAGCGCGGCCGCCCGGAACAACAGATGGGCGTAGAACTGGAGCAGGGGCATAGGGCGGGACGGCAGAAGCAGAAAGGTGAGTCCTTCCGGCGGACTAAGATATGGAAGAAAAATAAGCCAGCACCCGGGCGCGGGTGGCCGTGTCCACTTGGTTGGTCAGCCGAGCAGAACTTGCGTTCAGGCAAACGGTTCACCCTTAAACGCCCTCTGGTGGGGTAAACGAGGGGATGCCGTGGTAGTCCTCGTTGCCGGAATCGTAGCGGTAGATGTACACGTCGGTGATGGTGCGGGTGTGGAAGAGGAAGTCGATGGTCCGCAGGTCGTGCCCCAGCGCCGGGG
>NZ_JABKAV010000129.1 GCF_013377905.1 Hymenobacter terrestris
ACTCGCTTATTGCGACGAGTAAACTGTACTCTGACGCTAGAGTATCAATTGCAAGTGCCTGTTTTTCAAGATAGTGCTCTCTATTAATCTTAGGGCAGTGGGGTTGCTGCTGAGTTAGCCGATTAACTTCTGTACCAAACTTTTAACCAAGGCCATGAATTTAGGGAAAGGGCAAACAGCTGAGTAAAGGTATTTCGGGCCAGTTTAGCGAAAGGGTAGCCAGGTAAACGAGCGCTATTCAAAATAAGGAGTATTTCTTTGTCAAACGGAGTTCATTTCCGTGGGCAAAGGTCGTCTTATGTGTGAAGCGTGTTTTGTACAGGGCTACTCGCGGTTTGACTCGTGGCAGACGTTTGAAGCCTTTGAACAAGAGTTGCGGCTCAAAGACCTGCAGTGGTGGGGAAGGCCTGTAACGTGGCCCGCCCGGGAGCCATTGACGGCCTATGAGCCGGACGCATTCCGGCAGTGCCGCACGTGCTCACAAGTGTGGGCCTTGTCGTCGCCCGACCATGCGTGGCGCGGCTATTTTCTGCCTGAGGACGAGGCCCTGGCGCACGTACAAGGCCTGCGTTCATCCGGCAAGGCCATCCCCTGGGGCTGTGCCGGAGTCATAGCCGCGAGCCTGCTGTTGTTGCTCGTGCGGTGGATGTGGTAAGGCAGTTTAGGTAAACGGTCTGATGGTAAACTAGCGCAATTCAGTTTAAGGAGGGAATGAGTGCGCTAGTGCTGCCGGGTTAAGGTCAGATAGTCTCGACAAAACTGGTAGCGATCGAGCGAGTCCGCGGCCGTGTAAAGGTGAAGCGTGTCCCCCGACAACCGGAATGCACTATGCTGAAAGAGACTGGTCTTCGTCGCCTGTTCGACTGGGCGGCGCTTCGGGGGACGGGAAGTCAACACGAGGTTGTTGCCAGCTTTGTGCCACGTTCCGGAGTAGGTGCGGGTCTTGCGCTCAAAGTGGTACTGGCTGGTGTAGCGAAAGCTCGAATCCGGCGACAGGATCAGCTTCAGGTACGAGTACCGCGGCCGTCCTCCTACGAAGGTTTCTTTCTGCTGCTGCGGAGTAAGGGCTTGCAGAAGCAGTAACAAGAGCGAAACGTGCATAGTGAGGGGAAAGCAACTACCGTTTAATCACGGCTTAAAGCTAAGTTGGAACGATAAGGTGAGCAGCCCTCTGCGAAACAAGAGTTTAGCGAAATGGTCCAAGCCTGAACTTACTGCGTTCAGGCTAGAGAGCGGTTAGCCAAGCGAGAAAGACGCTGAAATCCCCACCTTTGTGTGCTTCGCTGGCCGATTATTTCTCCGACCTTTCATGACCAAGCTTCCAACCGAAGCCGGTGCGTTCGATTTGGTGTGTACCCCTGATTGGCTCTACTACCGGGTGCAACGCACGCGCCTGCGCCACGTGCCCTACGCCTACTTCAAAACCGACACGGTCCACAACGTTGCCGTCACGGAACAGGAGTTCAACGAGGCCAAATACCGCGGGGCGGCCGGGCCGTACCAGGACGGGGAAGAAGTGGTTTACCTGCCCGGTGGCAACACCCTGCGCTGCTTTTACCAAGAATCGGTCGTCCGCTTGTTCACCCCGGACGGCACGCTGCGGCGCGCCTTGCCCGACGCCATTGCGCCCGTGTGCAGCTTCTACAGCATTGCGCTCGATGTCCAGGGACACTTGTGGACGGCCGACCCCTGCTACCACCAGGTGGCGCAGTACGACGTGACCACGGGCCGTCAGTTCTTCGCCTTGGGCGGGAACGAGGCGTGGGAACCCGGCGAGTTCGACCACCCGGAAGACATCGCCGTCTACGAAGAACACGCCTTCATCAGCGACATGGGCCATCAGCGCGTGGTGCTCATGAACACGCGTACCAAACGTTTCGGCACCTATCGCACGTTTGAGCAGCCGGTGTGGCAGTACCGACGCTTCCAGAAGCACGAGCTGGTGCGGCTGAACGACGGCATTTATCTCCTGTAAATCTGCTTCCGATTGTTCAGGAAAAGGGTCAATCTAGCAGAAAGGGCTTGTTACTGCCGGCGCCACAGAGCCCAGATGTAGCAATCGGCGTGGTGCTCGTCGGGGTTGTTGTCGCGCAACGCTTGGCGAATCCGAACGGCTTGCGCGTGCGTGCTGAGTAAGCCGACAGCGTTGAGGTCGCCGGGGCTAAAGGTTTCGGGAAAGCCTCCGCAGTTGAGCAACGCGCTGGCGCTACCGTCCTTATCAAGCAGGTCGTAGCCAGCAAACGTAAAGCCCAACAGAGCCCGCGCCTCCGCCGGGTCAGTCGGCTCTTTGGCCACCGCTATGAACGAATAGCGGGCCGGGTCCAGGTGGGCTACTTGCGCTTCCAGGTACGCACGGTCGTGGTACTGGTCGGCGGTAAAGTCTTCCCACACCACGTAGTCGGCTTCTTGTTCGAAGTCTTGGGGGTGCACCGTCGGGCACAGCATTGGGTCCAACGAAATGACTTCGCACAGGTGCGTTAGGCAGGAGAAGGCCAGGTAAGAGCGCCACGCTTCACCGTCCGACGGGCTTAGGGTTTCCACAGCGGTGTAGCGAAGCGAATGCACGGAGGGATGGGATGCAATAGGTACGCGCCAAGGTACTTCTTCTCAGCCACACAACCGGTTAAATGCAGTCTACCTAAAGGGTCCCAAGCTAAACGTGGCAATTCAGTTGAAGGAGCGTACCGGCATATGTCAGTCGTAAAGCTGCATCATGCTCATGCCATTCTTAGCCATCAGGAACATAAATACCAATACCGCAATGCCCGTGAGTGCTTCCCTCGCGCTTCGGCCCACAACGGCTGTGTAAAGAGTCGTGCCAAGCAGCGCGAACGCAGGAATGAGATTATAAAAGGTCATACCAAATAGCAGA
>NZ_JABKAV010000013.1 GCF_013377905.1 Hymenobacter terrestris
CCCGCCTCTGGCTGCTGGCTGACTCGACGCTGGTGAATGAGGCCACGTTGCGCCGCGCCGCGCCAATCCGGGCTGGTTACTTCCTGCACCATACGGCACCCCGCAAGCTCGGTGACCTGCTCCAGCAGTTCCCGCGCGACTACTTTGCGCTGTTGCTGCTGCTGGCCGCTACTTGCGGGCTGGTACTGCGGGCGCAACCTAGCCGGGGGCAGTTCTGGCTGGTGCAGGCTGGTTATTTGGCGTTGGTGCTAGCATTGGGCGTGGGACTGAAACTACCGCCCCGGCTGGCCCTTCCATTGCTCGATTTGTGGGTTTTCAGCAATCTGGTATTTGTATTGCGGTCTGTGGCATTGCGACCTGGGCTGGCTTTGTCGTTTCTGCTACTTGCCTTGGGGCTGGCGACTGGTCCATACATCTACAAAACACTCCATCGTCGGAGCGTGCTAATCCAGGAGCGCCAGCGCTACCGCGCCGTTCGCCAGCAGTTGCTGGCGCTGGCCCGGCAGCAGCTACCGCCCGGTGGGGGCTTAGTGGTGTCCGATGCGATGGAAGAAACTTACAAGGCCGAGTCGCCCTTCGCCGGGGGAGTAGGGCGACTGCCGCCGGAGCTGCAATGGCTGTCGGTGCGGGGCTGGCAGCTGTTGCACCCGAGCCAACCCGCGTGGCGCCGCCAACTCACCGGCACCGCCGACTTCACGACTGCCCTGCGTCGCCTTGGGTCGCGGCCGGCCGTGGCTTGGTTACTTACGCCCGCCACGGCGCAGCTTCTCAACCGCCAGCTACAGCTGCAACGGCGGTCCAGCCAGCCGGCCGCGTGGCTGGAAATACCAAGTCAGGCGCTCCTAGGGCCAACTCAGGTGTACCAAATGCGTGTAAAATTTCCGCAATAACCCCCCAATACCAAAGTATTGTCAACAAAACCGGACTTATTGCGGTCAGGTCGGGTTAAAGGTAGTATACCTTTGATACGACTTATTCATTTCCCTAGTCCCAGTCACCATGATTGCTGCCTCCGTTACCACCCGTAGTGAAGTACTCCAGAGTATGGAGGGTTTCCTGAAAGAAAATATGGACACGTTTCTCAAGAGCGTGGAAACCAGTTGGCAGCCCACCGACTTCCTGCCTGATTCGCGTCAGGATACCTTTTTCGACGAAGTGAAGCTGTTGCGCGAGCGGGCCCAGGGACTCAGCTACGACCTGCTGGCCGTGCTCATCGGCGACACCATTACCGAGGAGGCCCTGCCTAACTATGAAGCCTGGTTTCATCAGCTCGACGACCTCAACCGCGACCCCAACAACGGCTGGGCCCAGTGGATCCGGGGCTGGACGGCCGAGGAAAACCGCCACGGCGACCTGCTCAACCGTTACCTCTACCTCACGGGCCGCGTAAACATGCGCGAGTTTGAGGTCAGCACGCACTACCTCATCAACGACGGTTTCGATCTAGGCACTGCCCACGACCCCTACCGCGCCTTTGTGTACACTTCGTACCAGGAAATGGCTACCAACATTTCGCACCGCCGGGTAGGCCAACTGGCCCGTACTGCCGGCGACGACCAGCTTTCCCGACTCTGTGGCATGATTGCAGGCGACGAAAACCGTCACGCCCGCGTGTACAAAACCTTCGTCGAGAAGATTTTTGAGGTCGATCCATCCGAAATGATGCTGGCTTTCGAGGATATGATGCGCAAGAAGATTGTGATGCCGGCTCACTACATGCGCGAGATGGGTGTGGAGATGGGCAAAACCTTCGGCCACTTCACCGATGCTGCCCAGCGTCTGGGCGTGTACACCAGTCACGACTACACCGAAATTCTCGATACGCTCATCCAGGAGTGGAAAATTGAAGCCATGACTGGCCTGAACCCGGCTGCCGAAAAGGCCCGCGACTATGTAGTAGCACTGCCCAATCGCCTGCGTCGCGTGGCCGACCGGATGCCTATACCGCGCCTGGAGTACAAGTTTAAGTGGATCGACTAGTGATGCCAATGCCCCCGCAAGGGGAATGAGCACTAAATAGGCGCACTCCAAGTTGCAATAACACAAAAAGTCCCCGCCGTAACTACGGCGGGGACTTTTTGTGTATTTTCTAAAGCGTTAAACTCTAGCGGTCCATCGACTGGCCCATAACTAGCTTACCGGTGCCGTCAAGAGTATACTCTACGGTGCGGCTGCCGGTTGAGGCAGAACCATCGGCGGGCGTGATGGGGAAAGTGCGCATGAGCTTGTTACCGCTAATCTGGTAGGTGTCTTGGCCCATGTAGCCCGAGCCAGGCTCGCCGGCCGGCGTACCGGGCATCGAGATAGGAGCGTAGCCCCGCTCGGTGAACTCGAAGCCATAAAGGCCGCCATTCGCTTTCTTGTTATCGGTCATCACGTAAAGCTCAGGCTTGCCGTTGCCATTCATATCGGCCGCCATTGCACTCGTAACTGCCCCCATCACCGACGTGCGGATCGGATCGGTAGTGAGCGAAGAGCCACGGTAAGAGCGGATGCTGATGACGCGGGAGGCCTCCGAGCCGAAAGTTTTCACCTGGAAACGGTACTCACCCTGCGTTACATCCTGGCTGAAAGTAACGTCGCCCTCATCGATAGCAGGCGTGGAGGGCAAGGGGCTCGACGACGACTCGGTAGTAGCTACCTGACGCGTAGAATCGCAGGCCGACAGGGCAGAAGACGCAACACCGGCCGCCAGCAGCAAATAGGAGAGAGAAGAAATACGCATGAGTAAAAAGTTAGGGAAGATGCAAGTATGGCCCCGGCAATTGCCGGAACGGAGGGCTATCCGGGAGAGGATTTTGACCGTTTAAACGCAATGTACAAAGATTGAGTTGTATTTTTCTGATTCCTTGGGAGTCGGGCGACCCAAATTGTCTGTTTCGGCATAGGTCCGGGCAGTTCGGGACCGGTTCAGGCTTCCACCCGTACGCCTTTCCAGAAGGCCACGCGCCCTCGAATGTGGCTGGCGGCTTCCTTGGGTTCGGGGTAAAACCAAGAAGCATCCTTGTTCAGTTCGCCGTTCACCCGCAGCGAGTAGTAGCTGGCCCGGCCCTTCCAGGGGCAGCTGGTGTGGGCAATACTGTCTTCGAAATACTCCTGCTTAATGGAGTCGATGGGGAAGTAGTGGTTGTTTTCCACTACTACCGTGTCATTGCTTTCAGCAATGACTGTATTATTCCAGATAGCTTTCATATGAGTGAGAATTGAGAGCAAATAGGTAAGAAGATGGCCGCCGGAAGCTGGGCCGCAGTGCCGATATTGCTAAACGTGCATCTTTGCCGGATGTTTTGCTACTGCTGAAACCCGAGCTTCCCGCCATGTTCCGCTACGTTGGCCCCGAGAGCCTCAATCGTTCCCAATGGGATGCGCTGATTACTGATGCCCCCAACGGCCTGATCTACGCCCTGTCGTGGTACCTCGATATCGTGGCGCCGGGCTGGGCCGCGCTGGTAAAGCTCGATGCACAGGGGCGCTACGTGGCCGGGCTGCCGCTACCGGTGCAGCGCCGTTTTGGGTTTCGCTACCTCAAACAGCCGCTGTTTGCGCAGCAGCTAGGCTTGTTCAGCCGGGAGGCACCTACGCCCGACGACTGGGCCGACATCGGTACTCTGCTGCACCGCGAGTTCCGCTTTATCACCCGATACTCATTTAATACCGATAATGCGGCGCTGCTGGCCGCCCCCTTGCATAGCTTCGAAACGGCTACGTTTCACACCTATTACCTACCTCTGCATCCCACACATAGCCAGCTGGTGGCCGCCTACAAGCCCAACCGGCGTTGGCGGCTCAACCAAGCCCGCCGCCGCGGTCTGCACCTCGAACCCAGCACCGACCTCGATCAGCTGGTGCGCATATTTGATGAAAACACGGCCCCTCTTATATATGGTGTCATCGGCGAGGAATACGAATACCGCCTGCTACGGGCGCTCTATGCCCAAGCCAGCCAGAAAGGGCTTGCCCAACTGTGGCAGGCTCGCACCACGGCCGGCGAGGTAGTAGCTATGCTGATGCTCTTTGAATTCAATGGCCGTCTAACCTACATTTTCAACGCTTCCACCGAAGCGGGTAAGGCAGCAGGGGCAATTTCACTGCTCCTTGACGAGGTTTTTCGCCAGTATGCCGGCCGGCCGTTATGCTTCGACTTTGAGGCCCCCGAAGTAAGTTCGATTGCGCATTTCTACGGCAGCTTCGGCTCGGTGGAAACCCCTTTTCTGAGCATTAGTCTCAACCGCCTGCCCTGGCCCGTACGCCAGCTGAAAGCGGCTCGCACGGCGCTGGTGAGAGCTTGGCAGCAGCGGTGGGGGTAGGATAGGGGAGAGAGGATAGAAAACGTTTGTCATGCTGAGCGTAGCCGATGTATCTCTACCGCAATGTTATCCTTGCCGTTGGGTGTGCCATTTGCGGTACAGATGCTTCGGCTGCGTTCAGCATGACGGTCAGTTTTGGGGTAATCAGTATGGCTGTTCGTTTCGTAACAACGTCAGCATAAACGTTCTTTTGTCTGGTGTTGCCGCTCCTTTTAGCCACAAGAAACATTCCGCCGCCGGGCCGTGTTGAGCCTATTGCGGCTGAATTCTGATGCTGCTCCTTCTCCCTACTACTATTCTATGTCCGCAGGCTTCCGATTCCGGGATTACGTGCCCGAAGAAACGACCGACAAGGGCTTCGACTCCCTGTTCAAAATATTCATGCAGCTCGTCACCATCACCAGCGGTGATGTGGGCGAGTCGCTTTCTTGGCTCAATGAACTCGACAAGCAGTACGGCCTGACTGACGATGGTTACGGCATGGGCAACTTCATCGAGGACCTCAAGAAAAAGGGCTACATCGACGAAAATGCCCAGGAGCCGGGTTCCTTCAACATCACGGCCAAGAGCGAGCAGAAAATCCGCAAGTCGGCGCTGGAGGAAATCTTCGGCAAGCTCAAAAAATCGGGCACCGGCAACCACCGCACTCCCCACACTGGCCAGGGCGACGAGCAGAGCACCGACATGCGCGAATTTCGGTTCGGCGACTCGCTCGACCAGATTTCCATGACCGAGAGCATCCGTAACGCCCAGCTCAACCACGGCATCGGCAGCGGTGACGACTTTATGCTGACTGAGGGCGACCTGGAGGTGCGCGAGAATGAGCACAAGACCCAGACCAGCACGGTGCTCATGATTGACATCTCGCACTCGATGATTCTGTACGGCGAAGACCGCATCACGCCCGCCAAAAAGGTGGCTATGGCCCTGGCGGAGCTCGTGAAGCAGAAGTATCCCAAGGATTTTCTCGACGTGATTGTATTCGGCAATGACGCCTGGCAGATTGAGGTGAAGGAACTGCCGTATTTGCAGGTTGGCCCTTACCATACCAACACAGTGGCCGGCCTGGAGCTGGCTCTGGATCTGCTGCGCAAGCGCAAAACGAGCAACAAGCAGATTTTCATGATTACCGACGGCAAGCCTACCTGCCTCAAGGAGCCCGGCGGCTACTACAAAAACTCGTTCGGCCTCGACCGCAAAGTCATCAACAAAACCCTGAACCTGGCCGCTGCCGCCCGCCGTCTCAAAGTGCCCATCACCACCTTCATGATTGCCGACGACCCATATCTGAAGCGTTTCGTGGAGGAGTTCACCGAAGTCAACCAGGGCAAAGCCTACTACTCCAGCCTCAAAGGCCTGGGCCACCTGATTTTCGAGGACTACAAGAAAAACCGCCGCAAGAGCCTGTAAGCCTAAATGGGTGTGGAGACGCGACCCATCGCGTCTCCCCGTTGGACGACCAATTCAACGATTCCATATGACCCTTGCGCCCCCATTTAATGCCAAGACGCGAAGAAGCGTCCCTACAATTCCGTACATCCCACTACTTTTTGATATATGCCCGCTTACGATTCGCTTTCCGCTGACCAACTTCATAAGATAACCACCCTCGGGGCCCTCAAAAAATCCGGCTACCAGCCCCGCACCGTGAAAACCGAGCTGCGCGACAACCTCATCAAGAAGCTGCAAAGCGGCGAAGACGTGTTTCCCGGCATCTTCGGCTACGAAGAAACCGTGATTCCGGAGTTGCAGCGCGCTATTCTGGCTGGCCACCACATCAACCTGCTGGGTTTGCGGGGCCAGGCCAAAACCCGTATTGCCCGCCTGCTCATTGGCCTGCTCGATGAGTACGTGCCGATGGTGGAAGGCTCGGAGCTCAACGACGACCCGTTGCAGCCGCTGAGCGTGTTTGCCAAGAACCTGTTAGCCGAGCACGGCGACGAAACGCCCGTGGCGTGGCTGCCCCGTGCCGACCGTTACACCGAGAAGCTGGCCACGCCCGATGTATCGGTGGCCGACCTGATCGGCGACGCTGACCCCATCAAGGCGGCCACGCTCAAGCTGCCGTACTCCGACGAGCGCGTGATTCACTTCGGTCTGATTCCAAGAGCGCACCGGGGTATTTTCGTCATCAACGAGCTGCCTGACTTGCAGGCCCGCATCCAGGTGTCGCTGTTCAACATTCTGCAGGAAGGCGACATCCAGATTCGCGGTTTCAAGGTGCGGCTGCCGCTGGATTTGCAGTTCGTGTTTACGGCCAATCCCGAGGACTACACCAACCGCGGCTCCATCGTTACGCCCCTCAAGGACCGTATCGATGCCCAGATTATCACCCACTACCCGAAATCCATCGAAATCGGCAAGCGCATCACCCAGCAGGAGGCCCGCATCAAGCCGGCGCAGCGGGGCATGGTGACGCTGAATGACATCGTATCCGACCTCGTGGAGCAGGTGGCCATTGAGGCCCGCGGCTCCGAGTTTGTCGATGCCAAAAGCGGCGTGTCGGCCCGCCTCACCATCTCGGCTTTCGAGCAGGTGGTAGCCGGAGCCGAGCGCCGGGCGCTGGTGAACGGTGAAAAGACTACCTACGTGCGCGTTAGTGACTTTATTACGGCCGTGCCGGCCGTTACCGGCAAGGTGGAGCTGGTGTATGAAGGCGAGCAGGAGGGAGCCGGCATCGTGGCCGAGAAGCTCATGGGCAAGGCTATCCGCACGCTGTTCCTCAACTACTTCCCCGACCCCGACAAGGCCAAGAAGCTCAAAGGCCGCCCCTCACCTTACAAAACGGTGCAGGAGTGGTTCGGCAGCGGCCACACCGTGGATTTGCTCCATGACCTGAGCACGAAAGACTACCGCGCCGCCCTCGACCAGGTGCCCGGCCTGCGCGACATCGTAGCCGAATTGCACCCCAACGAGGACGCCGAGGCTACCTACTTCCTGATGGAGTTCTTGCTCCACGGCCTGAGCGAGTACAGCCTGATTTCGCGCAACCGCCTCACCGCCGGCGCCCAGTTCAAGGACTTGCTCTCGTCGATGTTCACCATGCCTTCCTTCGGGGAAGGCGACGAAGATGAGGACGACGACGAGGACGAAAAGCCCCAGCGCGGACGCCGCCGCTAGGCGCCGCTACCGTAGCCAACATCTAAAACGCCCCGCGTACCGAAAGGTGCGCGGGGCGTTTTAGATAGATGCTTCTTTGCGTCTCCTTGAACTGTTCCCGCCGCTCCTTTGGGAGTTTTGGTACCGTGAGCTAACCGGCCAAGCGGGTCGTCCAACGCCGAGACACAAACGCAAAAAGGCCCGCCGGATTACTCCGACGGGCCTTTTCGTATTCAGCAAACGCCGTACTTACAGCTTGCGCGCCTTAAGTTCCTGCTCGGCGCTTTTAAGCTGATACTCCAATGACTTGAGCTTGGCTTTCTCGGTTTCTACCAGCCGGTCCTGGTCGCTGATCTGGTTGCGTAGGTCGCTGATGCGCTGGGCCTGGGCCGCAATAACCGGGTTGCTCGAATCCATATCGGACTTAAAGGCCGCGCACCCTGAGGTGCCCAGCAGCAGGGCCGCACCCAGCACGAACGACGGAAACAAGCGGGTATTGAAAGAATTCTTCATGTGGCAAGAGATAGGGTAAGTAGCTGAAAGCACAGCCGTACCCTGGTTTACGAACCACTTACCGCTGAGTTGCAGCGGGTTGGGCAGCTGGGTTAGGCCTGCTCGCTCACCACAACCTTCTGGATTTCGTCATCGGCTTTTATCTGCTCGATGATGTCGAGGCCCTCCACCACTTTGCCGAACACCGTGTGGTTGCGGTCGAGGTGGGCGGTGTTGTCGCGCGAGTGGACGATAAAGAACTGCGAGCCGCCAGTGTTACGGCCAGCGTGGGCCATGCTCAGGGCACCGCGCTCGTGGTACTGGTGCTCGCCATTCAGCTCGCAGTCGATTTTGTAGCCAGGGCCGCCGGTACCGGGCGTGCCTTTGGCGCCGTCGCGCGAGTTGGGGCAGCCGCCCTGAATTACGAAGTTGGGAATTACACGGTGAAACTTGAGGCCGTCATAAAAGCCTTTTTCGGCCAGATCGGTGAAGTTCTTAACGGTTTTCGGCGCGTCCTGCTCGTAGAACTCAACCTTCATAACGCCCTTGCTGGTGTGGATTTCGGCAGTTTTCATGGAGTTGGCGATGGAAATGTGAAATGGAGATACTAGATGGAAAGGAAATCTTAACCGCCTTACGCCCCCGGCCGGGACGGGTTGCAGTGGCAGGCAAAGGTAGGAATTTAGTGACCAGACAAACATCCGGATTAGCGAATGGTTCGTAGCTTCGCAAGCGCCATCGGAAGGTGGCGGCAGTTCCTCTCTTTCCCTTTTTACCTCTTTTCATGCACAAGCTTCTGCGTTCCTCTACCCTGGCCCTGCTGGCCGCCGGCTCCCTCAGCTTTGGTTTGGCCAGCTGTGGCGATACCACCACCGAAAACACCGACGTAGTAGTTGACAACACCACCGCAACCACCGTCGACTCGACGACGATGATGGCCGACGACGCGCGCATGGGCAAGCCTGAGGGCGTAATGGTAGATGGCGTAGCCATGCTGCCCAGCAATACTATCGTGCAGAACGCCGTAATGGCATCCAGCGTAAGTACCCTCGTGAAGGCCGTGCAGGCCGCCGGCCTCGACGGTACGCTTAGCGGCCCCGGTCCGTTCACCGTATTCGCCCCCACTAACGCCGCCTTCGACAAGCTGCCCAACGGTGCCTTGGCTGGTCTGCTGAAGCCCGAAAGCAAAGACAAGTTGGCAGCCGTACTCACCTACCACGTCATCCCCGGCCGCCTTGTAGCCCAGGACCTGAAGGATGGCCAGGAGCTGACCACCGTGAACGGTGAGAAGCTGATGGTCATGGTGAAAGACGGCGTAGTAATGGTCGGCAACGGCAAAGACGCCCCCGCCACCGTTCAGGTAGCCGACGTTATTTCGAGCAACGGCGTAACCCACGTTATCGATGGCGTTATCCTGCCCCTGGCTAAGTAACCAGCAGGCATTCCGCTTATCCCGGATGCCAACAAAAAAGCGCCGGCCACTTGTGTGGTCGGCGCTTCTTTTTGTGTGGGTTCTGGAGTCTGTGAAGCTGTTTGGCAAATACCCAAGATCAATTAGCACGTCATGCTTCGACTACGCTCAGCATGACGTGCTTTTGATTTTCTGAGCATCTTCTGTACATGCACTACTTGCCCGATGTAGGGGCAGGGCTTGTCCCCGCCCGCCGTCAGGACAGCACCTTGAACGACTGCATAAGGCCCGGCAATGCCTCGTTCTATCGGCACGATGTAGGGGCGGGGACAAGCCTCACCCTACATCGTGCCGATAGATCTACGCCGTAACTTAGGTGAAGCTCAAAACCCGCCCCTACGACACTACCTCTTCGGCCAACGTGGCCAGATCCAGCCCGTCGAAGGTGCCTGACGACATCATCAGCAGGTTGGCATTTGTCCAGTCCTGGGCGTGCAGGAAATCGGCCAGCTCCGCGCTGTCGGTGAACACGCGCAAATCGGAACGCTGGAAAGCGGCCTGTACGGCCTCGGTCGGCAGGGCTGGCAGGCGCTTATGGGCTAGCACCTGCGGGTTGAAATACACCACGGCCACATCGGGCGCATCGAAGGTGTGGGCGTACTGGGGCAGGAAATCGGGGTTGAGCGAGCTGAAGGTGTGCAGCTCCAAGCAGGCCACCAGCCGCCGCTGCGGAAACTGTTTCTTGAACGCCGTAGCTGTCGCCTTCAGCTTGCTTGGGGCGTGAGCAAAGTCCTTGTACACTACCGAGCCTGCGCCCTCGCGCACCAGCTCCAGCCGCCGCGCCGCGCCCTTAAACGAGCCCAGCGCCTCATAAAACTCCTTGCCCTTGATGCCCAGCTGCTTGCACACTTCCTTGGCCGCCGAAATATTGCGCAGGTTGTGTTCCCCGAATATCTTCACGGGTACCTGCTCATCCTTTTTCGTCACCAGAAACGTCTGGCCGTCGCGTACCACGTTGTCGTGGGGGCCGTAGCCGATGTACTTCACATCGGGGCTGGTGGGCACGGTTACCAGTTGGGTTTGCTCGTCGTCGCGGTCATAAATCAACACCCCAGCCTTAGGTGTCATCTCGGCAAAGATCCTGAACTGCTCGCGGTAGATTTCCTCGGTCGGAAACACGTTGATATGGTCCCAGCTGATGCCCGAAATAACGCCGATGTGGTGCTGATACAGGTGAAACTTGGGCCGCCGGTCGATGGGGGAGGCCAGGTACTCGTCGCCCTCGATGATGATGATGGGCGCGTCGTCGGTGAGCTGCACCATCAGCTCGAAGCCCTCCAGCTGGGCCCCCACGGCGTAGTCGAACTTGCGGCCGTGGTAGCGCAGCACGTGCAGGATAAGCGAGGTGATGCTGGTTTTGCCATGCGAGCCGCCAATGACGATGCGCTGCTTGTCCTTCGAAGCCTCGTAAATAAACTCCGGAAACGAGTACACCCGCAGTCCCAGCTCCTGGGCCCGTAGCAGCTCGGGGTTGTCGGGCCGGGCGTGCATGCCCACAATCACGGCGTCGAGGTCGGCCGTTACCTTTTCCGGAAACCAGCCCTCAGCCTCGGGTAGCAGCCCGGCGGCGGCCAGCCGGCCTTTGGCGGGCTCAAATATTTCGTCGTCAGAGCCCGTTACGTGGGCCCCGCGCCGGTGCAGGGTCAGCGCCAGGTTGTGCATAATGCTGCCGCCGGTGGCAATCAGGTGCAGGCGGTGGAGCGAAGAGGGAGCAGCAGAAGCCATAGGTATAGAAAAGTAGGGCCCAAAGGTAGTAGTTTGGGTTTGTTGGGGAATGAGCGGGCCTTTTTCGGGCAACAAGGAGACGCTGGGCCGTTGGTCATGCTTCTGCAGGCATTGCAGGAACTAGCCTTTTCCGGCATAGGGAGATGCTGTGCCGTTCATTATGCTAAGCGCAGTCGAAGCATCTCTGCCACAATACTAAACCCGACGACTGCAACGAAGCGGTAGAGATGCTTCGACTACGCTCAGCATGACAAATGGCCCCAATCCATTGCCGCAAAGAAACCTTTGCATCCCTTCCCGGATTGTAAGGCCCAGCCGTTAGCTTTGCAGCCCTTTGGCCGAACAGCTGCGCCGCGCCGGGAAACCCGCCGCAAAAATACCCGTCGCGAAACTCGTTCGGTGTGCTTACCTTGTAGTGTATTTTTTTAGATGAACGACCGGATGGATGACCGCCTCAAGCAAGCAGGTTCGAGGGCTAAAGCGGCCTGGAACAGCCGCCCGGCCCACTTGCCGCAAGGTGGGCCAGCGGGTAAGCTGCCGCCCCAAGCGCTGGAGTTGGAGGCCGCCGTGTTGGGTGCGCTCATGCTCGAAAAGGACGCCCTGACCACCGTCATCGACATCCTCAAGCCCCAGAGCTTCTACAAAGACGGCCACCAGCGCATCTTCAAGGCCATCCTGAACTTGTTCGACAAGTCGGAGCCGATTGATATCCTCACTGTCACGCACGAGCTGCGCGAGATGGGCGAGCTGGAGGCGGCTGGCGGCACGCATTACGTGGCCCAGCTCACGTTCAAGGTCAACTCGGCGGCCAACATCGAGTATCACTCCCGCATTATCACCGAAAACGCCATCAAGCGGGAACTCATCAACATTGCCAGCACCATCCAGCGCGACGCCTTCGAGGACACCACCGACGTGTTCAATCTGCTCGACTCCACCGAGCAGGCCCTTTTTGAAGTGTCGGAGTCGAACATCCGCAAGAACTTCGACGACATGCGCAGCCTGATGGGCAAAGCCATCAAGGAGCTCGAAGAAAAGAAGGACCAGAAGGACGGCCTCACCGGCGTCCCCTCTGGCTTCTCGGCCCTGGATAGAGTTACGAGCGGATGGCAAAACTCTGACCTCGTGATTATTGCGGCTCGGCCAGGCATGGGTAAAACTGCCTTCGTGGTGTCGGCCATGCGCAATGCGGCCGTCGAGTTCAAGAAGCCGGTGGCCATTTTCTCGCTGGAAATGTCGTCGTTGCAGCTCGTGAATCGCCTGATTTCGGCCGAAGCGGAGCTGGATTCGGAGAAAATCAAAAAGGGCAACCTGGCCGACCACGAGTGGGCTCAACTCAACCACAAGATTTCCAATCTCTCGTCGGCCCCGATCTACATTGACGATACGCCCGGCCTTAGCATCCGGGAGTTGCGCACCAAGTGCCGCCGCCTCAAGGCCCACCACGATATTTCGATGATTATCATCGACTATCTGCAGCTGATGACCGGCAACACCGACGGCAAGGGCGGGGGTAACCGAGAGCAGGAAATTGCCAGCATCTCGCGGGCACTCAAGGGCATTGCCAAGGAACTGAACGTGCCCGTACTGGCCCTATCGCAGCTTTCGCGCTCGGTAGAAACCCGCGGCGGTGATAAAAAACCCCAGCTAAGTGACCTGCGTGAATCGGGTTCTATCGAGCAGGATGCCGACATGGTAATCTTCCTGTATCGGCCCGAATACTACAAAATCACGGAGGATGAGATGGGTAACCCCACCCAGGGCACGGGCGAGGTTATCATTGCCAAGCACCGGAACGGCTCGCTGGAAACCGTGCAGCTCA
Organism: Hymenobacter terrestris; assembly: GCF_013377905.1. GTDB lineage: Bacteria > Bacteroidota > Bacteroidia > Cytophagales > Hymenobacteraceae > Hymenobacter > Hymenobacter terrestris. Next base: position 12,917 of record NZ_JABKAV010000013.1, read on the forward strand.
AATTCATCGGCAAGTTTACTAAGTTCGCCGACCTCGACGGCGGCGGCGGCTTCGATGATGGCTTCAACCCCAGCTCTTTCCCGACCAGCACCTTCGACGACGACCAGTCCGGCGGCTTTGCGCCCAACACCATCCGGCTGGGCTCGCGCATCAACAACGACTCGCCGCCGCCGGCTCAGCCCTTCCCGCGCAGTAATTTCGACGACGGCCCGCCGCCGTTCTAAAAGCCGGCCAAAACTGCTCCGACGCTTCCGGACTTCCTTGCTCACTTGCTGCCAAAATGCCACACGCCCACTGCTACAGCGGGCGTGTGGCGTTTTGGCCAAGCAGGGCCGGTGCAGCGCAAGGCCAAGCGGTGGCAGAAGCAGCTGTTAATCAGCCGATGATTTCATGCAAATACACCTATATTGAAGCCCGGTCTGGTATAGCCTGCTTGTCTGGCGAGCGGCCTCATCCGGAAAGCGCTCCGTCTGAAATCGTCACCTTATTTCACCTTTTTCTCTCTCTATGAAAACAGTTGTACAACTCGTTGCTGGTTTATTGCTGACTACTGCCACTGCGCAGGCCCAGTGGGTAGCCCAGCCCTTCAACTTCACGCAGCCCCAGGCCGCTGCCGTCTACACCGACGCCGTGGATGCCAATACGGCCTGGGCCATGTCAAGCGGACTGTTGGCGGAGAATGTGCGCACCAATCAGGTTGCTCTTACCACCAATGGGGGCCAGAACTGGGTAGTAAAGCAGGTAACGGGCATCAGCAGTTCCGAAACGCTTACCAGCATATCGGCCATTAGTGCTACCACCGCGTGGGTTTCCACCTTCCGCACATCCACTGGCGGCGGCCGAGTGCTGAAAACCATTGATGGAGGCGCCACTTGGGTAGTGCAGTCCACGGCTATCATGTTCAGCGAAGCCAACAGCTACCCTAACTCGGTGTACTTCTTCGATGCCACCAATGGCATGGTGATGGGCGACGTGGACGGACGCAACGGCGGGGGCCTGGAAATATATTATACCTCCAATGGTGGCACCACCTGGACTCGCTCGGTCAACGTACCTACCGGCACCAATGGCGAATTCGGCACCTTCTTCCCCGTTGCGGCGGTTGGCAATTCCATCTGGTTTCCCAACAACGAAGGCGACATTTTCCGCTCGAGAGACCGGGGCGTTACCTGGCAGGTAGCTAAGCAGGTAGGATCCTCCGACGACCCGGTGGGCAGCATTGCTTTCCGTGATGAACTGAACGGACTGGCAGTGGTGCCTTCTTTTGCCAATACACAGCACGAGCTCTTCAGCAGTGCCGACGGTGGCGCTACCTGGACCCGCCTTGCCTACACCGGCCCACTGCACGGTTTTGGCATTGTTCGGGTGCCTGGCAACGGCAACTACTTATCGGTAGGCCTCGACCTGGGCAACGGCGACCAGGGCTCGTCGTACAGCCAGGATAACGGCAAAACCTGGATCAGGCTGGAAAGCACGATTGACCATCTGTTCGTGGATGCTGCCAGCCCGACAGCTGTCTGGAGCGGGAATATCTCGGCCGATGGAACGGGGGTAAACAAGCTGACCAGTACGGTGCTGAGCAACCGGGGCGCTACTCTGGTGCTTGGCGCCAGCCTCAGCCCCAACCCCAGCGCCAACGGGCAGTTCCGGGTACAGTGGCCCGCCGCGGCCCATACCGGGGCGGCTACGCTCACGGTACTCGATGTGCTGGGCCGTCAGGTGCAGCGTCGCACCCTCGATGTCACGCGCGGAACCGAGACAACCCTCGATCTGAGCGGCGAGAAATCCGGGGTGTATCAGGTACGGCTGGAGTCAGGTAGTGGCGTAAGTCAGCTGCGGGCACAGGTCCGGTAGCACTTGTTCTGATCCAAGAAAAAGCCTGGCTTCCTCTCCCGGAAGCCAGGCTTTTTTGGGCCCCTTGCTACTGGACAAAACCGGCCTCGCAGCTGGCAAAAACCGGATTTTTTCGGTATCTTTGCCTACTTACGCACTTCGCGCTGAACCCCCTCTGACACATGAGCGAAATCACTGAAAAAGTAGCCCCCGCCGAGTACTCGGCCAATAGCATTCAGGTACTCGAAGGGCTCGAAGCCGTGCGCAAACGCCCGTCGATGTACATCGGCGACACCGGCATCCGGGGCCTGCACCATTTGGTGTGGGAAGTAGTCGATAACTCCATCGACGAAGCCCTGGCCGGCCACTGCGACACGATCCACGTTACCATCAACGAAAACAACTCTGTTACCGTCCGCGACAATGGCCGCGGCATTCCCGTCGATTTCCACGAGAAAGAAGGCCGCTCGGCCCTCGAAGTGGTGATGACCGTACTGCACGCCGGTGGCAAGTTCGATAAGGACTCTTACAAGGTATCGGGCGGCCTGCACGGCGTGGGCGTGAGCTGCGTGAACGCGCTCAGCCAGGACCTGAAAGTAACCGTGCGCCGCAACGGTAAAATGTATCAGCAGGAATACAAGATCGGTATCCCGCAGTATCCGGTAAAGGAAATCGGGACCACTGACGAGCACGGTACCCAGGTGGAGTTCCTGCCCGACGACAGCATCTTCACGGAAAGCGTGTACAAGTATGCCACCATTGCCGGCCGCCTGCGCGAGCTGTCGTACCTGAACAGCGGCATCCGCATCACGCTAACTGACCGCCGCGAACCCGGCGAGAACGACGCCGAGTTCCGGGGCGAGGAGTTCTATTCGACCGGCGGCCTGGCCGAGTTCGTGCAGTACCTTGATGGCACCGAGCGTCACGCTCTGATGCCGGCCCCCATCCACGTGATCAACGAGAAGGGCAGCACGCCGGTAGAAGTAGCCCTGCAGTACAACGACTCGTACCAGGAAAATATCTTTTCCTACGTCAACAACATCAACACTCACGAGGGCGGTACCCACGTAGCCGGCTTCCGTTCGGCCCTCACGCGCACGCTCAAGGCCTACGCCGACAAGTCGGGCAAGCTGGAGAAGGCGAAGGTGGAGATTTCGGGCGAGGACTTCCGCGAGGGCCTCACGGCCGTTATTTCGGTGAAGGTGCAGGAGCCTCAATTCGAAGGCCAGACCAAAGCCAAGCTGGGCAATAACGAGGTGAATGGCGCGGTGAATACCGCAGTAGGAGAAATTCTAGCCCAGTACCTGGAGGAAAATCCTAAGGAAGCCGGCATCATTGTCGAGAAAGTGATTCTGGCCGCCAAGGCTCGGATTGCCGCTAAAAAGGCCCGCGAAATGGTGCAGCGCAAATCGGTGCTCGGCTCCACGTCGCTGCCCGGCAAGCTGGCCGACTGCTCCGAATCGGACCCCGAAATCTGCGAAATATACCTCGTGGAAGGTGACTCGGCCGGTGGTACTGCCAAGCAGGGCCGCAACCGCGCCTTCCAGGCCATTCTGCCGCTACGGGGTAAGATCCTCAATGTAGAGAAGGCCCAGGAGCACCGCATTCTGGAGAACGAGGAAATCCGGAACATGATTACGGCTCTGGGCGTGAGCTTTGGCGTCGCTGCCGATCCGGAAAACGGCATTGAGGCCGATTCCAAGGCGCTCAACATCAAGAAACTGCGCTACCACAAGGTCATCATCATGACCGATGCTGACATCGACGGTTCCCACATCAGGACCCTGATTCTGACCTTCTTCTTCCGCTACATGCGCGAGTTGGTCGATAAAGGCTACATCTATATCGCCCTGCCGCCGCTCTACCTCGTGAAAAAGGGCAAGGAGGAGCGCTATTGCTGGAGCGAGGAGGAGCGCATGGCTGCCCAGGAAGAGCTGGGTCGGGGCAAGCCCGAAACCGTAAATGTGCAGCGCTATAAAGGTTTGGGCGAGATGAACGCCGAGCAGCTCTGGAGCACCACTATGCAGCCCTCCACCCGCTCGCTCAAGCAGGTAAATGTGGACTCTGCCGCCGAGGCTGACCACCTGTTCTCGATGCTAATGGGCGACGAGGTAGCTCCCCGCCGCGATTTCATCGAGAAGAACGCCAAGTACGCCAAGCTCGACGTTTAGATTTTGAGCTGTTAGCCATTAGCTTTCGTTCTGAAAACCTACATAGAAAAAGCGCCAGCCCATTATGGGTTGGCGCTTTTTTGCTGGTATATCAGTAAGGGTAGGAAATGTAAATCAGAACGGAAACTGTCGGCTGAAGGCTTAACGACGGTTGTCCTCGGCTTGCTGCATGCTTACATAGCTGTCGTAGCGGGGGAGGGCAATGCGGCCCTGGTCCACGGCTTCGCGCACGACGCAGCCGGGTTCGTGCAGGTGCTGACAGTTGTGGTAGCGGCACTGGTTGAGCAGCGCGCGCATTTCGGGGAAATAGTGGGCCAACTCGCCGGCTTTCATGTCCACGAGGCCTAGCTCCTTGATGCCGGGCGTATCGATGAGGTAGGTGCCAGGGCGCACTTCGAGCATTTCGGCGTAGGTAGTAGTATGCACCCCTTTGTCGGAGAACTGACTGATTTCGGCCGTTTTCAGATCTAGGTCGGGCACAAGGGCGTTGATGAGCGTGCTTTTGCCCACGCCTGAATGGCCTGAGAGCAGCGACACCTTGCCATCGAGCAGCGCATCAACGTCTTCCAGACCCTCGCCGGTATGGGCCGAGCAGCGCAGGCCGGGGTAGCCCAGGCGCTCATACAACTGCTGAATCTGGCCCTGGTAATCGTTGAGGTCGTCGTCGTAGAGGTCAGTTTTGTTGAAAACCAGCGTGGTGGAAATGTGGTAGGCTTCGGCCGTGACTAGAAACCGGTCGATGAAGCCAAACGAGGTGGCTGGGGAAGCCAGTGTTACCACCAGCAGGGCCTGGTCGAGGTTGGCAGCCACAATGTGGGCGTGCTCGGTTTTGTGCACCGAGCGACGGATAATGTAGTTGCGGCGCGGCGCAATGTGATGAATCACGCCCGCGCCCTCGGTCTGTTCTTCCACCGTAAACTCCACCTCGTCGCCCACGGCCAGCGGGTTGCTCACCTTCAAGCCCTGGTTTTTGAACTTGCCCCGCAGCCGGCAGTGGTGGAACTGCCCGGTGCTAATTTCGCGCACCACGTACCATGAGCCCGTCGATCTGACAATGATTCCGGTCATGCCCTGAGAGTTGTTGAGGTAGTCATATAAGTGAGTTTAACGGGTGCAGGGTGTAGTGGCGTAGAGTAAGCAACTGATGGCGAAAGCCTTTGAGAGAGCCGGGAAATAACGACGTACTAGGTTGACTGCTGACGCCTGTGGGCCTCTTGTACGCGTTGGGCGTGCTGCTATGCCCGGAGCCCCCGCCTCTATTTCACTTGCTCAGCCTGCATCCAACTCATGATTTTACGGGTGGCCCCGCTGTGGTCGTGGACATAATCGAGGCTTTGGTCCTGCACCTGCAGGCGGGCTTCTTCGCGGTGGTAAAGCATTCCAAACGCTTTAAGCAACTCGTCGGAGGAGCTAACGGGGAAAGCGCAGCCCAGCTCCACAAGGTCCTGGGCCTCCTGAAACTTGTGGTAAGTGGGGCCAAACAGCAGCGGCAGGCCGAACGCAGCGGCTTCGAGCGTGTTGTGCAGGCCCTTGCCGAACGCTCCGCCCACGTAGGCAAAATGGCCAAAGCGGTACAGAAAGCTTAGCAGCCCCACGTTGTCGATGAGCAGCAGCCGGGCATTGGCTACGGTAGCCGCCTCGGCCTGCGAGTAGCGCACTACTTGGCCGGGCAGTGCGGCCTCCACCCGGCGCAGGTTAGCCTCATTTATTTCGTGGGGAGCCACAATAAAGCGCAACTCCTGCTGATACTGTTGCAGCAACGGCGTAAGTACGGCTATGTCTTCGGCCCAGCTGCTGCCCACAATCAGCACCGGGCACCAGTCGTCGGTAAAGGCTTCGATCAGGGGTAGGTGGCGGGGTGGGGCTGAGGCGGTACGCAAGACGGTATCAAAGCGGGTGTCGCCGGCCACGCTTACGCCCCGCAGGCCGGCACCGCGCAGCAGCTCAGCTGAGGCTTGGTTTTGGGTGAAGATGTGCGTAAAGAAACCCAGAGTACGACGAAAAAAACCGCCCCAAGGCTGGAAAAATACTTGTTCAGACCGGAAAATAGCCGATACGCAGATGGTTGGAATTGCCCTGCGCTGCAGCTCACGCAGGAAATAGTACCAGAACTCGTACTTCACGAACACGGCCAACCGGGGCTTCACGGCATCCAGAAAAGCGCGGGCATTGGCACCCGTATCAAGCGGCAGATAAAACACGTAATCTGCCCCGGGCCAGTTGTGGCGCACTTCGTAGCCCGAGGGCGAGAAGAATGTGAGCACCAGCTTATGGTCAGGATATTCGGTCTGGTAAGCTTCCATCAGCGGCCGGCCCTGCTCGAACTCGCCCAGTGAAGCGCAATGAAACCACACCAGCGGGGCCTTTTCATCGCGCAACTGCTCCTGAATGCGGTCCAGCAGCCCATGGCGCCCGTCCGTCCAGGCGGCGGCCTTAGGCACAAAGGGGCTCAGCAGCCGCAGCAGCAGCGCATACAAACGCAGACCAAAAGAATATAACAGCCGCAAGACGAAGCGAAAGGAAGCGAAAGCGAAACGGCCGGTACAAAGCAGCCCGCCACAAAAGTACGCCCTTCACCTCATTATAAAGCAAAAAGCCCCCACCCAACCGGATGAAGGCTTTTTGCGCAGAAGAACGACGTTCCTTTTCTATAAGTTAGTGAGCGGCCTGCTTGCCGAGGTAGTTGGCTACGCCCTCGCGGGTGGCCTGCATTCCCTCTTTGCCTTCCTCCCAGTTGGCGGGGCAAACTTCGCCCTTCTCCTCGAAGTACTGCAGGGCATCCACCATGCGCATGGCTTCGTCGATGCTACGGCCAAGTGGGCCGTCGTTCACTACCTGGTGGCGCACGATGCCGTCCTTGTCGATCAGGAATAGGCCGCGGTAGGCCATAGGTGAACCGATGAAGGTCATTTCGCCGGCTTCGTTATAGTCGTAGTGGCCGCCCAGCACGTCGTAGTTGGAGGCAATGGTTTTGGTGGCGTCGGCTACCAGCGGGTAGGTTACGCCCTCGATGCCTCCGTTGTCGCGCGGTGTTTGCAGCCAGGCGAAGTGCGAGAAGTGCGTATCGGTCGAGCAGCCTACAATGGCTACGCCCTTGGCCTCAAAATCGGCCAGACGCTCTTCAAAAGCAATGATTTCGGTGGGGCAAACGAAGGTGAAGTCGGCGGGGTAAAAATAGAAAATGACGTGCTTCTTGCCCAAATACCGGTCAAGGGAGAAATCCTCCTCGAATTCGCCATCAATAACGGCGGTGGCTTTGAAAGAAGGAGCGCGTTTACCAACAAGAACTGCCATGTGCTTTAAAACTTAAAGTTGAATGTGAGTTATTAGAAAACCGGACCGGAAGGTCCGTGAGCTAACCGCCACCCGTAACCGGGGAGCAGAATCAGCTAGAAAAGTCAATGAGTAGTGCCGGCGTATATCCGCCGCCTTAAGCCTGCTGAGCCGGCTCGGCAGTGGGCGGATCGACCACGCGGCTGCCCGTTACGTGCAAGGAGAAGGAGTGGGGCTGAAAACCAGGCAATCCTTTATCGGCAAAAAAGCCCCGAATGAGCTCATCAAGTTGCGGGTCGCAGTAATCGATAATTTCACGAGTATCGGCGCAAACCAAGTGATGATGCTCAGTGCAGTCGGCGTCGTAGCGGCGGCGCGAACCCTCGGCCGAGGCTACCCGGCGCGTAAGTCCAGCCACTACAAACGAATCGAGTGCCTTGTACACCGTCCCCAACGACACCGACGACAGTTGCTCGGTTACCCGCTGATGCACCTGCTCGGCAGTAGGGTGGCCCGGCAACACCAGCAGACTCTCCAGAATCAGGAGGCGCTGGCGAGTGGCCCGCAAGCCGACATCGGCTAGCTGCTGCTGCAGCTGCTCAGGTGTAGGAGCAGGGTGGTGGGGGTGAGGCGTGTGCACAGGTAAGAATGATTCTCCGCAAAGATAAGGCTATAAGCGTTGCGAAAGAAAAAATGTTTCATTTGGAGCGTTTTGGGGAGGAATGACATCCTATTCCTCCCCGCCTGCTGCCTGCTAGCGCCCCTTGAATTCAGCCGGGCGCTTCTCCACAAAGGCGGCCATACCTTCCTTCTGGTCTTCGGAGGCAAAGGTCATATAGAAGTTCTTGCGCTCGAAATGCAGGCCCTCATCCAAGTGGGTTTCGAAGGCGCGATTCACCGACTCCTTGGCTAGCCGGGCCGCTATCGGCGACATTTTGGCGATGCTCGCAGCCAGCCGGAAAGCTTCTTCCAGGTACTGGCCCACGGGAACCACCCGGTTCACGAGGCCGTGGCGGGCAGCCTCTTCGGCCCCCATCGGCTCGCCGGTGAGTACCATTTCCATGGCCCGGGCCTTGCCAATAGCGCGGGTGAGGCGCTGGGTGCCGCCCGCACCCGGCATGGTGCCGATGCGGATTTCGGGCTGCCCGAACTTGGCTGTTTCCGAGGCCACAATCATGTCGCAGGTCATGCACAACTCGCATCCTCCCCCCAGCGCAAAGCCCGACACGGCCGCTATGAGCGGCTTGGTCGTGCGCCGAATCTGGTCCCAGGTGCTGAACTGGTCAATCAGCAGCATGTCAATAGCCGTGCGGCCGGCCATCTGCTTGATGTCGGCGCCAGCGGCAAACGCCCGCTCGTTGCCCGTGAGCACGATTACGCGCACTTCGGGGTCCTTATCGAGTTCTTTCAGCGCGGCGGCTACCTCCTGCATCAGTTGCAGGTTGAGGGCATTTAGCTCTTTGGGGCGGTTGAGCTGAATAAGGGCCACCTGGGGCCGCGCCTGGGGCGTTACGAGAATGAATTCGGGAGTCATACGTAGTGCAAAAGCTGGAAGAATAGGAACAGCAAAGAACGTCATTCAGAGCGAAGCGAAGAATGACGTTCTTCTACCTCTTCGTTTACTCAATGCCCCGGCATACGAACTGAAACGTCTGGCGGGTGCGCTGCTCCAGCAGCAGCTCGCGGCCGGCCGTGAGGCGCTGCAGGCTGGGAGTATCGTAGTTTTTAATGGTGTACAGCTCTAGGCCACTGTTATAATGAATAGTGAACTGGTCCCGTAGCCGCGCCAGTAGCTGTTCAAGCCGGGCGGGCAGAAAGTCGGTGCACACTGAGAAGCTGATGGCCGAATTCTGCATAAGCCGGATTTTAAGCCGCACCTGCGCCAGCACCCCGAAAATCACCTCCAGGTTTTCCTCCGAAATAAAATCCAGCTCCTTCGACTCAAAGGAAATCAGGCACTGATCAGCTTTGCGGATGAAGGCCGGCACCAGCAGTCCGTGGCGGCAGTCGTGGATGCGCGTGCCCTCGGCCGTAGGGTCCAGAAACGACTTTACCAGCAGCGGAATGCCGCGTACGGCCAGTGGCTTGATGGTTTTGGGGTGAATGACCGATGCTCCGTAGTAGGCCATTTCAATGGTTTCCTGGTAGCTGATTTCGGGGTAGCGCACCGTGTCAGGAAATATCTTGGGGTCAGCATTCAGCAAACCTGCCACATCTTTCCAGATGGTGACCGACCCGGCCCCTAGGCAATAGGCCAGGATGGCGGCCGTAAAATCGGAGCCCTCGCGGCCCAGCGTGGTGGTAAGGCCACCGGCTGTGCCGCCCACGAAGCCCTGGGTAACCACCGGCAGACCCTGGGCTAGTTCTGCCAATGGTAGCGCGGCCCGCAAGGCAGCTTCGGTGGCGGCCCAGTCAAGGCGACCCTCGCGCCAGGTTTCATCGGTGCGGATTAGTGGGCGGCAGTCGAGCCAGCGCGCACCCAGAAATGCGGCCACAATGCGCGTGGAAAGCAGCTCGCCGCAGCCCACCACTTGGTCGTAGTGGCGGTCGAAGTCGGCGGCGGCTACCGTAATGGCGGTGGCCAGGTGCGTTTCAAGCGTGGTAAACAGCTCCCGCAGAAGTTCGTCGGCGGGTAGCTGCAACTCGGTGGCCACAGCTATATGGAAATCGCGCAACGCGGCCAGTTGGGTGGCGTAGGGTTGGCCGTCGTGTGCCAGCTGCAACAGCGCCTCCAAGGCGTTGGTCGTCTTGCCCATAGCCGATACCACGATTACCAACGGGCCTGGCCGGCCGTGCTCAGTTACAATGTGGCCCAGGTTGCGTAGGGCGGCGGCATCTTTCACCGAGGCCCCGCCAAATTTGTAGATTTTTAGTTGCGCTGAGTCGTGCATGGCCCCAAATGTAGGGCCGGCGCGCGGCTTCACCTTTGCTGTGTCTGCAAACGATACCGTGAATACCAGAGCGAAGATTCGCTTTGGCCGGCCCGAATTGGTTACTTTTGAGCTTTCCCCCCTCCTTCAAATCTAATCTTCCCACATCTCACCTTCTAATGGACAATCACGACAAGCTCGCGCTGCCCGTCGGCACCACTCTCGACCGCTTCATCATGCGCAAGCAGGAGGATTTCCCCTACGCCACCGGCGAACTGAGCCAACTGCTGCGCGATATTGCCTTGGCGGCCAAAATCGTCAACCGCGAAATCAACCGCTCAGGTCTTATCGATATTGCTGGCGCTTACGGCAACCGCAACGTGCAGGGCGAAGACCAGCAGAAGCTCGATGTTATTGCCAATATCCGCTTCATCCGGGCCCTGCGCAACGGGGGCGAGGTCTGCACCATCATCTCGGAAGAGGATGAGGACATGATCCAGACTGGCAACGTGCAGGGCAAGTACGTAGTGGCCATCGACCCGCTCGACGGCTCCAGCAACATCGATGTAAACGTAAGCATCGGTACCATCTTCAGCATTTACCGTCGCGTATCGCCTACTGGCAGCGAGGGTACGGCCCAAGACTGCCTGCAGACCGGCACCCACCAGGCCGCGGCCGGCTACGTTATTTACGGCTCCAGCACCATGATGGTGTACACGACCGGCAACGGCGTAAACGGCTTCACCTACGAGCCCAGCCTGGGCGAGTTCTTCCTTTCCCACCCCAACATCCAGACGCCCACCACGGGCAAGGTGTACTCGGTAAACGAGGGCTTGTCGGAGTATTTCTCTGAGGGCATGAAAAACTATGTATCCTATTGCAAGGAGGAAGGGTATTCGGCGCGCTACATTGGCTCGTTGGTAGCCGACTTTCACCGCAACTTGCTTAAAGGCGGTATCTATATGTACCCGGGTACGAGCAAGGTGCCCAACGGTAAGCTGCGGCTCATGTACGAGTGCAACCCGCTGGCCTTCATTGTAGAGCAGGCCGGCGGCAAGTCGAGCAATGGCCGCCGCCGCACCCTGGAACTGGAGCCCACCGAAACGCACGTCCGGTGTCCGGTGTTCATCGGCTCAACCGAAATGGTGGACAAGCTTGAGGAATTCCTGGCCGCTGAGGTGCTACAGGACGAGGCGAAATAAACAAAGCACAACCCACAAAAAAGCGCCGGCAACCCATTGGGTTGCCGGCGCTTTTTTGTGGGTTGTGCTTACTCAGCCTTTTTCTTGGGAGCCGCTTTCTTGGCGGGCTTGGCCACGGCCGCCTCGGGGTTACCTGGAGCTGTGTCGGCCTCTGGGGCAGCAATAATGCCAGCCGTGCTCATGGCCTCACCGGCAGCGGGCTCGGCCATCTTCTTGGTGGTTTTCTTCTTGGGCGCGGTGTCGGCGGCCACCGGCGTTGGCGGGGCCTTCTGCTCGGTTGCATCCTGCTCCGTTGCGTCCTGCGCGGTGGTTTCGTCCTCGGTGGCCGGAGCCTGGTACTCGAGGCGCTGGCTAACGATGTTGTACCACTGCACCAGCTTCTTGATGTCAGATAAGTACACCCGCTCGCGGTCGTAATCCGGAATGATGCCTTCCATGAACGACACCAGCTCCTGGTCGTTCGATTTATTGCTCAGGCCCAGGTCGGCGCCGTGTTGCTGATGAATCCGGTCGAATACTTCCGTCAGGGGCACCGTCTGGTCGTAGTCCTGGGTATAGATGGAAATTTCCTGGAGTAGCGACACCTTGTTCTGGGCGGCGGCTACCGAGCGGCTACCCTTGTCGTTGAGGGCTTCGATGATAACGCCGGCGCGGGTAGGGCGAACAAGGCGGTACAGACCGGGCATTCCGCTGATAGCGGCAATTTCCTTCAGGTCGTAGGGCATAGCAAAAAAAGCAGTGGTTGAAGAGGCGAAGGTACGCAACGCCCGCGAACAGGGCTCTGCGGCAGACTACAGCTTGAACGTGATGGGCAGGCTGGTGAGTACGGCGTAGTCGGGCTTATTGAACTTGAGCAGCCGCACCAGCCGCAGGGCCTCATCTCCGCAGCCGCCGCCAATCTGCTTCACCAGCTTAATTCCCGAAAGCGTACCATCGGTGTTGAGCGTGAAACTGACAATGCACTGGCCCTGAATCCGGTTGCGGCGGGCCATTACCGGGTATTTGAGCTCTTGGTTGATAAAGGCATACATAGCCTCCTGGCCGCCTTCGTAGTACTCAGCTACTGGAATAGTTTTGCCCGATGGAGCCGCCTGGGCAGCGGGAGCAGGGCTGGCCGTCTGGGCCAGGGCCGAGGCCGCTGGAAGGGCCAACAGGGCGCCAAGGCCTAGTAGGTAAAATGCGTTATTCATCTTCAAATGAGACTTAATGGAGTTGAAAAAGAAAGGGTTGCCGCGAATCTGGCTGGTCGGCATACTGCAAGAACGAGGCCAGCTTAGGCGTCGGCCCCGGCCTGAGCCGCCAGTTGCTGGTTGGTGTCGGCAACAAAGCCTAGCAGTTCTTCACGGCCCATTTTATCCTCGGCCGAGGTAACAAAGTATTGCGGCAGCTCGTCCCAGGTTTCCTGCATTTTCTCCAGGTACTGCACCACATTCTGGCTAGTACGCGACGACGACTGCTTGTCGGCCTTGGTGAAAACCATCACAAAGGGTACTCCTTCGGTTCCGAGCTGCTCCATAAACTCCAGGTCGACGGCCTGTGGCGTGTGGCGCGAGTCGAGCAGCACCATCACGCAGGTCAGGTTGGGTCGGTGGCGCAGGTAAAAGTTGATCATGCGGGCCCACTTGGCCCGGGCCTCCTTGCTGATGCGGGCATAGCCGTAGCCCGGCAAATCGACCAGATACCACGTCTCATTGATAAGAAAGTGGTTGATAAGCTGGGTTTTACCAGGCTGTGACGAGGTTTTGGCCAACCCTTTCTGGTTGGTAAGCATATTAATGAGCGACGACTTGCCCACGTTCGAGCGGCCGATAAAAGCGTACTCGGGCATCGTGGGAGCAGGGCAGTCTTCGGCCCGCGAATTGCTTGTTAAAAATCTGGCGTCCTGAATAAGCATCTGGGGCAATTAATTGGAAAGTACAAAGGTAAATATTCCGGACTGGCCGGAAAGGATCATCATTTTTTGAAGAAAAACCTTGTAGTTTATAAGGCTGGACTATATTTGCACATTCGTCTGCCTCTGAAACCGGAATAAAAGTTCCTCGTTAGAAGCGGTATATGAGCCCGAATTGCCCGATTCCGGTGGAATAGGATAGCACCAAGGCTGTATAATAAAATATCTATCTTTGCCCGCTAAACAGGCTGCCTGTTGGTTGGCGGAATGGAATAAAGCGACAAAAGGCGTTTTCCAGCACCTGGGTTTCGCTTTTTTTGCCCGCTTTGCCAACTCTGCAGTTAAATTTCAGTAATAGGAGGCAACCCCTAAATTACCTCTGCGTAATTGGCGGTCGATACTCTCTCCCCTTGCAACCCCCTCGTTTCCCTAACCCCTCCTCAATGGACAACTTAGTCAGAAGGTTATTAAAAGCCTCGTGTGCCGTCATGCTCACGACTGCAATGGCCCAGCCTGCCCTGGCTCAAAGCACCCGTCAGCAACTGAAAACGGCCAATAAGTTTTTCGGCCAAGAAAACTATCGTGCTTCGCTTCCTTACTATGAGCAGGTGCTGGCCAAAGACCCCAACAACGCCCAGGCGCTGTTCCGGGCGGGTATTGCCTATATGTCGTTTGATAAGGAAAAAGCCAGTGACTATATCTATAAGGCGCAGCGTTTGAAGAAGAACGTAGCCAAGGACGTAGAGTACTGGCTTGGCCGGGTTGACCACCTGAACTACAACTTCGACGAGGCCATCTCGCACTTCCAGGCCTACAACGCGACCCTCAAAACCAAGGATACCCGCAAGCGTGAGCTGGCGCAGCTGATTCAGCACAGCAAGAATGCCAAAGTGCAGTTCAACAGCCCCAAGGACATCTTCGTGAAGAATCTGGGCCCGACTATCAACACGCAGTGGTCGGAGCATAGCCCTGTAATCTCGGCCGACGATAAAGTGCTGCTCTTTACCTCGCGCTCCGATAACATGAGCGGCGCTCCGGTAGTGAGTGCCGATGGCAAATCGACGGACAGCAAGAAACTGGCTGCCGACGGACAGTACTACGAGAACATCTACGAGGCCCGCCGCATCGACGACGACAACTGGGATAAGCCTCGCTCGCTGAGCGGTGTGCTCAACGGTAAAGGCCATGATGCTTCGATCCAGGTGTTCGACAACGACACCAAACTGCTCATGTACCGCAATGATGAGAATGGCGACATTCTCTATGCAGAGAAGAGCGGTAACGATTGGACTGAGCCGAAGAAGCTGAATAAGAACATCAACACTTCGGCATTTGAGTCGGATGCCTACATCACGCCAGATGGCCTGACGATTTACTTCTCGACTTCGAAGTATTCGGAGGATAACACGCTCGATATCTACTTCTCTACCCGCGTACCCGGCGGCGACTGGGGTCCGGCCAAGACGATTGGTAACGCCATCAATACGCCTTACGACGACGACAGCCCGTACCTGAGCCGCGACGGCAAAACCATGTACTTCTCTTCGCGGGGCCACAACACCATGGGTGGCTACGACATCTACAAGTCGGACTACGACTCGATTGGCCGCAAGTGGGGCCGGCCCGAGAACATGGGCTACCCCATCAACACGCCTGACGATGATACGTACTACCGTCTGAGCCCCGATGGTTCGTACGCCTACCTGTCGTCGTACCGCATCGGTGGTTACGGTGAGAAGGACGTCTACACCATCAACTACATCAAGAACGCTATTATCCGGGGCCGCGTACTGGCAATGCAGGACAGCAGTGCCATTCCTGGTGCCGAGCTGGTGTTCAGCGGAACGCAGGCCGACAAAACGGCCCTGAGCTACCGCGACGTAAGCAAGCCGCTGACGGGCGAATACCAGGTGAACGTGCTTTCGGGCCGGACTTACCAGGTGGCCGTGAGCAAGGATGGCAAGAATATCGAAACCCAGGAGTTTGCTGTTCCGATTTCGACCAACGACTCTACCGTGGTTGAGAAGGATTTCTACGTCAACTACATCGATACGACGGCGGCCAACATGGCCAACATCAACCCGATTTACTTCGACACCGACAAGTACACGTTGCGGCCTGAGTCGATTGTAGAGTTGAACAAGGTGAGCGCGCTGTTGGCCGCCAACCCCGGCGTCAACATCTCGATTGAAGGCAACACCGATTCGCGCAACACCGACGAGTACAACATTGTACTGGGCCAGAACCGCGCGAACGTAGCCTACAACTACCTCAAGAAGGCCGGCATTGCCGAAACCCGCATGGTAACTGTAAGCTACGGCGAGCGTCGTCCAGTAGCCCCCAACGATTCACCGGAGAACATGCAGCTTAACCGTCGCACCGACTTCCGCGTGATTGTGAAGGAAGGCGAAGGCATGCCGAACATGAACCGTCCGGCTCCTGCTCCAGCTCCCTCGGGCGGCACGGGCACGGGTACTGGCAACGATATGGGCATGGGCACTACGCCAACTATGCCGCTGCAGCCTGGTAAAAGCAAGGTGACGCTAGAAGACGGCACCAAGGTGAAAACCAAGGTAGACGAGGACAGCGACAAGGTGAAGGTGAAAACCAAGGGTCCTGATGATGAAAAGAGCAAGACCGTAACCAAGGACGGAACCATCGATGCTAAGGCCAAAGACGCCGAAGGCAACAAGGTTAAAGTAAAGACCGACAACGACTAACCGACGGCTTTACGAATGAAACGGGCGGGCCGGGCATATAGCCCGGCCCGCTTTTTTTTAACATAATGGGGTAAAAGCCGTTGTAATGAGGCAATTTTGCCCGCCCTTCTGCCGTTCCTTGCTCCAAGAGCCATGTCTGTAGTACCTTATAAAGATGACGCCGCCGACAAAAAGTCGCAGGTTGCCCAGATGTTCAACAGCATTGCTGGCAAATACGACTTTCTCAACCACTTTCTGAGTGCGGGTACCGATATTTATTGGCGCCGCAAGGCCGTTGATGAGTTGAAGCAGCTGCGCCCGGCCCGTATCCTCGATATTGCCACTGGCACGGCCGATTTCGCCATCGAAACGCTGCGCGCCGCTACTCCCGATGCTCAGATAACGGGTGTGGATATTTCGGAAGGGATGCTGGATGTGGGCCGTCGTAAGCTAGCTTCCAAGGGCTTGGGTCACCGCATCCAGCTGGAGCTGGGCGATTCGGAGAACCTGCCCTACGAAGACAACTCGTTTGATGCGGTAACCGCCTCGTTTGGGGTGCGCAACTTCGCCAACCTAGAGCGCGGCCTGACCGAAATGCGTCGGGTGCTGCGGCCGGGCGGCAAGCTGGTGGTACTGGAGTTTTCCAAGCCCACGGCTTTCCCCATGAAGCAGGCCTACAACTTTTACTTCAAGAATATTCTGCCGGTTTTCGGCAAGCTGATTTCCAAAGACCGCGCCGCCTATACCTACCTGCCCGAGTCGGTGCAGGCCTTCCCGGACGGCCCGGATTTTCTGGCAATTCTGCGCAAAGTCGGTTTCAACTCTCCCGTATGGCAACCCCTTACCTTCGGCATCAGCTCCATCTATACAGCGCAAAAGTAGTGCGCTACACGCTGTTGGCGGCGGCTGTGCTTGCCCTGCCACTAAGTGTAGCGGCCCAGAAAACGAACCGCAGCCGGGCTAGTATCGGCCGCAATGGCCAAGTAAAGTCGGTTACGACCGATAACCTGCTGGGCTACGACGACCGGCCGCTGCACCTGGGCCTATACGTGGCACCTAACTTCTCGCGCTACCTGATCGAGCAGGCCCCCGGGTACCCTGAACAGGAAAAGGTATCGGCCAACTCGATCATCAGCCCTGGCTTTTCGGTAGGCTTCCTGGGCGAACTGCGGCTGGGCGAATACGGGGCGCTTACTTTCGCGCCCGGTGTAAGCTTTCTGACGCGCCGCATAGAGTTCAAGGATCAGGGTTACGTGCAGGATGTCACGCGCTACCCTAACGACCCGAAGGAAATCGAGGACCAGGAAATTGGTAGCACGCAGGTTGATTTCCCGCTACTGTTCAAGCTGAAGTCGCAGCGGCGACGCAACACGCGCGTGTATCTGGTGGCGGGCGTAAAGCCAAGTCTGAACATGGGAGGGCGTCGCAAAGACCCAGAGGTAAACCTATTGCAGGCGGCCGATTCCGACTTCGCCATCGAGTACGGTGTGGGCCTCGACCTGTTCTACCCGTTCTTCAAATTCTCGCCCGAGCTACGCTTTTCCAACGGCCTGAAAAACCTCTACGTGCCTAGTACCAACGATGTGTACAGTCGCAGTCTGCAGAGCATGAAAAGCAACA
Source organism: Hymenobacter terrestris (assembly GCF_013377905.1). Lineage (GTDB taxonomy): Bacteria > Bacteroidota > Bacteroidia > Cytophagales > Hymenobacteraceae > Hymenobacter > Hymenobacter terrestris. The sequence goes on from NZ_JABKAV010000013.1 coordinate 30,476, forward strand.
CCGTTACGCTCTACCTCAATATTTGGTCAGGTCGTTAGGTAGTTGATACAAATGAGAACGTCATGCTGAGCTTGCCGAAGCATCTCTACCGCTTCGTCTTTACAGGTTAACGAAGCGGTAGAGATATTTCGGCAAGCTCAGCATGACGTTCTTGATTGTGTGATAAGCTTATGTACAGATCATATCTCTGGCTTCCGAATCCTTCCACTGTTCCCTCCAAGCTTCCTTCAGAATGAAAACGGCATTTATTACCGGCGCTTCGTCGGGTATTGGGCGGGCGACGGCAGTGGCACTGGGACGCGCTGGCTTTAAGCTGGTGCTGACAGGCCGGCGGCTGGAACGGCTGCAGGAGCTGGCCCGCGAGCTGGCCGATGTACCCACCCACCTGCTCACGTTCGATGTGCGCGACCGGGCCGCCGTGGAGGCTGCCGTGGCCAGCCTGCCCGCCGAATTTGCCGATGTGGATGTGCTCATCAACAACGCCGGCAATGCCCACGGTCTGGCCCCCATTCAGCAGGGCGACCCCGCCGACTGGGATGCCATGCTCGACGGCAACGTGAAGGGGCTGCTGTATGTGAGCCGCGCCGTGCTACCAGCCATGACGCGCCGCAACGCAGGTTTGCAAGCGAGGAGGACGTGTTGATTGATTCCGGTTCCCTGCTGCGTCGAAAATGCGGCTTTACACTGCCAGCTGCAGTAACGTATCCCGGTCGAGGGTGTGCGTACCGGCAAAGCGAATCAACGTTGGTTCAACGCCCAACCGGCGCAGAAAATCCTGCTGGTTCTGCAAGTCCTCATCCCTGATGAACTCATCCTCGGTGCCGCATACAAGCGTTACGCGCAAGCCCTGCAGCAGGCGGGTGGCTACCGAAAAATCCATGTCGGGTGGGAAGGCGCCGGCCCAGAGGATGAGCCGGGTCGGCCGGAACGTAGCGCGGGCCAGCCAGCGGCTAACGGTGGCGGCGCCCTGCGAGAAGCCCAGCACCGTGACGCCCGCATCGTACGCGGCGCGGGGCAGAATACTGGCCGCCAGTTGATTGAGGTACGCTACATAATCGTCTATTTCAGCTAGCCGGTTCTCCTTGGTCATCCAGGTGGCCCCTATCCGGCCGCCGGTGCCGTTGAGGTAAAAGCGCGACAGGCCTTCGGGCGCGATAACGACCAGGTGCGGGTCAGCGGCCACCAAGTGAGCGAAGTGGCGCACAAAGTAGGCCGCCAGCTGTCCGTAGCCATGCGCTACAAACCACACCCGCCGCGTAGTCGCCGACAACTCGCCCAACTGCTGATAGCGGGCCGTGCGTGCAACCGTAAGCGAGTGTTCCATAAAACAGTAAGGTAGCGAAACGGTGAGTTGATGCTCGGGCCGCCTGATGACGCATTTGTTATAGTCGCACTCGGGCTGCAAATAACACCGTCAGCGCCTTTGCGACCATCATTTTGCCTGAAAATCAGCCGGCCAATTTCCTATTTCAACTTCGGCAGGTCGTCGGCGCTGAAACCGAAGGGAAGCAGGGCGGAGAGGGAGGGGAAGCGGTAGATACTGCCATCGGGGCCGGGCAGCAACAACGGAATGGGCTGCTCCTGGCGTTGCTCGTACTCGGCCATTACCTGCCGGCAGGCCCCGCAGGGGTTGGCCGGCCCAAAGTCACCACCAGTGGGGCGGGCAGCTACCGCCATGCCCACAATACGGCGTTGAGGCTGCGAAACGGCCAATCCGAACAGTGCCGTGCGCTCGGCGCACAGGCCCGAAGGATAGGCAGCGTTTTCCTGGTTGGAACCCCCGAATACAGTACCGTCATCGAGCAGCAGCGCCGCGCCTACCTGGAAGTGGGAGTAAGGCGAGTGAGACGTGGCAGTGGCAGCCTGGGCGGCCTGCCAGGTAGCTGTTTCAGCGGGCGTCAGATCGGCTTCGGAAGCCAGTATGTCGGCCGTAATAGTCAGGGTGAGGGTGTCGGCCATGCGGGGCAAAGGAGCGGGTACCGCAAGCGGCCCCGGGAAAGTGAAAAGGGGCGACGAATGTACGGTTTTTTGCGAGAAAGGCAGAAAAAGGAAGTAGTGAGTGTTTACAAACTCACTCAGTGCCTGTTTTCCTATCTTGCCGCCCCACCCACCTATGCACTTATGTCGCGTATTCTACTGCTGGGAGCCGGCCGTTCGGCTTCCTCGCTTATCAACTATCTGCTACACCACGCTCCTGCCGAAGGCTGGCAGCTGACCGTGGCCGACGTGCAGCCGGCGCACTTGGCACCGGTGCTGGCCGCGCACTCGGAATATGCCCAAGCCGTGCCGTTTGATGTGCATGATGAAAGCCGACTGGAGAAGCTCGTGGCTGAAGCCGACGTGGTGGTGTCGATGCTGCCGGCGTTGTTCCATGCCCCGGTGGCGCGGGCCTGCGTGCGGCACGGGCGGCACCTGGCTACGGCCAGCTACGTAAGCGACGAAATCCGGGCACTGGGGCCGGCGGCTGAAGCGGCGGGCGTTACGCTGCTCATGGAGTGCGGCCTCGACCCCGGCCTCGACCACATGTCGGCGATGCGTGTGCTGGCCGACATCCGGGCGCAGGGCGGCCGGGTTACCTCGTTCAAATCGTATTGTGGCGGGCTGCTGGCCCCCGAGGCCGAGGCAGGCAACCCCTGGCGCTACAAGTTTACCTGGAACCCGCGCAACGTGGTGCTGGCAGGGCAGGGTACGGCCAAATACCTGGAGCAGTGCCGGCTGCGCTTCATTCCGTATCAGCAGCTTTTCGCGCGCCTCGAAACGGTAACTGTGCCCGGCTTCGGCGAGTTTGAGGGCTACGCCAACCGCGACTCGCTCAGCTACCGTGCTCCTTATGCGCTGGACCATGTGCACACCATGCTGCGCGGCACGTTGCGCCGGCCGGGCTACTGCGCCGCCTGGCAGCAGCTGGTGCGTCTGGGCCTCACCGACGACAACGTGCAGCTGGGCAACCCCGCCAGCCTTACCTGGGCCGAGCTAGTAGCCGCCTACCTGCCATTGCCCACCACTGCCGGCCAGCCGCTTCCCGCCCGCGTGGCAGCGCACCTGGGCCTGGCACCCGATTCGGTGGAAATGCAACAGCTAAGCTGGCTGGGGCTGTTTGATGATATACCGGTAGGCCAGGCCGATGCCACGCCGGCCCAGCTGCTCGAAAAGCTGCTCACCAAAAAGTGGGCACTGGCACCTACTGACCACGATATGATTGTGATGCAGCATCAGTTCGAATACGAGCTGAACGGGCAGCTACATGGCCGCAATTCGTCGGTAGTGGTGCTGGGCGACGATGCCACCCACACGGCCATGGCAAAAACTGTGGGCCTGCCGCTGGGCATGGCCGTGCGGCGGCTGGCTACCGGGCAACTGCGGCAACGGGGCATGGTCATCCCAACCTTGCCGGAACTCTACGAGCCAATTCTGGACGAGCTGGCCGCGGAGTATGGTATTGCTTTCGTGGAAGAGGAGCTGGGGATACTGGCTGCAGCGCAATAAGCGGCTGAAGGGCGAGTTATACCATCCTGACAGGCCAACCGACCCACTATGCAACACTACCTGCGCCTCCGGGCCCGGCTGCTGGGCCGACAGCTGCGCGAGCTAGGCTGGTGGCGGCTTTTGGTGCTGGGGGCGCTACTGGGGCTGGCGACGGCCCGGGCGCTGGTTACAGCCGCCACTCATCCCACGCTTGTTTGGGCCGTGCCGCCGGTAGTGGTCCTGTTCGTGCTTAGCCTGCACCGCCGCCGTGCCGATTTGCCTTTTCTGCACATGGCCGCACCCGAGTTTCGGGGCTGGCTGGCCGTCGAATATGCGTTGGGTAGCTTGCCAGTGGCGGTGGTGCTGCTGGGCTGGGGGCGTCTGGGTCCGGCTTTATTGACGGTGATGGGTGCGTCAATGGTGGCGCTGGTACCGGCCGCGGCTACATCAGCCAGCCGGCAACGGTGGCCAACCTGGTTTCGGAGCTTGGCGTTTGAGTGGGTGAGTATAGGCCGCCGGCCGGTTTTGGGACTGGCGTGGCTGGCGCTGCTGGCAGCGGCCATCATCACCCGCGCCAATAGCACCGGTCCGGCGCTGGCTGTGCTGGTTTGGCTGCTGCTCACGCTGGAAACGTACGGGCCGGCCGAGCCCTGGAGCTGGTTGCTGCCCGCCCTGCGCACACCGGGAGTCTGGTTGCGGCAGCGAGTGGGGTGGGGGCTGCTGTACTTCGGCCTCACGGTGGCTCCACTGGCAGCCGTGCTGGCTGTGGGCCCGGCCGGAGCAGGTGGCACGGCACTGGTGTTGGGCTGGTGCGCCATGGTCCTGACGATGGTAGTGCTGGCCAAATACGCGTTCTACCCGCACGCCACGCTGGGCCGCCTCTCGCAGGCCGGAGCCGTAGTAGTGGGCCTGTCGGTGCTGGGTAGTAACCCGGCCTTCTTCGCCCTGCTACTCGCCTGTTTCCTGGGTCTGCTGCTTAAAAGCCCGAACCAACTGGCGCAATACCGCCGCGAGTAGCCAATTCATTATCGAGCCCGACAGACTAAGGAAAGAGACAGTTAACGCGACACGGAATATGTTGTCAATTGAAGGCCTGGGAAAAGACTTTGGGACTCACACGGTGCTGCACCACGTCGATTTGGCCCTGCGGCCGGGGACGCTGCACGGACTGGTCGGGGCCAACGGCGCGGGCAAAACCACGCTGCTACACTGCCTCTACGGCCTGCATGCCGATTACCGCGGCACGGTACGCGAAACCAGCGGGCTGGGCATTTGGAAGTGTACGGGCCTGCTGCCCTACGAACCCTACTTTTACCCGCGCATCACCGGCCGCGAATACGTAGAGTTCTGCCTGCAGGCCCGCGGCCGGCCAGTGCCCAGCCTCGCGGGCTGGAACGAGTTGCTGGAGTTACCCCTCGATCAGTACGCCGAAGATTACTCGGCCGGCATGAAGAAAAAGCTGGCCCTGCTGGCGCTATTGGTGCAAGATTTCCGCTACCTCGTGCTCGACGAGCCCTTCAACGGCCTCGACCTGAGCGCTAACCTGCTGCTGATGGAAGTGCTGCGCCGCCTGCGCCAGCAGGGCACCGGCATCCTGCTGACCTCGCACTTGCTGGGCTCCCTTACCGAACTGTGCGACGAAATTACGGTGCTGGCCGACGGCCGGGTACTGCGCCATTATCCCGCCACCGACTTCGCCCGACTGCCCACCGATTTGCTGGGCCAGCTGCACCAGCAGAAACTGGAAGCACTAACGACACTTTTGCCACTTACCTAAGCAAATCGGGCAACAGTGGTAGCCTAATTCGAAAGGCATGGCAGTTGCTACAGCGCCAGATAGAACGGACTCAGCTGCTCCCGAAACCAGGCCGTATAGGCTTCGGAATCCGGCTCGTGCAGCGGCAGATCCTGCTCCTGCACCGCCATCGGCTGCCGGCTAAATTCCACGATATGGCGCAGCGGCTTGCTGGTGGTGCGGTGTCGAAGCACCAGCTGGGTTGCCGGAAACAGGCCCGTGGCGGTGGCCTCGCGCTCAAAATCCTGCATTTCGGGGGGCGGCAGCAGCACCGTTAGGCGGCCGGTGGGCGTCAGGAAGTCGGCGGCGAAGCGGGCCAGCTCGCCGAAACCCAGCGTGTCGGCGGCGGCATGGCGGGCGGTGGTGCGCCGGGCGTCGGGCGAGCGGAGAGCACGGCGGAAAAAGGGCGGGTTGCAGATGATGTGGTCGAAGGGCCGGGGGCGGGCGGCGGCCAGCTGGGCCAGCGGCTGCGCGTGCAACTGCAACCGCGCCGCCCAAGGGCTGGCCGCAAAATTGGTCCCTGCCTGCGCCGCCGCCGCCTCATCCAGCTCCACGGCCTCGATGCTGGCTGTGGGGTTGCGCTGGGCCGCCATGAGGGCCAGCAGGCCGGTGCCGGTGCCAATGTCGAGTATCCGCGCCGCACCTGTTATAGCGGCCACTGCGCCCAGCACGCAGGCGTCGGTACACACCTTCATGGCGCAGTCTCCCTGCTCGATGCGGAACTGCTTGAACTGGAAATAGGAGTTGGGCATAATCACTGAACGCCAGGATTAATTGGCGCGAAGCATGCGGAGCAATGCGTAATGCAAGGGCTTCTCGACCAAATAATGCAGTGCTACCGCGCCAACTATTAATAGTATCAAGAGCGTAAGAACAGGCGGTAGCCAAGGCAAGTCGCGGTGCAGATGGCCTTGAATAAAATCGGAAAATACTCCCAAGTGAATCAAGTAGAAAGCGTAGGAGCTGCGGCCCAATATGCAAGCTGGACGACTGCTTAACAAACGGCTGAGCCTAGTGGGCTGAGTTGCCAGACCGTAAAGCAATAATCCGGTTCCCCAAGGTAGAAGCCAGTTATTGATTGCTACGCCCGCTAAGTGCTGGATACCGGCAGCCACTCCATAGATGTGCGCCACAACGATGAGTAGGCCAGTGCCGAAGACCAACAGAGTCAATCCTATATAAGTGGCATAGGGCAAGCGGCCAGCAGGTAGGCGAGCGAAGGCTGCACCAATCATAAATTCGGCTGCGCGCCCGAAAAACGTGCCTAGCATAGTGAAGTGCACAGTTTCGAGCCACCCCCAGGGCCGTAAAAGATAACTCAACCCTAGTCCCAATACTAAGAGTAATCCCGCCAACGCCCACCACCAAACGACTTTGTACTGATGAGAAAACCAAATCAATAGTGGCAGAAACAGGTAGAAAGATTCCTCCACTGTAAGCGACCAGGCGGCCCCTATGCCCGTAAGTTGATATTGTTCTGAAAACCCCTTAAGCAGCGTAATACTAAATAAGTATTCAGTCCACCACCGTTCCGGTTGGAAAGTCCGCATGGGTTGCCCAAACAAGAAAATAATGGTTGTGAGCAGAAATAATAGCGGATATATACGAGCCAGGCGTCGGCTGAAAAATACCCAACTCCCTGGCCAAGAGGATTGATGGTACTGCCGGAATAACAAAAAGCCGCTGAGCGTGAAAAATAGCGAAACCCCCAGATTTAACTGGCTAGATAGTGCCAGCCAAGGTCCCTGTATCCAGTCTGGCAGCCAAGCCCAAGCCGTGCGATAATGAAACAAGAACACCAGAAAGGCGGCCACTGCCCGAAATCCTGTTAGTGCTGGCAGATATGTGGGAGCTGTCATGGCCGGCGAACTTCTAATGCCTCATAGCCGGCATCAATCAGCAGAGGGCCGCGGGTGGCGCTGCGCACGGCCAGCTGGTCGCACCGCTCGTTTTCGGGGTGGCCGTTGTGGCCCCGCACCCAGCGGAACTGCACTGTGCGCTGCTTGTATATTTTGATGAAGCGCCGCCACAAGTCCTCGTTGGCTTTCTTGCCGAAATCGGCCTTATTGGCCCAACCGAACACCCATTTCTTCTCCACCGAGTCCACCACGTAGCGCGAATCGGTGACGACCATAATGGGCAATTCGGGGCGATTTACGGCTTCCAGGCCCACAATCACGGCCAGCAGCTCCATGCGGTTGTTGGTGGTCAGGCGGAAACCCTCGCTGAGCTCCTTCTCGTGGGCGCCAAAGCGCAGCAGGGCGCCGTAGCCGCCCGGCCCGGGGTTGCCCCGCGATGAGCCATCGGTAAACAGGTAAATCAAGTTTTGAAGCTGTTAGCTAGTAGCTGCTGGCCTTTGTGCGCGAAGCAACACGCTTAATCAATGCCAGACAGCGGTAAAAGGCCGCAAGGTACAACGGACGCCTCTTGGACACCCAAAGCGAGGCCGCTTTTTGGGTGTCCATATTCCTGACAGAAAAAGCTGCTGCCGCTTTGGGAGAAAGGGCCTGATAGTCAGAATGAAGCCGTTCGATTAAAGCGCAACAGTTCAGTCGCCGCTGTCTTTCAGTAGCTGGCGGCGGTAGTTGGCCAGGATGGTGGATTTGAGCAGGAAGCCCAAGTAACGGTCGTCGGCATCGAGTACGGGCAGGGCCCAGGCATCGAGCTGCTCCATGCAGCGCAGCGTGTCGAGCAACGTGTCATCGGGGCGCACGATGGCCAGCGGCTCATCCATCAGGTCGCGTACGCGGGTGGTGGTGTAGTGGGCGTCGTCGAAGAGGGAATGGCGAACAGCATCGAGGCTGACCACCCCCAGCAGCCGGCCCCCGTCATCGTAATCGACGACCGGAAACAAGTTGCGCGACGTGTTGCGGAAAGTATGCACCAGCTCGCCCAGCGTATCGTCGGGCCGTACCGGCTGGAAATCGGTTTGCAGCAGGCTCGTTACGTCGAGCAGCGCCAGCAGGCCCCGGTCGCGGTCATGGTTTACGTACACGCCCTTTTGCGCCAGCTTGCGGGTGTACACCGAGTACGGCTCGAAGTAGCGCGTAATCAGGTAGGAGCCCGAGGTAACGAGCATCAAAGGCACAAACAGAGCGTAGCCGCCGGTTATTTCGGCAATCAGGAAGATGGCCGTGAGCGGGGCGTGCACCACCCCGGCCAGAGTGCCGGCCATGCCCAGTACAATAAAGTGTACCTCCGAAATCGGGTACAGACCGCTTAAGTTGATGAGGCGCGCAAAGATGAAGCCGCACAGTGCCCCGGCAAACAGCGACGAGCCGAACATGCCGCCATTGCCGCCCGAACCGATGGTAATGGTGGTGGCTACCACTTTCAGCAGCATACTGCCTGCGGCCACCAGCAGCACCAGCCAGGCGCTCTGGTCTTTGAAAACGTCGAAGAGCGAGCCATTGACGAGCTGCTCGGAGTGGCCCCCCAGCAACTGCTGCACGCTGTTGTACCCTTCGCCATAAAGGGGCGGAAATAAGAAAACCAGCCCCCCCAGCGCCAGTCCGCCGAACACCACCTTCCAGAAAATACCGGGGTAGTGGCTGAACTGCCGGTCGGCCCAGAAATATACCCGAATCATATAGACCGAAAGCAGGGCCGTAAACAACGCCAGCATCAGGTACAGCGGCACGGCATCGACGGGCCAGCTGGTGGTGATGAGCACGAAGGGCTGGCCCGCGTACAGGGCTTTCGACACCACGGTGGCGGTGGCCGAGGAGATGAGCAGCGGCACGAAATACGCCGCCGATAACTCGGAGAGCAGCACCTCGACAGCGAACAGCACCCCCGCGATGGGCGAGTTGAAGATGGCCGCAATGCCGCCCGCCGCTCCGCAGGCCGTGAGCAGGCGCCGCTGCCGCCGCTCGATACGCAGCACCCGCGAAGTGTTGGAGCCAATAGCGGCCCCGGTAACCGAAATGGGGGCCTCCAGACCCGCCGAACCACCGAATGAAACCGTGAGAAACGACGACACGAGCTGCGAATACAGCTTGCTGCGCGGCACAATGCTGCCCTGGCGGGCCACGTTGTATATCACCGGCCCGATGCCCCGCCCCAGGTCGCCGCCCAGAAAATAGCGCGTGAACAACACCGTGAGGGCAATGCCGATAATAGGATACAGGGAGCTGCTGAATACCTGATACTGCAGCGGCACCCAGGCATTCAGCAGCCCTTGCGTGTCGTGTACCAGGGTTTTAAGCACTACCGCCGCCAGCCCTGCCAGCACACCAATCAGAATACTAACCAGAATCAGGTAGGCCCGGTCGCTGATGTGGCGTACGCGCCACATGAGCAGCGGCAGCAACAGCCGATGGATGGAGTTCTGAGACATAGGCAGCGAGGGCAGCAAAAAGGCCCGGCAGGCAGGAAACTGCAACCTAACGAAAAGTGCGCTCGGTTCGCCTATTCTTCCCCAAGTATGTTAGCCCGCCAGCGCCGGCACGCTGAAGCCAGCGCCCACAAGCTCCTGTTTCACCTGCTGCATCAGGTGGCCTTTGAGCTGCAGCACGCCCCGGCGGTAGTCGTTCGAGTCGCCCCAGAAATACACCCGCAGGTCGACGGTAGTGGCGGACGCTTTTTCCAGGTTCACATAGGGCGATTTGGTGCCGGCCTGTACCTCGGGCACGGTTTGCAGGTAGTCGAGAATGACACCCGTGACCACGGCGGGCGTATCGGCAGGGTCCAGCTCCACGGTCAGCAAAAAGTCCATGCGCAGGTCGCCGTCGCGCGTGTAGTTGGTAAGGGGCTCCTTAAGCACCATGGAGTTGGGCATGAAAATATGCTTGCCATCGAAGGTGCGAATGAGGGTGGTGCGCAGGTTGAGGGCTACCACATGGCCCACCAAATCCTTTATCTGTACCGTATCATCAATATGAAACGGCCGGTTGAAGGCCAGAATGACGCCGGCCAGGAAGTTCTCGGCAATATCCTTGAAGGCGAAGCCCACGATGAAGGCCGACACGCCCGCCGCACCCAGCAGGCTGCCCACTACGCCCGTGAAACCCAGCACGTTGAGGGCCACCAGCAGCGCAATCAGGCTTAGCACCCACTTGCTTATTTGGGTCAGGAAATCGGCCAGCAGCGGGTCAGCCGAGCGGCGGTGCAGGCGGCGGCTGAGCAGCGCGCTGAGCCGGCCGGCAACGAAGAGGCCAATGGTCAGCAGTACCAGGGCAATCAGCAGCTTGGGTAGTACAAACAGAAACTGCTCCCAGTAAGTAAGCAGTACGTGGTGGAAGTCGGTGGTCATTTGGAAGAAGCTGTGAGACGGAAGCCAAAAACAGGGACGAGCCGGTGATGGCCAAGGGCAACGCAAGGCCCCGTCGGCGAGGTGCCGGCGGGGCCTGAATACGGACTATACGGGCAAGCGGGCCGCCAGGATTAGTCGGCCGGTTCAGCCGGCTGGTTCAGCCAGAGCCCAAATATCAGCCCGCCCAGCGCATAGGCCAGCACGTCGCGCCAGTCGGCGGTGGCGCGGATATCTAGGCGGGGCAGCAGCCACTCAAACCACAGGCTGAACACCAGCCAAGTGCCAAATATCCAGGACGTAGGCAGCACAAAGGACGGCCGCCGGAAATAGTAGCGGCGCAATAGCCATAGCTCCAGCGTGAGCAACAGCGGCAGGGCCAGCGCATCGGCGAGGTGGGCGCGCAGCAGGGCCGGCGGGAGGGGCCAGCCGGCTACCAGCGGGCTGCCGGTTTTGTACAGGATTAGTACCAGATAGATACCTACACCGCCCACAAACAACGGGTGGCGCAGCTCAGCCGGTAGCCGGCGGCCACTCATCCGGCCGCCACCGTCACCAGCCATACGAAGAAGGCCATTAGGGCTCCGAAAGCCAGTTGCCCGCCCCGGATAATGTACTTGAAAAACTTGATGACCGGGTTGTCATCGGGCTTGATTTCGATGAGCATCAGGCGGTCGGAGAGGGGAGCATCGGCCTGCTGCTGACGGTGCTCATCGGCGGCGGCGCGGTGCGGCTCCAGTTCCTGTCCGCAGTGCTGGCAGCGGTCGGTGGGGCGCTGCTGCCACTCGGTCCAGAGGCCGCAGTGCGGGCACTTTTTGGTGGCGGCAAAAGGAGTGGTAGGGTCAGGCGTGGCCATGTTGCTGTAGAATATGCTTGATGTGCTGAATAGAGCCGGCAGGTAAGCCTGCCAGCTTCTACTTACGCACGTTTTGGCGTTTCGTCACATCTTGCCCCGTTTCCCCGCCCCAACTGCTACAGTTCCATAATGTCCTCGTTCCAGAGCTCGGGCTCTTCCTCAATGAAGCTTTCCATCATCTTCACGCACTCGTCGAGGTCGAGGATTTCCACCTCCACGCCGTGGCTTTCGAGGAAGGCCTTGGACTCGCCGAAGGTGCGGGCCTCGCCCACAATTACCTTCGGAATTTTGAACTGCACAATGGTGCCGGCGCACATAAAGCAGGGCATCAGGGTGGTGTAGAGCACCGTGTCGCGGTAGGTGCGCTGGCGGCCAGCGTTCATCAGGGCATCCATTTCGCCGTGCTTAATGGCGTTGCCCTCCTGCACGCGCTTGTTGCGCCCGCGGCTCACGAGCTTGCCGTCGCGCACGAGCACCGAGCCAATCGGAATACCGCCTTCCTGGCGGCCCTGGCGCGCCTCATCAATGGCGGCCTGCATGAATTCGTCCATTTTTAAAGAAGCTAGGAGTTAGAAGGGGAAAGATAAAGCGGGAATCATGAACTGATGACGATATGTCTGGTCGGATGAGGCGTTTTCGAGGGTGCTGCGTCGCGGCCGGGGGACGCTACTTGGCTGGCCGGTTGGCAGGACTCCCGGAAAATTCGCTTATTTTTCCACTCCTCTTACTCACCTAACTCCATCTCTTTTCCACTATGCCTCACCGCTACTTCCTGCTACTCCTGATGCTGCTCGCCGCCAGCCCAACGCTACTACTCGCCCAAAAGAAAGACCGTAAAGCCAAAACTCCGGACGCAGCGGACGCCGCACTAGCTGCTTTTTTTGAAAGAGGCACGCTGACCGACGGCCGACCCACTGGTATCTGGGAGTATTATGACGATAAAGGCGAGCTGACGCTGCGCATGAACTATGATTCGAGCCGCATTGCCTACAGCCGCCCCGATACGGCCCGCTACCTGCTGTATTTGAACGACGACTGGCAACTAGCGCGCCCCAGCCGCGCTCCGCACTACATGGGCAGCCGCGCCAAGCGCACGGCCGATATTGGTAAGAGCATTCGGTATCCGGTAGCCGCGCTGCAACAGGGTCAGCAGGGCGAGGTAGTCATTTCTTACGTCGTGAATGAACAAGGCAAAACCCAGGATTACCAAGTGGTAACCACGCCTTCCAAAGAATGCACCGAGGCCGTGTGGACGGTGCTCAAACAGCAGCCCGACCGCTGGATTCCGGCCGTTTACCAGGGCCGGCCGACGCGTGCCCAGTTCCTGCTACGGGTGACTTTTGCTATGGTGAATCAGCAAGACGTCGCTGCCTACCAGGCTCGCGTGCTACAGCAGGATGCGCAGCCCCCCTACATCGACCAGGTTCGCGTAGTAGCCTACGGCGTGGAGCGTACAACTCAGTCACGGTCTGCCCCCACCCGTCCGGGTCAGCGCGCGCAAATGCCCCGGTAGGCGCAGTACTGGCACTTATCGAGGTCGTCAGTTTTACGAATGGGCTCGGCTGGGTCGAGGATGCGGCGCACCAGCTGGCCCAGCAGCTCCTCGCTGTGGCGCCCGAAATCCTGGCCCTCAGCCGTCAGAAAGCCCATGTCGGCCGACATGGGGCCAGCGGCCAGGTTGCGGAGCGAGATGATGGCCGCGTCGGCGGCGGGACGGCCCTGCTGGGCCAGCAGGAAGCGGTAGAGCCAAAGCTGGCGCACCTTGTCGGCCGAGGGGGTAGCATCGGTGAGCAGGCGCTCCACGGCCGCGGCCGGCGCTTCGTTGCGCTTCAGTAACTGCAGGTGCGACTTCTCCACGAGGCCCGATTTGTAATCCACCACCCGCAGGTCGCCGTTGGGCAGCTGGTCTACGCGGTCGGCGAGGCCGAACAGGTTTACGCGCAGCTTCTCGCCGCCCTCCAGGGCCACGTACACGGTGGCCTGCAGGGGCTCTTCGAGGCTCTGGATGCGCAGGGGCAGGGCGTCTTCCGAGTCGAGCAGGCTTTCGAGGTAACGGCGCACCAGCTGCTTGGCCACCTGGCCCAGCACGTGGTTGAGGCCCTCATCGGCGCGGGCGTGGCGGCCGGCTACCTCCTTGCGCAGGGCCTTGGCTACCATAATCGGGGCCAGGGCCAGCAAGCCCGGAATATCGGCCGCCGTCAGGGCCGGGGCGCCGGGCGTCTGCTGCTGCGAGAAGGGCATCAGCAGCTCCTCCAGTGCCTCGTGCACGGCCGTGCCGAAGCCGTCGGGCCCGAGGGCTTCCTCCACCTCCTCGTTCTCACGGAAGCGGGCAATCCGCTGGAAATAGAACTGCAGCGAGCAGCCCAGGTACTGGTTTAGGGCCGTGGGCGAGAGACCTTTCTGCAGCAGTTCGCGCAGCGCCAGCAGCATCCCGGCGTCTTTTTCGAGGGTGAGGTCAGTGGCTTCTTTTGAACTGTTAGCTAGTAGTTGCTGACTGTCAGCTTCGTTCAACGAGAAGCTGTCAGCTAACAGCTCTAAGCTATCAACTGAAGAAGTAACGGTCAAATCCAGCAGCTCCATCCGGGGGTTCTGCAGGGCCAGGTCGTTTTCCAGCTGCAGCAGGAAACGGCTTCGCTCGCCGGTTCGGGTACCCTCGGCGCCGGGCAGGATATGTAGCAAATCGACCTGACTGGCGCGCTGCAGTAGGCGCCAGAACTGGTGGGCGGTGGCCGCCTCGTGGTCGGCGTAGGTGGGCAGGCCGAAGGTGGTGAGCACATCGTACGGAAATAGGGAACTGTGGCGCTTGGGGGCCGGCAGCACGTTCTCGTTGCAGCTCAGGATGATGACGTGGTCGAAGTCGAGGGCGCGGGTTTCGAGCAGGCCCATCACCTGCACATCGGCAATCGGCTCGCCGCTGAAAGGCAGGCGGGTGTTGCGCATCTGCTCGTACAGAAACCGCCGGAACGAGCGCACCGACAGCCGCTGCTCCCGGCAGTCGAACACCGAGTGCAGGCGCTTGATGAGCGTGTAGAACAGGTACAGGTACTCGGCCTCGATGGCGGAATGCTGGTCCTGGTAGGCCTTTTTGAGCAGGTCGATGAGCGTGTTACAGGCCGCAATGATGTCGTCGCAGTTGTTCCAGGTGGCAAACAGGGCCGTGAGCAGCGGGTGGCCCTGGCCCAGCTCGACCAGCTCCTCGGCCGGTAGCAGCACCGCGTGGCGCTGCACAATGGCGCGGCACACCTTGTCCAGCATACCCTGCTGGTCCTCGGGTGTGTCGGGCTGCTTGTCGAGCCAGCTTTGGTAGCGGCGCAGAAACGGGTGCTGCAGCAGCTTGCTGACGGCCAAATGGTGGTAGCGGGGCACGCCGTAGCCCGTTTCCTGCGAGCCTTCGCGCACGCCGGTCAGGTGCACTTCAAACAGCAGATCCACGAGGTTGAACAGAGGCGTGCTCTGGAAATTGAGGCCCATGGTAACGTTGTACTCGGGCACCTCGCGCGGGGGCAAGCCATGAAGCACGGGCAGCAGCAGTGTTTCGTCGGGTAGCACCACGGCTACTTTGGCCGTGGGGTTGGCCTGGCGGGCGGCGGCCAGCAACTGGCCGGCCAGCTTGCCCTGCATCGAGGAGTTGGCCACTCCCACCATGCGCACGGTGCGCGGCAGCTGGCGCAGCAACTCGGCCGGCCCACCGAAGTTTTCCCAGGGCAAATCGAGCCGCTCCTGGTACTGGCGCAGGTGCTGGCCGGCGCGGTTGGGCGAGCCGGGTTCGAGGTAGAACGCGTCGCCATCGAAGAGCACATCGGCGAGGCGGGCCTTGCGCAGGTGGCGTATAAGTCGCTCCTCCGCCTTCGACAGGAAGCCCAGGCCCACGAACACGTGCCGGGGCAGGGTTTCGCCGGCCTCCAGCTGCTCGCGCACCCGGCGCTGGGCCAGCCGGTAGGCCAGGCCGGGGTAGGCCAGTCGGTCGCGGCGCATCCGTTTTTTCAGGCGCAGGTACACCTTGTCGAGGTCGTCCCAGAAGCGGAAATAGGCCGTGGTTGAGCTCGGAAGCTGGTATTCGGCGCCCAAATCCCAGCGCTCCAAGGCCTTGGCCTGGCTCAGGTACTCGAACACCTTGCGGGGCGAGGCCAGGTTCTGGTCGAGGCTCGAAAAATCCTGCAGCAGCAGCGCCGACCACCCCACAAACTGGTCGAAATTGAGCTGCGGGTCGATGTCCTGCAGAATCTCAAACAGCAGCAGCTGCAAGGCAATCGGCTCCTCGACGCGCACGCCGGCCAGCTCCACCATGTAGTCTTCCATCGAAGCCACCCGCGGGCTCCATACCGCCTGACCGGCCTCGGCGGCCAGACTCAGCTCGTTCTGCAGGTACACCACCGCCCGCCGTGTGGGCACCACCAGTACCAGCTCCGACAGCTCGCCGCCGGGCCCGCCGTACTGGGCCACCAACTCGCGGGCTACCCGGGTCAGGAAGGGCGTGGCGTCGGGCAAAGTGGCAGTGGGCGGCAGCGTGGGGGCAGCGGCGAAAAGGGGCAGGTCGGGGAGGGAAGTGGGCATGCGCGGCGGGTCAGGAAATCTACTTAAAGGTACAGTGCCTTTCGCTCAGAAACCGGCTTCTGTTCGCAGAAAAACCTAAGTTGCGGAGTGGGTTGCGGAGAACGACGTAGGGGCGGGGCTTGTCCCCGCCCGCCATTACACAGTAGCGTTGAACGGCGGATAAAGGCCGCAATGCCTCGTTTCAGCGGCGGGCGGGGGGCAAGCCCCGCCCCTACATCGCCCTCCACAACTTGATTTACTAAAGACTACTCTGATTCGCCCAACCGTATGCCGTTCACTGTTCAAAAAACCATTACTCCGCCGCCCGTTTTCCCCGGAACTACTACTTGGGAGTACGTGAAGGCCGCGCCGCTGTTGGTGGGCGGAGTGGCGGCAGCAGTGCTGATGGGAATCGTTGTACTGCCCATCTTGCTGGTGCTGGGGACGCGGGAGAAATTAGCACAGCTAATTCGAAACGGCCGGCAACGGCTGGGCTACCCATCGCTGCCCGTGCCGCCGCCAGAGGTAGAGGAGCCCGCGGTGCTGTTTCGTAACGGCCAGCTGGAACTGATTGGTATTTATCAGGAGCGAGAAGAGGTAGGAGCGGAGCTGCTGGACTTGTTTAATAAGTGGGAGGAGTTGGCTTCTCAAGAACAATACTACCCCAGCCTATACCTTCTGCAAACCATCCCCGAAATACCCGGTCTGCATGGGCAAATCGTGAGCGACTTATGCCGTGAGTGGTCCGACGGACTTTTCCTGCAACTGGTGGAACCTCATCCGGAGCAGGAGCCCGCCGGAACCACCTGGCTGATGTATCTGGAACTGGCTACTCTGCGCTGGCACCGGGTAGTTGAAACGAATGACTATTACTTGCACCCCGAAGCGTCAGAGCCGGAGCATGGGGCGTTCGATGGCTTGAACCCGGCGGGAGAAAAGCTGGAGTTGCGGGTGCAAACGGACGCTTAGTAGCCGAAATCCCACAGCACTTACTCATTCACCGGCACCACGTAGCTGGCCAGCGAGCGGGCGGCCAGGGCTACGCTGATGAGGGTGAGCACGGCCGCCAGAATGAAGGGTGCGCCAGGGAAATATACCGGGGCCGCGGGGCGGGTGAAGTAGGAGAACAGGCTCGTCATGAGTACCGGACCCACGATGGAGGTGAGGCTCATCAGGCTGGTGAGGGCGCCTTGCAGCTCGCCCTGCTCGTTGGCCGGCACCTGGCCCGAAATGATGCCCTGCAACGCCGGGCCGGCAATGCCGCCCAGGCAGTAAGGTACCAGAAACGCGAACATCATCCAGCTCTTACTGGCAAACGCGAACAGTACGAAGCCCAGCGCATACAGCAGCAACCCCAAGTACACCGACCGTTTGGGGCCCAGTACCGGGTTGATGCGCCGGATGAGCCCGCCCTGCACAACGGCCACCAGCAGCCCGATGGCGGCCAGCGAGTAGCCCACCCACTTTTCGCTCCAGCTGAATTTCTCCATCACGTAGTACGTCCAGGTGCTTTGGGTGGCGTGGGCGGCTACGTAGAGGAAGAGCAGGGAGGCCACCAGCCCCAGAATAACGGGGTAGCGCCCCAGCATCCGGAGGCTGCCGATGGGGTTGGCCCGCTTCCAGGCAAACATCCGCCGCCGCTCAATGGGCAACGATTCGGGTAGCACGAAGTAGCCGTACACCACGTTGAGCAGCGTGAGGGCGGCGGCGGCCAGAAACGGCAGTTGGTGGCTGTATTCGCCCAGCACCCCGCCCAGCAACGGCCCCAGAATGAAGCCCAGCCCAAACGCAGCCCCAATCAACCCGAAGTTCTGGGCCCGCTTTTCGGGCGTCGAAACGTCGGCAATGTAGGCGGAGGCCGTTGTGACGCTGGCCCCGGTGATGCCCGCAATGGCCCGGCCCACAAACAGCCAGGCCAGGGTGGGGGCGAAGGCCAGAAACAGGTAATCGATGCCGAAACCCAATAGCGAAAACAGCAGCACCGGCCGCCGACCAAACTGGTCGGAGAGGTTGCCCAGCACCGGCGAAAACAGGAACTGCATGGCCGCGTAGGCAAACACCAGCCAGCCGCCCACCTGCGCCGCCTCGCTCACGGTGCCCCCGGTCAGGTGCTGAATCAGCTTCGGAATTACGGGAATGATGATGCCGATGCCCGTTACATCCAGCAGCAGCGTGATAAAGATAAACGTGAGGGCCGAGCGGGGCGCGGGCGTAACGGTGGGTTCCATGAAAGCGGCAAAACGGGCAGGCCGCAAAGGTAGGCGGTTCCAAGCCGGCTTACAGCCGCCAAATCAGGCATAGCGAACTGGGGGTGGAACAGAACTAGGAGGAATGTCATTCTTCGCTGCGCTCTGAATGACGTTCCCTTTGACTCATTCGCAGAACTACGCCTCCCACTCCACCACTTCCCGGGTATCAAAGTAATATAGCACGCAGCGCACCTGCTCGTAGCCTAACTGCCGGAATAGGGCCGCGTACTGCTGCAGCGGCACCCGGTGCCGGAACTCGGTGGGCGGCAGCTTGAAATCGAGCAGCGTTACACTCCGGCCTAAGCCGTCGGGCGTGGTTTCGAATACGATGCGGTCGGGCTTGTAGTCCTGCTTGCGGGTGCCGCCCACCAGAATTTCGCGTTCGGCCTCGGCCACCACCTGGTCGCTGAAGTAATGGGCCAGCCGCGCATCGTCGGTTACCTCGCGCAGCTTGGCCAGCAGCGTGGGGCGCTCCTGTAGGCTGATAAGACCCTCGGCCGCGAGCTGAGATGCCACTCGCTCCACGTCGGCGGCCTGCCGTACGCGGCGCAGGGCGTAGTGCAGACGGCGGTTCCACTCGCGTTGCTCCTGCTGCTCATCAAAATCGAATACGGTGTTGGCGTGCCGCCGCAGCCGCAGCCGCTGCTCCCAGGGCGTGCTGGTGAGGTTGGTGAGCAGAAGCTGGTTGCTGGCTGGCATTTGCTGGCTCGTTGCTTTTTTGGCCGGGGAGTTATCAGCCAACAACTCCGAGCTAACAGCTTCACTCAACGTGTACGCAATTTGCTCGTCGTCCCAGTGGCCGGTGCTTACCAGGTAGCGGTGCAGCAGCTCGGCCACGGTGGCGGCGGGCTTGTCGGAGCTGGTTTCACCGTCGTCGTTCTTGCTGCTGGCTTTGGTGGGTTTGGGCTTTTTGGTGATGACATAGAGGCGGTGCTTCGGGCGAGTAAAGGCCACGTAGAGCATGTTTAAGCCCTCCAGAAACGTCTTTTCCAGCTCCTCGGTGTACTGCGCGGCCAGGGGTGTGAGCAGCAGGTCCTGCTTCTGGCTGAGCACGGCCACGCCGGGCATATCGGCCACCGGCCGGTCGGCCACGTTGGGTAGCCGCCCCCATAGCAGCGTGCCCATAAACGGCCGCAGGCTCCAATCAGCAAATGGCACAATCACCACGCCGTAGGCGAGGCCCTTAGCCTTGTGCACCGTAGTTATGGTAAGCGCGTCGCGGCCGGCGGGGGCGTTGATGCTCAGGCTGCTCTTCTTCTGGTCCCAGTAAGCCAGGAAGTTGTTGAGGTTGTTGCCGTAGCGCAGGCTATATTCGAGCGTCAGGTCCAGAAACCGGAACAGGTACTCGCGCTCCGCCGCTCGGTCCAGCAGGCCAAACAGGCCCAGCAGCCGTTCCGTCAACTCGTAGAGGCCCAGGTTGCCGGTTTCCTTCTCCTTGAGGTCGTAGCCCAGCGTGCGCAGCTCCTCAAAAAATGGCTCGGCCGCCTTGTCGTTGGCCAGCTCGGCCCAGCGCCGGGCCCGGTCGGGGGTGGGGGCGTGGCCGCGCACCACGCGGTCGACCAGCAGCAGAGCCTCGGCGCGGGCCAGCGTGTCATCAGGCCGATTCAGCACCCGAAACACCGCTACCAGCAGGTTCACCACCTCGGCAAATTCCAACGACAGCGAATCGGCCGAAATAATATCGTAGCCCCGCTCTTTCAGGAATTTGGCGGTGTGGCGGCTGTTGCCGCGGGTGCGGCAGAGCACGGCAATATCCTGCAGCCGGTAGCCGTCGGCCAGTGCCTGCTGTACCAGTTGCAGCGTGAGATAAAGCGTGCTTTCGGCGTAGTCGAGCGTCTGGTACGCCAGAAAGCCGGGCAGCGTGTCGGGCGTGAAGGTGCCGTGGGCCGCGTCGTAGCGGGTAGCGGGCGCGTCGTCGTCGGTAAACAGCAGCTCCACATGGGCCCGCGCCGCCTCCTCACCGGGCGGACTTTGCTGGGTGAAGCCTTCATCGAACAGGCTCTGCACCAGCGGCAGCGCGCCGTGGGTGGCGCTTACGTGGCCGAAAAAGGCGTTGTTGAACTCGATGATGTCGCGCCCCGAGCGATAGTTCACGTTCAGGTTGCGGGCCTCCAGGGCGGGGGTGATGGTCTGGTAGCGGTCGGCCAGGCGCTGGCGGGTTTCGGGGTCGGGCACCCGGTCGTAGAGGTGGCTGGTTTCCTTCTTATAGAGGCGCAGAATCTGCTCCATTTCGCCGCCCCGCCAGCGGTAAATGGCCTGCTTAGCGTCGCCCACAGCCAGATTGAGGTGGCCGCTGCCCAGCGCGTTTTCCACCAGCGGCAGCAGGTTATTCCACTGCAGCACCGAGGTGTCCTGAAACTCGTCAATCAACAGATGCTGGTACCGGTCGCCCATGCGCTCATACAGGAACGGCACCGGCTCGTGCAGCACAATCTGGGCAATGCGGCGGTTGAACTCGGCAATCAGCACCACGTTCCGGTCGCGGCTGAGTTGCTCCACGGCCTTGCTCAGCTCGCTCAGCAAGCTCACCTGAAACACGTAGGGCAGCATGCCGGCCGCCAGCAGGTAGCTGGGCAGCAGGCGCGTCCGTATCTCCTGGAGCCGCTCGAACGTGTGGGCCAGCGCCGGCGCCACGGCCGCTACATCGGCTTCGCGGCCCTGCTTTTTGGCGGCGGCGCTGCCCCATTTATCGGTTTCCAGAGTTTTGAGGGCGGTGGCCGTCGGGAAGCTGGCGTCTTTGGCGGGGGCCTCCAGCCAGCGGTGCCAGTTCTGGAAATGGCCATAGATGCCGTTGGCCCCGCTGGCCAGGTGTTCGGGTTCCAGCCCGGCCTCGGCCAGCGCATCGAGCGCCAGGGCAGCCGTTTGCTGCACCAGCGCCTCAATTTCCTGCTGCCGGGCCCGCAGGCCCTCGTGCAGCCGCCGGTAGTCGGCCAGGCTCAGCACCTGCAGTTGCTGCATAGCCTCGTGCACCGGCTCGCTCAGCAGAAACTGCCCAAACTCGACCAGCTCCTCGGGCAGGTTGTTCCAGCTCTTGCCTTCCTCAGCCTTGTTAAGCGCGAAGTCGGAAATCGTGCGCGAAAGCAAATCGGCGTTCGGGTCGCGGTTCACCCGGTCGAGCACTAGCGCCACCGCACCCTGCAGCACCAGGGAGCTATCCAGCTCTACCTCAAACGTGGCCGGCAGCCCCAGCTCGCGGGTAAAGGCCGTCACGATGCGCTGCACAAACGAGTCGATGGTGCTCACCGCAAAATCGGCGTAGTGGTAGAGGGCCAGTCGGAACGTGGCCGCCGCCCGCTCCCGCAGCACCCGTTCGCGCTCCTCGGCTGTTTCCAGGTGGGCCAGCGGCCCTTCGGCGGCCAGCTCCCGGGCAATATCGGCCAGCAGCGGGTCGTGCTGGCCCTCGGGCAGGCGCGCAAACCGCCGCAACGCCTCCAGAATCCGCTTCTTCATCTCGCCCGCCGCATCGTTGGTGAACGTGATGGCCAGAATCCGCTTGAAGTAACCGGCCTCCTCCGAGCCCAGCGCCAGCTTCAGGTATTCCTTGGTGAGTTGGTAGGTTTTGCCGGAGCCGGCCGAAGACGAGTAGATGCGGAAGGTAGGCTGGGAGGGCATAGAAGGAATTAATAGTTTTCGTCGTGGGCTTTTAGAAGACGGGCTTCTCGAATCAACTCACGTCTCTGCTTTTCAGTTGACCGTTTGTATGTCGCCCTAACCTTGGCAAATCTTTCTATGGATTCCTCGCTCATATTCGCCGCAAGTGTTTTCCGCTCGGTGCTCAGCGTGTCTTGAGCATATTGAGGACTACCTTCATAATCCTGAAGCATACTTTCAACTACTGTGGTGGTTGAACCTATACAACCACACTGTTGCGCGAATTTCGCCGTGTCGCGCCGTTGCTGGAGTAATAATGGTAGTAGATCTGATTCTGATCTTTCCGACAAGGCTTGGAAGGCGTACGCTCGAACTACAGGCGCACGATGCTTAAGCAAAGCAGTTAATTCTGCATCAGTGCATTGCTTGCGGAGCAAATCAAAACGTAAGTATTGCTGAGGCTTAATAGGCGCTCGACCCACCAATTCGCATTTCAGAATGCCTACTCGGGCCATCTGCCTCACTGTTTTTTTGATTGAAGTCTTGGGGCTGACTTGTGTTTGCGCAAATAGCGTGTTGCTTGATAAGCATAAGAGCAATAAAAGAGCTAAGCGAGTAAGCATAGTAAGCTGGTAGGTTTTGCCGGAGCCGGCCGAAGATGAGTAGATGCGGAAGGTGGGCTTGTTGGGCTGCGACATTGGGGAGGGTAGAATAGCCAAGCAAAGGTCGGGTTAATCCCTCTATCGGCATACTGCCTGAGCGGCCCAATTGGGGTGGTCTGGCCGAGAAGGACTGGGCTGCCGGCTGACCTCCACCTGAACAAACCAGCCGGTCGGGCGTTGTTACAACCACGCCGCGCAGTTGCCGCGGCTGTTTCACTTGTTAACAATCCAGCCATGAATATTGGACTTATTGGCGCCGGCCACATTGGCAGCGCCCTTGCCGTGCGGCTCGTCGGCCTCGGCCACTCGGTTCTTATAGCCAACTCCCGCGGCCCCGAAACGCTGACGGATGTAGCTAAAAAAACCGGCGCCACGCCCGCTACGGCTCGCGAAGCCGCCCGTCACGGCGAGGTCATTGTAGTCACCATCCCGCTCAAAAACATTCCCGACTTGGCTCCGGACCTGTTCGAGGGCGTAAGCGCCGACGTGCCCATCATTGACACCAGCAATTACTACCCCATGCTGCGCGACGGCCAGATTCCGGAGTTGCAGAGCGGCTCGCTGACTGAGAGCGAGTGGGTGCAACAGCACTTGGGCCGGCCAGTGGTTAAGGTGTTCAACAACATCTACGCCGACCACCTCGAAAACATGGGCCAGCCCGCCGGTACGCCCGGCCGCATTGCCCTGCCCATAGCCGGCGACGATGCCGCCGCCAAAAAGCAGGTAATGGCGCTGGTGGAGGATTTGGGCTTCGACGCCGTGGACGACGGCACGCTGCACCAGTCGTGGCGGCAGCAGCCCGGTACCCCGGTGTACTGTACCAATTTTCCCGTCGATAAGCTGCGCGAGCATCTGGCCAGCCTCGGTGCCGAGCGCACCGAGGCCCAGCACGCCGAGTTTGCTGCCAACCACGCCGCCCAGGAGCAAGAGATGAAAAATCAGGGTATTCAGCTGTAGCCCCAGGCACTTGCACAGGAACTGGTCCGGTTGCGCTTAGGCGTGGCCGGACCGTTTTTTTTTACTGTGTCCTGAATCAGAATGAGGTTACCCCACCGGCCCCCACAGATAGTCGCGCATCCCGGCCTCAATTCGCATAGGCCGCTTGCTGACGGGGTCCAGCAGTACCCATTGCGTCTCGGCTTCGCAGAGTAGTTTGCTATCGGTGGCCCGCTCGATGCGGACGAACCGCTGGCATTGGGCGCCGCGCACTTCGCCAATCCAGGTGGTGCAGCGCAGCTCGTCGTGCAGCAAGGCCGGGTGGCGGTATTGGATGCGGTGCTCGCGCACCACCCATATATAGGAGTGCCCGGGCGTGCCGGTGGGGTAGGCGGTGTGCCAATGCGCGGTGGCCGTGTCCTGCACCCAGCGCACGTACTGCACATTGTTAGCGTGGTCGAGGTCGTCGATGTCGGCCGGCTGCACTGTTATCGTGTGGGCGAAGCGGAAGGCGGGGGTGGCGGGCGTATCCATGTTTCCAAAGGTACGGGCGGCCGGGCTGTAGCACGAAGCTCCGGCTTTGCGCATGGTTGCCGACGTCCGGGGCCGTTGTAACCGTTCTAAGGATGCGCGAAGCTGGGGTTTCGCGCTATAGTCCGGCCTGCAGATATAATGGCCCCGGCACACTAAAATTTCGCGCCTGTCGTTGCCGAAATCCTCCAGTTCTAAAATATACCTGTATATTTGATGCAGGTTAAGAAAAGGCGGTTTCGTTGCCCAGTTGAGTTCTTCGTAAAAGATAGCCCAATTAAGCTCAGGCAGCTTTTCTTGCTACAAAACATCCATCATCATCAAGAGTACCCATGCAGACAGGAACTGTAAAATTCTTCAACGAGACCAAAGGTTTTGGTTTCATCAAAGTGGACGAGACCGGCGAAGACGTTTTCGTACACGTGACCGAGTGCATCGACGAAATCCGCGACCAGGACAAAGTTGAGTTCGAAATCGCCCAGGGCCGCAAAGGTCCTAACGCTGTTAAAGTAAAGCTCGCCTAAGCGACCTTCTTTTTAGATAGCATAGAAAGCAGGCTCCCTATTAGGGAGCCTGCTTTTTTTGTTAGTGGTCAGGAGAATTGAGCGGACCTGAAGAGGTATCACGCAGAGCCAAGCTTCGCCCGTACATTGACCTCCGCATTCCGGGTTGGGTAACTAAACGAGATTACCAGCGTTGCAGTAGAGAGGCTTCGACTACGGATGACGCCTTCGTTTAGCACGACAGTTCTTGAAAGCCTATCGTTAATTCGCTTTTCCCGTTAAAAAACCATACCTTTGCACCCGCATTTGAGAACGGCCACGTTCCGCGCAGCTTCGAGCTGCCTATAGAAACTTGTTGGGCCGGCTTTGTCTTCCGTCCGTTGTTCCGTCACTCGTCGTTGTGGAGAGAGTGGGAGAAGAGCGTCGCTGAATCCGCTGTTTTCAGAGCTTATCTCTCTCACTCCATTAACACTGATATGGACCAGGAAACCCCAAAAACCAAGTTCAGCGAGCTGACGCTTTCTGAAGAAATGCAGCGTGCCATCACCGAAGTCGGCTACGAAGAAGCCTCGCCTATCCAGGCCGGCGCTATTCCCGCCCTGCTCGGTGGCCGCGACGTTATCGGCCAGGCCCAGACGGGCACCGGCAAAACGGCCGCCTTCTCTATCCCCGCCATCGAACTGGTCGACACCGATTCGCGCGAAGTGCAGTGCCTCGTACTCTGCCCCACCCGCGAACTGGCGGTGCAGGTATCGGGCGAAATTCAGAAGCTCGGCAAGTACAAGCGCGGCCTTGCGGTAGTGCCGATTTACGGTGGCTCGTCGTACGACCGCCAGTTCCGGGCTCTGGAGCGCGGCGTGCAGATTGTAATTGGCACACCCGGCCGTGTGATGGACCACATCGAGCGCGGTACGCTGAAGCTCGACAATTGCAAAATGATCATCCTCGATGAGGCCGACGAAATGCTCGACATGGGCTTCCGCGACGACATCGAGACGGTGCTCAAGAAGATGCCTGAAGAGCGTCAGACGGTATTTTTCTCCGCCACGATGAGCAAGCCCATCATGGAAATGACCAAGCGCTACCAGAAGGAGCCGCAAATCGTGAAGGTGAATCATCAGGAGATGACCGTCACCAACATCGAGCAGAGCTACTTCGAGGTGCGTGGTCCTCAGAAAAAGGACGTGCTGACCCGACTCATTGATATGTACAATATCAAGTCGGGCATCGTGTTCGCCAACACCAAGCGCATGGTCGACGACATCGTGGGCGACCTGCAGGCCAAAGGCTACTTCGCCGAAGGTTTGCACGGCGACATGGGCCAGCAGCAGCGCCAGAACACGCTCGACAAGTTCCGCAAGGGCACGCTTGAGATTCTGGTAGCCACCGACGTAGCCGCCCGCGGCATCGACGTGGAGAACGTGGAAGTAGTAGTAAACTACGACCTGCCCGCCGACGAGGAGTACTACGTGCACCGCATTGGCCGCACCGGCCGCGCCGGCAAGCAGGGCAAAGCCTTCACCTTCGTGAGCGGCCGCGACATTTATAAGCTGCGCGACATCATGCGCTTCACCAAGGCTACCATCAAGCAGGAGCGCGTGCCTTCGTTTGAGGATGTGTCGGAGGTGAAAACCACGCTCATGCTCGCTTCGATTAAAGACGTAATTGAAAAGGGCAACCTCGACAAGTACGTAAGCCGCGTACAGCGCCTCATCGACCAGAGCACCGACGAGAGCATCACTTCCCTCGACATCGCAGCCGCGCTGTTGAAGATGACGATGAAGGAAGACAAGCGGGCGCAGGAAAGCCTCGACGCCAGCCGCACCCAGGGTGCCGCTCGTGCTGGCTTCACCCGCCTGTTCGTAACGATGGGCAAGAAGGACCGTCTGCACCCCCGCGACATCGTAGACCTGATTGCCGAAAACACCAGCCTCACGGCTGGTAAAGTGGGCGACATCGCCCTCTACGACAAGTTCAGCTTCGTGGAAGTGCCTAACGAGTTCGTGGAAGAAATTGTGGCCCAGCTTGGCCGCAGCAGCATCCAGGGTCGTCCGGTAGCCTTCAACATTGCCACGCCCGTTCAGGAAGGTGATGCCCAGCAGCAAGGTGGCGACCGTGGTGAGCGTCCCCGTCGGGGACCCGGTGGTTTCGGTGGCGGCGAGCGGCGCGAAGGCGGCGGCTCGTACGGTGGCGGCAACCGCGGCGGCAGCTACGGCGACCGGCGCGAAGGCGGCAACAGCTACGGCGGCGGTAAAAGCGGCGGCTCGTACAGTGGTGGCGGAAGCCGCTACGGCAACAGCCGCGAAGGCGGCAGTGGTGGTTCGTACGGCGGCGGCAACCGCGGTGGCAGCAGCTTCGGCGGCGGCTACAAAGGCAAGCGCCGCGACGAGTAAACTGCTGCTCCACGCTGCTCAATCATGATTTTACTCATCATCATCATTTCAGCGTAGATTAGCTAAATAAAGTAGAGAGCCCCTGTCTTACTGAGACAGGGGCTCTCTGCTTTTAATCCTGACTAAGAATTACCTGCCTATTCCAAAAACAAAAAGAGGGCGCTTCGGGAGAAGCGTCCTCTTCTTACTTAGAACTGATAGCGGAGCGCTAATCAATCATTTATTTGGCGGCATCGCGCAGGTTGCGGATTTCGTCGTGGGCCTGCTTAATGCCGGAAGCTTGCTTGTCAATAACCGTTTTAAGCGCGGCTGGTATATCCTGCATCTTCACGGCTTTCTCGTAAGCCGCCTTGGCGTAATCTTCGCCACGCTCGCACTCGGCCAGAATGGCGTGGCGGTCCTTGCCGGTAATCAGGCCCTTCAGGTTGATGAAGGCACGGTGCACGGCGCTGGTGATGGACGACTCTTCGTCGGGCTTAAGGTCGAGCTTGAACATCTGATCTTCCAGCTCCGTGATGTAGCTGGAACGCTGGGCGGCGTATTTCTTGAAGAGGTCTTTCAGGTCGGCGCCCTCTACGTCGGTCATTGCCTCGGCATAGCCTTTCTGGCCATCCTTCAGGGTTTCGATAAGTTCGTTGAGGCCAGCTTGCAATACTTTGGAATCCATAGGAAAAGGAAGTTAAGGTAAGAGATGGGAGAGTCGGTAATACCTCTCTTTACTCCTAAAACGGAAGTGAGGTTGCCTTGCCCGACTAGCCTGGAAGGAGGGTAGTGCGCGGCTGGTGGTGTAACAGAACGGTAACTATAGGCCAGGTAGGTGTTGTGCTTGAGCTCGGTAAAATACTGTTGCTGATTCCTGTTCAAAAAATGAAACCTGAAAGTTCTGAATCGACGGTTAAGCGGGTGTCAAGGCTTGAAAAGTGCAAATACACAATAACTTATACCTGTCTGATCTAAACGGTGTGGGGTAATGGGCGTATGATTTAACAGTCTGTTATCAATTGTTCTGTTACTACAAAACCCCACCCTACAATGGAAAATGAACAAAAAAAACCATCCGCTCCCACGACTGATTCTTCCTCTTCAGGCATGAGTTCAGGCAGCCAAGCGCAGGGCAATTCGGGTTCCAATAGCTCGATGAGTTCTACCGGCAATAATTCCGGTAGCACAACAAGCAAGGAGTTGGCATCGGCCGAAATGAGCGTTGGAAAAGGCGGCCTAGGTGATACCAAGAAGCAGCCGAACAAGGAGGCTAAGCCCTCGACCCTCAAGCCTGATGCCAAGAAGTCCGGTTCGACAGGCGCCAATAAAACGTCGGACACGGCAAGTAAGTCAGACAAGAAAAATACTGCCGCTAAAAAAAGTAGTGCCGGTTCTTCCGCTCAATATTCGGACAGCACCGATGCGGCCACTACGTCTAATCACCAATCCTCTAATTCCCAAAATGCTATGAACAATTCAGAAAATCAGAACCGTGACAATCAGTATGGTAACTCAATGAACTCTGGCTATCAGGACCGTAACTCGAGCAGCCAGCAGGACTACGGCCGCAACAGTGGCTCCGACCGCAACAACGATTACTCGTCCTCGTCTTCGGATAGTTACAGCCGCTCGTCTTATCAGGACCGCAACAACGACCGCAACAACTCGAATAGCAACTCCGGCCGCCAAGATGATAGCAACCGCAATTGGATGAACTCGGGCAGCTCGTCGAGCCAGGGTAGCTACGGCCGCCAGGGCGATGATATGGGCATGGGTAGCAATAGCAACATGCGCAGCAACAGGCAAAACGATAGCTACAACGATTACGATAACAACCAGAGCGGCCGCAACAGCTACGGCAACTACAACGGCGGGCGCGATAATGACTATCGCAACAACTCGGACCGGAACTACAGTAGTTCATCGTCGTACGGCCGCAACTCCTCCTCGGATTACGACAACGACCACCGCTCATCAGACCGCAACCGCAGCGACTCTTATAATAGCGGCAACGACCGCAACCGCTCGTACGGCAACGACTCGTATGGCAACAGATCCTACGGCAGCCGCGACAATGATTACTCGTCGTCGGGCAACCGCGACTCGAACAGCAGCATGGGCAGCAACGGCGGCTATGGCAACCGTGACAACGACCAGAACGACTACGGCCGGAACAACTCCCGGCGCGACGACGGCGGATACGGCAGCAGTAACCGCGGCTACAGCCATAATAGCTACGGCCAGGACGATTATGATCAGCGCAACCGTTCCTCGTCGAACCAAAGTGGCCGCAACATGAACAGTGGCTACGACGATTACTCGCCGAACCGCAATATGAACAACGGTGGCTACAGCAACCAGCGGGGCAACTACGGCTCGCAGTCGTACAATGATGATTCTTCGATGAACCGTGGCGGCTCGATGAACAGCGGTTATGGTAACCAGGGCCGCGATAACCAAAACCGCGACAATGAACGCAACTACGGCCAAAACCGCCAAAACCAGGACGGCCGGAACAGCTACTCAGACGATAATTCGTCGCGCCGTAGCAACCGCCGCGACGATGATGACGACAACCGCTACTAATGCCTGATTGAAGTGGAGCAGGTTTTTAGATCACCTCAGTTTCAATCAACTTAACGTGATAAAGGGAGGCCCCAGCTAATTAAGCTGGGGCCTCCCTTTATCTTTTAGTTTAGGCGTTATAACTGAAAGCGGCTGTCAGGAGGCAAGCAGTTGGCTCATGGCGCGGCCGGCCAAAAAGCCGGTGGTCCAGGCTGCTTGGAAGTTGAAGCCGCCCGTAATGCCGTCAATATCGAGCACTTCACCTGCAAAGTGCAGGCCCGGCACGAGGCGGCTTTCCATGGTCTGCATATTGATTTCGGCTAGTGAAATACCGCCGCAGGTTACGAACTCCTCCTTATAAGTGGTTTTACCGGCTACAGGCAGGGCCGTGCGCAGTAGCGCCTCAATCAAGCGATTTTGGAGCTTGGCCGGCAGCTCATTCCAACGGGTTTCGGGGCCGATGCCCGCCTGCTCGGCCAGGGTGCGCCACAGCCGCTGCGGCAGACCCAGCAGCGGGTTGGATAGCACCAGCTTGCGGCCGTGGGGACCGCGGTGTTCCTGCAGATGGCTGCGCAGAGTGTCTTCGGTGAAATCAGGCAGCCAGCTCACCAGCGCAATGCTGCGGTAGCTGAGCTCGTGCAGTCGGCGGGCACCCCAGGCCGAGAGCTTGAGTACGGCCGGCCCGCTCAAGCCCCAGTGCGTCACCAGTACCGGACCCTCGTAATCGAGCTTTTCGCCGGCCACCCGCACGCGGGCCCGGGGCACGCTTACGCCCGGCAGCTCGCGCAGCGGCGAATTGGGCACGTTGAAAGTAAACAGGCTCGGTACCGGCTCCTGTATCGCGTGGCCCAGCTGCCGCAGCCAATTATACTGCTCCGATTTGGGCGCGCCGCCGGTGGCTACCAGCAACCGCGCCACGCGCAGCACCGGCGGGGCACTCGCACCGCTCAGCGTCAGCTCGAAGCCGCCCTCGGGCAGCGCCCGGATGCTGTCGGCCGCCGTGTGGGTCAGGACTTCGACACCGGCCCGGCGAGCGGCGTCGAGCAGGCACTGGGCTACCGTTTCCGACGAGTCGGTAATGGGGAACATGCGGCCATCGGGCTCGGTTTTGAGCTGCACGCCGCGGTTGGCAAACCAGCGCACTGTGTCGAGCGCGCCGAAGGTGTGGAAGGGCTGTTTGAGCTGCGCGCCGCCGCGCGGGTAATGTTGCACGAGCTGTGCAGGCGTGTCGGCGGCGTGCGTAACGTTGCAGCGGCCGCCGCCCGAAATACGGACTTTGCTTAGCAGCTTACCAGTTTTTTCGAGCAGCAGCACGCGTAGTGCCGGGTTTGCTTCGGCGCAGGCAATGGCCCCGAAAAAGCCGGCCGCGCCGCCGCCTATCACTGCTACTGTCTTCAGTTCATCCTTCACTCGACTCATCCTTCATTCGACAAAATTAACCACCGCGGAGCACTTGTGGCGGATTAGCAGAACGACAGGGCCGCTACCACATCGTCGTGCCGGAATTGGTACTGGGTGAGGTGGCGGATGGCCGCTGAGTCGATCTGCTTGCCGCTGCTGGTGCCCTCGGCGAAGGTGGGTGGATTGAGGCCTAGCTGGCTGGCGGCGGCGGTGAAAAAAGTGCGGCGGCTGGGGTGGCTGGCGGCGCAGCCGTTCAATGTGTGGCCCCACAGGCCTAGTTCCAGCACTTTCAGCAGCAGCCCAATGCAGTCGTGCTGATGGACCATGTTGACCGGCGCCTCGCCGTGAGCCACACCCGTGCGCCCGGCCAGAAAACGGCCTGGCTGTCGGCCGGGGCCCATCAGGCCGGCCATGCGTATCACCGTATTGGTTGGCCCCTGGAAAAGTGCTTCGCCCCGCAGCAGGTGCGATTCGGCTTCGGGAGAGGCCTGCGCATCGTCCTCGTGCATGATGCGCGCCTGATCGGGGTACACGCCAGTCGAGCTGACCAGTAGCACGTGGGCCAACCCGGCCGCAGCGGCCGCTTCGGCAACCTGGCCGAGGATGATGGGGTAGGCTTCGGGCTGGCCGGGGCCGCGGCCCGGCGGTACGTTCAGTATCAGCACCTCTACGCCTTGCAGCAATACGTTCAGCGTGTCGGCATCGGTGGGGGTGAGGGCGGGAGTGAGGCGTAGCAGAAAGGGCTGGATACCGGCGTCGTGCAGCGTCAGGAGTTGACTGGGCGTGGTGGTGGTACCGCGCACGGGGTAGCCGGCGGCCATCAGGGCCCGGGCCAGCGGCAGGCCCAGCCAGCCGCAGCCCAGTACGGCCACGGTGGGTAGGGCGGCGGTGGTGGAAAGGGTGGCAGGAGTAGCGGGTGGAATCATGAGCCTAAAGGTGGCAAAAAAACTGGCGCAGGAAAACCATCCGGGTAGCCGGCTGCCGATGAAGGCGCGCCGCCTAAACCAAGAAACGGGAGAAATGGCTTTCTTGTGAAAATCTGGCCGATCTTGCGGCTGGTTCTAACGCATCTCCACTTTCCATTACACGCTTTCTCTGCTTATGGCTTCTGCCCATCCCTACGCCCAGCCCATGCTCCGCGACAACGCCCTGCAGGGCAAAACCATCGTTGTGACGGGCGGCGGCACCGGCCTCGGCCGCGCCATGACCACCTACTTCCTCCAGCTTGGGGCCAACGTGGTTATCAGCTCCCGCAAGCTCGATGTGCTCGAAAAAACGGCCGCCGAACTGCGCGAACAGACCGGTAACGCCAACATCCTGGCCGTGCAGTGCGATGTGCGCAAGTACGACGAAGTAGAGGCCCTGCTCGAAAAAACCATCAGCACTTTTGGCGGGGTTGATGTGCTGCTCAACAATGCGGCCGGCAACTTCATCAGCCCTACCGAGCGCCTCAGCCACAAGGCTTTTGACGTGATTGTGGACATCGTGCTCAAGGGCTCCTATAACTGTACCCTGGCCTTCGGCAAGCGCTGGATTGCCGACAAAAAGCCCGGCACCATCCTCAGCATTGTGACTACTTACGCCTCGGTGGGCTCGGCCTACGTAGTGCCTTCGGCCGCCGCCAAAGCCGGTGTATTGGCCATGACGCGCTCCTTGGCCGTGGAGTGGGCCAAGTATGGTATCCGGTCTAATGCCATTGCACCCGGCCCATTTCCAACCGAAGGCGCTTGGAGCCGCCTGTTCCCCGAGCCGCTGGCCTCCAAGCTCGACCCGGCCGCCAATGTGCCCCTCAAGCGCGTGGGCGAGCATCAGGAGCTGGCCAACCTGGCTGCCTACATGGTGTCAGACTTTTCGGCCTACATGAATGGCGAAGTGGTTACGCTCGACGGCGGCGAATGGCTTAATGGGGCTGGCGAGTTCAACAAGCTCGAAATGCTCACGCCTGATATGTGGGACCACATCGAGAAAACCATGCGCCGCTAAATCACAGCTGTTGCAGATAAAAAAGGAGTCGTTCTAATGTTAGAACGACTCCTTTTTTATCTGCAACAGCTGTGATTAGAGTTTGTACCCCTTGAATCCTTTGGCGAACTCGGGAGCGGGGATGGGCTGGTTGGCCACCACATCGGAGAATTCGAACTTTTCGAACAGGCCTTTGTCATCGTTTACCTGCACTACGAGGGGCAGATACAGTTTCTGGTCGATGCAGATGGTGATGCGGCTGCCGTAGGCGTTGGGCACCTGAATCGTTTTGCCCGCTGCCACAGTGGCGTTGGGACCTAGGTTATTGCGCTCCAGAATGCGGTATTCGCCGCAGCCAAACTTAGCGGCGATGGTTTTGGTGGTTTCGGCCTTGGCGGGCTTGTAGCTCACGTAGCGAAACTGCGGGTACCTGGAGCGCAGCACGTGGGCCGGGCGGCCTACCACGGTAGTGTCGCCGGTGTAGCGAAAAGTTTTCTCGAAGCCAGGATTTACCCGCTCGCCTGAGCTGTCGAGCAAGTCGGAAATAGTGCCGTAGCCAGCCTCCAGTACGCTGTGATGCTGGCCTTTACGCATAATAGAACCCTGCGGGTCAAGGCTCAGCGTTACGTAAGGGAAGCTATTGGGGTACACCCAGGCGTCGCCGCTGTTCTGGCCCGTTACGTAGAGTACCTCAATGCCCTCGTCGTTGCGCAGATACACTTTGTAGGGGGTGAAATTCATCTTCATCGAAGTGCGAGCCTGCTGGTATTTGCCCGCCATGCGCTCTTGGGCCCGCACGTTGCAGCGCAGGGTTTTTAGGTTGTCGATGGCGTTGGTGAGTCGGCTGATGAGCGTTTCGGTGGTAATAGCCGGAGCCACAGTGGGCATGGCGCTGCTGCTGAGTAGGCCGGCCAGTGCCAGTGCCGGCAGGTAAAGTGAACGTTGAATCATGAATAGAGAAGGGTAGCCAGAAGTTCGCAAGGTAAGCTGCAGGCACAAATCGCGCCATTTGCGGGGCCGCCAAACCGGGCCTGCCAGGTGCCGAAGCGCCCGCCTGGCTAACGATTTGGGACGCGCGAAAGTTGAGCGTTGGGCTAGGGCGCAACTTTTTCGGGACTTAGCCGGAATAGAAGCCATGCACTTCTCCGTTATCACCCCCACCCACAACCGCCACGCCTACCTGCCCGAGGCCGTGGAAAGCGTCCGGGCCAGCATGTCGGCTCCGCTCGACTTCTCGTTTGAGCACCTGGTCTGCGAAAACGCCTGCTCCGACGATACGGCCAGCTACTTGCAAGAAGCCGCCCGCCAACCCGGCCCGCCGCTGCGGGTGCGTACCCAGCCCGAGCTGCTGCGCGCCGGCCCCGCCCGCAACCTGCTCATCGAGCACGATGCGCCCGCCGACACCTGGATTGTACCACTTGACGACGATGATTTGCTGCTCCAGCGTACCCTGTTTCACTACGGCCAGCAAATCGAGCAGCACCCCAACCGTCCCTGGCTGGTGGCCGATTTCCTGCGCATCGACCAAAACCGCCGCTACCTGCCCGCCGACGACTACTACGCCTGGCAGTTCGATTCGCCCCAGGATATGCTGCAGGCCATTTTTCGGGCCGAGCACTTTATCCAAGGCAACGTCTGCTACGGCCGCGAACTGTTTGATGAGGTGGGCGGCTACGACGAACACATTGAAATGGCCGAGGACCTCGACCTATATGTGCGCTTCCTGTTGGCCGGCCACCTGCCCGTCATCTGCCCTCACATCAGCCACCTGCACCGCTTCCACGACAGCAACGTGAGCATCGGCACCGACGCCGACAAGCACGCCCAGGATTTGCGGGTGATTTATGATAAGTACGCTACGCAGTTAGAGGCGATGGGGGTGGAACGGCCATAAGTAGGGGTTGTCATTCTGAGCAGCGCGAAGAATCTTGCATGCAATGCTAATGCCTAACAGCAGAGTTACTGTGGTACGCGAGATTCTTCGCGCTGCTCAGAATGACAGTTCCATCACTCCACCACCACTCCGCCTTTTACCACCAATTTCACCACCCTCAGAGCACTGATGTTCTGGGTCGGGTCGCCGGAAACGGCCACCATATCGGCCAGTAGGCCGGGCTTTAGCTGGCCGCGGTCGGGGAGTTGGAAAAGGCGGGCGTTGGTGCTGGTGAGGCCGCGCAGGGCCTGCAGGCTCGTCAGGCCGTATTCGCGCACCAGCAGCTCGGCTTCGCGCAGGTTGTCGCCGTGGGCAAATACGCCCGCGTCGCCACCAATGGCTAGCTCCACGCCACTTTGCAGGGCGGCTTTCATACTCAGGCGCTTTTGTTGAATGCGCTCGGGCTCGGGGCCGGTGCCCTTCTGCCAGCCGCGGTACTGGGCTACGGCGTCGCCGGCCGCTACGGTGGGGCACAGAGCCACGCCGCTCTGCTTCATCAGCTTGAATATTTCCAGCGTGCCGCCGTCGCCATGCTCAATGGTTTGCACGCCGGCCAGCGTGGCGCGGCGCATGCCTTCGGGCGTGCCGGCGTGGGCCACCACGGGCCGGCCGGCGCTCCGGGCGGTCTGCACAATCAGGTTCAGCTCGTCCTGCGAAAACGTGGGTCGGCTGGGCTCGCCGGGGCCCCAGCGGTAATCAGCGTACACTTTGATGATGTCGGCACCCTTGCCGATTTGCTCACGCACGGCCCGGATGAGGTTGTCGGTGCCGTCGGCCTCCTGGGCTCCTTGGGGTACTTCGATATCAACCGAAAGCTTGGGACCGTAGGAGCCGGTGGCCACCAAGGCGCGAGTGGCTACCAGCAGCCGCGGCCCCGGAATCAGTCCCCGGTCAATTGCCTGCTTAAGGCCCACATCGGCATAGCCAGCGCCCTCACTGCCCAAGTCGCGGGCCGTTGTAAAGCCAGCGGCCAGCGTGGCGCGGGCGTGCGCCGTGGCCCGGGCCACGCGCAGCGCTTCCGATTCGAGCAGCACTTGGTCGTTCCAGGGTGTTTCGTTGTAGGGGTGCAGTAATAGGTGGCTGTGGCCCTCAATGAGGCCCGGCAGCAGCGTGAGGCCCGGCAGCTCCAAGGTGCGCGTGCCAGCCGGAGCCGTTAGCTGGGCTGCCGGCCCCACAGCCTTTATTTTGTCACCCTCCGTCAGTACCGCCCAGCCGGGGTGCAGCGTCTGGCCATCGAACACAGCGGCGGGCCGAAGAAGCAGAGCAGCTGGAGCAGTCGGGGAGGTAACAGGCGGTTGGGCCCGCAGGGGGCTGGATGTCAGAAATAAAAAGGCAAGAAGTGGGAGAGGGCGCAAGGGCAGTAGCAGATGTGGTGGCAGTGCTTAAAGCTACGGCTGCCGCAGGAGTTTTTACCGCAACTGGCCAGTATAAAACCAAGGCAGCCCGCGGCGGGAGTTGTCGTAACAACTTCCGCCGCGGGCTGCCTGCCGGGCTATATATGAGTGCGTGGGGCTGCTAGGCCTTTTTGCGCTTCACTTTTACCTTCTTCAGCTTCTTGTCCGGCGTAGCATCGGTAGCCGAATCCGAGGCCCCAACGAGGGTCATTTCCTTCACTAAATGGCCGGCGCTGGCGTATTTATCCACCACGAACAGCATGTAGCGTACGTCGAGGGTGATGTTGCGCACGCGGTCGGGGTCGAACATGATGTCGGACATGGTGCCTTCCCAGTTGCGGTCGAAGTTGATGCCGATCAGCTCGCCGTTGCCGTTGATGACGGGCGAGCCGGAGTTGCCGCCGGTGGTGTGGTTGGTGGCAATAAAGGCTACCGGCACCGAGCCCTTGTAAGCGTAAGGGCCGTAGTCCTTGGTCTGGTACAATTCCGAGAGGCGGGCCGGTACTTCAAACTCGGGGTTGGTGGGGTCGGCCTTCTCCATAATGCCGTCGAGGGTCGTGTAGAAGTCGTATTTCACGCCGTCGGCGGGCTCATAACCG
The DNA here is from genome assembly GCF_013377905.1 of Hymenobacter terrestris. Lineage (GTDB taxonomy): Bacteria > Bacteroidota > Bacteroidia > Cytophagales > Hymenobacteraceae > Hymenobacter > Hymenobacter terrestris. The sequence goes on from NZ_JABKAV010000013.1 coordinate 67,077, forward strand.
GCTACCTCGCCGTAAGCCAGCCGCAGGGTAGAATTGGCATCGGGGTAGAACTTGCGCTCGGGCTGTTGCAGGCGCAGGCCGGCCACATAGGTGCGCTGGAGCAGGGCAATCTGGTCGGTGGCCACATTATAGCCGGGCAGAATGGCCGTGCGGTAGTTGCTGACAATGGCTGTTGCAAGCTTCAAAGCGGGGTCCTGGCGCAAAGCATCGGGTTTGCCGGCCGCCACTTCATCAAGCACGGCCTGGGCGCTGGCTTCTGAAGTCAGGCGCGACTTGCCGTATAGCTGGGCCACGTAGGAGGCCCAGCCGGTGGTGGCGTACTGCTTCTGCAGCTCCTTCACATAGGCCGGCAGTAGCGCGGCCGGGGTGCCATTAGCGTAGAGCGGTAGCAACTGGGTAGCGACCTTTTGGTCGGTGGTAGCGCTGTAGTTCTTGAAGAAACTGGTTGTGCCTTTTTTGGCTTTTTCCACGGCCATGGCCAAGTCGGCGGCGGGTGCTTTGCCACCGGCCAGCTCCAGCAGCGGCTGCAGGCTGTTGGCGTAGGCCACCAGCTCCACGCCCAATGCGGCCTCGCTCACGTAGTCACGGGCCAGGGTGTAGTCACGGCCCTGGGCATAGTTACGCTGCAATTCGGGCAGCAGGCCAGCAAAGGTGGCGCGGCGGGCAGCATCGCCCGACTCGGCCCAGCGCTGGAACTCGGCTTCGCGCTGCTGCTTTACGCGCACGGCGTCGAGCTTGCGCAGGCCGCGGTTCTCGCCGATCCACTTTTTCCAGTAATTGGCCAGGCTGGCGTATTTAGCGGCGTACTGAATCCGCACCTTGTCAGATGCTTTCATGTCGGTGTCGAGCGCCTTCAGCTTGGCGTCGCGGACAGCAATTTTGGCCGGGTTCGACAGCGAGTACACCTCATCGACGCCCCAGCTGGTGAGGTACTCGTTGGTGCGGCCGGGAAAGCCGAAGACCATGGTAAAGTCGCCGGGCTGCACGCCGGCCAGCGAAATGGGCAGGTGGTAACGGGGCTTGAAGGGCTTGTTGTCGGGCGAGTAAGGGGCGGGTTTGTTGTCGGGGCCGGCATAGATGCGGAACAGGCTGAAGTCGCCGGTGTGGCGGGGCCAGGCCCAGTTGTCGGTGTCGCCCCCGAACTTACCGATGCTGCTCGGCGGCGCGCCCACCAGCCGGATGTCCTGGAACACCTCGGTAACGAACATATAGTACTCGTTGCCATTGAACATGGGTCGCACGAAGGCCTGGTAGCCGGTGCCCTGCACGGCGGCCTGGGCCACGCGCTGGCTGTTCTGCTGCACCAGCTGCTCGCGCTGGCCTTCGGCAATACCCGTCGCCGGAATGCCGGCCAGAACCTGGCTCGTCACGTCTTCCATGCGCACAATGAAGGTGGCAGTCAGGCCCGGGTTGGGCAACTCCTGACCGGGCGTCATGGCCCAGTAGCCTTTCGTGAGGTAGTCGTTTTCGACCGACGAGTGGCTCTGGATCTGGCCGTAGCCGCAGTGGTGGTTGGTGAGCAGTAGGCCCTGGTCGGAGATGATTTCGCCGGTGCAGCCGCCGCCGAACTGTACGATGGCATCTTTGAGGCTGCCCTGGTTGATGGAGTAAATCTGCTCGGCCGTCAGCTTGAGGCCTTTTTTCTGCATGTCGGCCTCGTTGAGCTGCTTGAGCAGCAACGGCAGCCACATGCCTTCATCGGCGCGGGCCGATAGGGTAGTGAGGAGGATGAGGGCCAGCAGCGCCAGCCGGGAGCGTAAGGTCATGAAAACGGAAATGGATGGAAAGATCAGGACGCTAATTTACGGTTTTAGCTGCTTGGGTACCTCCGGCGGCGTAGGTCGTATGTTCTGCAAAAAAGTGCAGCGCAAACGAAAAACGCCCACCCGAAACGGGATGGGCGTGAATAAACCAGTAAATCAGGAGCGATAAAAGCATCGGCCAGCAGAACGAGTCTGCACTATTTGCTCCATCTGCAACATCTGTGATTTTAGGAGTGACCCAACTCGGCTACAGCGGGCAGTTGCTCGGCCTTGGTATACGAATCGGTGGGTTTTTGAGCGGCAGCCGGCAGGTCGTTGGTTTCATTTGTGGCGTGGGTTTGCTCCCAATCGCGGAATCTTTCCAGCTCACTCTGGAACTTGCCAACAAACCAGCTAATCAGAGCCAGATCATCGAGGAAGCCCACTACGGGAATGAAATCAGGTACTAAATCGATGGGGCTGAGCACGTACAGCAGCACACCCAGGCCCGAAACGATGGTGCCGGTTTCCACCTGCCGGTAGTCGCCGCTCACGTAATTGCGCACGAGGCGGATGAGCGTGTAGGCTACCGAGAACAACTGCTTGAACTTGTTGTCGCCGCTTTCCTTGCTGGCGAGCTTATTGGCCGTTTCATTGAGTACCAGCACCACCTTGAACGGGCGGCCCAGCAGCTTGCCGGCTTTGTTGATGAACACACTGAAGAGCGCGTTTTTGGAAATGGAGAGGCCTTTTTCGGCAAGAGAAGACATAGAATGGGATATAAGATTGAGATGACCCGGTGTACGCGCAGGCGCGGGCCCGCGTTGCCGCCAGTGCTTCGGCAGGAGGCATTTGCCGCAATGGCTTACCTTCGGCCCATGAGCCCATTTCTGACCCCACCCGCCACCACCGAGTACGCCCCGTTCTATGCCAACTACGTGCGCCTGGCCGGCTCCGACCCGCTGCAGGCCCTGCGCACCCAACCCCCGGTGCTATACCAACTGCTGGCAGACCTCAGCAACGAGCAGGCCCTGTTTCGGTACGCGCCGGGCAAGTGGAACATCAAGGAAAAGCTGGTGCATATGATTGATACGGAGCGTATTTTCGCCTACCGCGCCCTACGTATAGGCCGCGGCGACACCACCCCGCTGCCCGGCTACGAGCAGGACGATTACGTGCTCTTGTCGGAGGCTGATTCCCGCCCGCTGGCCAATATTCTGGCCGAGTACGACGCCGTACGGGCCGCCTCACTCTGTATGTTTGAGTCATTTGGGGCAGCGGCGGCCGATCGGATTGGTACGGCCAGCGACCGGCCGGTGAGCGTGCGTGCCCTAGCCTACATGTTGGCCGGGCATGAGGCCCATCATCTGCAGCTTTTGCAGGAACGGTACCTGCCCAATATGGCGTAACTTCGGGTTCTGGTCTGCCGCGCGAGTCTGCAAATCTGCTTCCATTCCCGGCAAGGCCTTATCTTGGACGAATTCACCCCTAAAACCTACCACTATGGCTAAAGCCCAAGAACCCCGCAAAGAGAAAAAGAAGGAGCCCGCCAAGACCACGAAGGAGAAAAAGGCGGCCAAAGACGAGAAGAAGGCCCTTAAGTCCCGTCAGCAGGACTAATCTGCTGCCACTAACAAGCCATAAGAAAGGCACTGCAACTCCGGTTGCAGTGCCTTTCTGGTTTTGAGGCGAACCTTCAGAAGGTGTAGTAAACCTCTTTTTGCTTGTCGTGGTGCTTAATGTAGCCGTGCAGCGTGAGCTTGATGAGGGTACGGTGGGCGCGGCGCTGGCCAATGTTGAGCAGCTTCTGGTACTGGGCCAGCGTGATGCGCGGATGCTGGCGCAGGTATTCCAACACGGCCAGCTCTTCGCGGTTGAGCGGAATCCGCTCGAAACGGCCGGTTTCGGGGGCGGCTTCGCGTTCCAGTACTTTTTCGGTGAGCTGGCTGGTTTGTACGCTCTGGTCGCGCACCCGCACGTAGGCCCGCCAGTCGCCGTCGGCCACTTGGGCGCGGTGGGGCTTGGTGGCGCTTTCGGGCACCGTTACCACCAGCACCGTCCGGCCCTCGTGGTCCTCCACGGCCTTGAACTGCAGTTGCTCGTCCAGCGGCGGGTCTATGTAATGGCGGGCGGCCTCGCGCAGCTGGTAGAGTTCTTCCTCCACATCGCGCACACCCATTATGCGGCCCTTATCATCAACGCCCACCAGCACTTGGCCGCCGCGCGTGTTGGCCAGCGAGGCCAGCGTGCGGGCAATGCGCGTGGGGTGGGTGGTGCGCTGCTTGAATTCCAGCCGCTCGCCCTCGCCCTGCCGGATAAGTTCAAGTAAATCCATAGCGAGAAAACAGCCGGAGGGGCCAAAATGTCCGGAAATGCTATCTGCCAACCACCGATGGCGGCGCTAGCCTGTTGGCGGCCTTATTCGATGCCGGTTTCCTCGGCCGAAATCCGCCACAGGCGGCTGGCTTCGGTGCTGCTGCTGGCCCGGTCGGAGCAGCGGGCAATGCGTCGGCCGGTGATGTACTGCCCGTTGAGGCGGGCCGCTTCGGGCGCGGAGGCCAGGAAAAGGGTTGTTTCGGCACCTTTTTCGGGGGCTATCATCAGGGGCCGGGCCATCCACCACATGGCCTTCATTACGGCCGAGGTGTCGGCGCGCATTAGGGCCGTATCTACCATGCCGGGGTGCAGGCAGTTGGCCGTGATATTCGTCAGGTCGAGACGGTTGGCCAGCTCCTTGGTGAACAGGATGTTGGCCAACTTGGAGTCGGCGTAAGCGGTCAGCCAGCTGTATTTCTCGGGTGAGTTGCGTACCTCCTGCTCCGGCTCAATCTCGCCTACCCAGTGCGCCACCGACGAAACCGTAACTACCCGGGCCCGTTCGGCGGCATCGAGCAGCGGCAGCAGCAGGTTGGTAAGGGCATAGGGCGCCAAGTGGTTGGTAGCCCAGCTCAGCTCGTGGCCTTCGTCGGTGAGGGTGAAGCGGCCGGGCATAATGCCGGCATTATTCACCAGAATATCTAATTGGCTGAATTCCTGCTTCATCTGCTCGGCCAGCGCACGCACATTGCGCAGCAACGACAAATCAAAGCACTTAACGTGTACCGCTGCATCGGGTCCGGCGGCTTGCTGAATGGCCTCTTGAGCACGGGCGGCCTTCTCGGTGTCGCGGCCAACCAGCACCACGCGGGCTCCCTGGCGGGCCAGCTCGCGGGCCGTTACCAGGCCAATACCGCTGGTTGCGCCGGTTACCAGGGCCGTCTGGCCCGCCAGTGGCCGCAAGGAATCTGAACTCATACGGAAATTGTACAAAAGTGCCTGGTAGGCGGATAAGCGGATACGGAAGCCGGATTGACGAGCCAGCCGGACTTTGCCCAGCTGTGTTGCCCGAAGGCAAGTGCCCGGTCCGGCCGCCGGCTATCAACAATTACGCCAGCCCAGATAGAACGTAGAAAACCCACTCTGGGGTTTCAGCCCGCCAGCTGCTGCATTTCGACCAGCCGCTGGCTTACCTCAGCCAGCAGAGGCCGCGCCGCTACTTGGGGCTGCTGGCAGCGGGCCTGCCAGTCGCGCAGTTCGGACACGGCGGCGGCCGTTGCGGGGCGGGGCGTGCAACGGTCGAGTAGCTCTTCGAGCAGATTGCCAAAGGCCCGGCTTTCGAGGCGGGGAAGAAGTTCGGCGGCTTCGGGGTTGGCTGGTGGCATAAAGCCAGCTGCCCCGAAGTCGCCCAGCAAAGCCGTGCCCACGTCAGTGGCGAGAATGTTGTGAGCGTACAGGTCGCCGTGCATAATGCCGCGGTTGTGCAGGTGGGCTGCCGCCGCGGCAATACCGCCGGCCAGCCGCAATAGCGCGGGCAACTCAAATTGAGTGGCGGGCGCGTACTCGTCGCGGGTGCAGCTGGCTAGGGTGGGCGGACCGGCCAAGTTGGTAAACCCGGGGTCAATCAGCTCCAGCACCAAGCCCTCGGTGCCAGTTGGGTGGCCCGCCAGCCGGCCTTCCACAGCAATCAGGTTGGGATGGAGCCCCGCGCTAAGGCAGGCCAGCATTTCGGAGTGCGGCAGCCCGTCGCTCGTCACGGCTCCCTTAAACAGCTTCACGGCTACCGGCTGCGGTGACGCTGAAGCGGGCTGCCACTCGGCGCGGTAAATCACGCCCGACGCGCCCTCGCCCAGCATCTCCCGAAGCTGCAGTTCGGGCCAGGCAATGGCCGGGCGGGTGGGGTGGCTTTCGGCGGCAGCATCGGCCGCGGCGGACAGCGGGTTTCCAGCAAAGGCCAGCCAGCTCAGCCGCGGCATCGTCAGCAGCCAGGTAGGCAACTCGTGCAGTTCGTTGGCGGCCAGACGTAGCAGCTCCAGGTTGGTGCAGCGGGCCAGCTCGGGCGGCAGGGTGTGCAGGCGGTTGCCGGCCAGCATCAGCTTCTGCAGACGCGGGCAGTTGCCAATTTCCAGGGGCAGGGCCTCCAAGGCATTGTCGGTGAGAATGAGCCAGCGCAACTGCGGCGGCAGCGCCGCGCCCGGCAGCTCCCGAATCTGGTTGGCCTTGAATCCTACCATCTCCAGATTCGGGCACTGGCCCAGCACTTCGGGCACGCGCTCAAACTGATTGTCGGAGGCAAACAGCACCCGCAGCCGGTGCAGGCGGGGCAGGTCGGCGGGTAGCTCGCGCAGGGCGTTGCCCGAAAGGTTGAGCACTTCGAGCGTATCGGCCAGCGTAAATATCTCCGGCGGAAACTCGGTCAAGCCTTCGGCTAAATCCAGCCGGGTGGTGACGGCCAGCTCACCGGACTGTAGTTGCGTAAGCGTGTGCATAGGTATAGTAAGTAGGAGGTACCGCCGCGTTCAGGCGTTATTAAGAGCCGCAAAAGTAACGGTAGCCAAAAGGCGGTCATGCTGAGCGAAGCCGAAGCATCTCTACCGCTTTGTTGCAGTTGTTCGACGAAGCGGTAGAGATGCTTCGACTCCGCTCAGCATAATGAGTTGAAAGAAACATGGTACTTCTGCACGGCTACTTAATCGCACGGCACGAAAAAGCCGCTGCCAGTTGCGGCAGCGGCTTTTTGCTTTTGAGAAGCTGAGCGTCGGAATAGAGAAGTTAGATGCTGACCTTTCGCTCCTGACTTCTGGCTTCCAAAATTAGAACGGCAGGTCGTTGTCGTCGTCCGAGGCAATCGGAGCGGCCGAAGCGCGCAGGTTGGGGTTCTGGTTCTGGGCCGGAGCAGCGGCAGCGCGGGGCGCGGCCTGCTGGTAACCACCCTGCTGAGGAGCAGCAGCACCGCCAGCCGAGTTTTCGATGCGCCAGGCTTCGAGGTTGGTGAAGTAGAGCATCTGGCCGTTCTTGTTGAAACCGCGGCCGCGCAGGTTGAACGATACCTTCACTTCGTCGCCTACTTTGAACGGGTCGATGAGGGCAGTTTTGTCCTGCACCGTCTGGAATTTGATATGCTCGGGGTACTGGCCATCTATGACCTCCAGCACGAATTCGCGCTTGCGGAATTTTTCGCTCACCTGCTGTTCGTCGAAAATTTCGTGCAGGCGGCCGGTAGCTTCGTAAGCCATAGTAGTAAGTCTAGGGGGGTGTTGGGGATGTTGAAACAGTAAACCAAACCTACGAAAAAAAACGCGGTTGGTTCGGGCTCGTTTGGGGTTCCGACCCGGCCGCCGGCCCCATCGGGCTGCCTACCTTTGCCTTGCGCTTTTCCCCGTCCACCCAAATATTTTTACCCCATGACCCCATCTTTCGCCCTGGCCCTGCACGGCGGTGCCGGCACCATTTCGCCCGCCCTGATGACGCCCGAAAAAGAGCAGGCTTACCAGGCTGCCCTGCATGAGGCCCTGCGCAGCGGCTACGCCGTGCTGGCTGGCGGCGGCTCGGCCCTCGATGCCGTGGAGCAGGCCGTGCTCCGTCTCGAAGACCACCCGCTCTTCAACGCCGGCCGGGGCGCGGTGTTCACCCACGAAGGCCACCATGAAATGGACGCAGCCATTATGGACGGCCGCAACCGGGCGGCCGGGGCCGTGGCCGGGGCGCGGCAGGTGCAGAACCCCATCCGGGCGGCCCGCCTGGTGATGGAGCAGACCGAGCACGTGCTGCTGGCCTGGCCTGGCGCCGACGAGCTGGCCCGCGAGCACGGCTTGGCTATGCAGCCGGCCGAGTACTTTTTCACCCAGCACCGCTACGACCAGTTGCAGGAGGCTTTGCAGGAAGGCCGCATGCGCCTCGACCACTCGCAGGCCCAAGTACCTGCTGGCAGTGGGAGCGAAGACCCGAAAAAGAAAATGGGTACGGTAGGGGCGGTGGCCCGCGACCAGCACGGCAACCTGGCCGCCGCTACCAGCACCGGCGGCATGACCAACAAGCGCTACTCCCGCATCGGCGACTCGCCCGTTATCGGCAGCGGCACCTTCGCCGACAACCGCACCTGCGCCATCAGCTGCACCGGCCACGGCGAATTTTTCCTGCGAGCAATGGTGGCTCATGATATCAGCTGCCTGATGGAGTACCGGGGGCTAAGCTTGGCCGAGGCCTGCCGGATTGTGGTGCACGACAAGCTGGCCCCCATCGGGGGAGAGGGCGGGCTGGTAGCCGTTGATGCGGCCGGCAACGTCGCACTGCCCTTCAACTCCGAAGGCATGTATCGCGCCAGCCAAACCTCACACGATGCCGCACCTTTCGTGGCCATTTACAAGAGCTGAGAAGCAGATGTTTTCCGCGCTATATATATAAGGAGTGGTTGCACCTGCCTGCACACGATACTAAGCCGCTTGCCCAGCGCATAGCAGGTTTCTTATTGAATAAACAAATGGGCAATAAAAAAGACCGTATCTGATATAGATACGGTCTTTTTACATATTTGGGTAACGTGGCTATTGAATTGGCATTGGCTCGTTTGCGGACTTGTTGGCCGTAATGAGGGCTGATTCGGCCGCTTGCTGCCGTAGCTTCAGGTTGGGGTAGAAGCGCCGCTCATCCACGTCGTAGAGGTTGCCCTGCACCAGTACATGTAGCAGCATATTCTCTACCGAAATAGCCTCACCCTTTTGGGCTGCGGCGGCGTTGCTATGCTCCAGCTGGTGTCCATCCATGATAACAACCATGTTCGAGCCGATGGTTTCGAGCTGGTTGCCTCCGGTGATAAGCATGCCTGTATCCTCGCCCAGGCCAATGCCGATGAGCTTAGGATGCAAAGCCACGGCTTCGATAAGCCGGCCGAAGCGCCCGCGCTTCACAAAGTGCGAGTCGATGATGACATTATCAATCAGGCCCAGCCCGCTGCCCATCTTCACGGCCCCTTTCATTAGGGCGTCGGGTACGCTGCCGCCCTTGATCATTGTTTTCGACATGCCCATTGCCCCGGCCGAAGTACCGGCCACCACAAAGTTGGGCGTGGTCTGGTAACGGTGGCGCAGGGCGGCCAGAAACTCGGTCGCCCCGAAAATGGTGGTGAGCCGCGACTGATTGCCCCCCGACATCAGCACGATGTCGGCTTTGCGGATACGGTCCACGTAATCGGGCCGCAGGGCATCTTCGCGGGTACGAATGTCTAGTACGCTCACGTTGTTGCAGTTAAGCATCGTGAACGAGGAAATATAGACGCGGGCTACCTCTTCCGGAATCATGGAGGCCGTCGTGATAACCTCAATGCGCGGGTCCTCATGCCCCGATTCGAGAACTATGCGCTTGAGAATGCCTAGCTCAAAGAAGTTGAGGTAATATTTCTTCTTGGTGCGAGGATTGGGGTAGGTGCCCTTATCCTCATTGCCACCAATGGCAATGAGCTTGCCGAGCGGTCTGGAATTTTTCAAAACAGAAAGCAACTTTAAACGACGGAAAAATACTGCATCCGAAGTCCGAATCTCAGCAAGGTTCGGGCCACGCATACTTCTTCCGGAAAACAAAAGAACAAATCTGCGCCCAAGCTGGCAGGATTGAAAGCCTGCCATCAAGAGTGCGGCCAAGGGGTAATAAACAAAAAAGTGCCGAAAAGGGCTTGCTCTTTCCCTGAAAAACCAGATTAGGCATTGGTTGGGCGGCCCAGCAACGCATCGAGGGTGCTGGTGGCAACGGCGTGGTAGTTGGGCCGGGCCTCGGCGTACAGTCGGCGGGCCCGGGCGGGGCCATTGGCGGGAGCGGCCAGCAACTCCTTATAAAGCGGCGTAAGAAATTTGCGCCGCCCCACTTTGGTCAGAAAGCGGTGCAGGGCCTGGTCGGCCGGGGCGTAGCCGGCCGTAATGGTGCGCGGCAGCCAGGCGGCCAGTATCTCGGAGTTGGCCGAATTGGTAAAACCGAAGGCGGCATCCAGCTCGCCGAGCTGCGTTGCGCCGACATCGGCGGGCAGCTGATTGAGAAACCGCACCCACTCGTGGCTGCTCCAGTTGGTGGTGGGCAGTTGGCTGGCCGGGGTGCCCTGCTGCCAGCTCTGGCCGGCCGCGTCCACGGCCGCAAACCGCTCCGAGCTAACCGGCGGTGCATTATCCGGAATGCCGGGGCCGTAAATCCAGGCTTCGGGCCGGATCCGGGCCTCCAGGCCGGGGTGCCGGTCAAGCAGCTCCCGGCGCAGGTAGGCTAGAAACGAGGCCGTGTCCATGCTTTGAAAAGCGTGGCCGCCGAAGTACTCCTTTATAAAGGTGTCGAGGGCGGGGCGGCCCACCAGCTGCTCCAGCGTCAGCAGGAAGTAGTCGCCCTTCTCGTAGGCAATATCGGTCAGGCCCTCGTCGGGGTCGCGGCCGGCAAGGTTCAGGTACAAATGCGTGTCGGGGCTTTCGGGGCCTAGCTCGGCCAGGGTGTGTAGCAGCTCGGCGTGGCCCAGGGCCTGCAGCATCTCGGCGTAGGGCCGGCCGTAAAGCTGTTCCATAATGCGCCGCTCGAAGTACACCGTAAAGCCCTCGTTAAGCCAGAAGTCGTTCCAGGTGGCGTTAGTGACGAGGTTGCCGCTCCAGGAATGAGCCAGCTCATGGGCCACGAGGCTGGTCAGGCTTCGGTCGCCGGCCAGAATGGTGGGCGTCACGAAGGTGAGGCGCGGATTCTCCATGCCCCCGAACGGGAAGGAGGGGGGCAGCACCAGCAAATCGTACCGTTCCCAGCGGTAAGGCCCGTACAGTTCCTCGGCGGTGGCCACCATCTGCTCCAGGTCGGCAAACTCATCAACGGCCCCCGGCAGCGTGGCCGGCTCAGCATACACGCCCGTGCGCCCACTTAGGGGTTCAAACTGTACATCGCCCACGGCCAGCGCCATCAGGTAGGCCGGAATGGGCTGCTCCATCCGGAAATGGTAGCGGCCATCGGGGCGGAGCTGCTGCGGATTACTGGCGCTCATCAGGGCCAGCAGCTGGGGCGGCACCGTAATCTGGGCTTCGTAGGTGAAGCGCACGCCCGGCGAATCCTGGCAGGGCAGCCAGGTGCGGGCCAGAATAGCCTGCGACTGCGTGAACAAAAACGGCTGAGTGCCGGCCGTCTGCTCGGGCCGCAGCCACTGCAGTGCCGCCGCATCCGGTGCTGTACGGTAGCGCACGGTTACGGCCGTGGTGTCGGGTCGTAGCACTATGCGCAGGGCTTGGCCCAGCACCGGGTTGGCGGGACCCAGCTCGAAATCGGTCGGCGTACCGTTATAGGCGTCGCCGAGCAGCACTTCTTCAATGAGCAGGTCGCGGGAATCGAGCAGCAGCTCGGTGGCCGCCGCATCGGAGCGGGTAAGCTGCCAAGTGGCATGGCCGGCCAGGGTTTGGGTGGCGAAGTCTACTGTCAGGTGCAGGGCCAGGTGCCGGACGCTGACTTCGGCGGGGCGGGAGTAGCTGTGCGGGTCGGTTGGGGCAGAGGGCTGCGGGCCGGAAGTAGCAGACATAAATTCAGGAAGTGGGAATGGGAAATCGAAGAGGTGCGGCAGCCCGCGCCTAGGGCAGGAGCTAGGCCGCCAGCCACTGATACGCCCGCCGCCGCCGAATTGATGCCGCGGGCTGCAGAAGTGTTAGGCGGCAGCGCGGGTCGGGCGAATTCTGTTAACTTGCGACACTGGGAAAGATGCGCCTTAGTGGCAACTCCGCTGTCTGAAACGCAGTAGAAAGCCCAAACCCCGTCCGCTGGCTTAGTTGGCACGGAAGTGGTTCTCGTTTGGCTGTTTCTTTCCCGATTTCCTTTCTCATGAATCCATCCTATCGTTCTTTTTTTCGTACCTCTTTCGGCATCTGGCTGCTTGCCTTGTTCGTGCTAACGGCTACTGCCTCATGTAGCCAGGACCAGCAGGACCGTGTAAAGCAGGGCATGCAGGCCGCTTTGCCCGATGCCCTGACCAGAGCCGCCGGCCCCCAGCCGACACTCGACAGCATCTATATCGTCCGGTATATGAACACCGAGCCCCGCTTCAAAGACCAGATCGACTGGGCCAAGAAGTTTTACAAGGCCCGTGAATTCAAGCTGGGTTGGTTCCGTGACCATGAACTGGTGCCCCAGGCCGAAACCATGCTTGGCGTTATCGGCAAAGCGGCCGATGAAGGTCTAAACCCCAAAGACTACCAGGTCGTGAACTTCGACCCCCTGCTCAAAGAGCTGGAGGCCGCCCGCAATGACACGACCCGCCGTAGCGAGCTGGAAAAGAAAATTGATGTGGCGCTGTCGGCCACCTACTTCAACTATGCTTCCGATTTTTATCGGGGTACCGTCGACCCGCGCGCTGTTAAGTCCATTGATTGGGACGTGAAGCGCAACAAGGTGAAGCTGCATAAGGCGCTGATGACCATCCTGAAGGAGCGGGAAAGCACCTATGGCTACTACGATTTTGAGCCCCTGCATTCCGAGTATGACCGCCTGAAAAAGGTGCTGTCCGATTACCGGGAGATGGAGCGCAAAGGTGGCTGGCCGGCCATTCCGGCTGGTACCAGCCTCAAACCCGGTGCCAGCTCGCCGGCCGTAGCCGCCCTGCGTGGCCGTCTGCTGGGCCCCGAGGCCACTGCGCCGGTTTCGGCCGAGACGCCCGCCGTAGCCGTGGCCAACAAGCCCGGTCAGCCGGCCGCTCCGGTTGCCCAGAAATACGATGCCGAGTTGTTTGCTGCCGTAAAGGAGTTCCAGCGCCTCAACGGCCTGAAGCCTGATGGGGTAGTGGGGGGCGAAACCCTGCGCGAGTTGAATGTGCCACTAGGACAGCGCATCCAGCAAATCATGATGAACATGGAGCGCTGGCGCTGGATTCCGAAGAAGTTTGAGCCCGACTACCTGCTGGTGAATATTCCGGAGTATAAGCTGCACGTGGTAGAGGACGGCAAAGAGGCCTTCAACATGCCTGTTATCGTGGGCAAGCGCCTCAATGCTACGCCCATTTTCTCCGACAAAGTGGAGTTTGTGGTAATGGCTCCTTACTGGAATGTGCCCTTCAGCATCATCGATAAGGAGCTGCGTCCTAAACTGGCCGCCAACCCCCAGGGCACCCTCGACCGCCTCGATATGGAAGTAGTGAAAGGCTGGGGCGCCAAGGCAACCCCTGTTGATGCCAGCAGCATCGACTGGGCCAACCTGGAGCAAAAGGATTGGAAGTACACACTGCGTCGGCGTCCCGGCCCAAAGAATGACCTGGGCAATGTGAAGTTCATCTTCCCTAACTCCAACGACATTTACCTGCACGACACGCCCAACGACGAGTTGTTCAGCCAGACCAAGCGGGGCTTTAGCCACGGTTGCGTTCGGGTAGCCGAGCCGCTGCGCCTGGCCGAGTATCTGCTACGCAACAAGGCAGGGTGGGATGAGCAGGCCATTACTGATGCTATTGCCGCCCGCGAGGAGAAGTATGTTACTCTGCCCGAAAAGCTGCCCGTGTACCTGGTCTACTTCACTACCTGGGTAGATGATGATGGCAAGGTGCACTTCCGCGACGATATCTACGGCCACGATAAAGCCTTGGCTAAGGAGTACTTCAACTAACTGCCCTACCGCCCTTCGGGGCACCCAAGTAGGTACAGAGCCCCCACCCGCCGCAACAAGCGTAGGGTGGGGGCTTTTTCGTGGCGCTCCTTATCGGCGGTGGTACTACTGCCAATTAGCAGCAGTCAGCGAAGCGGGCTGGGCTTCAGAATAAAGGCTGTCACTACGGGAACGAAACACGGGAAGCCACCCACCTGCTCAGTCAAATTTCTAACTCCTACCCATAACTCGCACGAGTTATAGGGAAGAATGGAATCAACTGTTATATAACACTTGTAAACAGCTATAGCGTATCATTTAACATTGTTTACATTAGACAATGGATTATTACATGTGTTAACAGATGATAATTGATGATTGATGCCGACTAGCTCAGTCAGTAGTTCGCTTTGGGTGCGTACATTTGTAAACCACCTAAATAGCTTATGCTCGACCGGATTCAGGAGTTGTTGCGCGTGCGGGAACTGAGTTCCTCGCAGTTTGCTGATGCTATCGGCGTATCCCGTCCCGTAGTAAGCCACATCCTGAGCGGGCGCAACAAACCCAGCCTGGAGGTTGTGCAGAAGGTTATAGCGGCCTTTCCCGACCTCTCACTTAGTTGGCTTCTGAATGGGACCGGGTCGATGCTGGAGCGCGTAGCCGTCGCAGAGGTAGCAAAAGCCAGCGTTGCCTCTGCTGCAACTGTACCTCGCGCCCAGCCAGTCACCGAGCCAGCCCCCATAGCAGCGCCACTGCCCACCGTAGTGGCTGCACCCGTTCCACAGCCTCCCTTGGTTGCTGCTGAGCCCGTAGAGGCCCTTAAGCAGGCTGTCCAGCCCCGTGTGGCCGGCCCGGTGGTGGCAGTGGAACCCGCCACATCAGTGGCCACGCCTGCCGGAGCCGATTTGGCCTACGCGTTGGCAGAGCCAGGCAAGACTATCCGCCGGATCGTGCTCTTCTATCAGGATGGCACGTTTACGGACTTTCGGCCTGAAACCGGAGCCTAGTATGTTCTCGTAGCTACGGGGAGGATAAGTTATACACTGCTACAAGCCTGAGCAGACACTTATAAACAGCGGAGGGTACAGGTCTGTAACTGGTTGTTAGCTAGTTTATTGAATTCTGTGCAACAACCTGCCGGTACCTTCTTTTTTGCCCACTGATCAGGAATTAGTAGCTATTTTTTTGCTCCGTCTGACGACACGATTCGGTTCCTCGGAAAGGCGCTGTTAGAGACGGAGTGCAATTTGTCAGTAGGTGTCTGTACCGACTGTTGGTGGGCCTTGTCAAGCTGTTATTCCGCTTTCTATACCTGGCCAAATACGTACTCCCTTATATTGAAAATACGCTAAACTATGCTCTGCTAACAAAGTTACTAGGTTTGGTTTATAGACTTTTGCAAAGTATTGTTATTCAGTATCTAGATTCAAGTGTTGTGAACCAAGGATAGAGGTGTTAGTCTTTGGCAGAGGGTAGCTTCGGTATGCCTATAGCCACATATTAGCAGTGCGGAATATAGTGCCGAAATTCGGTGGCAATGATATCCCCACTTGCTAATGAAGTTGTCGGTGACAAGCGGTCATAAAATGCTACTTGCAATTGGCCTGGTACCGCTAATGGCCTTAGCGAAGCCGGGCCAACTTCGGTTGAGTACGGCAAGGGAAGTAGTCGGCCGGAAAAGGTCAACGTCTGGCCTTGTTTCAACTCCGGAGGCTGTCTCGACTAGGCACTTGGTAGCATTAGGTCCTGTTGATAGTTGTAAACTACTTCGGTAGCGACACGCTTAGCTGTTAGGTAAGCTAGATGGTTAACATTCGTTACATAGCCTTGGCGACGGACCTGAAACAGAATACGGAAAGGAGGTAATGGTGGATTTGCCCGGTTTCGGTCTGGTGTGTACCTTTGGGACATGAAAAATCTTCGTCTGCTCGTTTTCCTCGCCGCTGGCGCTTCCCTGATTCTGTCGTCCTGCACTCAGTCCCCCGACCCGGAAAAGGACCCCAATGCCGATGCGGCCTATAAGCGCAGCCACCGCCCCGAACAGTACCGCGAGGCGCAACGTAGCAACGTCAATTACTAATACTCCTTCCGCTACGGAAATCAGGTCAAATGAAAAGCCCCGCCGGCAGCTGCCGGCGGGGCTTTTATGCTTCTGCTATTACTGTTCTGCCAAGCCTACAGCTGTGCAGTTACCAGATCTGCTGTCGGCACCAGGCTGGGCAGCTCAATGGTAGCCAGCAGTTCGCCCTCCAGCAACCCAGCCCAGGTACGCAGATAAAGCACCACGTCGTCGCGCTGGTTGTGGCGCAGGGCGTTGCGACGCTCAAACGGGATAGTGGCCCGGATAGCCGGGTCGGAGAGGCGCTCCAGGTGCGTAAGGTCGGCCCGGCTGAAGCCCAGGGCCAGCATCTCATCAATGGTTTCGTCGATGGGCAGGCCGCTGGTGGGGCAATAGTCAAGCAGCTGCCGCTCCCAGTCGCCGTAGCGCTGCATGGCCCGGGTATGGATTTCGGCTTTGGTTAGCTTGGTAACGGTCTGGGCCAGGTGGCCGCAGTTGCAGCTGCCCATGTGTCCCCACTGGTAGGGGGCCTGGGTAGCGAGGCGCTGAGCCGTATCGCGCAGTGCCTGAATAACGGGAAGGGTACGTTGAGCCATAACGGAGAATAAAAAGCTGTTCCGGAGCGGGAAAAGGTACTAAAGCTCTTTGGCAAGTCAAAAGGATATTAGCCCTCATCTGACTGCCGTGCAGCCAAAGTATGAAGTGCTTTTGATTTGCCAAACAGCTTCAGTATAGTAAGCTACACGCTGCCTTTTTGTTTGCCGGCCCCGACTAAACCGGCTCAACTATTCCGGCCGGCTTGTACGAACTAATCCCCATCGCCGCCCGCTAAACGGGCAACGACGGGGCTTGATACTGGAAGTTACGCTACTGCCGGACCAAAACCTGCCCGGTAGCAGCAAACAGGATGGTGCAGCGCCTACCGGCTGCCGCCCCGGCCCCGACCGATGCCACCTCGCGAAGAGCCGCCGCTGGCGGGGCTACGCTGGCTTTCCCCACGGCCGGCCTGGCTGCTGGTCTGGCTGCGGGGGCTGCTTTCGCGGCCTCCGCCGCTGGCGGGGCGCTGGCTCTCCCGGCCACGGCCACCACCGCCCTGCTGGCCGCCTTCGCGACCCGGACGGGCCGGACGACCAGCCGGACCCTTGGGACGCTTGATGGGCGGCCCGCCGGTCAGCGGCACGGGCTGCACCGCCGAAGTGGCGTAGGGGTGGCTCTGCACTACCGGCACCTGCCGGCGGATGAGCTTCTGGATGTCCTGCAGGTAAGCGCGCTCCTCGTCTTCGCAGAAGGAAAGGGCCGTACCGTCGGCACCGGCGCGGCCGGTGCGGCCGATGCGGTGCACGTAGGTTTCGGGCTCATTCGGAATTTCGTAGTTGATAACGTGGGTTAGTTCATCCACGTCGATGCCGCGGGCGGCAATGTCGGTGGCGACCAGCACGCGGGTCGAGCCGGCCTTGAAGTTGGACAGGGCCCGCTGGCGGTGGTTCTGCGACTTGTTGCCGTGAATGGCTTCGGCCGGAATATTGGCCTTGGCCAGCGTTTTCACCACCTTGTCGGCGCCGTGCTTGGTACGCGTGAATACCAGCACGCGGCGGATATTCTTGTCCTGGAGCACGTGTTCGAGTAGATCGGCCTTATCATTCTTATCGACCATATACACGGCCTGCGTCACGGTTTCGGCAGTGCTCGAGATAGGCGTTACGGCCACCTTCACCGGGTTGGGCCGCAGAATGCTGCCGGCCAGTTCCTGAATCTGGCCGGGCATGGTGGCCGAGAAGAACAACGTCTGGCGGCTGGCGGGTAGCTTGGGCAGGATGCGCTTGATGTCGTTGATGAAGCCCATGTCGAGCATGCGGTCGGCTTCATCGAGCACGAACACCTCAATCTGGCGCAGGTCTACGAAGCCCTGGCTCATCAGGTCGAGCAGGCGGCCGGGCGTAGCAATAAGCACCTCGACGCCCCGCTTGAGGATTTGTACCTGCGGGTGCTGGCCCACGCCGCCGAAAATAACGGTAGAGCGCAGCTTGGGCAGATGGCGGCCGTACGATTTAAAGCTCTCCCCGATCTGGATGGCCAGCTCGCGGGTAGGAGTGAGCACCAAGCACCGAATGCGGCCGGGCGCGTGGCGCTCTACCTGGGCCGTTTGGTGCAGAATCTGAAGAATGGGCACGGTGAAAGCGGCCGTTTTACCGGTGCCGGTCTGGGCGATGCCCAGCAAGTCGTGGCCTTCCAGCACCTGCGGAATGGCTTGCTGCTGAATGGGGGTAGGGGTAGTGTAACCTTCCTCGTGCAGGGCACGGAGGATAGGCTCAATCAGGTTGAGTTCGTCGAACGACATCTAAAGAAAAAAAGCAGCCGCCGGAGGGCGGCGAAAATGACACGGGAATATATCCGCCGGCAAAGGTCGGGCTTTTTAGTTTTACAGCGTCGATAAAGACGTATAATAGGCCTCTGGTGGGCGAGCCGGCGCGGCACCGGCGCGGCACAGGACGTCCGGCCGCTACCCCTGCTTGCCGCAAATAACCGGCCACCTTTTAGCAACCTTCTGATTCAACGTAACTCATGCACATTATCGACCGCCAAACTGCCTACGACGGCCACTATAAAATCAGCCAATTGCGGGTTCAGGACGGCGATAAGACACTTAAGCGCGAGCGGTTCGAGCCGGGCACGGCCGTGGCAGCGCTGGTGCGCCATACTGACAGCGGGCAGTACATACTGGCCCGGCAGTACCGCATTGGCCCCGAAAAAGAGCTGGTGGAGCTGGCCGCCGGTATGGTTGATGAAGGGGAGGAGCCGGCCACGGCCATCCGCCGCGAGTTGCAGGAGGAGCTGGGCTACGACGTGGACCAGCTGGAACAGATTGCCCGCATATTCCCTTCGCCCGGCAACAGCGCCGAAATCATTACCGTCTTCTATGCCGAAGTCAGCCGGCAGTCAGGCCCCGGTGGGGGGCTGGCCTCGGAGAACGAGCGGATTGAAGCGGTAGAATTCTCGGCCGACGAATTATTTGCTGCCGAATTTGAAGATGCTAAAACCATCATTGCCGTGCAGTGGGCCCAGCTGAGGAAATAGGCAGAATAATATGCCCCAAATATATAAAGCCCGTAGCCGGAATCGGCTACGGGCTTTATACATTTGGGGATAAGGCGAACTATTGCGCTTTAATGATGTACTCGAAGTTCTGCTTGGTCTTGGCGTCGTTGATTGTCAGGGAAACGTCCTGCTCACTGGCTACTTTAACAAATGAGATAACGCGCTTGCTCATGTACAGGTCGCGGTTCCAGAAGCGGCCCTGGCCGGCGGGTAGCTCAGGGAGATTGAGTAGCTCTTCGCCGGCTTTGTTTTTTGCCAGCAGGCTCAGGTAGCTGGGGTCAGCATTCTTGGAACCCCGCCGATACATCGTTACCGTAAGCTGCCCACCAGCTGGAAGCTGAGTCAGGCGGCGCTGATACGTGGTGTCGGCCCAGCTGTTGATACGCTTTAGTTCGTTGATTTGGGCCAGCAGATCGACGTAGGGAAGGTAGGCTACGCGGGTTACGCAGGCATCTACCTCGGCTTCTTCGTCGGTGTTCTTTGTTACATTCAGCACGTAAGTGCTTTCTTCGTCTTTCTTCGGGAAAGCGTACTTTTTGCGGGGCTTGCCAGCCATGGACTGCGCCGAAGCCGCCAGCGTGCTCGACAGGATCAGCGTGATGAGGAGAAGTTTTTTCATATGGGTAAGTGAGGGGCAGAGATATTCCGCAAATAGGCGTGTAAAGGTACGTAATAAACCGGCTGGCTTCAGCCCCTAATATGGCTGGCCGGTGAGAACAATGGTATTTTTTTCGTGTTCTCGGTCGCTTCCTTCCTGTACCGGTGCAGTGTGTGGAGCTGGAGCCAGGAACATCCGGTTTGGCTGCCTATTTTTGAGGCAATGAGGTGGTTAAAATATATGGCCTGGGGAAAGATTTGGCTCTTGCTACTGTTGTTCGCCGTGCCCGGCCCGGTGTGGGCCCAAGGCAATACCGCCGGCCAGACCTACACCGACGTCCGCGGCGGCTACCAGCTTGGTTACCCCACGGGCTGGCAGGTGATGCCCGGCGAAAACCATCGGACTACGTTTTATGTGGGGCCTGACTGGGAAACCACGCCCGCTACGGCCTCCATCAGCCTGCACCCGCTACCCGACGACCGGAAAAGCCTCAACCTTTTGCAGGCCGGCCAGCTCGACTCGGTGTGGCGCTACGTAACCAGCCTGCCCCGGGCGCGGGTGTACCGGCTGGAGGAGCGCGACGAGGACCGTTTCCAGGAGTTGCGCTACGATTACGCCTACGACGATGCTGCGGCCCGCCCGGGTAACCGGCAGCGGACGCGGGTGCTGGGCCGCCGGCTCTGGCGTGAGGGCTATGAGTATCGGCTTGAGTACCGTGGCCCCGACGGGCTCGACCCGCACCGCGCCGCCGCCCAGCAGTTGCTGGCCGGCCTGCAAAAGGTTGAGGCTTTTCCGGGCGTCGGGTAGCGGGTGCGGGCTGATGGAGGCCGTAGCGGGCGTGGTTTCCCCGTCAGG
>NZ_JABKAV010000130.1 GCF_013377905.1 Hymenobacter terrestris
GGACAAGCCCCGTCCCTACGTCGTGCCTACTTCAGCTTCTCGTTGTTCTTGTGCCGTGTGGCATCGCGCTGGGTTTTCTTGGCCAGGTTGCGGTTCAAGGCATCGGTGAGGTCGATACCGGTTTGGTTGGCTAGGCAGATAACCACGAACAGCACATCGGCCAGCTCGTCGGCCAGCACCTTGTTCTTATCGGATTCCTTGAACGACTGCTCGCCGTACTGCCGGGCAATAATGCGGGCTACCTCGCCCACTTCCTCCGTGAGCATGGCCATATTGGTCAGCTCATTGAAGTACCGGACACCGGTGGTTTTGATCCACACATCTACAGTTTGCTGGGCTTCTTCTATAGTCATGAATCAGGAATTTGAGGGGTGATGATGAGGCGGTTCGTAGGTGCTAACTGTCGAGCACAATGGTTACCGGGCCGTCATTGAGCAGCTCTACCTGCATATCGGCCCCAAACTCACCGGTAGCCACGGGGCGGCCCAGCAGCCCGGCTACTACTTGCACGAACTGCTCGTAGAGCGGCACGGCCAGCGGCGGCGGCGCGGCGCCGATATAGCTGGGCCGGTTGCCCTTGCGGGTGTCGGCCAGTAGCGTAAACTGGCTCACGACCAGCACTTCGCCGCCCACATCCTGCACCGAGCGGTTCATCTTGCCTTCGTCGTCGGCGAAGATGCGCAGCTGCACCATTTTACGGGCCAGCCGGTCGAGAATGGCGGCATCGTCATCGGGCGCGAAGCCGGCCAGCACCAGCAGGCCGGGGCCAATCTGGCCGGTAACGCGGCCCTCCACCGTAACCCGGGCATGGCGGACGCGCTGGAGAACAAGACGCATGATGTGAAGGAAAGAAATGGGTGAGTGAGGAGAACAGGTAGCGGTAAAAGTACGCTCGTCATGGCTGAACTGCTGTACTTTTACGCGTCTCGCTCCAACCAACACCAATTGAACAGCCCGCTCGCCCTCTCACGGCCACAATCGTACTACCTCGGCCTGGCGTTGCTGCTGCTGGTGCCGGTGCGCCTGTACGGCCTCACCGAGGGCGCGTTACCCGACTTCGACTCGGTGCGCAACTGGCAGATTGTGCAGGAAGTGGCGGCCGGCGACCTGCGCCACCTGTTCCGGCATGGCAGCCCGCTGTTCATGCTGCTCTACGCGCCGGTGGCCTGGCTCACATCCGATTATCGGATATTTCTGGTGATCAATGCGATGCTGGCCCTAGTAGCCGTGGGGCTTCTGGCAGCCTTTATTGCCCGCGAAACCCGGCTGCCGGGCTGGCAAACCGGGCTGCTCACGCTGCTTATGGGCACGGCCACCTTCCTCACCTACGGCGGCCGCGACTTTACCATGAGCGCCGGCAGCCTACTGTGCTTCGCCGCACTGCTGGCCGCTTATTACCAACGGTTCCGGCAGCCCAGCTCTACCACCCTCTATCGGGCCGCTATCTGGCTAATGCTGGGCCTGAGCTTCAACTATAAATTTCTGCTGACGCTACCCATTCTGGCCGTGCTGGAGTGGTGGCGGGCCGATGGGTTGCTGCTGCAGCGGGGCCATTGGTGGCGCGTGGGCCTGCTGCTGGCCGCCCCTTTCGTGGTGCTGAGCGCGGTGGGCTGGCTGGCGGGTCTGCGTTGGTACGCTTGGGTGGGCGTGTACTACAACGTACTGTTTCCGGGAGCCGCCAACGCTGCCGGCCGCAACGCTACGCTACACCTCGATTTGCTCTACTACCTACGCTTTCTGCTTGATTTTGAGTCGTGGCTGGTATGGGTGGGGCTGTTGGGGCCGCTGGCGCTGCTGGGGCAGCAGTGGCGGGCGGGCCACCTCAGGCGAGGACAGCAGTTGCTGCTGGAACTGTATCTGGCCATTTGGGGCTGGTGCCTGCTGGCGGGCATGTCGCTGCTGCTGAAAGCGCCGCGTGGGCTACTGTGGGCCTACGGACTCTGGTACGCACTAGGACTGCTGATGCTGGCCCGGCCCTGGCGCGGCCGGCGGCTTCCGGCCCCGGCGCTGGCTTTGCTGGTGCTTCTGGCGCTAGCCGGCAACCTCTACCGGCTTCAGCGCGAAGTGTACGCCTACGCCCGGCCCACCAGTTACCCAGCAGTAGCCGCCTGGCTGGCGGCCCACGGCGGCGGCCCCGTGGTCAGCACGGTAGGCTTGGCCATGACACCCTTTCATGCTGATACAGTACGCTCAATAGTAGGTGAGGAGGCCCTTCCCGCCTTGGCCCACCAAGGTTACCGCTACGTGCTCCTCGACGCCTACTGGCGCGTGACCAACGTGCAACAGTTCAACTCGCTGCGCCAGCGCCCGCCGCTGGCCGCCTGGCCTGAGCCTAGCCTCACTTCGCCCCTGTTATTTCTGGAGCACTCCGAATACACTGGCCTCAGCTACCAGCAAACCCTGCACCTTCAACAACAGGCCCGCCAGGATACAGTGCAGCTACGGGTGTATGAGATAAGTGAATACGTGCAGTTACGGCACGATGTAGGGCCGGGGCTTGACCCCGCCCGCCGTTGAACAATGCCGTTGCAAAGGTGCGAACGGCGGTGGGGGGGCCACCCCACCCCCCCACCGCGAGGGTTTGGACGCGTATCACGGAACCCCCCGCGT
>NZ_JABKAV010000131.1 GCF_013377905.1 Hymenobacter terrestris
CTGTAAATGGAGCGGGAGCAACAGCTCGGGCAGCTGGAACGGGCCGTGGCGCTGCGGCCGATGTGGGGGCGGGGCTTCGCTTCGCTGTCCTTCGGTTGCCCCCGCCCGCCGTTGAACGCAACCAAGCGCTACCGTTCAACGAAACCAAGCGCCGCTGTTCAATAAAGCCTCTCGCCCGTCATCCAACGGCACCATGCGCCGCTGTTCAACGACATCCGTTCAACGGCGGGCGGGGACAACCGAAGGACAGCGAAGCGAAGCCCCGCCCCTACATCGGCCGCTTCCGCCTATCTTGCCTGCCTATGAATCCAACCCTTACCATCGACCTCAACTGCGACCTGGGGGAAAGCTTCGGCGCGTACTCCCTGGGGCAGGATGAAGCCATTCTGCCCTTGATAACGTCGGCCAACATTGCCTGCGGCTACCACGCCGGCGACCCGGCCGTAATGAAGCACACCGTGCGCCGGGCGCTGCACCACGGCGTGGCCCTCGGCGCCCACCCCGGCCTACCCGACCTGGTGGGTTTCGGCCGCCGCGAAATGGCCATTTCGCCCGAGGAAGCCTACGATATGACGGTGTACCAGATCGGGGCGCTGCTGGCTTTCGTGCGGGCCGAGGGCGGCACGCTGCACCACGTAAAACCCCACGGCGCGCTTTATAACATGGCCGCCGTGAACCCCGCGTTGGCCGAGGCCCTGGCCGAAGCTGTGTACCGCGTGGTGCCCGAGGCCTGCCTATACGGGCTGGCCGGCAGCGCCCTGCCCCGGGCCGCCGAAAAACTGGGCCTGCGTACCGCCCACGAGGTTTTCGCCGACCGCAGCTACCAGCCCGACGGCACGCTCACGCCCCGCCGCCAGCCCGGCGCGCTGCTCACCGACCCCGCCGAGGGCGAAGCCCAGGTGCTGCGGATGGTGCGCGAGGGTCGGGTGCGGGCCCAATCGGGCGAGGACGTGGTTATCCGGGCTGATACGGTGTGCCTGCACGGCGACGGCCCCCACGCGCTGGAATTTGCCCAGCGGCTCCGGGCCGCGCTGGCAGCGGCCGACGTGACGGTGCAAACGCCTAGCAGGCTCCGCGTATGAAGCCGACGCGTAACTGGAGCGTGCTGCTGGGGGCCGCTTTTCTGATGGCCACTTCGGCCGTGGGCCCAGGGTTTCTCACCCAGACTACCGTGTTTACCGAGCGGCTCGGGGCCAGCTTCGGCTTCGTGATTCTGGCTTCCATCCTGCTCGATATCGGGGTGCAGCTGAACGTGTGGCGGGTGATTGCCGTGGCCGAACTGCGGGCCCCCGACATTGCCAACCGCGTGCTACCGGGCCTGGGCAGCGTCATCTCGGTGCTGATTGTGCTAGGGGGCCTGGCCTTCAATGTGGGCAACGTAGGCGGGGCAGGCCTGGGCCTGTCGGCGCTTACGGGCCTGCCCGTAACGGTGTGCGCCGTGCTGGGCGCCGGGGTCGCGCTGGGGGTATTTCTGGTCCGCGAGGCCGGGCGGCTCATGGACCGCTTCGCCCAAGTGATGGGTTTGGTGCTGGTGCTCACCATTATCTATGTGGCCTTTTCCACCCACCCGCCCCTGGCCGAAGCGGCCCGCCGCACCCTGGCCCCTACCCAGCTCGACCTCACGTCCATCATCACGCTGGTGGGCGGCACGGTGGGTGGCTACATCACCTTTTCCGGCGGCCACCGCCTGCTCGATGCCGGTATCCGGGGCGAGGCGGCGTTGCCCGAAGTCACGCGTAGCGCCGTGCTGGGCATTTCGGTGGCCTCACTGGTGCGGGTGTTCCTGTTTCTGGCCACGCTGGGCGTGGTGAGTCAGGGCCTCGTGATTGATGCGGCCAATCCGCCTGCCTCGGTGTTCCGGCTGGCGGCCGGCGAGCTGGGCTACCGGCTGTTTGGGGTGGTAATGTTCGCGGCGGCCGTCACGTCCATCATCGGCTCGGCTTACACCTCTATTTCCTTTCTCAAGGCCTTGCTTCCCCAGGTAGCAGCCCGCGAAAACCGCTGGATTATCGGCTTCATCGTCCTTTCGACGCTGCTGTTTCTCACCATCGGCCAGCCGGTGCAGGTACTGCTCTGGGCCGGGGCGCTCAACGGCTTCATCCTGCCCCTTACCTTGGGCACGCTGCTGGTAGCGGCCTACCGCCCGGCCATTGTGGGCAGTTACCGCCATCCGCTGGTGCTGGCCGTATTCGGGGTGCTGGTGGTGCTGGTGATGACCTGGCTCAGCGGCTCGGTGCTGCTCAAGGCGCTGGAGGTTTAGCGCGAATTGAACGGCTGTGGCGCGAAACTCCAGCTTCGCGTATCGTTACTGATTGCCACACGACTTCGTTCAACGATACGCGAAGCCGGC
>NZ_JABKAV010000132.1 GCF_013377905.1 Hymenobacter terrestris
AACGGCCATATATTCTAATCTGCCATTTTTAAAATTTTCTTTCAATAATCCAAACGGTTTTCCGTTTTTGAAATATTGCTCTGATCTTATTGCCCCATTGGCATAATACTTTTTTACAATCCCGTTTATGTGGTGGTTATCAAATGGCGTTATGTTTTTTATTGTACCATTTCTATAAAAACACGTCAAATCACCCTCATACACACCTTGTTTGTCAACATATGACCTGCATTCGACTTCACCGGTCGGATAATACTCAATTATTTCCTTCCGATCATTTAAGCAGGACGAAGCAAAGATCATGAGCAAGACTAAAATTATATTTTTCATTTTTTAAGTTTATCATTTGAGTAAACATCTACAGTACCACTATCCGTCAGTATCTTGTAATGTGACCCTCGGCCAAACAATCCAACTGATCTTTGGATTGTGTCACGTCCGGATGGATTCCTGGCTTCTGCCCTCGCTTCCTTAGCCGCATCTGCTGCATCATTGCCCGCTCCCGTCACATCCGATATTTCTCGACCTTGGTTGGCGTTAACTGCCTCTCTATAAGTATGTCCTTTTCGATTAATGACAGCTCCACTTGCATCAAGTAATACATTAAGACCTTCTTGGTCAATTTTAATTTCTTTTTTCGCGGTATTTCCTCCTGGTGAGGTTCCATTTGGCTCAGCTGACTCTATCACTACACCAACTTCTTGTTCGTCTCCATTTCCCATTATAGAATTTGCGAAAAGAAATTTTTTCAAAAGGCTAGACATTGCCCCCTTAAGTTTAGAGCCATCATATACTTCGTTATTAGTGCCATTATCTCCTCCTTCTTGACTGAATCTTTCTACTGCTCCCATAATCTTGCTCCCAACTGTTTCTGCATACACACCACCCCCAGTATAGATCCATGTTTTCCCTTCTGATTCTATAGTAGCACCTAATGCGTACACTTCATCAGCGGCTTTGCCTTGTGGACATGTAGGGCAACGTCCATCTAAGTCGTTATACCGTACCGCATTATCCATCCCAAACTGATAGCTACCCCAACTCGCTTGCCCTGCCTTCTCCCCGTCCGGATCAGTGACGACCCACCGCCCCAGGGTGGGGTCGTAGAAGCGCCAGCCGTGGTCGAGCCAGTTCAGGCCGAACTCGTCCTGCCGCTCCTTGCCGTTCCAGCTGTACTTATTCTGCGGCGTAGCGCTCCTATTCAGCCCCACTAGGTCCAACCCATACGGATCATACTGGTTTTCCTGCACTTGCAGGCCCTGGCGGTGCTCGACGCTAATGTCGTCAAAGAACACGTCCGTGTCGCTCTCGTTGGCCACGTAGGCCTGGACGTAGCCCGCACTCGGCACGAACACCCGTAAAGATAGTTGTTCATAACCGCCGTCCACTACGCTGGCATTAGCCGCGTTAGTCAACTGCTTCGTCGGCCAGGCCACGAGCACCGAATCGGCGTTGTAGACCAGCACCCGCAAGTAAGCCTTGGGCACCCCGCCACTAAGCTGCTCCACGGCCGGCACCAGGCCCAGGCCCACGCTCAGCAAGGGCAGCACCCGCACCCGGCGGCCTCCGTCGGGCGGAGCCGGCGCGCCGACGGCCGGTTGCAGTAAGCTCGCCACAAAGCTGGCCAGCGTGAAGCTCCAGTTGGCCTGCGCCGGCTGCTGGTACATGCCGTAGGCCACCACGTCCACCGTGTCGCCTCGGGCCACCGTGAGCTGCTTGAGCGGGCCCAACGGCTGGGGCGCTACCCCGCCGGCGTTGAGCAAGGCAAAACCGGCGCCCGATTTGGCCAACTGATGCGTCGGATCCACTCGCCGGATCGGGGCCGAGACGGACACAGAATCAAACTCGTGCTGCTCGCGCCGCAACTCGTTCTCATTGGGTTCCAAGAAGGCGTGATACGTCTTCCGCTCGCCGGGGTGGAAGGCCACGCGCAGGTTGCCCAAGTGGTCCTTGAGCGTGTACTCGTAGTTGACTTTCGTGCTCACCTGCCCCGCCGGGTCGCGCGGGTACAGGTACAGGGCCCTTCCTTCGGCGTGAGTGAGCCAGCGCAGGCTGTCACGCTCGTACTGCCAGGGGCCCACGTAGTCGGTGCGCACGGCGGTAGGCTTACCGGCCTCGGTGGCCAGCTTGCTCACCTTCTGCCCGGCGGCCGAGTAGGTGTACTCCAGCACGTTGCCGTTGGCCCACTCCAGGCGTTCGGGCAGCTGCAGGTGGTTGTAGCGAATCAGGCGGATGCCCTTGTTGGCGTCAGCTGTCAGGCTGCCGGCCGCATCGTAGCTGTAGTCCGGGCTCTGGCTGCCGCTGGTGGCCCCGTCCGTGAAG
>NZ_JABKAV010000133.1 GCF_013377905.1 Hymenobacter terrestris
TTACCGTCCCGCTCACCCGCTGGTGTTGCAGCAGCTTTTCGACAAACGAAACCGATACGCAGAACCGGGCGGCGACGGCGGGGTGTGTGGCCCCGAGCTCGGTATAAGCCGCCGCTACCCGCTGCCGCAAATCAAGTGAATAGGCTTTCATGGCCAGAAGATAAACCCAAAACCATACACCAACCCAAGAACCGCACTAGGTTGTACGGACAATTATCGGAGCCACAAGAGGGCGGAAACGAAATGCACCATTCCGAGGAAACTGCTGGCCGTTTTATCGTAGCGCGTTGCCAACCGGCGAAACTGCTTGAGGCGGCTGAAAAAGCGTTCGACTTTGTTGCGGTCGCGGTATAGGTTGCGGTCAATCATGCGTTGCACGAGGCGATTCTTTTTGCTGGGGATGACGACTTGTGCGCCCAGGGCTTCGACGGCCGCCACTACCGCGTCTGTATCGTAGGCTTTATCCGCCAACCCGTTGCCCGCCCCTTCGGCGCCCGCCAGTAAGTCGCCCGCCCGCCGGCAGTCAGCCTGTTGGCCGGGCCCGAGTACCACGCGCAGCGGGTTGCCCAGCGCGTCGACCAAAACATGAATTTTGGTGGTCAGCCCGCCGCGGCTGCGGCCGAGGGCTTCGTCGCCGAAGCGGCTTTTTTTCGGCTACCCGCGGCCTGTGCGTGAGCCCGTACGACGGTCGAGTCGAGCATCACCCAATCTAAATCGGGTTCCTGCACGACCTCGAATAAGCGTTGCCAAATGCCTTTTTGCGCCCAGCGCCGGCTGCGTTTGCGCAGCGTGTCGTGTTTGCCAAAGCGGGCCGGCAGCGCCCGCCAAGCGCATCCGTGGCGCGCCACCCAGAACACGGCGTTGAGAAACAGGCGGTTATCGGCTCCAGTGCGGCCAACATCGCCCGATTTACCTGCCAAATGGGGCGCCAAAGCGGCCCAGGCCCGGTCACTAATTTCATCAATACTGCTCACGAACGCAAAGATAATTGTCCGTACAACCTAGGGATTGGGAGGTCGGTGTAGGGGCGGGGCTTGCCCCCGCCCGCCGTTAAAACGAGGCGTGGACTGCCTGTTTGTAGGCTCCGTGAAGTAAGTGCCAACGGCGGGGCAAGGGCAACCGCAGGACAGCGAAGCTAAGCCCTGCCCCTACTTCGCCCTCCACAACCACCATTTCCTACACGAAACTGAGGGCTAGAGCCTGTTATGGACTGGTGGCTCGAAAAACGCCTTTTGCCAGCAAGAGTGTAGCGAAGGCCAGGAAGTGAAATTGCTGCATAGTTAGGGCCAGGCGTTCGTAGTCGCGGGCTAGGCGTCGGAAACGAGCGGCCCAGCCGAAGCTGCGCTCGACGACCCAGCGGCGGGGCAGCATCACAAAGCCCGTCTGGCCTGCTGGCTTAGCAATGACTTGTAAGTCAACGTCATGCACGGCTGCGGCGTACGCGGCGTCTTCGCCCGTGTAGCCCTGATCGACATACGCCACCGCTACCTTTTGGCCCGTGACCTGCTGCACCCGCTCACAGAGCGCGTCGACCTGCCCGCGGTCGGGTGCATTGGCTGGCGTGACGACGGCAGCCAGCAGGTGGCCCAGCGTGTCGACGGCCACGTGCACCTCACTGCCCTTGCGCCGCTTGGCCCCGTCGTAGCCGGCACGGGCCCCGCTTTCGGGCGTGCTTTGCACGGTGCGCGCGTCCAGAATCACGGCCGTGGGCTCGGCCTCACGTCCGGCCAGCACGCGGGCCAACTCGCGCAAATCGGCCATCATGTGCTCAAAACAGCGGTTATCGCGCCAGCGGGCCCACTGCTGGTAGACCGCCGGCCAGGGTGGCAGGTCGTGCGGCAGGTAGCGCCAGCCGCAGCCGGTTTTGACCAGGTAGCGCAGGGCGTTGAACACGTCGCGCAGCGCGTGCTGCCGTTGCGGCGCGTCTTCGCGCACCAGGGCCAAATAGGGTGCTACAAACATCCATTCGTCATCCGTTACGTCGCTGGGGTAACCACTTTGCTGTGCCATACCCCAAATTACGCTACCAGTCTATAACAGGCTCTAACCATGCGCTTGGTGAACCTGATGAGTGACCGGGCCCGCACCGAGGCCCGCGGCCAGGAGCGCGACGACAAGCTCCGGGCCCTGGGC
>NZ_JABKAV010000134.1 GCF_013377905.1 Hymenobacter terrestris
TGGTGAGGGAGGCGCTGAATGACTTATCCTTGGCCCGCAGCCCCTGGTAGGCCAGGCGCAGGGACTCGTCGCACAGGCGGTTGACATCGGTGGGCAGCCGCTCGCCAGCCCTGGTCTGGCTGTGCTCCAACATGCCCTTGACAATGCTGGCCGCCCGTTGGCCGTGCTGGGTGATTTTACCCATGTTCTGCCGCAGATCGTCCACCAGTTCGGCTTCCAGTTCGGCATCGCGCTCGGGGCGCGCTTGCTCGTCGGCCAATTCGGCCAGCAACTCACTGCTCACTTCGGAGAAGTTATTGACAAAGTTCAGTGGGTTTTGAATCTCGTGGGCTATGCCGGCCGTGAGCTCGCCTAAGCTGGCCATTTTCTCTTTTTGAATCAACTGCGCCTGCGTCGTGCGCAGTTCCGTGAGCGAGGCGTTAAGTTGGTCTCGCTGAATCTCCAGTGCCCCTTTTTGCGTGTTCACGGCCGCATTTAGTTGATTCAGTAGCGCGTTGGCCCGTTGCTGTTGGCGGTTGCCGCGCCAGAGCACGAACACCAGCCCGCCAATCAGGGCCAGCACCGCCAGCACTGCCCCCAGCACCAGGCGCTGGCGGCGGGCCCGCGCCGCGTCCTGCACCTGGGCCAAGCGCAGCGTGGCGATGCGTGCCTGCTGGGCCCGGTCGGCCTGCTCCACCTCGTACTGGGCCACGTGCCACGCCCCTTGAGCGCGCTCGAGCGTGTCCGCCAGGGCCGCGGCGGCCAGCGAATACCTGGCCGCCGGAGCCGATTGGCCCCGGGCCTGGTAGAAGCCGGCTAATTCCCGCAAGTAGGCCAAGCGCAAGGGCGTGGTGCTCAGCTCCCGGGCTTGTCGGTAGGCGTGCAGCCACGCCTGTTCGGCCCGCTGCGTCTGGCCCCGCAGGGCGTAGTACCTGGCCCAGGCCGCGTCCAGCTCAAAATAGCCCAACGTACTATTCAGCGGGATGCGCAACGAATCGCGTAAGTGCTGGGCTTGGGGCAACACCTGCCCGGCCTCGGCCACCCGGCCCTGGGCCAGCAGCACCGCACTCTTCAATACCAGGCCAAAAGCATAGTCGTTAAGTGCCGCCACTACTTGGGACCGGCTGGTGTCTCCTGTGGCCACGACGGAGGCGGTCAGGGACTCGTCGACTGCCCGCAGTGCGGCCGCAAAGTTGCCTTCCCGTAGGTAGGTCTCCCCCAGCATGCGCAGCGCATAGGGCCGCAGGGTGGGCCATCGCGTCTCGGTCAGCATCTGCTGCAGGTAGTGCCGGGCCTTGGAGTAGTTGCCCCAATCGGCGTAATAGGCTCCAGCCACGCTCAGGTCGATGTAATATTGTCGCCGACTGAAGTGCCGGAATATTTCGGCGCTGCGCAGAATGTAGCTAGCGGCCTGATTGAAGTCGCCCTGGACCCGATAATAATTGGCCAGGGCCCGGTAGCAGCTGGCGATGCTCAGCGGATGCCCCCACTGCCCGTATTCGGCCAGCTTGTCGTACAGGTAGGCCCGCCGGGCCGCTTGCTGGTTTAGTCCGTCGTAGAGCGGGCGCATTCTGCTCAACGCCACCGACGCGGGCTGGCCCAGTCGGTCGAAGGCTGCTACCGACGCCTGTAGGCTGTCCAAGGCAGGGGCAAATGATTTCTTATCCCGGAGTTTTAGACCCACCAGCAACGCCCGATACGCCCGGTGCTCCGGGCGGTGCAGCTTTTTGGTCAGCGCCACCACTTCGGCGAGGTGAGCCTCTACGGCGGGGGTGTGACTCAGGTGGAGCAGGGTGCGTAGGCGGGCGGTGTCCGCACGCTGGCCGGCCAGCACTTGCCTCAGGGAATCTACCGGGGCCTCCCAATAGCGGTAGCGGGCCCGGCGTTGGGCCGGCGTCTGGGCCTGCCCCCTAGGAGCAGCCGCCAGCCATAGCAGGGTTAACAGAAGAAAGTAGCGCATGAGGGCGGGGTCACGTCTCAAGCGCAGGGCGGAAGCACAATAAAGGAACAAAGTGGGTGGGCTTGGAATGAGCAAGCTACAAATCAATTCGTTGCGTTCTATCAGCCCGCTGATTCACGCCAAGGTATCGGAGCAGCTGGTAGTAATTAGCGATGTGAGTTCACTTAAACGGTCCGAAGATAAAC
>NZ_JABKAV010000135.1 GCF_013377905.1 Hymenobacter terrestris
GGGGTTGTAGCCGGTGGTGGGCTGGGCGGCGCGGCTTTCGGCCGGCGCGGCGGCAGTAGCGGGTTCGAAACGGGCCGCGGCCGGCGCGGCAATAGCGGCGGCCGAAGCGGTGGCGGCGGTGGAAACGTGCATAGCGGGAGTATCAGGCGTGGAAGGTTCGTCGGCCGCGGGGGGCCGGTTTACTTTTACGCTGGCCGCCCGCGAAAGGATGGCCGCCGCGCCGGATTTGGGTCGGGCGCGGGCTTTTTCCACTTTATCCAGCGCGTCGGAGGCTAAATGGTGCAGGTCGCGCGTGAGGCCGTCGAACAGGTTTTCGAGGCGCTGGCACTCCTGGCCCAGGGCATTGGCCTCCTTTTTCATATCGGCCACCGTGCGCTCGGCCTGCTGGTAGGCGTCCTCCACCACGCTGCGGGCCTTCTGGCGGGCGGCGGCCAGCAACTCTTCGGCCTGCAGCTGGGCCTCCCGAATGCGCAGGTCGGCATCGCGCTGAGCCTGCTCGGTAATGCTGTTGCTGGTGTCTTCGGCCGTTTTGAGGGTGCGGTAAAGGCTGGTTTCCACCTCGCGCATCTTGCTCACGTCCTGGGTGGCGTGCTCCAGCTTGAGGCGCAGCTCCCGGTTTTCGTCGCCCATCCGCTCCCACTGCTGCGAAACGGTTTGCAAAAAGGCCTGCACTTCGTCCTTATCCAGCCCACGAAGAGCTTTTCCAAAGGTTTGCTGCCGGATATCGAGGGCGGTAATTTTCATTTTGAGCTGTTGGCTTTGAGCTGTTGGCTATTAGCTGATAGCTAGTAGCTTTTGAGGGACGACACGCTTTTATCAGGCCTAACAAACTCCAGCACGAAAGCTAACAGCCAATAGCTTTCAGCTAACAGCTCACTAAGAACTTACCTGCCAGACCGCCAGACTACGGTCGTCGCTACACGAAACTAGCCTATTCTGGCTCCCCGGCCAAAATAACTTGTTTACAGAGGTGCCGTGGCCGGCGTGGCGGGCCTTGTCGACCACGCGCAGCAACTGTCCGGTGGCGGCGTCCCAGAGCTTGATGCTCTTGTCCATGCTGCAGGTGGCCAGCAGGCGGGCATCAGGCGAGAAGCTGAGGTGGTTGATGGTGAACATGTGGGCTACCACGGTGCGCAGGGGCACGTAGCCAGCGGCCACATCGTAGGTGCGCAGGTGGGCGTCGCGGCCGGCCGCGAGCAGCTGACGGCCATCGGGCGAGTAGGCGCAGGTGAACACCGAGTTGGTGGCCTCGGCAATAGTATGCCTGGTAGCCAGCGAGTCGGCATCGAGAATGTGCACCTGCCAGTCGGAGCCGCCTACGGCCAGCTCGCCGCGGCCCTCGTGCAGGGCCAGGCAGCGCAGGCTTTTGTCGGAGAGCCGGTGCAGGGTTTCGAGGCGGAAATCGGTGGTGCGCAACACCGCCAGCGTGCCATCGGCAAGGGCCACGTACAGGCGCTGCCGGGCTTCCGAATAACAGATATCGAAGATGGCGACGGGTGGCAGCGCGGTGGCGAAAACCAGCTTCTTGTCAGCCAAATCAATCACCTGTACGCCCTGGAAATTGTGACCCAATACCAGCAAATCGCGCTCGGGCAGCCGGCACAGCGCGTACACCGAGTTTTCCACCTTCGCCACCAGCTCGCCATCCTGCTCGGGCGCGGCCGTGTTCCAGGCCACCACCAGCCCATCGGGCCCGGCCGAATACACCACGTCCTCCCCCACCGTGCCGGTGAGGGCATACACACAGTCGCGGTGGCCGGTGAGGGCAGCAATTTTCTCAACAGTAGGACGCACGGCGAAGGATTAACTCGGTAAATGGGTGATGGGGCAAAGGTACCACAAGGCCGATACCGGTGGCCATCCTACACGTTATACATCCCAGGTTAGGGAGGTCGATGTAGGGGCGGGGGGTGTTCC
>NZ_JABKAV010000136.1 GCF_013377905.1 Hymenobacter terrestris
CTTCGCTAAGCCATTCGGATACTAACTCCCAGCCGGGCTCCTGATGGTTGATTAAGTCTATAAGCGAGCGGTTTCCCATGGGGTGTGTAGGCTGAACAGCACAAGAATAGCCTATACCGCGCTAGTTCACGCAAACGGTCCGAAGCTAAACGCTTTGTTTGGTGAAAGGAGGGCATCAACGTTGCCGGTCGAGCCAGGCCAAGGCCTCTTCCTCTGCCGTGAACCAGCCCATGCGCACGCCGTGGGCAAACGAATCCAAGGGATTCTCGTAGCCCTGGGCCGGCAGGCCTTCCCACACGAAGCGGGGAACGAGAAAGGCGATGCAGGGCCGCCCCTTCAGGTGGGCCCGCACCCGGGGAAAATACTCCTCCTGCATCCACTCGTGTAACGCGCGCGGCTGCGCTTGCTGATGCGAGCGGCCGTCGAGCAGCCAGTGGCGGCAGTCGTGATGCAGGTCGGTGGCCAGTAGCGCTTCGCAGGTGTGTGTGATTTCCTCCGCGCTCAATGGCCGCTGGTTATGGCCCCGCAGCAAGGGAGGATGGCCTTGATACAAGATCTCGTAGTAGGAGAGCGAAGCGGGGAGCACGAATTCAGGAGCCGGTTAGATAAGAGCAAGCTACGCATTTAGCACTATACCCGGGTTGTTTATCATGCGTTTCGTGCCCTGCCAGCTGGAACAGGGAGCGGGCTGTCAGTGGACTTCTCTTGCGTTCCGTGATGCCTGTCAAGTGCTCTGAAGGAAATATTCACGCAAAGGGTGGGTCGGTGAACTTGCTCCGTTCAATTGAAGGAGCTTTTGGGGCTTCGTCGGAGAAGTCCAGCCCGCCTTGCAGGTTGATATGCTTCCATTTCCCAGGAAGCGGTCTGCACAGGTTTCAGGCTTTCTTTTCGCTGTTTCGCCCCATCATGAGCAAGCCAAGGGAGCAGCCTAAGGTCACGGCCAGACCTGTCCAGGTAAGGGTGGTGCCCATTGACCGGCGCGCGGCTTGCGCTTCCGGGGTCCGCTTATCGTTCGGACGTGGGTGGTTGACTCCGTATACTAAGCCAATTCCCATACCACTTAAGAAAATGCCGAGTACGGCGATAGCAAGGCAAACCGCTTTTTTATGTGTTGGCTTCATGGTACACAACAGGCAAGAAGGGAAAAGGAGAAATAAAGCAAAGGTGTCACCTCGTTAGGCATTTCCAATACCTACTTATAATTATAACGCTGGAGGTGAGCAGCAAAGCGCCAAGTCTAATGGGGATTGTTTTCCTAAATCAAAAGTGCCGGCAACATGCCACAATGTGTTCACGAAAACGGTCCGAAGGTAAACGCGCTTCGTTCAATTGAAAGAGCGATTCAGCGAAAGGGTCTGACTCGCCAAAGAACATACAACGGATACGTGCATTCACCGCGCGGGGTGCATTTTCTGGTAGCGCATCCGACCGGATAAAAGCAGCCAGCTCAAGGCCAGCGACTTTACCAGAACGCCCGCCACCAAGGCGATGTAGAAGTGCCGTAGACTGCCACCGGGCAGGAGCACGACCATCATTAAATCTACTTCCGACAGCAACGCCGCAATCACAAGCACGGCCGTGTACCGCACGCCCGCTCGGTGGGCGGTGACCGACTGGCGCGCGAAGCCCACCAGCAGCAAACTCCACACAAGGAACACCAGCAGCACTTCTACCTTGCCGCGCCACAGCGGCTTCAATAAGGTCCCGATCGTCCCGCCGATGAAATACAACAGGGCTTGGTTGAAAAAGTAGTCCACGATGCCGTAGAGCACCACACAGGCAAGGAAGTACAGGGTCGTTTCGCTTCGTCTGGACATGGAACTACAATGTCAGCAACTGTTCACGCAAAGGGTGGCAAGGTAAACGCTGCGTTTGCTAAAGGAGGGGTTAAGGCTTGTCACAACGTCCAAAACAAGTTCCTTGCGCGACGTGCCCGCTTCGTGTCGAGGGCTTTACATACGACGCAGGAAAAACGGCTCCTGCCTAGTTGGCCGGGATATACACCTCGTTCTGCCGCTCGGGATTCGTGGTTGAACTGACGACCAAACGGTTGGCCGTCAGTTCAACCACTGTCATCGTCCCGGCCGCTCCCTTCGGC
>NZ_JABKAV010000137.1 GCF_013377905.1 Hymenobacter terrestris
TGCATATCTCGGCACGAGGTAGGGGCGGGCCTTTCCCCCGCCCGTCGTTGAACGATTCAAACCAGGCCCGTTCGACGGCGGGGGGGGACAGGCCCCGTCCCTACATCGTGCTATACAACTTGGGTTTAAACCGCCCGCCGGCAGGCTCCGATCCGGGCCGGGGGGTTACCTTTGCAGGTGTGAAAAGCCGCTTCGCGTTTCAGCCGCGCTACTTCCTGTTCTGGCTGCTGTATTTCGGGCTGGTCAGGGGCCTGTTTCTGGTTTACTACCTGTCGCGCACCCTGGTGCTGCCGGCCGGCACGGTGCCGCGCATCTTCGGTTACGCGTTGCGGCTCGATGCTTCGGCGACGGCCTACCTGTGTCTGGCGCCCTTCCTACTGTTCGTGGTCGGCAGTCTGGCCGGACCGCGGTTCGGGCTGGCCCGCGGCTTGCGCGGAATTACCATGGTGTTGGTGGCGCTGGTGGCCCTGCTCACGGTAGCCGACCTGGCCCTGTACGGCCCCTGGGGCTTCCGGCTCGATGCTACGCCGCTGCAGTACCTGCGCACACCGGGCGAGGCGGCGGCTTCGGCCAGTGCGGGCCAGTTGGGACTGCTGCTGGGCTTGTGGCTGGCGCTGCTGGGCGCAGGCTGGGGCCTATATAAAGGAGTAGTGGGCCAGTTGCCCGAGTTGCCGGCCGGCTTCGGCCGGGGCAGGGCGGCGCTGGCGGGGCTGCTGTATCTGGTGCTGCTGCTGGTGCCGCTGCGCGGGGGCCTGCAGCAAATTCCCATCAACCAGGGCGACGTGTATTTCTCGGAAGCGCCTTTTGCCAACCACGCGGCCATCAACGTGCCCTGGAACGTGCTCAACTCGCTGCGGCTGCAAACCAGCACCCGCAACCCCTACAAGTTCCTGCCCGATACCACCGCCACCCGCCTCACCGCCAGCCTCTACGCCCCTTCCGGCCCCGATACGGTGCGGCTGCTGCGCCCCGGCCTGCAAAAGCCCAACGTGCTGTTCATCATTCTGGAGAGCTTTACCGGCAAGCTGGTAGGCCATTTGGGCGGCGAGCCGGGCATAACGCCCACCCTCGACAGTCTGAGCCGCACCGGCGTGACCTTCCGCAACGTGTTTGCGGCCGGCGACCGAAGCCAAAAGGGCCTCGTGGCGCTGCTTTCGGGCTACCCCAACCAGCCCGCCACCAGCATCATCAAGTACCCACGCAAAACCGAGCAGCTGCCCCACCTGGCCCGGGTGCTGCGCCGGAAGGGCTACGCCACGGCCTACTACCACGGCGGCGAGCTGGCCTTCGCCAACATGAAAAGCTACCTCGTCACGGCCGGCTATCAGCGCTTCACCGAGCGGGCCGACTTCGCCCGCCAGGACCAGAACGCCAAGTGGGGTGCCCACGACCACGTGTTGTTCAGGCGGATGCTGCAGGAACTGCCCGCCCAACCGGCGCCGTTCTTCATCACGGCCTTCACGCTGAGCAGCCACGAGCCCTTCGACGTGCCCATGCGTGCCCGCTTCTCGGGTACCGACGAGGCCAGCCGTTTCCGCAACTCCATGTATTACACCGACCACGTGCTGGGCCAGTTTCTGCAGCAGGCCCGCCAGCAGCCCTGGTGGGCCAATACGCTGGTAGTGCTGGTAGCCGACCATGGCCACCCCCAGCCCGGCAGCTCGCCCAACCACGACCCGGCCAAGTTCCGCATCCCGCTGCTGCTCACCGGCGGCGCGCTGGCCCCCGCCGCCCAGGGCCGACAGGTGCCCACCTACGGCTCGCAAACCGACGTAACCGCCACGCTGCTGCACCAGCTGAACCTGCCCGCCACCAACTTCCCCTGGAGCCGCGACCTGCTAGCCCCCGCCCCGGCCGCCTGGCCCGGCGGCGCGGCCCTCTACTCCTTCACCGACGGCTTCGGCGTAGCCACCCCCACCGGCACCGTCACCTACGACAACGTAGCCCGCCGCGTCATCGAGCGGGATTCAGCCGTTTCTCAGCGGCAGTTGCGCTTCGGGCAGGCGTATGAGCAGGTGTCTTTTAGGGATTTTTTGGGGAAGTGAGGAAGTAAGTGGTGCGTAGCTTA
>NZ_JABKAV010000138.1 GCF_013377905.1 Hymenobacter terrestris
CCTGCTATTTGGTATGACCGTTTATAATCTCATTCCTGCGTTCGCGCTGCTTGGCACGACTCTTTACACAGCCGTTGTGGGCCGAAGCGCGAGGGAAGCACTCACGGGCGTTGCGGTATTGGTATTTATGTTCCTGATGGCTAAGAATGGCATGAGCATGATGCAGCTTTACGACTGACATATGCCGGTACGCTCGTTTGTTTGAACAGCATGCGTTTCCTTGCCACCGTTAAATCTAATATTTTGTATCGGTCTCATTTTATGAGAGGAAGCCAGCTAAGTCTCAAGTGCAGCACTGTTCTAATGGAGCACAGATATTCAGTAAGCGACACCCAGCCATCAGCTAATGGCCGGCTTAATATTATTCACTGGCCTTTTTCCTTAATCTTGCTTTTTTCTTGCTGCTTTATGGTAGCAGGTTGCACTGTACCAATGCATTTTTATGTTAGAAACCTATCAAATACAAAAATTAAATGCATCCTTATAAGAACCAAAACCAATACTAGTGCCAAATTAAGTTATCATTATTTATCATACAGTCTATCCCTGAAAGAACCAACATTTAGCAGTGTTAAAAGTTTTAACAAACAATTAGACTATATTAACCGCCAAGATTCAGTTATTTTTTTTATTCCGCCTTTATCAACAGTTTTTATTGGCGCAAATAGTAATAGAGGTTATCCTGGATTCAAATCTATTGCGTATTTTTCATCGAAATACGTATCAGTTGATTTGAACGCGATTGATCTTGGAAATAATTTCAGTTGCAAAAAATATTTTGGCAATTGTAATACTTTTTGGATGGACTTGAAATAATATATAATATTCTCACTTAGGAACCAGCAACTAACAAAGGCTCCTTTCAGCAAACGCAGCGTTTACCTTCGGACCCTTTGCGTGAACCGTTATTACCTTGCTTGCATGCACGGTTTTGACAAGAGAAAGGTAGCGGCAACCGTTCAGCACATCGTGCACCTTGCCAGCAGTGGAGGCATCGAGCAGGCGCTTCAGGGCAGCAAACCCAGCCGATGCGCTGTCGAAGACCTAAACGTCGTGTTGGCAGAGCACGGGCAACGCATCAGCTTACCACCCAAAGCCCCTAAAGCCTACTTGACATACTCAGATGGGCAACCCAGCGAGCTCTACGCTGACATCCGGTTATGCGTCGATGGGGCTCCAAGCGATTTGGTGTTGCGCTGCGTTCTCTTCGCTCAAGAGCACGCTGGCCACTACGCCTACCGGATAGAGGATTTACTCGCGCCCTGAGGCAAAACGGATGCTTTTACCCTACATTATTTCCAATTGGCCCTCTTTGCCCGGGTGTCTTTCCCTGCTGTGACGTTATGCTGAGAATCAAAGAGTTTTTTGCGCTCGACGACCTAATAACCGCTCGGTGGGGGCACCAGGCGTTCCGCTACGTGGACTATTGTGGTCTGCTGCCCGTCAGACCCTTAGAAAATGGGGACTATGAATGCACGCCGACCAACACGCTCAGCTTCGCGCGCACGGGCGGCGATGGCGTCCACTTCAGCCTGCTGGACGCCCGCAACGAGACGGCCGACGGCCCCGTGGTCATGACCGTCCCCATGATGGAGGCGAACCTGGTCGTAGCCGAAACCTTGTCTGAGTTCTTGGGCATTGGATGCCAGACGGGCTGGTTTGAACTCGAACAATTGGCCTACGATGCCCCCGCAACCTTGGCGTATTACGCCGCAGCACCCGCGCCGGCATCGGCCCAGGAGCAAACCTTTCTCGACTTGGTCCGCACCGAGCTGCGCGTGGCCCCCGTTGCCCTGACGGCAAAACGCTTGGCTGACCTGGAACAACGCTTCGGGCCGCAGTTGCAGGTCCCGGCCCTTTGAGGGTGCTGAGGGCATTTGATA
>NZ_JABKAV010000139.1 GCF_013377905.1 Hymenobacter terrestris
TCCGGAGGACATCCCGCCGGGCCCGTTGGGGAGTTTTGCGGGGGTTTACGATTCCCCCCCGGCCGACAACCGCCGCTACTACGGCGTGCGGCTCTCATCGGCCAGCTACCGGCCGCAGCGGGGCTACCTGTACCTGAGCGGCGAGTTTGGCGGCTTCGTGCGGAGCCGCAGCAACGACTGGCAGCAGGGCCTGCTGAGCGGCGAAATCCTGTACTTCACCCGGCTCTACCACACCGGCAACTTCCAATGGCGGCACTTTCTGTGGCAGCGCTCGGCGCTGGGGTTGCACCGTTTCGCCAACGAGTACCTCACCATTGATGGCGAGCGGGGCCTGCGCGGCTTCCGGCCCACCGGCCCACTCACGGGCACCAGCCGCGTTACGCTCAACTACGAGGCCACCATGTACACGCCCGTCTCGTTTCTGGGCTTCCGGATGGCGGTGGTGGGCTTCGCCGACGTAGCCTGGCTCAACGCCACCAAGCCCGACCGGCTGCTGCCCTTCTTCGAGAAGCCCTACACCGGCATTGGCATGGGCCTGCGCTTCCGCAACGAGTACACCGCCATCCGCACCATTCAGCTCACGCTGGGCTTCTACCCCCGGGGCCTCGACGCGCCCAACGGCATCCGCCTGTTCGAGAACTCCCGCCCTTACTACGACTTCTCCGACTTCAGCTTCGGCCAGCCCGGCGTTACGCGGTTTCAGTAGCGGTGAGCTGAAAAGGACACCATTGGGTTTATAGGCCCCGGTCTCGTTTGCGTACCTTCGCGCCAAGCTTCAACGGCCGCCACCCGGTCATTTCTAATTTTTCAACTTTTACTTGAGAGAATGATCCTCGGTGATTTCAACGACCTGGAAGTGGTGCGGGAGGTGGATTTCGGCCTCTACCTGACTTCCGACGACGGCGACCTGCTGCTGCCGCGCAAGTACGTGGAGCCGGGCACCCGAATCGGCGACGTGGTGCGCGTGTTCGTGTACCGCGACTCGGAGGACCGCCTGATTGCCACCAACCTCGAGCCTTTTGCCCGCGTGGGCCAGTTCGCGGCCCTCACCGTGCGCGACGTAACGCCCACTGGCGCCTTCCTCGACTGGGGCCTGGAAAAAGACCTGCTGCTGCCCTACCGCAACCAGCGCCGCAACCTGCGCCCCGGCGAGCGGGCCACTGTGTTCGTGTACCTCGACGATACCTCGGACCGCATCGTGGCCTCGGCTAAGTGGGAGTGGTTTCTGAGTTCCGACCCGTTCCCCGGCAAAGTGGGCGACGCGGCCGAACTGTTCGTGGCCGAAGAAACCGATTTGGGCTACAAAATGCTGGTCGATGGCACCCACCAGGGCCTCATCTTCCACAACGAGGTATTTAAGCCCCTGCGTCTCGGCGACGTGCACACGGGCTACATCCGCGCCATCCGCCCCGATGGCAAGCTCGACCTGAGCCTGCAGCAGATCGGCTACGACGAGGCCCGCGCCCAGTCCGACACGCTGCTCGAAGCCCTGCGCGCCGCCCCCGAAGGCCGCCTGCCCCTGGGCGACAAAAGCCTGGCCGACGACGTGTACCGCCGCCTGGGCATGAGCAAGAAAATCTTCAAAAAAGCTCTGGGCGCCCTCTACAAGCAGGGCTTGGTCGATCTGGCCCCCGAGCACACCCAGCTGCGCCCTAGCTGATCCGGGCTATAAAGAACGACGTAGGGGCGGGGCTTGTCTCCGCCTGCCGTTCGTACCGTTTCAAAGATTCCGTTCAACGGCGGGGGTGGGCGGCGCC
>NZ_JABKAV010000014.1 GCF_013377905.1 Hymenobacter terrestris
CGGAAGTAGCGGGGGTCCGCGGCGGGTTTAACCTCGTACCCCGCCGTAAAGCTCACCAGCGAGCCGGTCGGAATGTCCTCGGTACGGCCGAAACCGAACAGGTACTTATCCTTATAGTAGCGCCGCACGCTGTAGCCCACCGTGCCCAGCATCAGGTTGGCGCTCTGCAGAAAGTCGAAGGGCTTCTCCTGGTACGAAGTCCGGACCACGCGAGCAGCCGCAATAATGCGGCCGGGGCTTTCGTAGCCCAAATCGTAGCTGCGGGGCTGGAAAGCGCGGCCCACCCAGGCATCCTGGGTGTTGTAGCGCAGGGCCTGATACTCGTAGGGCTTCTCCACCGAGCCTTCGCCGCCAGTAAGGTAGAGCCAGTCAAAGAAACTGTAGCTGACGGCCCCAGCCCAACGGGTGTTGATGGAGAAGAAGTCGCGCGAGATGCCGATGCTGCCTTCACGGCGGCGGGTTTCGTCGCGGTAGGTGGCTCCGGCATACACGAAGTCACGGAACGGTATCCGGTAGCTGCCCTGGTACGACCAGGTTTGGGCCCGCGGTCCAGTGTCAGTGCGGCCATAGGCGTAACGGTTTCTGAACTGGTGGCCCATGCCCAGGAAGTTCACGTCGCGCAGCCCGGCCACGCCCGAACCCACGTCGCGCAGCTGAAACGAGCCACTCAGACTGAACAGGTCCTTGGTAATCACCACCACATCCACGCTGTCGTCGGTATCAGTGCGTTCGTCCACGTACACACGGGCGTCCAGAATCTCGTCGGTCTGGCGCAGCAGACGTTCTGATTCAGCCAGGGCCTGGGGCTCCAGCTCGCGCCCCTCGCGAAACAGCAGCACCTGCCGCACCCGCGAGGGCCGGGTTTTCATGTGAAACGTGTTGCCGGTTTTCTCCAAAATATTGCGCGGCACCCGCAGCGAGTCGGAGATACTGTAGCCAAAGGCGTCGAGGGACGTAATGCGGATGCGGCGCACGATTTTGTAGTTGTGCTGCTCAAACTGCCGGTCGAGCAGCGCCGCGTCGATGCCGGCCTGATCTTCGCGCCGCTCGCGGAACGAAAACACAGCCGCCGCCGCCCGCCCCAGAATGGTTTTGCGCCGGGTGTAGTTTTTGAGCCCATTGAGCATGCGCTCCTGGTCGAAGCGGCGACGCAGCGAGTCGGGGCGGACACTGGTAGGCGGCAGGCTGGTGCTGTCGGGAGGCAACGGCGGGCCCGTCTGGGCAGTGGCCGGCGCAAGGCCGGCCCCCAGCCAGAGCAGCAAAATCAGCAGCCGTAGCACGCACTTTATCATCCGGACGCAGGAAAGAAACAAGGTACGACGCCGGCCCGGGTTTGGGGTACACCAAGGCTGATACCAGGGGGCGACAGAACAACGTAGGGGCGGGGCTTATTCCCACCCGCCAGTGAACGGTACCACCAAAACGGGGAAGCCGGAACGACGTAGGGGCGGGGCTTGTCCCCGCCCGCCGTTGAACAAAATTGTTGAAATGGTGCGAACGGCGGGCGGGGATAAGCTCTGCCCCTACAACATTAAAACGGTGCAAACGTGCCCCTCCAAACAAACTAGAAACAACCTGACTTTACTGCTGAAATTCGGAACGATTCCAACGTAATTAGTCTTATAAAGCTTGCGTGTGTGCGCGATAGAAACTATTTTTAAGCCATAAATCGGTCTTATGAACGAAGAGCGCATTCAGGAGAAGCTAAGTATATTGGCAGACGCCGCCAAGTATGACGTGTCGTGCAGCAGCAGCGGCGGCAAGCGCAAGAACACCGACAAGGGCCTGGGCAATGCTGAGGGCATGGGCATCTGCCACAGCTATACCGAGGACGGCCGTTGCGTAAGCCTGCTCAAGATTCTGCTCACCAACCACTGCATTTTCGATTGCGCGTACTGTGTGTCGCGCAAGAGCAACAACGTGAAGCGCGCCGCCTTTACGGTTGATGAGGTAGTGGACCTGACCATGAACTTCTACCGCCGCAACTATATCGAGGGGCTGTTTCTGAGCAGCGGCATCTTCTCCTCGCCCGACTACACGATGGAGCGGCTGGTGCGCATCGTCAAGAAGCTGCGCACCGAGCACAAGTTCAACGGCTACATTCACGTTAAGGCTATTCCGGGGGCTTCGGAGGAGCTTATTCATGAAGCCGGGATGTATGCCGACCGGCTGAGCGTGAACATCGAGTTGCCCTCGGAAATGGCGCTCCAGAACTTGGCACCCGAGAAGAATTACGAGGAGATTCTGACCCCGATGGCCCAGATTCGGGACGGCATTACGCGCACCAAGGAGGAAAAGGCGCTGTTCAAGAAAGTGCCCCAGTTCGCCACAGCTGGCCAGAGTACCCAGCTGATTGTGGGTGCTTCGGAAGAAAACGACCTACAGATCATCAACCTGAGCGACTCGCTATACAAGGGCTACGGCCTGAAGCGGGTGTATTACTCGGGTTACATCCCCATCACCGATGACGCCCGCCTGCCCCAGGTGACGCAGCCGCCACTAATTCGGGAGCACCGCCTCTACCAGTCCGACTGGCTGATGCGCTTCTACGGCTTCCAGGCCGACGAAATCCTGGACCCCGCCCATCCATTCCTCGACTTGGAAGTGGACCCCAAGCTGGCCTGGGCCCTGCGCAACCGCCACGTATTCCCGGTAGATGTGAATACGGCCGACTTCGAGATGATTCTGCGGATTCCGGGTGTGGGGGCGCGTTCGGCCAAGCGCATCGTGGCCGCCCGCCGCTTCACGCCGCTGGGCCTCGACCAC
Organism: Hymenobacter terrestris; assembly: GCF_013377905.1. Lineage (GTDB taxonomy): Bacteria > Bacteroidota > Bacteroidia > Cytophagales > Hymenobacteraceae > Hymenobacter > Hymenobacter terrestris. The sequence goes on from NZ_JABKAV010000014.1 coordinate 2,767, forward strand.
CTGCACAAGTTCGGGGTGGTGCTCAAGCGGGCCAAGTTCTTCCTTACCTGCCGCGGCAAGGCTTTGGAGAAGCGCGACTACGATGAGCAGACCATTCGCCGCCAGATTCTGTTCGGCGCCGGCTCCGTCCGCTCCGCCCTCGTCACCCAGCAGCTCGATTTATTTGCTCAAGCCTCCTAAATAAGTTGCCAGTTGTCAGGCTATTCTTGCAGAACTACTTGAAGAACGGCCTGACAACTGGCAATTATCAACTGACAACTGATATGACTGTTTCGCACCGCACTGCCGCTCCTACCGAAGCTTCTGCTGTTGCTTCGCCGCAGGCCTCCCTGCCGTTAAAAGTGGCTCGTGTGGCCTGCTGCTGCAAGCTTTCTGACTTGCTGCCAATTGTGTTGCGCATGCACCAGGAGGCCGCCCGCAACAACGGCAAGTTTCGCCAGCCACGGCGAGCGGCGTAGTGAAACTACCGCTGCAGGTTTTTCCATCCCACTTCACCGCTGACTAGCCCAGGGTCTTGGCCTTGAGGACCCGGGGCGCGTGGTCGTCCATTCCTGCCCATGTCTCGTTCCCTAATCCCGCGCCGCTCGGCTACCGAGGCAGTGGCTGCGGCCACCACTCGCCACCGCGCTGCCCCCGAACTCACGCAGCCGCCCCTCGATTACGCCTACGATGGCTCGTTTGAGGGGCTGCTGTCGGTGCTTTTTCAGGTGTACGACCGCAAGGCTGCGCCCAACAGCATCCAGCCGCTGGGGGCGGTTCAGGGCGGCCTGTTTGCCCAGCCAGTAGAGGTGGATACCGACGAGGCCGCCGCTGCCCGCGTCTGGGACGGGTTGCTGCGCTACATGGATAAAGAGGCCCGCACACGGCTATTTCACGTGTTTTTGAGCGAGGACGCCAACCGTGAGCTGCTGGTTTTCCGCTACGCCGACACCGCCATGCGCGCCGGCCGCGACATTGCCGAAAACTACTCCGACGACAACGTGCGCCGGGTGCAGCGGCTGGCTCAGCAGATGTACCGCGAAAAGCACCGCATGGAGGCCTTCGTACGCTTCGAGAAAACCGCCGACGGCCTGTTTCACGCCACCATCGAGCCCGATTTCGACGTGCTGCCGCTCATCGCGCCCCACTTCACCAAGCGCTATGCCGACCAGCGCTGGCTGATTTTTGACCGCCGCCGCTCCTACGGCCTCTATTACGACCTGCACCGCACCGATATCGTGCAGTTCGACGCCGATACCGCGCCCCAGCGCCGCGCCGCCGTGTCGGCCACCGTACTCGACGAGCGGGAGCCGCTGTTTCAGGTGCTCTGGCAGGCGTATTTCGACCATGTGAACATCCCGGAGCGCAAAAACATGAAGCTGCACCGCCGCCACATGCCGCTGCGTTACTGGAAGTACCTGAGCGAAAAGCAGCCTCGGGAGCGTCCTTTCCAGCCCATCAACAATAAGCGCCCCGTGCAGCCCGGTGGCCCGGCGCTGGGCGCGGGTGGGCAGGCATCGGGATAGGAGGGAAGCGGGAAAGCCGTAATTTGCGGTCGATTTCTCCCTGCTTACTATGAACAAAACCCTCGTTTTCGGTGGCTCCGGCCAGTTGGGCCAGTGCCTGCAACACGTTGCCCAGCAGCGCAACTTTACCAGCATCGTATTTCTGGCTGAAGAGCAAGCGAATATCCTGAATCAGGAGACCCTGTGGGCAACCTTCGAGCAGCACCGCCCGGCCTACATCATCAACTGCGCCGCCTACACCGCCGTCGACAAGGCCGAGGACGAGGTGGACCTGGCCCGGAAGGTGAACCGCGACGGGGCCGAGAACCTGGCCCGCCTCTGCGGGGAATTTGGCACTACAATGCTGCACATTTCCACCGACTTCGTGTTTGCCGGCACCGGCAACGAGCCGCTGCTGGAATCCGATGAAACCGCGCCCATCAGTGTGTATGGCCTCACGAAGCTCGAAGGCGAGCAGGTAATTGCTCAGCATACCGCGCAGTATTTCATCCTGCGCACTAGCTGGCTGTACTCGGAGTATGCCGGCAACTTCGTGAAAACGATGCTGCGCTTCGGCAAGGAGCGCGAGGAGATGCGCGTCATCTGGGACCAGTTGGGCACGCCTACCTACGCCGTCGATTTGGCCGGCGCACTGCTGCACATCATCGAATCGGGCAGCACCGCCTACGGCCTCTACCACTACAGCAACGAGGGCGTTACCTCGTGGTACGATTTCGCGGTGGCCATTTTTGAGCTGGGCGGCCTACCCACCCGCACCGTGCCCATCCGCACCGCCGAGTACCCCACCAAAGCTACTCGCCCCGCTTTCTCGGTAATGGACAAGACCAAAGCCAAAACCGCGCTGGGCCTGGCTATTCCGCACTGGCGGGCCAGTTTGGTGGCGTGCATGAGGCGGTTAGGGGAGTAGCCTAGCCTTGTAAATCCGAGCAGTTGCAAGCTACAACTACTCATTTGTTGAGTAACGAGTGAGGAGTTGTAGCTCCATATTTATAAGCTAGTAAACATAGAGCTGATTCCTGGAAAATTACTTTCTCAAAGATGCGCTTTCTCGCTTTTGGAGTTGCCCTACTTCTGTTAACTAGCTTCTCTCTTTCCCAAGTACTAGTTCAGCGTTTCGAGCTTGGAAAATATGACTACATTATTCAGCTAAAGAAACTATACAGCCACGACGACGATGCAGATGTGACCTATTACATCGTTAAATCAGTCAGGGATAACAAGGAGTTATGCAGTTCAATCAAGCTGGCTGAGCGCGGTAATAAATTATTTATACAGGGTGCCTATCGTGTTAATAAGGGTAGCCTACAATTTACCGAACGTTACCTCTATCACCGCAATGAGGAGTCCTCTGACTCGATAGTAAAGACGTTTACTTCTAACCCTAAAGGCGCGTTAGTCTTGAGTAAAGTTACTAACTACAAACACGGAAAGGCTGCCATAACTAGCTATTAGCGTTCAGTTCGCCCATAAAACCGGTTCACGCCGTACGCCAGCGCCACCAGCCCGAAGCCTACGGCGCATACGCCGGGCCACTGGTAATGGTGCCAGGCTAGGCCGCCGAGCAGGGAGCCCGATGCGGCCCCGATGAAGCAGGCCGTCATGTACACGGTGTTGAGGCGGCTTCGGGCTTCGGGGCGCAGGCTGAATACGCGGGTTTGGTTGGCAATATGGGCCATTTGCTGGCCTACGTCGAGCACCACCACACCTGCAATGAGGCCCACCAGGTAGTAGCCGCCGAAGCCCATTAGCAGGTAGCCGCCCAGAAACAGCGCCAGCCCGATGCGCAAGGCAAAGCCCGGCCCTTTCTGGTCGGCCGACTTGCCGGCGTAGGAGGCAGCAAAGGCCCCGGTGGCCCCAATGAGGCCGAATAGTCCGGCCACGTCGGCCCCATAGCCGTAGGCGTCGCTTTCCAGAAAGAACACCAGTGTGGTCCAGAAGGCGCTGAATCCGCCGAATAGGCAGGCCCCAACGAGGGCCGAGCGGCGCAACACCGGCAGGTCGCGGGCCAGCGTGCCCAGCGAACGAAGCAGGCTGCCGTAGCTGCCCGCGTAGTGAGGTTGGTTGCGGGGTAGCATCCGGGCCAGCACGGCCACCAGCACCAGCATCAGGCCGGTGCCCACCCAAAACATGGTGCGCCAGCCGAAATGCAGCCCCACGTAACCGCTGATGGTGCGCGAAACCAGAATGCCGATTAGCAGCCCGCTCATCACCTTGCCCACCACCCGGCCCCGCTGCTCATCGGAAGCCAGCGAGGCCGCCATGGGCACCAGCAACTGCGGTACGGCCGAAAAGAAGCCTAGCAGCAGCGAGGCCCCCACCAGCACCCCAAACGTGGGCGCGTAGGCGGCTACCGCCAGGCAGCCGGCCGCCAAAACTGTCAGGGCCATAATCAGGCGCTTCCGCTCCCACTTGTCGCCCAGCGGTACCAGTAGCAGCAGGCCCAGCGTGTAGCCCACCTGCGTTACGGTGGCCACCCAGCTCACGCGGTTTTCCGTCAGGCTAAACGTGCGGCCAATTTCGGCCAGTAGCGGTTGGTTGTAGTAGAGGTTGGCCACTACCATTCCGCAGGTTATGGCCATCAGCCAGACCTGAGAAGGAGCCAGTGGAGCAGCGGTAAGAGCCGTGGAAGTAGGTTGAATGGGAGCCGGCTCGGGAACTTTGGCAGTGATGATATCAGGCATAAAACGAAAAGCGCCGCCCGGGAAAAGTCCGGGACGGCGGAAGTAAATGGCGGGCAAAGATACGGTTTCTGCAACCAGCCGGAACCGACAAAAGTTGCGCCAGCGGCTCCCATGCTGCTCATCCGGGAACGGCCGAAACATCTGCTGCTGCTGGTAGTTGGAATTTTGGGTAAGTAAGCACTCACACCCCCTTGTATGTTGCTGAAAACAATGCTACTACTGTGCTGCTTCTGCCCAACAGAATGCCTAACTTAAACCATTCCTAACCTTTAACCCCGCTTGTCAATGGAAACCCTCGAAAAACCCAGCACCCTCGTAGAGCGCCCCAAGTTCAAGGACCATTACGATAACTTCATCGGTGGCAAGTGGGTGGCTCCGGTGAAAGGGCAGTACTTCGATAACATTTCGCCCATCGATGGCAAAGTGTTCACCAAAGTAGCCCGCAGCACTAAAGAAGACGTCAATCTAGCTCTCGACGCGGCCCATGAGGCGTTCAAGACCTGGGGCAAAACCTCGGCCACCGAGCGCAGCAATATCCTTAACAAGGTCGCCAACATCATCGAGGAAAACCTGCACCACTTGGCGGCTGTCGAGTGTGTGGAAAACGGCAAGCCCATCCGCGAAACCATGCTGGCCGATCTGCCGCTGGTGGTGGACCACTTTCGCTACTTCGCCAGCGTAATTAGAGCCGAAGAAGGTTCGGCTACCGAATTGAACAGTAATACGTTGTCGCTCATTATTGAAGAGCCGCTGGGCGTGGTGGGCCAGATTATTCCCTGGAACTTCCCGCTGCTGATGGCCACCTGGAAGCTGGCCCCGGCTCTGGCCGCCGGCTGCTGCGTGGTGATGAAGCCCGCCGAGCAGACGCCCTCCAGTATCATGGTGCTTATGGAGCTGCTCCAGGACGTGCTGCCGCCCGGCATCGTGAACGTGGTGAACGGCTTCGGGCTGGAAGCCGGCAAGCCGCTGGCCTCCTCGCCGCGCATCAACAAGGTGTCGTTCACAGGTGAAACCACCACGGGCCGCCTCATTATGCAGTACGCGGCCGAAAACCTGATTCCGGTTACGATGGAGCTGGGTGGCAAGTCGCCCAATGTGTTCTTCAAAAGCGTGATGGACGCCGACGACGACTTCCTCGACAAGGCCATTGAGGGTGCGGTTATGTTTGCGCTCAACCAAGGCGAAATCTGCACCTGCCCCTCGCGGATTCTGGTGCAGGAGGACATCTACGACGAGTTCATGGCCCGCGTGGTCGAACGCGTAAAGGCTATCAAGCTGGGCAACCCGCTCGATATGGAAACCATGATGGGCGCGCAGGCCAGCAACGACCAGTTCGAGAAAATCCTGAGCTACCTCGAAATCGGTAAGGACGAAGGAGCGGAGGTGCTGTGCGGCGGTGAGGCCTTCACGCAGGAAGATGGGGCGCTGGCCGAGGGCTACTACATCAAGCCCACCGTGTTCCGGGGCCATAACAAAATGCGCATCTTTCAGGAGGAAATCTTCGGCCCGGTGGTGTCGGTGACGACATTCAAGGACATGGACGAGGCCATCGAACTGGCCAACGACACGCTCTACGGCCTCGGCGCCGGTGTCTGGACCCGCGACGCGCATGAGCTTTACCAGGTGCCCCGCGCCATTCAGGCCGGTCGCGTGTGGGTGAATTGCTACCACGACTACCCCGCCGGTGCGCCATTCGGTGGCTACAAAAACTCGGGCTTCGGCCGCGAGAATCACAAGATGATGCTCGGTCACTACCGCCAGACTAAGAACATGCTCATCAGCTACAGCCAGCAGAAGCTCGGCTTCTTTTAGGCCGTAAAGTAACCGGAAACTATGGTGAGCCGATGTTCTGCCGTTGGGCGGGGTGTTGGCTCACCATTCGGGTTTATGGCGCAACCAGGTGCGCGCGGCGTACGTCTCTCTGGTGGCTATCAACCAATTCGTTACCGTTATGCGCTTCCTGTTTTCTTCCTTGCCGACTGCTTGCCTGATAGGCAGTGCGGCCGTGGCCCAAGCCCAGCAATTTCCGGTTCCGGGAGCTAAGAATTCCGACTGGATATTGCAAAAAGTGCCACCGCTGACTGGGATGCCCACGGCCGGTATTTGGGCCGCGCCCGACAAAACGGCCTCAACGGCAGATGCCGTGCGGAGTGGCACTTACAATGGTGAAACGAAGAAACTGCTGAGCTTCTTTGACCGGCGAACGGGCGTGTTTTATAACGTTGACGAAGGCTGGCTTCACGACCGCACGACGAATACTTACTACCGTTTCCATCGCCGCGGCGCGCAGCCCCAGCCGTTGCCTGCCACCAAATTCCTCTGATACCACCGCCCGGCTCCGGCCAATTTACCACTTGCTCATGTCCGAAACTGCCCTAACGCCCCGCGTCCTCGTAACGCCCGCCGCCGAAGCCACCATCGATTTGCTGCGCGATGAGCACGGCCCGCTGATGTTCCATCAGAGCGGCGGCTGCTGCGACGGCTCGTCGCCGATGTGCTTTAATAAGGGCGAGTTCCGGGTGGGCAGCAACGACGTATGGCTGGGCCAGATTTACGACTGCGACTTTTTCATGAGTGCCGCGCAGTTTGAGTACTGGCAACACACCCAACTCACCGTCGATGTGGTGAAGGGTCGCGGGGCCAGCTTCTCGCTCGAAATCCCACTCGGCGTCCGGTTCCTCATTCGCTCCCGCATTTTCACCGAGGAAGAATCCAAACAGATGGCCCCGGTGTACGACGGCGAAGAATATCTGACCCGCCCGGAGTTGGCGCAATAGCGCGCCAACTCCGCCACCAAAACGTGAAACGCCCCGTCAGCAGTTGCTGGCGGGGCGTTTCGGTGCTTAATAAATTGAAGCTTACTTCGCCTTTACGGGCAAGCCTTCGAGCTGCACGTAGCTGAGCTTCCAGGCGTTCTTGGCGTTCTTCTTCCAAACCAGGATGAAGTTGCCTTCGCCTTCGCCGCGGGGCTGATCGGCCATTTCGGGCAGTACCTCGGTCGAGAACGTGCCGGCCTCGTAGGCCATGGCTGGGCCGCTACCCGAGGTAGTGGTGTAAAGTTTCAGGTCGGCAATGGTGCCCATGGTAGCGCGTACCCATTTATCCGACACCTCCGACTTGCCGCTGAAGCGCGTGGCGCCCTGGGCGTACTGAACATCGTCGGCCAGCAGCGAGTCGAGCTGCACGGTGTTTTTGGCGTTCCAGGCCCCAATAAACTGTTGGTTGAGGCTTTGCACGTTCACGTCGGCGGCGGCATCGGTTTTGGTTTCGGAGCAGCCGGCAAGCAGGGCACCTCCCAGCAGGAGGCCAAAAATGCGTTTCATGGGAAGATGTTAAGGTAAAAAAAACGGGAGCAAAGCGGGCAATAGGGCCAGAGGCGCGAAAAGCCCAGGTCCGCAGACCTGGGCTTTGAAACTACGCAAATGGGCCGGACTACCAGCTCTTGCGACGAACTTCGGAAGTTGGGTAAGCGGCTTCGCGCTTGCCGTAAGCCTCGTTGGGCAGGTAGCCCGAGCTCATGGCGTAGGCAGCGGGGGCAGCACCGGGAGCGGCAAAGCTGCTCATCATGGCAGGGGCAGCGGCCGGAGCGGCAGCCATGGTAGCGGCATTGGCCCGGGCGGCCGAAGCCTTACCCTGGGCAATACCCGAGCGGTAAGAAGCCTGACGGTTAGCCTCGGCCCGACGGGCAGCGGCTACGCGGGCGGCCTCGGCGCGGCGCTTGTTGTCGGCGGTGCGGCCAATGCTATAGCCCAAGCCGGCACCAGCAGCGCCACCTACGGCCCCGCCCAATACGCGGCTTTTCTTGTTGATGATTGCTCCGGCGGCAGCACCACCCAGGCCACCGATTACGGCACCCTTGGCGCTGGAGCTAACCTTACGATCCTGAGCGAAGCCAGTGAAGACCGTAGTGAGGAACAGGACAAATGCGAGAAGCAGACTTCCCTTTTTCATGGTCAAGAGATTTAAAGTGGAAGGGCGCTGGTGGCCCGGAGTTACAAGGTGATTTACAAGCACCATGCCAATACGCTCATCTCGTGGTGGAGGTTAAGCGCCAATAGGTTAATTTTTGCAGGCTGCGCGTTGGTCTCTCAGGCGGATAAAAGCCTGTTCAGAAGCTAGTGTCGCACAATTTCGCGTTTTTTATCTGATGAAAGCAATATTTCTACTGCGAGTGGCCGAAAGCCGGGTGCTCACGGGCCTGGGCGTACTGCTGCTACCCGCCGTACCACCCGAAACTCTGGCCTCGATGCAGTTGCATACGAGCCTGGCAGTTCGAATGGTTTTCCCTTATAAACAGGAGTTTTCCGCTACGGCTAGCGTTGAGGAAGTGGCCCGCGTCGGCGAACCCGCCTTTCGGGCGCTACTGCTCACGCAACCAAGCGCCGCAGTTGTACCTGTTGGAACGGAAGTGTGGCTGGTGGGATGAATAGTTGAAAGCTAAAGAAGCCCGTTATTCACCGCTTTAGGCTGGATAACGGGCTTCTTTAACTCGTTTTCCGCCTCACTATCTCGCCAACGAGTGGTCGCCTTCGCCTAGTGGTGTGGGGCCGCCGTGCTCCTCGCCGGGCTTATAATTGGCTTCCAACTCGGCTAGTTTCTCCTTGCCGTAGGCGAAACGGGTGATGAGCACGTAGAGCACCGGTACGATGAAAATGGCTAGCAACGTGGCCGAGAGCATGCCGCCGAGTACCGTCCAGCCGATGGTTTGGCGGCTGATGGCCCCGGCTCCGGAGGCGAATACCAGCGGCGTTACGCCCAGGATGAAGGCCAGTGAGGTCATCACGATGGGGCGCAGGCGCAGGCGCACGGCTTCGAGCGTGGCTTCGAGCAGCGGCATGCCCTTATCCACCCGCTCCTTGGCGAATTCGATGATGAGGATGGCGTTTTTAGCCGAGAGGCCGATGAGTGTAATCAGGCCGATTTGGGCGTACACGTTGTTGGTGAGCTTGGGCAGGAACGTGAGGGCCAAGATGGCTCCGAAGGCGCCCAGCGGCACGGCCAGCAGCACCGAAAACGGCACCGACCAACTCTCGTACAAGGCTGCCAACAGCAGGAACACGAACAGCAGCGAGAGGCCGAAAATGTACACCGTCTGCCCGCCGGCCAGCTGTTCTTCGCGGGTCAGGCCCGAAAACTCGTAGCCGTAGCCCTGGGGCAGCGACTCGGCCGCCACTTCCTTGAGGGCCTGCAGGGCATCGCCTGAGGAGTAGCCGGGGGCGGGGCTGCCGTTGATTTCGGCCGAGCGGAACAGGTTGTAGTGCGAAATCAGCGGGGCCGACTCGGCCTTCTCGTAGCGCGTAACGGTGCTCAGCGGCACCATGCCGCCGCTGCTATTGCGCACGTAGTACTGGTTGAGGTTGGTGATGCTGCCCCGGTAGCCCGAATCGGCCTGGGCCACCACTCGAAAATTGCGGCCGTAAAGCGTGAAGTCGTTCACGTAGGCCGAGCCCAAGTAGGTGCGTAGCGCGGTACCAATATCGGCAATGGACACGCCTAGTTTCTTGGCCTGCTCGCGCTCAATGGTGAGCCGGTAACCGGGCGTGCTGGCGGTGAAGAACGAGAAGGGGCGCACGATTTCGGGCCGCTTGGCCAGCGCCGCCTGAAATGCCTTCAGGTTGCGGTCGAAGGTCTGAATCTGGCCGTCGCCGTCGCGCTCCTGCAGGATAAACGAGAAGCCCCCGCTGTTGCCCAAACCCGGAATGGGCGGCGGTGAAATCACGACGACGTTGGCTTCCTTGAACTTGCTCAGGCGTTGCTGCACGGTGGCCTTCAGTCCCTCCAGCTGCAGCGCTTCATCCTCGCGCTCGGCCCAGGGCTTGAGCTGGCAGAAAATGGTGCCGCTGTTCGATTTTGACGAGAAGTTAATCACGTTCAAACCGCCCAAACCGGCATAGTGGGCAATGCCCGGGATGGAATCCAACTCCTGCATAATGCCCTTGAGTGTGGCTACTGAGCGGTCGGTGGAGGAGGCTTCGGGCAGGTTGTAGGTGATGAAAATCCGGCCTTCGTCCTCGGTCGGGATGAAAGCCGTGGGCTTATTGACGTAGAGCAGGCCGGTGCCCGCCACGATGCACACGAGCAGGATAACCACTAGCCGTGCGTGTTTGATGCCGCGCTGCACGCCCTTGCCGTACTTGCCGGTTACGCGCTCAAACCAGCGGTTGAACTTGAAGAAGAACTTGTCCAAGCCCTTCGATTCCTCGTTGCGCTCGTGGGGCTTGAGTAGCAGCACGCACAGCGCTGGCGTGAGCGAGAGGGCTACGAAGGCCGAAATCACCACTGAAATGGCGATGGTAATGGCGAACTGCTGGTAGAGCCGCCCGGTGATGCCCGGAATGAAGCCCACCGGCACGAACACGGCCGCCAGAATAAGCGCAATGGCAATAACGGGGGCCGAAATCTCGCGCATGGCTTCCAGCGTGGCTTCCAGCACGGGCATTTTGCGGGCGTTCATGTTGTGCTCCACGGCCTCCACCACCACAATGGCATCATCGACCACGATACCAATGGCCAGCACGAAGCCGAACATGGTGAGCGTGTTGATGGTGAAGCCCAGCGGAATGAAGAAAATGAACGTGCCGATGATGGACACCGGAATGGCCAGCACCGGAATTAGCGTGGAGCGCCAACTCTGCAGAAACAGGAATACCACGATAATCACGAGCACCAGCGCCTCGCCCAGCGTGTGCAGCACCTCCTCAATCGACACCTTCACCACGGTAGCCGCCTCGAAGGGGATGATGTAGGTGAGGTCGGTGGGAAACTGCTGCTTGAGCCGCTCCATGGTGGCCACTACGTTGTCGTAGGTTTCGAGGGCGTTAGCGCCGGGGGCCTGGTACACGAGCAGGTAGGCGGCACGCTTGCCATCGACAAACGAGTTGTTGGCGTAGTTGAACTTGCCCAGCTCCACCCGGGCCACGTCTTTGAGGTAAACGATGGCCCCGGTTTCGGGGCGGGTGCGGATGATGATGTCGCCGAACTCCTCGGCCGTACTCAGGCGGCCCTTCACGAACACGATGTACTCGTAGGTCTGGCCTGCGTTGGCGGGCGGGGCTCCAATCGAGCCGGCCGCAATCTGGGCGTTCTGCTCCTGGATAGCTGCCGTTACCTCCTGGGCCGTGATGCCGAGCTGCGAGAGTTTATCGGGGTTGAGCCAGACGCGCATGGCGAAGTCGTCGGCCCGGCTCACGATGTCGCCCACGCCCTTGGTACGCAGCAGAGCGTCCTTCACAAACAGGTTGGCGTAGTTGTCAAGGAAGGTGTTGTCGTGGGTGCCTTCGGGGGCGTAGAGGGCCACGAGCATCAGGATGCTGGGGTTCCGCTTGCGCACCGTCAGGCCCAGGCGCTGTACTTCCTGGGGCAAAGTGGGCAGGGCAATGCCCACGCGGTTCTGCACGTCGAGGGCGGCAATGTTCACGTCGGTACCCAGCTCGAAGTTGACCGTCATGCTCATCTGGCCATTGCTGGTGCTGTTGCTCTGCAGGTAAGTCATGCCCGGCGTACCGTTCACCTGCACTTCCACGGGCGTGGCCACGGTCTGCTCCACGGTCTGGGCATCGGCTCCAATGTAGCTGCCGGTTACCGACACAGTGGGTGGGGTGATTTCGGGGTACTGGCCCACCGGCAGGTTCAGGATGGCCAGCACGCCCAGCAACAGCAGCACCAGCGAGGTAACAATAGCCGTAACGGGCCGGCGGATAAAGGTTTCTGCAATCATTTTTAGGAGCTGTTCTGTCGGCACACCCCACCCCCGGCCCCTCCTCTCCGGGAGAGGGGTGCCAGACGTGAGTTGAAAGATTCGTTGAACGCACCCCTCTCCCGGAGGGGAGGGGTCGGGGGTGGGGTTAGCGGCTGCCGGCCTGCACGGGGCTGCCGTCGCGCAGGCGCTGGAAGCCTTCGGTAATCACCTGGTCGCCGGCTTTCAAGCCTTCGAGTATTACAATCTGGTCGCGCAACTGGGGGCCGAGCTGCACTTTGCGCTGGCGGGCCTTGCTGCTGTCGCCAGCCACGAACACGAAACTCTCGCCCATCTGGTCGGATACGGCTTTGTAGGGAATCACGAGGCGCTGGCCCGATTGGCGGTTGAGTACGTGCAGCACGGCGCTCATGCCATCCTTGAGGCGGCGCTCGGGGTTGGCAAACTCCACCCGCACCTGTACCGTAGCCGTCTGCTGCTCCACGCCCCGCGCAATGGCCTTAATGCGGCCCGACTGCGGGTACATGCTGCCATCCGACAGCTCCAGCCGGAACAGCGAATCGGGCGCAGATTTGGCAGCCTGCAGCGCCGTGAAGCGGGGCAAGTCGCTCTCGTTGATGACGAAATCAACGCCCATCGGATTCTCGGCGCTGATGGTGTTGAGCAGCGTGCTGCCGGGGCTTATCTGGGCTCCCAGCCGCACCTGTGAAATACCGATGCGCCCGCTGAACGGCGCCGTAATGGTGGAAAAACTTAAATCGGTGCGGGCCAGGGCTACGGCCGCGCGAGCCTGGGCCACCTGGGCCTGGGCGGTGGCGTAGGCAGTGGCGGCGTTGTCTACAATCTGGCCCGCAATGGCGTCCTGCTCCGCCAGACGCTGGTACCGGTCGAGGTTGAGCTTGGCATTCTGCACCGTGGCTTGGGTGCTGCGCAGCCCCGCCTGGGCCTGCTGGTAGGCCGCCTCGTACACGCGCTTATCGATTTCGTAGAGCTTCTGGCCCTTGGTCACCAATTCGCCCTCCTGAAAAAACAGGCCCGTGATGAAGCCGCCCACTTGACTGCGCAGTTCCACGCTGTTGAGGGCCACGGCCGTAGCCGGATACTCATCGTAGTACACGGCGCTGGTGGTGCGCGCCGCCACCAGCGTTACGGGCGTGGGGGGCGGCGGCCCGGCCGGCTTATCGGCCTCATCGGAGCCGCAGCCCGCCAGCAGTAGCAGAGCCAGAAGAGAGGGAACGAGGTGCTTCATGGATTGAGTGTTTGGAGAAGAGCCGTGTCATGCTGAGCGCAGCCTAAGGCGTAGTCGAAGCATCTCTACCACAATGGTAAATCTGACTTCATGCTACCATGGCAACGACAGGACTAGCTCTGCGGTAGAGATGCTTCGACTACGCTGAGCATGACGTTCTGGGTACGTATAAATCAGTAGGCCACCGGCAGCGTGCCGAGGGCGCGCTGCACGTCGAGTTTGGCGGCCAGCACGGCGTAGAGGGCGTTGTAGTAGTTGAGTTGGGAAGTGCGGAGGTCGTTTTCGGCTACTATCACTTCGAGGTAGGTTTTAATGCCTTCGTCGTACTGCAGCTTGATGATTTTGTAGATTTCGCGGGCATCGTCGCGGTTCTGGCCTTGGGCACGTAGGTCGAGGAAGTTGCCCTTGTAGCGCGCCAAAGCCTGCTCGTACTCGGTGGAAATCTGGTTTTTGGTGTCGAGCACCTGTAGGCTCAGGCGGTCCTGACGCAACTCGGCAATCTTGAGGTTCTGGAGGCGGCGGGTGCCGGTGAAAATCGGGAGGCCCAGCTGCAAACCAGCCTGCGAGGTAGGGAAGGCCTGCTTGTAGAGTTCCGTAAACGCGTTGTTCTGGTACACCTTCACGTAGTTGCCAAACGCCGAAAGCGTGGGCAGAAAGCCCAGTCGGAAGTAGTCGATATCGAGGCGCTGAAGCTGCTGCTGGGTCAAGAGCTGCTGCAACTCGATGCGGCGCTCGAAGGCCAGTGGTTCCAGCGTGTCGAGCATGGTTTCGCGGGCCAGCTGCAGCGTGTCGTAGGCTAGGGTAACGGGGGCGGCCTCGGGCGGGGCACCCATTAGCTGGCGTAGGGTAGCGTATTTGCCCTTGAGGTTTTCGGCCGTGGCCTTACGGTCGGTTACGGCGTTTTTTACGGCAATTTCGGCCCGCTTGTAGTCAATCTTATCCTTGAGACCAACTTCGTACTGGGCAAAGGCATCCTTGAACTGCTGCTGCTGGCGCTTGATGGCCTCGTCGAGTACCCGTAGCTGCTCGTTGGTGAGCAGGATGTCGTAGAACGCCTTGCTCACGTTGCGCACCACGTCAATCTGGAAGCTGACGGTGTTCTGGCCGTTTTGCTGGCGTACGTAGCGGGCCGAGCGGGCCGCCAGCAACACATCCGCATTGTAGAGCACCTGGTTTCCCTGCAAGCCCAGGTTCGAAGTGTTCTGTAGGCCAATGCGCCGCACCTGGGACGGGGCCGTGGGGTCGGTGAAGTTGGGCAGCACCGCTACCGGCAGTTGGAAGTTGCGGGTGTAAGTGCCCGTGCCCTGAATCTGGGGCAGCCAGGCCGAGAGGCCCACCCGAATCTGCCGCTCGCCAATGGCCTCATCGAGCCGCGCCTGGCGCACCAGTGGCTGATTCTGCAGGGCATATTGCAGACATTCGGTAAGAGAAAGCGGCTGGCTGGGCAGGGCCGGGACTGGAGCCGTTACCTGGGCGCGGCTCAGCAGGGGCAGCAGGAGTAGCAGCAGGAGTAAACCTGGCAGCCCAAAAGCGCGAAGCGGTTGGTTCATACAGAAGACATAAGCAGCTACCTGCTTACGCGAACAGGAAGGAAGTGGTCAGAAAGAATGGGATGAAGCCGCCGCTGCCGACAGTCAGCAAATCCTTGTTAAGCTGACCCCCGAGTAGACTCAACAATAAAACCCAAGCTGCCAGAACCCGCGGGGGGCAGAATTGTTGGCGCGCCACTCGGCCCGGACGGTAGCATCTGATTGGAAAGTCCGGTGTAGCGCCGGCCGGGCCACCCGCTTCAGGCCAGGCTATATATGCTGGAATGAGTGGGGCAAACGGGTTATTGAAAAGCCTAGAGCTATATTTCGGCCACCGTCACCAGCACGTCGGTGTTGCGGCCATGGTCGTCGGCGCAGGAGATTTTGAGCGGCCCGGGCGTCGGCCGAAAAAATACCCGCTCGTTGGCTGCCGCCGCTCGCAGAAACTGGTCATTCACATACCAATACACCTGCCGCACCTCGCCGTCGGTGGTGCAGCTGAGTAGGAGTTGCGGCTGCTCGCGGGCATTGAGGACGTACTCGGTGTTAGGAGTGGGCGAGGTGATGATGGGCGCCCGCTCGGAGCCGCTGCTGGCCCGCTGGCAAAGCAGGTTGTGGGGCGGCAGACGGCGGTAGGGTAGGCCCTGTGTTACCCGATAGGCCGCCACCTCGGGCAGCAAATTTGGGTACAGCTCGCGCCGGAAGCCAGCCGCCGGCGCGCAGGCCCGACAGTAGGTAAAGCCCCCGTCGGCCGACACCAATACCTCGCGCTGATGCTGGCAGCGCCGCCCCGAGCTTTGGTTGGGCAGGAAGTAGTCGATTACCTGGTCGGGGCAGTTTTCGCCGGGCACGAGGCCGGTTTCGGTGCACACGAGCCGGAAGTCGAGGCTGGCGGGGGGCACAAACCAGTCGTTGGGCGAGTTGTAGGCCAGGGAATTGAACAGGTCGAACAGCAGCGGCGTGGCCACGTCGGAGCCAGTGAGGGCCGGACTGCCCTGGCCGCTGAAGTTGCCCACCCACACGCCGATGGTATAGTCGCGGTTGTAACCAATGCTCCAGGCGTCGCGCCGGCCATAGCTGGTGCCGGTTTTCCAGGCAATTTTGGGCAACCGGGTGCTGCGGGCCGCGCCCAGCGGCAAGTCAGGCCGGGTCAGCTGGCTCAGGATATCGGTAACGAGGAACGCGGCGGCGGGGGAAACGAGCGGTAGCTCGCGCTTTGTATTCCTCTCTGGCAGGGAGTCAGCAGCCGATGTCAGCCCCAATGCCACATAATCGCCCCCGTTTGCCAGCGCCGCGTACAGTCCGGTAAGCTCTTCCAAAGAAGCCCCGCAGCCGCCCAGAATACTGCTCAGACCCAGCCGGGCACGGCTGCGGGCCACGCTTTGGAAACCGGCCTGCTGGAGCTTTTCGGTGAAGGCAGGCACGCCGTAGTCCTGCAGCACGCGCACGGCGGGGATGTTGAGCGAGAAGGACAAGGCGCGTTCCAGCGTTACCTCGCCCTGGCAGTGCTTGTCGAAGTTTTCGGGGCGGTAGCCTTGGAAGTTGGTGGGCACGTCGGGCAGTTGCAGCTTGGGCGTGACCAAGCCCCGGTCGAGAGCCAGGGCGTAGAGGAAGGGCTTGAGCGTGCTGCCCGGCGAGCGGACGGCCGCCACGCCGTCGTTCTGGCCCTGGCCCCGAAAGTCGCGAAAATCGGCCGAGCCCACGTAGGCCTCCACCTGCCGGGTGCGGTTGTTGACTACCAGTACTGAGGCCTGCGAAATGCCCAGCTCGTGCAGGCGGCGCACGTAGTTGCCGGTCAGCTCCTCGGCCCGGCTTTGCTTAGCGCGTTGCAGGCTGCTGCGGATGATGGCCTCGTGCGGAAACTGCCGCACCAGCCGCCGCGATAGGTGCGGGGCCAGCGTAGGGGCGGCGTGGCGGCGCACGTTCAGCGGCTCCAGCAGCGCATCGGCAATATCCTGTCGGGCAAACAGCCCGGCGGCCCCAAACCGGCGGAGCCAGCGGTTCCGTTCGCGGCGCACGGCCTCATTATTCTGGCCTAGCACCAGGGCCCGGGGGCGGTTCGGGATGATGGCCAGCGTAACGGTCTGGGCCAGCGACAGGAAGTTGGGCGGCTGCTGGAAGTAGAGCAGCGCGGCCGACTTTACGCCCTCCACGTTGCCGCCGTAGGGCACCAGGTTCAAGTAGAGCTGCAGAATCTCATCCTTGCTGTAGTGCACTTCGAGCTGGGTGGCGCGGGCCATTTCGAGCAGCTTGTTGCCCAGCGTGCGCGGCTTGGGCCCCAGTAGCCGCGCCACCTGCATCGTGATGGTGCTGGCCCCAGTGGTGCGCCCTTTGCCAAATACGTTGCGCCCGGCGGCCTGCACCAGCGCCAGCGGGTTCACCCCAAAATGCCAGCGAAACCAGCGGTCCTCCTTCTCGATAATCGTCTGGCGCAGCACCGGCGTAATCTCGCTCAGCTCGGTTTTCATCCGCCACTTCTGGGTGGGGTTCAGGTAGGCGTGCAGCACCGTACCATCGGCAGCCAGCACGATGGGCGAGTAGCGCGGGGCGGCCGGCAGCGGGAACAGCCGGTCGAGGGCCAGCAGCAGCAACGCCAGTCCGGCCAGAATTTCCAGAGTGCGAATGGCGGTGCGCCGTTTCATAAGGGCAAGATACAGCTTGCTGCGGCCTTCTTAACCGTTGGCCCTGCGTATATTCGTCAGTCCACAAAATGCCGCCGCCATGCCCGTCATCACCGATATTTCCCAGCTCGACCTTACCAAAACGTACACCTACGCCGATTACCTGACGTGGCGGCTAGATGAATTCGTGGAATTGATTCGGGGTAAGGTGCGTCAGATGAGTCCCGCTCCGCGAGTGCGGCACCAGTCAGTTTCATTTCGCCTGAGTACGTTGATTGGTGGCTTGCTGCGCGGAGGTGCCTGCCAAGGCTTTGCCGCGCCGTTTGATGTACGACTACTGAAGAGCACCCCCGATGGTGACGCGCGAATCAGCACCGTTGTGCAGCCCGACTTGTGCGTTATCTGCGACGGGGCCAAGCTCGACGAGTTCGGCTGCGTAGGCGCGCCCGACTGGATTATTGAAATCCTGAGCCCCGGCAACGTGGCCCACGACAGCAAAACCAAATTTGACCTCTATGAGGAAAACGGCGTGCGCGAATACTGGATGGTGGACCCCGGCCTCAAAAACGTGATGGTATACGTTCTCGAAAACGACCAATACCAGTTGCAAGGCGAGTTCTACCAGCCCGGCCCGATACCGGTAGCCACACTGCCCGGTACGACGCTGGAGTGGGCAGAGGTATTCGAAGGACTATAGCGGCCGTTTCCGGGCTACTCCGTTTCGTCCGTAATCCGCCACTGCCGACCTAATAGTTTCAGCAGCGTCCGGCGCCAGCCGGGCAGTTCCCGGTAGGCCAGTTCGGCGGTGTGCTGGCCCGCAATGTCCAGCGCGTTGAGGTGGCGGCGGAGGGTGGGTAAGCCCTGGCTGACGTACTGCCCGAACACCCGCGTGAGGGCCGGACGAATGGCTTTGAGGTTCCAGTAGTGCAGCACGTAGGGCGCCGCCTCGCGCAGGGGGCTGTCGAGGCCCAGGCGCAGCCCGGTGGCCAGCTGCTCCATCATATGCTTGTTGTAGGTGGCGTAGAGTTGGTCGGCCAGCGGAGTTATATCGCCCAACAGCGCCGCGTCCTGGCTCTGGAAACCGATGATGCCGGAGTTGTAGAGCGGCGTTTCGGGGCCGATGCGCACGCGGCCCGTGCCCACCGCAAACTCGCGGCCCTGTAACCGCCGGTACACCTTGCGGCTAAGGGTGTTGCCGGTGCGCATCACGCCTTCGTTGAGGTGCATAAAACGGACACCCGTCGCAATCTGGTCGAAAATTGGGGTAGGGTCGTGCTGCCAGAGCGTATCGGTATCGGTGAACAGCAGGTTGCCGGGGTAGTGGGCCGCCGCGTACTGAAGCACCCCGATTTTGAGCAGGTACACCATATCGGCCGCCCCGCGCCAGTCCCGCCACTGTTCGGCCGTTACAGCCGGGTACAGCACGTCGGCCCGCTCGCCGAGTACCTGCCGGAAAACGTCGGGCGTATCGGTGTACACCAGCACCGTAGCGGGCGGCGCGGGTGCTACCTCAAAATACGTCAGCAGGCTGTACAGCGCCTCGTGTTTGATGGCGGCCGGACCGTGGGCGAGGTAGATGAGGTAGTTCATGAGGTGAATTACGCACATTACCGTATTTGTCCCACTAAGCAAGGCTGCTTAGTTTTGATTGTAGCCAAGTCGGGCTACTTTGCCGTCGCTAAATTCCAGACGCAGATAATCAGCGTCAACGGGGTGGATGCCGGGCTTCATGCCTAAATAATAAAGCCAGGTTTCTTCTCGTTGCTGATTGGGCTGGCCTAACAGGGCCGAAACCTGATGTTGGTTGAGGCCGATGAGTTGCTGCGAATCCTGAAGCCCATTCACCATTTCATGCCGTTTTTGCGGGCTGCGTGCCCATTCGGCGGCAGTGAAATCCCGGTGCGGATGGTGGAAGAAACCAAACCCCAGCAGCTGCAAGCTACCCCAGAAAAGCAGCAGCGTCGCCAGCCCGGCAGCTGCCAGGGCCGAGTAGTTGGGGTGGGGCTGCCGGGGCCGAAAACGGTCGATGCCAGAGCGCATCGCTATAAATGCTACGGCGAGTACGGGCAATCCACAGAGCCCCGCTGCCAGCAGATACCAAGGGAGGTCGGCCCAAAAGGTGCTCATGTCATTACAAGAAAGCGGCAAGATACTGTGGCACGGACTGAAGTCCGTACCCCGCCGGCAATGAACTGTTCATCATGGCGGGCTACGGACTGAAGTCCGTGCCACATTGCAGTTCAATTACCCTACCGCACCCTCACTACTCCCGCCCCCGAATACGAATGGTATTCGGCGTTGTACATGGCGTCGGCGCTGACGGGGCCGAGGCGGAAGGTG
Source organism: Hymenobacter terrestris (assembly GCF_013377905.1). Taxonomy (GTDB): domain Bacteria; phylum Bacteroidota; class Bacteroidia; order Cytophagales; family Hymenobacteraceae; genus Hymenobacter; species Hymenobacter terrestris. The sequence goes on from NZ_JABKAV010000014.1 coordinate 22,388, forward strand.
CCTTTGCTCACGGCGCGGGCCAGGTAGTAGAACGCCTTGGGTTTAGGCGTGGCGGTGGTGAAGATGTTCAGGCGGTCGTCGCGCACGTCGAGGTAGTCGGGCTGGGCGGCGTTCTTGGCCCAGGCCAAGTCGCGGACGGCCCCGATGCGGGGATTCTCGATTTCGAGGCCGGCGGGCAGCAGGTCGGTAATGGCCACGTTGGGCACCTCGCCCGCGCTTTCGGCCGATTGGAGCGTGAGGCGCACCACTACCAAATCGTTCTGGCGGAAGGTGGCCGAACTCAGCGGGTTGCCGTTGCGGTCTAGGAACTGGCGGCGCACAGTTAGGTAAGCGTCCTCCTCAGCCACGCGGTCGGTGGGCGAAATGCCTTCCAGCTCCCAGAAGTAGTAAAGGCTGCCCTTGCCGGTGGGCCGCAACGTAATCTGGCGGTTGGCCACGTTGCTTACCGCGAGGTCTTTGCCGGTGAAGGCGCCGATGCTCTTGCCGTCCGCCAGGAGTTGGGCGGTGGCGGTGCTGTTGGCGTTGGTCTTGGCCAGTTTTCCCAGGGCCAGCAGCGAGAAGGCGCGCTCCTGGGTGCTTAGCCAGCCGGCCTGCTGCACGCGGCGGCTCAGCTGGCGACTCAGGTTGAGCACCTGCGGGTTGCTAGGGTCGGCGGCGAGCAGGGCGTTGAGCACCAGGGCCATGTCGCGGATGGGTGAGGCGAAGGAGCCGCCCAGCTCGCGGCTCGCGATGCTTGGAGCCGCACCGTAGCGCGCGGGTACCGTCTGCTGGAAAGCGCGCTGGTTGCCGCTCAGGGCGAAGGCCGCCGCCAGCAGGTAGCGCGAATCGTCGGCCAGCAGGGGGCGGTTGGCTTTGTAGTAGTTGAGCGCTACGGGCGTGGGCCGGCCGGCCAGGGCCAGTACGTAGAGCGAGTACGGAATTTCCTTTTTGGCCAGCGTAACGGGCCGAATTACGCCGCCGGTCTGGATGATGTTGTAGGTTTCGGTTTCGCGCTGGCGGGTGCGGGCTTCGAGGTAGCCGAGCACCCGGTCGAGCACGTTCTTATTCACCTCGAAACCGGCCTGCCGGGCTTCGAGCAGGAAATGGGCGGCGTAGGCCGTGGACCACCAGTTGTCGTAGTCGCCGCCGGGCCAGTAGCTCAGTGAGCCGTTGTACATCTGTTGGGCCTCCACCTTGCGGATGGCCTCCTGCACGTGGTAATTGGGGTTGAACTGACCCGCCTTGCCCTTGACGCCGGTTTTCTGGCCCAAAGTCGCTACCAAATCACCATAATAAAGCTGGGGGAAGGCGGCCGACACGGTTTGCTCCAGGCAGCCGTAGGGGTACTGCAGCAGGTAGCGCAAATCCCGGGCAAATTCGGCCATCGGCGAGCGGCTCACCACCAGCTGGCTCCGCAATGAGGCCGCCATGAAATCGGTCTTCAGATTCAGCTGCTGCGCCTTGCCGCCGCCTGCCAGTGAGCCGCTGCCGGTACGCTTTTGCAGCGGCGAAGCGGGCCGCACGGGGAGTTCGATGGTTTCGGTGAAATCACTCTGTATCCCTTTCCTTTCTTGTTGAGCAGGATTCGGCTGTTCTTTAGGAAGCTCACGATAATTCAATACACTTGCTCTAATCTTTATCGAGGCATTGCCGATTGATTTTCCATATATGTTTGTGAATACAAATCTGCGCTCTGTGTTCGGCAATAACGTTAATTCATCCATCCCATCTTCCGCGTATATAGAAGACTGAAGAGGAACAGATATATCCTTGTTGCTAATTGGGCCCTTCGGAATTTTGATGACATAACTAGATGTGGAAATAGCCTTCCGTTCTAATCCTTTGGTATCAATAGTGAGCTTAACCTTGAGGCGTTTATCGGTCGTGTTGTTCAGCGTAACCGGCACATCAATCGTGTCGCCGGGGCTCAGGAAGCGGGGTAGGGCGGTGCTGATAACTACTGGGTCGGCGACGCGCATGGTGTGCTCGGCCGAGCCGAAAGCGTCGCCCTTGTAGGCTACGGCCATGATGCGGATGGCCCCGCTGAACTGGGGCACCTGGAGCTTGTAGCGGACTTTGCCGTTGCCGTCGGCCGTGAGCACGCCGCTCCACTTGGCCAGCAGCTTCACGCGGCGCGAGGGTACGGGCGTGGTGCGGCGGGCCAGGTCGTAGACGTCGCCGCCGGTGGAGCTGGTGCCGATTTCGGGCAGCAGGAAGGGGTACACATCGTGGGCCGCCACTTCGAGGGCGCGCTTCTGGTAGAAGTAGCCGTGCGGGTCGGGCGTGCGGAAATCCTTCATCTGCAGAATGCCCTCGTCCACCATGGCCAGCGTAACCTGGGCCCCCGGCGCGGTGCTTACCTCAATGGTCTGGCTGGTTTGCGAGCGGCTCAGCGCGGGCGCCTTAATGGCCACCGACAGCCGCGAGCCGGGCTTTTCCACCGTCAGCGGCACGAAGCCGCGGGCCACGGTCAGGGGTAGGCGGTTGTCTTTGATGGGGCGGATGGCGGTGGCCGTTACGTAGATGTTAGGCACGTGGCCGCCGCGAATCGGAATGTCCACCTTGGCCGATTTCTCGTCGGTGTCCACGTAGAAATGGTCGAGCACCCGGTCCCGCTCCACCGTCACCAGCACGCGGCCAGGGAAGGGCGTTTTGAGCAGCAGATGGGCCGTTTGGCCGGGCTCGTACTGGGTCTGGTCGGCCTCAATGGTCACTTCGCCCTCGTTGTTCACCTCGAAGGAGTTGCTCTGAGTATCGCCGTAACCGTAGGCGTACACCCGCTGGGCCACGTACGTCGCCGCGCCGGGCCGCGAAACCCGGATTTCGTACTCGCCCGAATACTGCGGCGCAAAGCCCAGGTTGGCATCGGTGCCACTGCCGGAAACCTGTACGTTGCGGCTTAGGGCCACCTCTTCGCGCTTCTGCGAGTTGTAGGTGTAGCGGCCGCCGCGGCGCTCAATTACGGTTTCCCAGAGCAGGCGCACCACCTGCACTTTCGCTTGAGCGGTAGTGGGCTGGCCGGCCGGCGTGAGGGCCACCAGCCGCACCGGCAGGTTTTCGCGGGTTTTTACCAACTCGCTGAGGTTCTGCACCCCGAACATGACCGCCTGGGTCTGCACCTCAAACGTGGCCAGCCGGTTCACAGGGCGGCCGGTTTCGTCGAACACCGTGGTGAAGGCCGCGCCTTCGAGGGTGCCCAGATCGGGGTAGTCGGGCACCTGATAGGTAGCGGTGCCGCGGCCGGCGGCGTCGGTGGTGCCCTCGCGCACGGTTTTCTCGAAGCGGTCGGCAATCGGGGTCGATTCCAGGTCGCCATAATTTCCGCGCCGCCGGTCGCCGCTGTTGATGGCGAAGCTGTAATTGGGGTAATCTTTGGGTTTGAACGGCTTTTCCCTGAGCGAGAACTCCACCTCGAACTTGCGGTCGGCGGCAGGCGGACCGAACAGGTTCTGGGCCGTAATGAGGGCCTGCACAGTCTGGTCGGGCTTCACCACGGCCCGGCTGGCCTTCACCGTTACCTTCAGGCGGTCCGGAATAAACTCTTCCACCGACAACTGGCGCGAAGTCAGCAGCACGTCGTTGGCGGTCAGTATTTCGAGCGTGTAGAGGCCGGTCATCACGCTGGGGGGCAGAATGAAGCGGGCCTCAGTGCTGCCCTCGGCGTTCAGCGTTTTCTGCAGGCTGGCGTACTCTTTGCCGGTGGGCAGCAGCAGGCGCACCTTCAGCGGGAGGCCTTTGGGCGGGGCCTGCCAGGTTTCGGTGCGTACTACGGTGTTGGTCTGGATGGTGTCGCCGGGGCGGTACAGGTCCCGGTCGCCGTACAGAAAGGCCTGGTAGCGGGCGGCGTTGCTTTGCAGGCCGCCTATCTCGAAGCGCGAGGTTTCCACCCGGCTCCGGTTCAGGTCCAGAAACGTGAAGTCGTCGCCGCGGCGGGCCACCACCATGCCCAGCCGGAACCGCGCATTCTGGGCCGTCGAGTCGAACTTAGCCACGCCCGCGCCATTGGTGACGCCGGTGCCCATTACCTGGTTGTTGGAGCTCAGGTAGCTGATTTCGACCCCGCCCAGGGCCTTAGCCTCCCGAATCGAGTTGGCAAATACCATGGTGCTGCCAGCCGCGCCCTGCTTCACAATCAGGCCAATATCCGACACGGCCACCAGCTTGCTTACCTGCAGCCACTGCCGCTCGGTGTCCTGCACGCGGATCACGTAGAGCCCCTTGAGGCCCGCCGAAAACTCCAGGTCTTTTAAACTCAGGTTCAGCAGCCGCAGGCCCTGCTCCTTGGGCATGCCGGCCACCGTGTAGGTGCGCTCCGACAGTACGTTGCCCAAATTCTCGACGTCGTAGTACTGAAACGAGCGGTCCACATACTCGCCGTTTTCGTCCTGGTTGCTGCTGTCGTCCTCGCCGTCGTACTCGGGGTAGCCATACTGGCTGCCGCCGCGTAGCAGCTGCTGAATGTTGTTGGCGTACACCTTGGTAATGGTCACCTTCACCTTGTCTACCTCGTTGATGCGGATGCCCAGGTTGCGGGCGCCCAGCGCGTCGAGGTACAGCGCCTTATCGGCGCTGGCGAAGCTGATGGTAGGCCGCTCGTCGGAAAAGCTCACGGTCTGCGTCACGTCGTCGTTCAGCTGCCCGCCCAGGCTGCCGCGCAGGCCGCTACTCAGGCGCACCTGATAGCTTTTGCCCACCGCAAAGCCGCCCTTGAGGCGCACGCCGCTTTCCCGCTCCTCCACCTCAAAAGCCACCTGCGGCGACACGGCCACGGCGCTCCGCAAATCCATCCCGCTCACCGGCTGGTTGGTCTGGATGGTGATAACCGGGTCGGCGCCCTGCAGCGTGCCGTTGATGGCCGTTACTTCCAGCGCCTGGGGGTCGGGCACGGTCAGCTCGGTTTCGGTGGTCTGGTCGGTGGGCCTGTCGCTGCCCACTGCGCTCAGGCCGGGGGCCAGCGCCAGTTTCAGGGGCGTGCCGGGTCGTAGTTGTTGCTTCAGGCTCAGGCGCACCTGCTGACCCGCCTCGGTGCCGGCCACCTCAAAGGCTACCGGCTCGCCGTCCTGGGTCAGGCGCAGCAGCGGCTTCACGTCGGCGGGCTTCACGGCGTAATTGAAGGGGAGTTCCACCCGCAGCTCAGCCGTGCCCGCAGCCCGTTCCGAGCGCGCCCAGAAAGCCTGAGGCGTTTGTAGCGCCAGATAAGGCGTATGGAATTTCTGGCGGTCTTCGGGCAGCTCGGTGTCCCGGCGCGTGCCTTCGGGCAGAGCCTCGTTCACTAGCTTGGCCGTGAAAGCCGTGCTGGGGCGCAGCGGCACGTTGGGCGAAAACACCAGCTCCCGGTCCGTCGTCCACTTGAACTTGCCGCGCATGGCCGGCTCGAACGCCACTACCCGCGTAGTATCCCAGCGGTCCAACTGTTCGGGCCCCACTACCGCATCGGCAAACTGAAACACGATGTTCTGGTACGGGTCGATTTCCGCGCCGTTAGGGTCGGCGGCCCTCTCCTCGGAGCGCGAGCAGGCGACACCAAGCAGCATCAGCAACACCAGCAGCGGCTGACGGGCAAGTCGGGGGAGAGGCATAGCAGGGGATAAGGAGGAGCGTAGCAGGATACTGGAAGGTATAGAAAAAGGGCAATGTTATGTGGTTCTGTATAGGTTTGGATGGGAATAATTATTCATCCAACACCTTCGTATAGGAAAATGGTAAATAATTCATGCCCTCTGCTAATGAGCGTTCAAGCTAGCCTTATAATCACCGGATGAAACCCCTCACCATCCTTACCGTGCCCGGCCTGGGCAGTTCCGGCCCGCAGCACTGGCAAACCCGTTGGGAACAGCAGCATGGCTGCCGGCGCGTAGAGCAGCACAATTGGGAACAGCCCGTCTGCGCCGACTGGGTGGCCGCCCTCGACGCGGCCGTTTCTGCCGTGGCGGGGCCGGTGGTGCTGGTGGCCCACAGCCTGGCCTGCGCCACGGTGGCCCATTGGGCCGCCACCGCCACCCGCCCAGTGGCCGGCGCCCTGCTCGTCGGTCCCGCCGATGTAGACCGGCGGGCGCAGCTGCCCGAAGTGCGCGGGTTCGCGCCCATGCCGTCGGCGCGGCTGCCGTTTGCCAGCATCGTAGTAGCCAGCGAAAACGACGAGTACGTGACGCTGGCCCGCGCTCAGGAGTTTGCCGCCGCCTGGGGTAGCCGCCTGGTGAACGTGGGCGCGCTGGGCCACCTCAACTCCGAGTCGGGACTGGGGTTGTGGCCGATCGGGTGGGAGCTGGTGCAGGAGCTGGTTGCCGGTTCTGTAGAACAGCTGTAGCGCGAAGCTTCCGCTTCGCGTACCGTTGAACGATGACGCCTGGCAGTCAGCAAAGTCAGCAACGACACGCGAAGTGGAAGCTTCGCGCTACAGCTGTTCTCACGACACAAATTCAACTCAACGAAAAGCGCCCCAACCAACCGGCCGGGGCGCTTTCTATATCCACGAAACAGGAGTCTTTACAGCTTTTGAAAGCGGCTCACGTAGGTCTGCTTGGCGCCCACTACGCGCACCACGTAGAGGCCGTTGCTCAGGCCGGCCACACGCTGGCTGAGCTGCTTGTTCAACTGCTCGGCCGAACCGCTGCCTTCCAGCACGAGGCGACCCGTGATGGTGTACACGTTCAGGCGCAGGCCGGAGCCGGTTTCCGGCACCTCAAACCGGAGGCTGCTGGTGGCCGGGTTCGGGTACAGGTTCAGCGGGGCAGTGGCCGTGGCGCGGGTGGTGGCCAGCGGCGTCTGGGTCAGCGAGAAGCGCGTGAACACCGGGTAGTGGTCGGTGGTGGTGCTGGCGTAGTTGGCAATGCCCGCGGCCAGATCGGTGCGAATGGCCGCCGAGCCGTTGATGTAGTAGGTGGCCATCGGCTTGCTGGCTAGCACGTTGTCAATCACCGTTCCGAAGCCCACCGTGCTCTGGGCACCGGCCCGGGCCAGTGGCAGGGTGAGAGCCACATAGTTGGGGTCGGCTACGAAGACGTTGTACGACGATACGGCCGGCGTAACGCCCGTGGCAATAGTGCCTTCGAGCACGTCGTTGAAGTCGCCGAGTACCAATGTGTTGGAACCGGGGTAGCTGGTGTCGAGCAGGGTTTTCAGCTGCTCAACCCCCGCTTTGCGACGGGCGTAATCGTTGGCCGAAGTAGCCGATATATTCGCCTTGGCATGAATGTTCACGAAGTTGACGCGCTGTGTCCGGCCATCGAGCGTTACGTCGGCGGCCATCAGGTAGGGAAAGCGGCCCGACGACCAGGCATTGAAGGCGGGACAGTTCTGCGACTCCGGGCAGCGTAGCAGCCCTTCAAATTTCACGGGCCGCACCACATCCGGGCGGTAAATAAAGCTCAGCTTCTGCGTAGAGGCATAATCGGAGTCGGCGGCATCGTCGGCACGCGAGCCAAAATCGGCGGTTTTGTAGGCGTACTGTACGCCCGATTGCGCTGAAAGGGCGACTACCAGGTTACGCAGGCGCACCGTGTCCACCACTTCCTGCAGCGCATACACATCGGCGGCAAGGGCCCTCAGCATGGCGGTAGCATTGGTTTGCTGCAGATCCACATCGGTCGGTCCTTGGCCGGCAACTGTCGAGCCAAACCACTCCACATTCCAGTTTACCACCTCCAGGGTTTTCGTCGCGTCGTAGGTGTTGCCGCGCAGGCTCGGGGTCAGCGTCGGCACGTTGGCCGTGGTCACGCTCAGCGTAGCGGCATAATCGGCAGAGGCCTGCGTGGGTAGAAAACGCACCCGTACGGGTAGCTGCCGGTTGCTGGCTTCCGCCTGAGTGTAAGTCAGGCTGGGGCTGAACACCAGGCTGTCTTTCGAGAGCTGAAAGGCAGCGTCGGGCGATGTGATAGTCAGCGGCCCGGTCAGGTTGGTTGTCGTCAGCACGATGTTCCGGTACGCTGGCGTGTTCACCGGCTGGTAACCGAAAGCCAGGTTCTGGGTGCTCAGGCGCACAGTGGGCGCCGAGGGCGTGGCCGAATTGGTCAACACCACATCATCAACAGTCCAGCGGGCAGCTCCGTTGGTGGTAGAGGTGTACACAAAGGCCACGTACACGCCGGTCCGCTTGTAGCCGCTCAGGTCGAGGCTATTGTTTTGCCACACATTTGAGTTCTGGGCGGGGAAGTTGGCGCTCAAATCGGTCCAGGTTACGCCGCTGGCGTTGGGGTTGCCGGTACCGGAGTAGGTAGTGGAAACCAACAGGCGCAGACCTGGGCCATTGAAGGCCGTACGGGTCCAGTAAGACAGCAGCGGGAAGCTGGTGCTGGTCAGGTTGAGGGCGGGCGAAATCAGCCAGTCTTCGTTGGCCACGTTGCCGCCGTTGGCAAAGCCGTTCATCTGCACGGCGCTGGGGTTGGGCGCCGAGTCGGTGGGGTCGGTGGGGTTGCGGCCGAAGCTGGTGCAGGCCCAGGCTTGGGCACTGCCGGTTACGCTGAACTGTATCCAGCCATCGGCCAGCGCCGTTGCGTTGCAGTCATTAAAATCGAATACGGTCTGGGAGGGGTCGTTGCCGGCTCCGCGCAAAACTACGGCGCGGCTGCTGGCACCGGCGCTGCTCACGGTGGCCGTACCGCTTACCGCGCCGCTGGCCTGGCCTAAAGTGGTGGGCGTAAAGCGCACATATACCAGCCGGGGCTGGGCCAGCTCGGCTACCGAGTACACGGCCACGCTGTCGAAGGCTACCCCATCTTTGGAAACGGCAAACGGAGCCGCTGTGCGCACGCGGGCATCGGCTGTAAGCCGGGTGCCCGTCAGGGTAAAAGTGCGCGGCTCGGAAGGTGCATTGATGGTTTGCTTGCCAAAGTCGAGCGCGGCCGGCGCCACGGCCAGTACCGGCGCGTTGGGGTTGGCGTTCCAGCTCAGGGCAAAATCATCGATGGCCGAGCTGGGCCGGCTGCCCGGGCCCGTGGTAGGAGTAGGGGCCACAATCCGAATCCAGATCGGGCCGGTCTTGTTGTCGAGTGCCCCGCCGAAGCCGACTTTAAGGGCAGAGTTGGCAAAGAACGGGCCGGTGGTGGCCGTAGTGCCCACTGCCGTAAAGGCTGTGGGCGTAGCTCCAAAGCCATACTCTACCTGCCAGGTAGCGGTGCGCCCAATCGTGCTATCGAGCGACTGTAGCCGGAAATTTAGCTCGAAATCGGTTTTGCCCAGCGTGTTTGTCACCTGAAACACAAACGCCGGCCCGGGCCCGGTGGTCGTGCTGGTACCGTCGCCGAAGCTGCCGGTCTGGCGCAGGCCCAGTGCTCGGTTGAGACTGGCAGCCTGGGCGGCCGACGAGGCGGTGCTTTTGAGGCCGGTAGCCGAGGCGAAGTTCTTGAATGCGCCGCTACTGTTGCCCCAGGTGGTGGGGGCCGTGGTGAGCGTGGCCGCGGTGCCAACTTGGTTGGGGCCGGCATTGGTGTAGATGCTGAAGCCGGCGGGCAGGCCGCCAGCCAGCCCGTCGAAGGTTTCGACGTAGGGGCTGTTCGAGAGCGTAACCTGAGCCCGGACTTCCAACGAGGCCATGGTTAGTAAACTGGCCCAGCTTAGCAGGAGAAAACGTTTCATCATAGAAAGAAACTTTAAAAGGCAGACAAAACAAGCGGCTCAGATTGAGCTGCTTGCGTTCGGTGAAACACCTGGTAAAGGTACCCCGAAAATGCCTTTAGTGCAGCAAATGCCCAATTTGTTAACCTGCGACTTCCTGCCACCCGTGGCTGCCAACAGGCCAGCAAGGCTCTGCGCATTCTTCCGCTTACCTGCGCAGATACTATTGTTGAACAGCCGGTACTCGCCGGTTCATCACCTTAAACCAGAGCGGCGGCACGGCGGCCAGCAGCATCATGCCCGGGTAGCCGGTGGGCATTTGGGGCGAGGCCGGCTGATGGCGCAGCGTTTGGTAGGGCCGCGAGGCCAGGTAGTGGTGGTCGGAGTGGCGGGTGAGCTCGTAGAGCAGGATGCGGCCCACGGCGTGCTCCGAGTTCCAGGAGTGATGGGGCTGCACCCGCTCGTATACCCCGCCGGTTGTGCGGTGGCGCAGCAGTCCGTAGTGTTCCACGTAGTTCACCAGCTGAAACAGCACCGCGCCCACCAGCGCCGCACCCGCCCAGGCCAGCAGCCCCAACCCACCGAAAACCAGACCTACGCCCACTACCGCTGCCAGCTGCACCGCCATAAACCGCAACAGCTGGTTCTGCCCGCTCCAGGCCGGCACTTCTAGTCGTCGCAGCCGCTCTGCCTCCAGGTGCCAGGCCGAGCGCAACTCCCCGCCCAAAGCCCGCGGCAAAAACCGCCAGAACGGCTCGTTGAAGCGCGAAGTGGCGGGGTCGAGGGGCGTGGCCACGTGGCGATGGTGGCCCCGGTTGTGCTCAATGAAAAAGTGCAGATACAGCGCGCTGCCCAGCAACACCTGCGCCAGCCGCTGCTCGTAGCCGCGGCTGCGGTGCCCCAGTTCGTGGGCCACGTTAATGCCCAGCGAGCCGCCACAAATGCCCATACTCAGCACCAGTCCCGCCGTTTCCGCGCCCATGAGTGGCACCCGCGTCAGCACCGCCAGATACCAGACCAGCAGGCCCACGTGCAGCGGCACGCACAGGTACAGCAGCCAATCGAAAAACGGGTGGTGCGGGGCCCCGGCCGTAGCCGGCGCGTTGCTGACGACGTTACGCGGCGGCCACGCCAGCTCCAGCAACGGCACCAGCCCGAATACGAACAGCGGTGTGAGCCAGGCCCAGGGCCCCCGCCAGACCAGGCCCACGGCCACGGAGGCCGGCACGAGGTAGGCACTCAGGTAGCGGAGGTCGGTGGGGCGCATAAGCGGAAGTGTTTGGGAAGCAGAAGGTAAGTAGAAATCCGGGCAGCGGCAACGGCTGGGTGCTGCCTACCCGCGAAACCGCCGTAATTTGTCGCCGCCATGCTCTCTCAAGCCCACGAAGTTTTCCTCGAAGTTGCCCGCCAGCTCAGCTTTACCAAAGCGGGGCAGACGATGTTTCTGAGCCAATCGGCGGTGAGTAAGCGGGTGCGGGCGCTGGAGGAGCACTACAAAACGGGCCTGTTCGAGCGGCTGGGCAACAGTGTGCAGCTCACGCCGGCCGGCGAGCTGCTGTACCAGAAATTGCTGCTGGCCCGCCAGCTGCAGCACGAGCTGCATCTCGAATTCGCGGCCCTCAGCCCGGCGTTTTCGCCTCCGCTCGACATGGTGATTGGGGCTAGTACCACCATTTCGCTTTACGTGATTCCGCCGGTGCTTTCGGCCTATCTGAGCCAGTTCCCCAACACCCGGCTCACACTCAAAAACCGCAACTCCGAAAACATCCTTAAAGCCCTGCTCGACCACGAAATCGACCTGGGCATTATCGAGGGCATTCACCGGGTTAGCCACGTCACCTACACGCCTCTGCTCACCGACGAGGTGGTGGCCGTGTGTTCGGGCCGCAACCCCCTGCTACGCCAACCCTTACTGGCCGCCGATCTGCTTCGTACGCCCGTGGCCCTGCGCGAAACCGGTTCGGGCACGCTGGCCGTACTCGAAGAAGCCCTGGCCGCCAAGGGCATCCGCCTCGCCGACTTGCCGGTAAAAGTGCGTTTGGGCGGCACCGAGGCCCTCAAGAACTTCGTCCGCGTGGATACTTGTCTGGCCTTTCTGCCCCGCCAGGCCGTAACGAAGGAGCTGGCTGCCGGCGAGCTGGTTGAGGTGCCTATTCTGGATCTGAACCTGGTACGGCACTTCGAGTTTGTGCAGCGCAAAGGCACCGAAAACAACCTGCCCTACAAAGCCTTTGTGCAGTTTGCACGGCGGTATTATGGAGGTGTTGGGGCCTAGAAGCCGAGTAAACGAAGCAAAAAGAGCAGTGTCAGGCTGAGTGTAGCCGGAGGCGAAATATCTATACTACAATAGTAACCTTGATAACAGGAATAGCACTGCGGTAGAGATGCTTCGGCTTCGCCTTTAGCTGCGCTCAGCCTGACACGGTTCTAATCATTATTCCCAAATGGCATAGCCTATTCCAAGTAGCCATTTGTTTTCGGCATATAGTGCAGGGAATTTTGCGTTCTACTCTCTGCTTATGAACTCTACTACCGAATCCCTTAGCTGTCTGCACGAGCTTGAATGCTCCGTCTGCGGCCAGCCGCATTCCGCCCACCAGCTACAGCTCGTGTCGGAGTGCCACCAGATGCCGCTGGTAGCTACCTACCACCTGTCGCCGCAGCTTAGCCCGGCCGCTGGCATCAACCAGGCCGATCCGTCTATGTGGCGCTACCGGGCGCTGCTGCCGCTGCTCGACGACAAGAACAAGGTGAGCCTGGGCGAAGGCCTGACGCCGCTGCTGCACCTGCCCACCCTCGGCGGCCGTTACGAGCTGGCCAGTCTGCTGCTTAAAGACGAAGGCCAGAACCCCACCGGCTCGTTTAAGGCCCGGGGCCTGAGCATGGCGGTTTCCAAAGCCAAGGAATTGGGTGCTACTGGCTGTATTATTCCAACGGCCGGCAACGCGGGTGTGGCTTTGGCCGCGTACTGCGCCCGGGCTGGCCTGCGGGCCGTGGTAGCTATGCCGCGCCACACGCCCAAGGCATTTAAGGAGGAGTGCTATTGGTACGGAGCCGAAGTGCAGCTCATCGACGGCCTCATCAACGACTGTGCCGCCTGGGTGCGCCAGCACAACGCGGACAAACAGCTGCTTGACGTGTCGACCCTGAAAGAGCCGTATCGTCTTGAAGGCAAGAAAACGATGGGCTACGAGTTGGCCGAGCAGCTTAACTGGCAGCTGCCCGACGTGCTGCTTTACCCGGCGGGCGGCGGTACCGGCCTCATCGGTATCTGGAAGGCCTTCCGGGAAATGCAGCAGCTGGGCTGGCTGGCGCCCGATGCCAAACTGCCCCGCATGGTAGCCGTGCAGGCCGATGCCTGCCAGCCATTGGTAGCCACCTATACGGGCAAACAGGCCAATTGCCACGCCTACGTTGGCCGCCCTTCCATTGCCAATGGCCTGGCAGTGCCTCACCCGATGGGTGAGCAGATGATGCTGCGCGTGCTGGCCGAATCCAATGGCACGGCCCTGAGCATCACCGACGAGGAAATGATGGAAGGAATGCGCGAGTTGGCCCGCCACGAAGGTATGTTCGTGGCTCCCGAAGGAGGGGCTGTTTGGATGGCTGCCCGCAAGCTGCTGGCCTCCGGCTGGATTGCCCCCGGCGAGCAAATCCTGCTGCTCAATACCGGCTCGGCTCAGAAGTATATGGACAACGTGGAGGGTCGCTGGGAAAAGTAGGATGGAGTAGCCCGGTGCATAAGAAAGCCTGCCTGTCTCGTTACGAGACAGGCAGGCTTTCTTATGCACCGGGCTACTTGCTACCACTAATTAAGGCATTTGCATACTCTGACTACGCGTTTTCCCTGCGTTGTGCAGCAATAGTTCTCTCGTCCGCACTGCCAAAGTCCTTTTGTCCATACTTCCACCGGTTAGCTGTGCTGGTCACTGACCGGCAAAGTCTCGCTGTTGCCGGACTGTTGTCCAGGATAATTCTGCCCTTTTTGGTCTACTTCATCAGTAGCGGATATAGCATGCCCTTTGAAATGAAGTGTATAAGTACGGGTTGATATAGTTTTAGTGCTGAATGTGCATTTTTTGAAAGGGGGTATTCTGATAAAATAAGAATATTTTAGTAAATATACCTTGTAAAAGAGGGGGCTTCACTGAAATACTTGTTATGAACACTCATGCTGCTTCCTTCCGGTCGAGCCGCACCTTGCTATTGTTGCTGGTGCTGGTGGCACTGGCCTTCATTGCTGCTTTCGTGCGGGTGCCGCACCCGGCCGCGGCCCCCGGCTCGCTCAACGGGGCCGATGTTGCCTGGATGCTCACGGCCTCGGCCCTGGTGCTGCTGATGACGCCGGGACTGTCGTTCTTTTACGGCGGCATGGTGCGCCCCAAAAACGTCATCAGTACCATGCTCCAGAGTTTTGTGGCGCTGGGCGTGGTGTCGGTGCTGTTCTATTTCGTGGGCTTCTCTCTGTGTTATGGCAACTCCTGGCACGGGCTGATTGGTAACCCGCTCACGTTTGCCCTGCTGCGCGACGTGGGCACGGCCCCCAACCCGGTCTTTGCGGCTGGCATTCCATTCGTGCTCTTCTTCGCCTTTCAGCTTAAGTTCGCCATCATTACGCCGGCCCTCATAACCGGCTCGTTTGCCGAGCGGGTGCGCTTTAAGGGCTACTTAGCCTTTATGGTGCTGTTCAGCTTGCTAATATATTGCCCGCTGGCACACTGGACCTGGCACCCGGAGGGCTTTTTGCGGCAGTGGGGTGTACTGGATTTCGCGGGTGGTACGGTGGTGCATATTTCGGCCGGTGTGGCGGCGCTGGCCGGGGCGCTGGTACTTGGGCAACGCTCGGCCAGCCTCCGAACCTCCTCCTTTTCGACGCCCAACGTGCCCTACGTGCTGCTGGGCACGGGTTTGCTGTGGTTTGGCTGGTTCGGGTTCAATGCCGGCTCGGCGCTGGGAGCCAACGAGCTGGCGGCCCTTTCGTTTGTGAACACCAACTTGGCCTCGGCCGCTGCCCTGCTGGCCTGGGTGCTGGTGGAAGTGGTGCGTGGGGGCAAGCCTACCGCTGTGGGGGCCTGCACCGGGGCCGTGGTGGGCCTGGTGGCCATCACGCCCGCCGCCGGCTACGTCGATTACGGCCAGAGCATCCTGTTCGGGGTCCTGGCTGCCCTCATCAGCCACGCCGCCGTGCACTGGAAAAATGCCCGCACTACCATCGACGATACGCTCGACGTATTTCCCTGCCACGGCCTGGGCGGCATCGTGGGCATGTTGCTCACGGGCATCTTCGCCGACAAAGTGGGCCTCATTTACGGTTCGGTCACTACGTTCGGCTACCACGTGCTGGGGCTGGGCATCGTGGTAGGCTACTCCTTCGGCGGCTCCTGGCTCCTACTCAAGCTCACCGACCGGCTCGTGGGCCTGCGCGTGCAACTGCCCGAGGAAGAACTGGGCCTCGACCTAAGCCAGCATGAAGAATCAACCTACCACACCGACGAGGAGTTTGAGCGCACCTATCGCCGTGCTGTGCCGCCGATTATAGAAGGCCAGCAAGCAAACAGTGCAGCAGTCAGCAATTATCGAAGCCCAGCTTGAGCTACGGCAATTGCCGACTGCTGCACTTCGCTAATACAGCCTGAAAAATTGCCTCCGAAAGGCCCCCGATTTCCACCTTCTTGAAGGGCGCAGTGTGGCCGCTGAGCAGCGTAAGGCTGGATTTGCTTACGCCGAACACTTCCGCCAGATAAGCCAGCAGGCAAGCATTGGCTTTGCCATCCTGGGCCGGGGCGTGCAGCCGTACCGTAACGGTGCCGTCGAGAGCAACTGCCAACTGGTTATGGCGGGCGTTAGGCTTGGCTTTCAGATACAGAATGGGCAAGACTCAGGCAGGCGAGTTGTAAGCGTCGTACACGTTCCAGGCCCAGATGAGGAAGGGCACGATGAGCGTCCAGGACAGCAGAAAGCCAATGGTGCCGCCAACAGCCCAAATCAGAAAGGCCTTTAGAAACTGTCCCTTGATGAGTTGGCCCAGGCCGGGTACAAAGATGGAAGCCAATGCGGGTAAGCCATATGTCTGGTTCATAGAGAGGAGTGAGGGAGTGAATGGTGATAGGGAGAAGGGAGAACGAGGAAGCAATATGCATCAAAGCGGCCTGCTTTTGCTAGGTGGCTGGCTGCTCAATATCCCCTTCACGCTTTCCCCCTGGAACCCGCGCCTGACCGAAGGGGCAGCGCTCCAGTAGTGTGCAACGACCGCAGGCGGGCGTGTGAAAGTAGCAGCATTTCTGGCCATGAAACATGAACACCTCGTGGTGGTCGTACACCTGCTGGGCGTCCCAGTCGGAGGGCAGCAGGGCCGCCAGTTGCTTGTGGGCCGCTGCCTCGCCCACTTTAGGACCGATAAGGCCCAGGCGCTGGGCCACGCGGTGGTGGTGGCTATCAACGGGCATGGCGGGGCGGCGCAAGGTGCTGAACAGCAACACGGCGGCGCTGGTTTTGGGGCCCACGCCGGGCAGCTTCTCCAGCCAGGCCCGCGCTTCCGGAATAGGCAAATCGGCCAGAAACGCCAGGTCGCAAGGGCCGCCGGCGCAACGCTGGCCCACTTCGCGCAGAATCTGCTGGAGCCGCGGGGCCTTCTGCTCGGGCCAGGTGCAGGGGCTAATGGCGGCTTCGACTTCGGCCGTGGGTGCATCGCGCACCTCATCCCAGCTCGGAAAGCGGGCCCGTAACTGCTGGTAGGCCCGGTGCGAATCCTGGTTGCGGGTGCGGTGGGAGAGCAGCGAACTGATAAGCTCGCTGAGTGGGTCTTTGGTGGCAAAAAATGCTACCGGACAGCTGTATTCGGTGCAAAGTTTCGCGTGGGCCCATAAGGCCAGTTCCTGGCGTTCGGCCCGCGCAGAATCAGTAGCAGAAGCAGGGGATATTTTCACCCGCTCTCCTACGTAGGCTTGTGTTGGTAGTTACTAGTGATGAGTTGGTAGTTGCTATGCTGAGCGAAGCGGAGCGTAGTCGAAGTATCTCTACTGCAATCCTAATCCTAATGCAGGGTTTACCGCTGCGGGAGAGATGCTTCGACTACGCTCCGCTTCGCTCAGCATGACGTTCATTCCCAAGTCTCTACCGGCCGGTATTGTACAAAAGCACGGCCTGCTTAACGTTGTTCTGCGACTTGCCCCCGATAGCCAGCGGCACAATGGCCAGCGGAATGGCCGCATACATCAGCGGCGACACCGAGAAGCCGTTGCTGCCGCCCAAGCTCGAGAGTACGCCCGCCAGTAGCAGGCCGCCCGCGCCCACGTAGCTAAGCGTTGTGAAAGTTTGGTAGCGGCGGGCACTGGCCAGCAGTTGCTGGGCACCGGCGTTGTCGGTGGTAGCCAGCTGCAGGTTGCGGATGCTCAGGTCCTCAATCGGGCCGTTGTCTTTGCTGAAATACTCGTTGCGCACCGTGCGGTAACCGCCAAAACCACCTAAGCCGCCGTAAGGGTTGTACCCGTAAGGGCTGTAGCCGCCGGGGCCGATGCCGTTGTTGCTGTACTGCTGTTGCGTGATGGAATACAGGCTGATGCGGCCCACCCGGTCGCGGCGCAGAGTGCTTTCGCGCTTGCTACGGCCGGGCAGGGTGGTGCGCACGTAAAACCCGCTCTGGTCTTCGTAGTAGCGCACATCGT
The DNA here is from genome assembly GCF_013377905.1 of Hymenobacter terrestris. Lineage (GTDB taxonomy): Bacteria > Bacteroidota > Bacteroidia > Cytophagales > Hymenobacteraceae > Hymenobacter > Hymenobacter terrestris. The sequence goes on from NZ_JABKAV010000014.1 coordinate 39,583, forward strand.
TCAGGTCGAGCTTCTGCTGACCATCAACCAGCAGAAAAGTGCGCCCGAACACCGGACTGCGAACTTCCACGTCGTAGCCGCGCAGCACCTGTCCCGATTTCAGCCCTACGCTATAGCTGGTGGTGTTGGCGGGCGGCAGCGGAGCCTGGCGTGGGTCGGGGGCCGGCGCAATGGGGGCCGGGGCCAGTACTGGCGGGGCTGCGGGGCGGGTGGTATCGGGTGGGGTAGGAGCGGGTGTTGTGTTCAACTCGCGGGGCGTTTGCTGGGCCAGCGCAGGTTGTACAAAGGCGCTTAGCGCCAACAAAGGGAGAAATCGAAGCAGCATAAGAGCAAATAACGTAGAAAGCCCGAAAATACGGATAGTGCCTCGTACTATCCTCCCAACAGAGCCACCTGTCAAGCATCGGCCCTGCAGGCAGCTACCTGCTATATTCATGCCGGGTTGCCCGCTGTGCGGAGCCCGTTGCGTGGCTTGGGCGGCCCCGACGGGCGGTGTGCCTATCTTTGGCCCCGCCCGGCGCGTTCTGCCGGCTGCTTTGCCTGCTTATGTTTGCTTCCGACGCCATTACTTCGCCCCAAAACCCGCGCATCAAAAACCTGCTGCGACTCCAGCAAAAATCAGCTGAGCGCCGCAGTCAGGGCCTCACCATCATCGAGGGGCTGCGCGAGCTGACCATTGCCCGGGCCAATGGCGTGCAGGTGCCCACCGTGTTTGTGTGCGCCGAACTGGCCGGCCCGGCTCACGAAGCCGAACTACAGGCCCTGTTTGCCGGCTCCGATACCGAGTGGGTGTCCGTGTCGAAGGCTGTGTTTGGGAAAGTGGCCTACCGCGAAGGCTCCGACGGAGTGCTGGCCCTGGCCCGCCCGCCCCACCACACCCTCGAAAGCCTCGTGCTGCCCCAAAACCCACTGCTGCTGGTACTCGAAGCCGTAGAAAAACCCGGCAACCTGGGGGCCATCCTGCGCACCGCCGACGCCGCCCGGGCCACGGCCGTCATCGTCTGCGACCCGCGCACCGACCTGTTCAACCCCAACGCCATCCGCAGCAGCATCGGCTGCTCGTTCACGGTTCCCACCGTGGCCACTTCGCGCCCCGAGCTGCTGGCCTGGTGCGCCGCCCACGGTATCCATACCTACGCCGCTGCCCTCACCGAGCGGGCCGTGCCTTACACCACCTGCGACTTCCGGGGCCCCACGGCCCTGGTGATGGGCACCGAAGCCGATGGACTCACCCCCGAGCTCATGCAGGCCTGCGACCAAACCATCATCATCCCGATGCAGGGCTACATCGATTCGCTCAACGTGAGCACCGCCACGGCCATTCTCACGTTTGAAGCCGTGCGCCAGCGGATGTAGTCGCCCACGGCTGGATGTGCCGCCCGCCAAATCATCCGGCCGTGGGCGACCATAATGTTGTAAGCGACTTAGGCACCAGTAGTACCTCTCCGATATTTCACGCCCAATGAGAGCCTTGTGGCCCAACACGGCGTTTGGTGCCGTCAGCTAGGCCGCTGGCGTGTTTTCGGCTTCCTATCTTTTCACTCAAGAAAATATGACCGTCGAACACCGCAATTTCCTCGTGCATGGCCACGTGCAGGGTGTATTCTTCCGCCAAAGCACCCAGCAGCAGGCCCGCCGCCTGGGCCTCACCGGCTACGCCCGCAACAACCCCGACGGCACCGTCAGCATTGAGGCCGAAGGTCCGGCTGAGGCGCTGGACGCGCTGGAATGCTGGTGCCGACAGGGTGGTGCGCCTGCCGCCCGCGTGGACAAGGTGGAGGTAACAGCCGGTGAGGTCCAGGGCTACGCGCAGTTTCAGGTGCGCCATTAGCCAGCCCGGGTTACACGCGCTGCAGGCTCTGTACGGTCACATCGAGCGGCTCGGCGGCGTAGAGCAGGGGCGGGCCCACCGGTGTAGGGAAGCCGTGGCTTTCGAGCAGCGTCGAGTTCCACTCCTGCAACGTGGCCTCGTGTAGCTGCCAGGGTTCGTGCCAGAGCTGCCCGCGCCACAGATGCGGCCCGTGGTGGCCGGCTCGCACATCAGGGCCGGCCGTGTACAACTGGTAGCGTTCCGTAAGAAAATGGGCCAACGTACCCGGCCGGGCTACGGGCAGGGCCGCTCCCGGTGTCCAGGTGGCGGCGAAAGTGGCGGCGGCGGCTCCCCGGTGCGTGCGCTCGGCGACGGCCCGTAGCTGGCCGTTGGTTTTACTGAGGGTCATGCGGGCGTGCAGGTAGGGCAGGTGGAACAGTGTGCGGGCCGCCCATACCCCCAGCGGCTGGGTGGCATCGAGCGAAATGAACCACACGCCCGGGACCCCGTCGAGGCGGGCATAGGTGCGCACGTTCAACTCGTGCAACGCACTCAGGCCCGGCACCGCCGGTAACCCCAACGGGCGGATGTGGCTCATCGTGAAGGGCACCACGCCCAGCCAGGCTTGACCCTCGAATAAATCCAGCTCCAGCCGGTCCGGCAGGTAAGGCCGCAGAATTTCGGGCGCCACCGGCCAATGCGCAAACAGCAGGTTGCTCCAGCGCTGCCGCATCAGCGGCAGGCGGCGGTTGCGAGGAGATACGGAAGTAAATGCCATGGATAACAGGGGTACAGGCCCGTTGGCCGTTGCGGGACCGGGGTACTACAACAAGTAAACTGCCCGGTTTGCCCGCCCGTCGAACAACAACTGGCATATGGCGTAGATTGGATCTTACCGCAGCTGGAGAAGATAGTTGGCCCCGTTGCCGCTAAAGTGGGATATTGCGGCAATGAACAAAGCGTTACTCACTACTCTGCTCCGCCGCGCGGGCCTGATGCACGCCGCCGACCGGCTCCGCTACGGGCTGCTGCGCTACCGCAACCGCCGGCCCAACCAGGCGTTCCGCGCCGCCCACCCGGCCGTGGCCCTGCCGCCGGATTACCTGATGTACGAGTCGTTTCAGCTCAACTACCGCAAATACTATGCGGGTGGCCGGGAAACCGCCGAGTGGGTGCGCGACCATCTGGCCCGGTACCTCGACCTGCAGAATCAGCACATCCTCGACTGGGGCTGCGGCCCGGCCCGGGTTATCCGCCATTTGCCCGCGGTAGTAGGCCAGGGCTGCCGCTATACCGGCACCGACTACAATGCCCGCTCCATCGAGTGGTGCCGCCAGCAGCTGCCCGGCATCGAGTTTCTGCTCAACGGCCTCAACCCGCCCTTGCAAGCTGCGGCGGCCACGTTTGATGCGGTGTACGGCATTTCCATCTTCACCCACCTTTCTGCTGCCGGCCACCAGCGTTGGTACGACGAGCTGCTGCGCGTAACCCGCTCCGGCGGGGTGCTGCTGTTCACCACCCACGGCGCGGCCTTCCGTGCCATCCTCACCGAGCCCGAGCGCGCTATCTTCGATGCAGACCAACTCGTGATTCGCAGCAACGTGGACGAAGGGCATCGGGTGTTTGCCGCTTTCCAGCCTCCGGCGTATTTGCAGGCACTATTCGGGCAGCAGTGCGAAATCCTGGAGCATATTCCGGGCGAGCGGCAGGGCGACGCCGCCAGCCAGGACGTGTGGCTGCTGCGCAAGCGGTAACCTAGCGCATGGGGCAGCCGGTAAGCACAACGCTGGCTTATCGTGGCGGCGGGTTTACCACTGGTGCAGCTTGAAACCCAGCAGCTGCGCCTTTGCCGCCAAGTCTTCGGCCTGCTCCTGCGCTACTACGCTCAGCGGATACGAGTCGCCATCGAGGTCGAACATCACCAAGGCTAATTCGAGTGGCTCCAGTGTATCCTGCACAAGGTCCAACTGCTCCGGACCAAGTTCTTCTTCGGCCCCTACATGCTGCGCTTCCAGCACTAGTGCACGCTCTTGCTGGCTCAGCACATGGTTTAGGTTATCGATTATTTCACCGGCAGTTTCTTTCCAATCGCACTCGACCGCCAAATCCTCGGCCAGCAGCGCATCAATCAGGGCAATGTCGCGCAGCTCTTGAGATGCTATTTCGCTCTCAATACCGCGTTCGGCCAGTTCCTCCGCAAACTGCCCCGCATAGCCCGCTGCATCGGTCAGCACCAAGTCCAGCCGGGCTGCCAGCCGTTGGGTTGCCGCTTTGTCGCCCAGGGTAAATATGTTTATAAAAGGCAGGAGTTCAGGATGCATGTTGGTGGGTAGAGGTAGTTGAAAAGCCAGCTGTTATGCTTAAAAGTATGTAAGTTCAGGCAGACACAAAAAGGGGGTGCAGCCATCGGCTGCACCCCCTTTTTTAAGTAGCTGACTAGCAATTAGTCGACTTTCTTGGCGAAGCGGAGGCGCTCGTTCTCGTCGAGCAGGATTTTACGCATCCGGATCGACTTGGGCGTTACCTCCAAGTACTCATCCTTCTGGATGTATTCCATAGCTTCTTCCAGCGAGAACTGACGCTTCGGAACAATCTTGGCGTTGTCATCGGTACCCGACGCACGCATGTTCGTGAGCTTTTTGCCCTTCTGAATGTTGATGGTCAAATCGTTCGGGCGGGTGTGCTCGCCGATAACCTGGCCGGCGTACACTTCTTCTCCCGGATCAACGAAGAACTCACCACGGTCCTGCATCTTATCGATGGTGTAGGCCGTGCCCATACCAGTGTCCATCGAAATCAGCGAACCAGCGATACGGCCCGGAATCACGCCCTTATGCGGCTCGTAGGCCGAGAAGCGGTGGTTCATGATGGCCTCACCAGCGGTAGCCGTCAATACGTTGTTACGCAGACCGATCAGGCCACGGGCCGGGATGTTGAACTCCAGGTGCTGCAGGTCGCCCTTAGGCTCCATGATGGTCAGCTCACCCTTACGCATCGTTACCAGTTCGATTACCTTGCCGGCCGTCGTCTCGGGTACGTCAACTACCAAGTGCTCAATTGGCTCCAAACGGTTGCCTTTCTCGTCTTCCTGGAACAATACCTGAGGCTGACCTACCTGCAGCTCGAAACCTTCGCGACGCATCGTTTCGATGAGTACTGACAAGTGAAGAATACCGCGGCCGTACACCAGGAAGCTGTCCTCACGGTCGGTTTCCTTCACGCGCAGGGCCAGGTTTTTCTCGGTTTCTTTGAACAGACGGTCGCGCAGGTGGCGCGAGGTCACAAACTTGCCTTCCTTACCAAAGAAGGGCGAGTTGTTGATGGTGAACAGCATGTTCATCGTTGGCTCGTCGATGCTGATAACCGACAGGCCCTCGGGGTTTTCGGCGTCGGCCAGCGTATCGCCGATGTCGAAGCCTTCGATGCCCGTTACGGCGCAGATTTCGCCCGAGCTAACTTCCGAAACCTTGGTGCGGCCCAAGCCTTCGAACACCTGCAGCTCTTTGATTTTAACTTTCTTGATCGTGCCGTCACGCTTCACGAGGCTCATGTTGGCGCCTTCCTTCAGCGTACCGCGGTGTACGCGGCCGATGCCGATGCGGCCCACGAACGACGAGTAGTCGAGCGAGGTAATCTGCATCTGGGGCGTGCCCTCCAGGGTAGGAGCGGGCGGAATGGAAGCCACAACGGCGTCGAGCAGCGGGATGATGCTGTCGGTTTTTTCTTTCCAGTCGGTGCTCATCCAGCCCTGCTTCGAAGAGCCGTACAGCGTCACGAAGTCCAGCTGGTCTTCGCTTGCGCCGAGGTTGAACATGAGGTCGAAAACCTGCTCGTGCACCTCATCGGGCCGGCAGTTTTCCTTGTCTACTTTATTGACAACCACGATGGGCTTCAGGCCCAGGTCGATGGCTTTGCCCAGCACGAAGCGGGTCTGGGGCATGGCACCTTCGAAAGCATCGACGAGTAGCAGTACGCCGTCGGCCATCTTCAGTACGCGCTCCACCTCGCCGCCGAAGTCGGCGTGACCAGGGGTGTCGATGATGTTGATCTTAACGTCTTTGTACCGAACCGATACGTTTTTCGAGACGATAGTAATGCCCCGCTCACGCTCCAGGTCGTTGTTATCGAGAATGAGGTCGTCGAACTGCTGGTGTTCGTCGAACAACTTTGAGGCGTGGATAATCTTGTCCACGAGCGTCGTCTTGCCGTGGTCAACGTGGGCGATGATGGCGATATTCCGAATGTTCTGCATACAGGGGTTTTTGCGGGTGCAAATGTACGAAACAATGAGCGTAAATTCAGCCGGCCCGCTAATCGAGCGGAAGCGAGAAAAATAAGCCGGCGCTGGCGGTCAACCCATTGAGCCGCTGCTAGTCGCATGAATAGGCCTTCAGGCAGCTTCAGGCCCGAACCGAACCGTACGCGGCCTGCGTATGTTGTGCAAGTGTCGGCTATCATCGCCGATTTACCTCCACAGAAAAAAAATCTTCCCCATGCGTTTCTCTTTGCTAGTGCTGCTGCTTTCGGCCGCCACTTTCAACACTGCCTGCTCGCAGGCCACCTCCCGCGACAGTAAGATGGATGCCGCCGATTCGGCCCGTCCAACCACGGCCGCAGCACCCGCGGGTAAGGAGTACCCAAAGCCTCAGCCCGCCACAGGCAAGCCCGGCGAATTCCCGGTTCAGAAAACGGATGCCGAGTGGAAAAAGCAGCTCACGGCTGAGCAATATTTTATCCTGCGCGAGCATGGCACCGAGAAGCCTTTTGCCAATCCGTTCTGGGACAACCATGAAAAGGGCAACTACTATTGTGCCGCCGACGGTAACCTGCTGTTCTCGTCGGAAACCAAGTTTGAGTCGGGTACCGGCTGGCCTAGTTTCTGGGCTCCCGCGGCCAACAGCAGCCTGAAAATAGTTGTTGATAACAGCTACGGAATGAGCCGCGACGGGCTGATGTGCGCCAAGTGTGGCGGCCACCTGGGCCACGTCTTCAACGACGGCCCCAAGCCTACCGGACTGCGCTACTGCATGGATTCGTACGGCATGACGTTCAAGAAAGCCGAGTAGGTTCCGGGCTTCGCTGAGATATAAAGCTATCAGTCCAACCAAATCAAGCAGGCTGGGTTGATATTATCACATGGGTTTACACACCCATTCCAGCTTGGTTTTCCGCCTTGTTCGGAGTGAAAGCCGCTTTTTGCCCATTTCCAAATCATCAGTTACATGTCTGTCCAAGTTCAAACCGATCCAATTTCTGACCTGCAAGCTGCGCTGGCCCCGGCCCGGGCACAGCTGGTAGCCCATGGTGTGTATCAGTCGCTGCATTCGCTGGCCGATCTGCGTACGTTTATGGAGCACCACGTTTTTGCCGTCTGGGACTTTATGTCGCTGTTGAAGGCGCTGCAGCGGGAGCTGACCTGTGTGGAGCTGCCCTGGGTGCCGCGTGGCAACCCCGCTACGCGCCGCCTCATCAACGACATCGTGCTGGAAGAGGAAACCGACCTCGACCCCGAAGGCCGTCCTACCAGCCACTTTGAATTGTATCTGCGGGCCATGCGCGAGTGCGGTGCCGATACCAAGCCAGTAGAGCGGCTGCTGGCTGCCCTGGCTGGCGGCGCGCCGGTGGCCGAGGCACTGGCCGCGGCTGAGGCGCCGGCTTCAGTGCGTGAGTTCGTACTCGGTACTTTCCGCCTGATTGAGGCGGGACAGCCGCACGCGGTGGCCGCCGCCTTTACGTTTGGGCGCGAAGATGTGATACCTGATATGTTTCGCCACCTCGTACACGATTTGCGCCAGCGTTTCCCCGGCCAGCTCGACACGTTCACCTACTACCTCGACCGCCATATTCAGCTTGATGAGGAAGTGCATACACCCCTTGCCCAGCAGATGGTGCGCGACTTATGCAACGATTCGCCCCAACGGTGGGCCGAGGCCGAGGCAACGGCCGTGAGCTGCATGAGTGCCCGGGTGGCCCTGTGGGACGGAATCCGGGCCGCACTGTAAAAAGGTTCTCGTCAAACCAACTTCACCTCCGTACAGTCGTTAGAAAAGGAGCCGCCCCATTCCGGGCCGGCTCCTTTTTCCTGCACTCATGCATACTGCCGTTGTGTTTCGCCTTCTACTGCCAGCTGCCCTGCTACTCGCCGGGTGTACCACTTCGCAGGAAACAGTGAGCGAGGAAGCCAGTGTGCGGCGCGTGCCGAGCCGAATCGTGACCGATGCTGACCGGCAGGCCGCCTACAACAGCAACGCCGGCTACAGTGGGGCCACACCCGATGCCACGCCCGGCCGGGTTAGGCTAGGCGAGCAGGCCAGCGGCATCAACTCGCAGAAAAATCCTGAGACTCTCAACACCGATATCAACAACACGGCTACGCCCGAAACGCGCCTGCGTCGGGTGAAAGGAGCCCCGGCCGACACACTGCGCCTTCCGTAAGCGTCACCAGTTGATTGCAGAATGCCCAACGGCTCGCTACAATGCAGTAGCGAGCCGTTGGGCATTCTGCAATCAACTGGTGACGCTTACGAACCCGTTTCAGTTGTTGAGTCAGTAGCAGGACTTGCCGCTGCTGGCTTGCGGGCGGCACGCGAGCGGCTTGCTGTAGTGCCCGAGGCCTTAGAAGCCGCTGGTTTAGTAGCCGATTTGGCCTCCGGTTTGTTGGCAGCTGTGCTGGTAGTGCGGCGGCGCGTGGTGGTTGGGGCTGCCTTGGCAGGCGTTTCAGTAGCAGGCGCTGCGGCTGAGTCGGTAAGGGCCGAGATGCTGTTGGAAGCGGCGGATGTTCCCGTTTCCTGGCCGCGTACTATTGTGTGCAGCGCCTGCTCGAAAAGGTGTTCCACATCGGTGTCAAGGCGACGAGTGGCATCTTTCACCACCTCCTGCAGCTTGGCTTTAGTATCCTTCCGAATACGCTTTACTACTTCGTTGATGCGGCCGTCCAACTCTTTCTGCAGCTGCTTAGCGGCTTCCTTGAGCGCCTTTTTCTGGCTGCCTTTTTTGCTCGCCTGCTGAGCGCTTAAGCTTTTCGAAGCCGACTTATTTTCTTTCGCCGGTGCTTTAGCGGCTTTGGCTTGCGCCTTTTCAGCGGAGTCATCCGACGCTTTAGGCGCCTTAACAGCTTTGGGTGTTTTGCCTTTTTTGGCCGACTTCTCTTTTTTCGGCTTCTCTTTTTTAGCTGACTTTTCTTTGGAGGACTTGCTCATGACTGGATCGGAAAATGTTGAAAAAGAAAGGAATAAGTATAGATACGGCCCGTTGCCCCGCCGGTTTGCCTAACCGCATTTCTTATTGCCAATGCCCGCCGACGCATGCCTCGTGCTGGGGCGCTGGCCGCCATGGTTCCTGGTTTTACTCGTTCCTTTGCACTCCCGCGGCCGGCCGGCCGCTTTTTTAGTTGATTTCCTGCTCCCGAATATGTCTGCTCTGCCCCAACGCTATACTGTAACCGCCGCGCTGCCCTATGCCAACGGCCCCGTCCACATCGGCCACCTGGCCGGCGTGTACCTGCCCGCCGACATCTACACGCGCTACCTGCGCGCCCAGGGCCGCGACGTGAAGTTCATCTGCGGCTCCGATGAGCACGGCGTGCCCATCACCATCCGGGCTCAGAAGGAAGGCACAACCCCGCAGCAGGTCGTGGATAAGTATCACGCACTCATCGGCGACTCATTTCGCGACTTTGGCGTATCGTTCGATATCTACTCGCGCACTTCCTCGAAAGTCCACGCCGAAACGGCCAGCAACTTTTTCCGCAAGCTGCATGCCGAGGGCAAGTTCATCGAGCAGGTTTCCGAGCAGTACTATGATGAGCAGGCCGACCAGTTTCTGGCCGACCGCTATATCGTGGGCACCTGCCCCAACTGCGGCAACGACAACGCCTACGGCGACCAGTGCGAGAAGTGCGGGACCTCGCTGAGCCCTACCGAGCTCATCAACCCGCGCTCCATGCTGAGCGGTAACCAGCCGGTGTTGCGCGAAACCAAGCACTGGTACTTGCCCCTGGATCAGTACGAGCCTTGGCTGCGCGAGTGGATTGTGGAAGGCCACAAGCACGACTGGAAAGCCAACGTGTACGGCCAGTGCAAAAGCTGGATTGACCAGGGCCTGCTGCCCCGCGCCGTGACGCGCGACCTCGACTGGGGCGTGCCCGTGCCGGTGCCCGGCGGCGAGGGCAAGGTGCTCTACGTGTGGTTCGATGCGCCCATCGGCTACATTTCGGCTACCAAAGAACTGCTGCCCGATACCTGGGAAACCTACTGGAAAGATGCCGGCACGAAGCTCGTGCACTTCATCGGTAAGGACAACATCGTGTTCCACTGCATCATCTTCCCCACGATGCTCAAGGCCCACGGCGACTATATCCTGCCCGATAATGTGCCCGCTAACGAGTTCCTGAACTTAGAAGGCGACAAAATCAGCACCAGCCGCAACTGGGCTGTGTGGCTGCACGAGTACCTGCAGGATTTCCCCGGCCAGGCCGATGTGCTACGCTACGTGCTCTGCGCCAATGCCCCCGAAAACAAGGACAACGACTTCACCTGGAAAGACTTTCAGGCCCGTAACAACAACGAGCTGGTGGCCAACCTGGGCAACTTTGTGAATCGGGCCGTGGTGCTCACCCACAAGTTCTTCGGTGGCCAGGTACCGGCCAGCGCCGGCTTCACGACCGAAGATAAGGAAGTGCTGCGCCAAATGAGCGAGTTCCCGGCCCGCATTGGCGAGCTGCTGGAAAACTACCGCTTCCGCGACGCCCTGAACGAGCTGATGAACCTCTCGCGCCTTGGCAACAAGTACCTGGCCGACCAGGAGCCCTGGAAGCTCATCAAAACCGACGAAGCCCGCACCGGCACCGTGCTGCACGTTTCGCTGCAACTGACGGCCGCCTTCGTCACGCTGCTCGAACCCTTCCTGCCCGAAGCCGCCGCCCGCCTGGGCCGCATGCTGAACACCGAGAAAGGCTCTTGGACAGCAGCCGGACGCCCCAATGCGCTGGCCACCGGCCACCAGCTGGCCGAAGCCGCCCTGTTATTCACCAAAATCGAAGATGCCACCGTGGAAGCTCAGGTCCAGAAGCTGCTCGACACGAAGAAAGCCAACGAGCTGGCCGCCGCCGTTTCGGCCCCCGCCAAGGACGATATTAGCTTCGAGCAGTTCCAGACGATGGACTTACGCATCGGCACCATTGTAGCCGCCGAGAAGGTCGCCAAAACTAAAAAGCTGCTCAAGCTGAGCGTGGACTTAGGTTTCGACGAGCCCCGCACCATTGTATCGGGCATTGCCGAGCACTTCCTGCCCGAAGCGTTGGTGGGCCAGCAGGTGCAAGTGCTGCTCAACCTCGCCCCCCGCGAAATCAAGGGCATCCAGAGCCAGGGCATGCTGCTAATGGCCGAAAACGCCGATGGCGTGCTCAGCCTCATGCAGCCCAGCAGCGCCGTACGGCCGGGTAGCCTGGTGGCGTAAAGCTCCTTTTTTGCTGGTGGAATCTATCGTTGAGCTTCTGGTTGACCTCATGTTTTCTTATCCCGGTGCCGGTATCCGGTGGCTTTGGCACAGAGGCAAAGTTCCCTACAAAAAGCTGTTGGAGGACGACATTGACTACAACAGCTTTTATGTGATTTTGCTGATTGCCGCTCTATTAGCCATTGGCAGCAGTGTCTTATGAAAAGAAAAAGGCCCTTCCTATATCAAATAGGAAGAGCCTTTTTTTCTATCCTTCCTTCACATTAACCACGTTCATGGCGCGCTCCACGCCCTGCATCCCGAAGGCCAGCACAGCCTCGCCGGCCTTCTCCAACCGTCCCTCCAAATCAATCCTCTCGTCTTCCGAAAATGGGCTGAGTACGTAATCCACTTGGCGGCCGCGGCCGAAGCTGGAGTCGATGCCGAAGCGCAGGCGGGCGTATTCGTCGGTGCCCAGCGTTTCCTGGATGTGCTTGAGGCCGTTCTGGCCCCCAGCCGAGCCCTTGGCCTTCAACCGCAGCTTGCCGAAGGGTAGGGCCAAGTCGTCGGTGACCACCAGCAGCTGCGCCTTTTCGAGCTTGAGGGCGCTGAGCCAGTGGGCGGCGGCCTTGCCGCTCAGGTTCATGTAGGTGGTGGGCTTCACGAGCACGAACCGGCGGCCCTTGTGCTTGAACTCAGTGCTGAACGCGTGGCGGCCCAGTTGCCAAGGCGCGGCCTCGTGCTTGCGGGCCAGCCAGTCAGCCACCATAAAGCCCACGTTATGTCGCGTGTCGGCGTATTCGGGCCCGATATTGCCCAGACATAAAATCAAAAAGACCACAGATTAGCTCGGATTTTAACGGATTACACGGATTTTTTAGTTGGCTGCGGCCGGGAATCCGTGGTAAGTTCCCGGTGCAAAAGTAGGCGTAGTTGCGCAATGCCGGCCGCATAACCGAAAACCAAAAGAGCCACCCCGTTGTCAGGGTGGCTCTTTTGGTTTTCATTAGATAGCTCGGTTTCAGTGGATGGTCCACAAAACATGTGGAATCCGTTGAATCTGGGCCAACCCGATGTCTTTATTTGTCGGCGTTCAGCGTGCCTTTGAGAGCACGTGGGATGGCCACGGTAGCAATAGGAGCCTGGGGGCTGCTGAGGATGGTATAGCCTTTGGCTTCCACGGCACTCACTTTGATAGACTTGCCCAGAGCCAACTCCGAAATGTTCACTTCTACCGAATCAGGCAGGTTTTCAGGCGAGGCCTTTACCTTGATTTTGCGCAGCTTGCTTACCAGCTTGCCACCGGCCAGTACGCCCGGCGATACGCCAACATACTTCACGGGAACCTCCATTTTCACTTCTTTGCCTTCCTGCAGCTCCAGGAAGTCAACGTGCAGCAGCATTTCGTTCACGGGGTGGAACTGCGAATCCTGCACGATGGCGCGGTACATGGTGCCCTCAATGTTGAGGTCGACGATGTGTACCTCGGGGGTGTACAGCAGCTCGCGGAACAGAATGGCAGGAACGGAGAAGTGAACCTGCTCGGCGCCGCCGTATAGTACGCATGGTACGTACGAATCGAGGCGGACCGCTTTGGCGTCCTTCTTACCGAGATTCGCTCTTTTAAACCCTACAATCTCGAGGCTTTTCATAAAAGTGTGCTTTGGAGGAAAATCCGCTCACCCACAGCAGGCAAACGGGCCGCAAAGATAGGCGGATTGTTTGGCAATAGCTGAGCAAAAGCCAAAAAAGGGTGTCATGCTCAGCATGACACCCTTTTGCCAGTTGATTTCTTTCCTCAATTTAAATAAACAACGAGCTGATGGACTCGTGGGTAACTACGTTGCGGATGGCTTGGGCAAACAGCGGAGCCAGCGTGATAACCCGAATTTTAGCGTTTTCCTGCTGCAGCGGAATCGTGTCGGTAATGACCAACTCCTCGAGCATCGAGGTACGGATTCGTTCGTGCGCCGGACCCGAAAGCACGCCGTGCGTAATCACCGCCCGCACCGATTTGGCCCCGCGCTCCATAAGCAGCTCGGCGGCTTTGCAGATGGTGCCGGCCGTGTCCACAATGTCGTCCACGAGCACCACGTTCATGCCCGTTACGTCGCCGATTACCTGCATCGAGGCAATTTCGTTAGCCCGCAGACGCATCTTGTCGCAGACCACAATTTCGGCCCCGAACTTCTTGGCGAAGGCCCGGGTACGCACCACGCCGCCCACGTCGGGCGAAGCGAAAATCAAATCATCGAGGCCCAGCGACTGAATGTAGGGCGCTATTACGGTGGCGCCGTCGAGGTGGTCGACGGGAATATCGAAGAAGCCCTGAATCTGGCCGGCGTGCAAGTCGCAGGTCATCAGGCGGTCGGTGCCCACGCTCTGCACGAAATCGGCCACTACTTTAGCGCCGATGCTCACGCGCGGCTTGTCCTTACGGTCCTGGCGGGCGTAGCCGTAGTAGGGCATCACCACGGTTACCGAGGCAGCCGAGGCGCGCTTGGCGGCGTCTACCATCAGCATGAGCTCCATCAGGTTTTCGGCCGGCGGGTTGGTGCTCTGAATCAGGAACACGGCGCAACCCCGGATGCTCTCGTTGAAGCTGGGCCCGAGTTCGGTATCGGCGAAACGCTGGATGCTCAGGTCGCCGAGCGGCTGACCGAACGCTTCGGCAATTTTCTGGCCTAGCTCGTGGGAGGCGTTACCGGCGAAAATCTTGACTTGCTGAGCCATGAGAAAGAGGTGTTAAAAGGGTAAGGGGTGGAAATGAAAAATTCTCCCGCCGGCTGACGGTTCAGCGCGAGGGGAGAATTGGGCAAGCGTGGAAATGCAGCCAAATGAAGCGGCCGGGGGTACTGGATTTTCGTCAGGAACGAAGCGCCGCGCTACGCTGCCTGGCTCAACGGGGCCGTCGGCAGCTTCGGCATTTAACCATTTGCGATAGCTGTGATTTAAAGCGCGAAAGGCGCCGACTCTTCCGGGGGAGGAAGAATCAGCGCCTTTCGCGTTGGCTGTGTCAGTTGTCCGACCAGGGCTCGAACCTGGACTTTCTTGAATCAAAATCAAGCGTGTTGCCAGTTACACCATCGGACAATTTCCGGGCGGCTTTCCGGGTAAGCGGTGCCGTTTGGTTGTGCAAATGTACAGAGGCTTTTATTGAAGGCAAATTTCCAATGAAAAAAATTTACCCGAATCTAGGAAGGAGTGGGCAGTGAGGGAGCTTTCAGGACTGAAAATCAGGGTTTCAGACGCTGAAAAAAAAGTTGACCAAAGCCCGTAGCCGCTGGCTTTGGCAATGCCACGATTAAGCCGTAGTTTTGCGGCCTGAATCGTTGCACCCAATCCCAACCTATACATAGCAATGGCGAATACCGGCAAAATCACCCAGGTTATCGGTCCCGTCGTGGACGTGAGCTTCGCGGGTGAAAACTCCAAGCTTCCCAATATTCTCGACGCTCTCGAAGTAACCAAAGGCAACGGTCAGACGATCGTGCTGGAGGTGCAGCAGCACCTAGGCGAAGACCGGGTTCGTACCATCGCCATGGACTCGACCGAGGGTCTGACCCGTGGTGCCGGCGTACGCGACTTGGGCGCGCCCATCTCCATGCCTACGGGCGAAGGTGTAAAGGGCCGTCTGTTCAACGTAATTGGCGAGGCTATCGATGGCATTCCGCAGCCCAAGAGCGACGGCGCGCTGTCCATTCACCGTTCGGCCCCGGCCTTTGAAGAGCTGGCGACGTCGTCGGAAGTGTTCTTCACCGGCATCAAAGTAATCGACTTGCTGGCTCCTTATGTGAAGGGCGGTAAAATTGGTCTGTTCGGCGGTGCCGGCGTAGGCAAAACCGTACTCATCCAGGAGCTCATCAACAACGTAGCCAAGGCCTACGAAGGCCTGTCGGTGTTTGCCGGCGTAGGTGAGCGTACCCGTGAGGGCAACGACTTGTTGCGTGAATTCATCGAAGCCAACATCATCCGCTACGGCGAGGCGTTCAAGCACTCGATGGAAGAAGGCGGCTGGGACCTGAGCAAGGTGGACATGGCTGAGATGGAGAAGTCGCAGGCCACGCTGGTGTTCGGCCAGATGAACGAGCCCCCCGGAGCCCGTGCTCGCGTAGCCCTCTCGGGTCTCACCATTGCCGAAAGCTTCCGCGATGGCGACGGCACCGGTGCCGGCCGCGACATCCTGTTCTTCATCGACAACATCTTCCGCTTCACGCAGGCCGGCTCCGAGGTTTCGGCACTGCTGGGCCGTATGCCATCAGCCGTAGGTTATCAGCCCACGCTGGCCACCGAGATGGGTGCCATGCAGGAGCGGATTACCTCCACCAAGCGCGGTTCCATTACGTCGGTGCAGGCCGTATATGTGCCCGCCGATGACTTGACTGACCCGGCTCCGGCTAACACTTTTGCCCACTTGGATGCCACGACGGTACTAAGCCGCAAAATTGCCGAGCTGGGTATCTACCCGGCCGTTGACCCACTCGACTCCACTTCGCGCATCCTGTCGGCCGACATCTTGGGCGACGAGCACTACAACACCGCCCAGCGCGTGAAAGAGTTGCTTCAGCGCTACAAGGAACTCCAAGACATTATTGCCATTCTGGGCATGGATGAGCTGAGCGAAGAGGACAAGCAGGTAGTAAACCGCGCCCGTCGGGTGCAGCGTTTCCTGTCGCAGCCCTTCTTCGTGGCTGAGCAGTTCACCGGCCTTAAAGGGGTGCTGGTTGATATCAAGGACACCATCAGAGGCTTCAACGAAATCATCGACGGCAAGCACGACCACCTCCCCGAGGCGTCGTTCAACCTTGTTGGCAACATCGAGGATGCCGTAGCCAAAGGCGAGCGTCTGATTGCCGAAGCCAAGTAATTTTGAGTTGTTAGCTGATGGCCATTAGCTGTTAGCTGCCTATTGCTGACTTCGGTCATCAGCTAACAGCCAACAGCCAACAGCTCAGAAACTATGTATCTGGAAATCATCACGCCCGACCGCAAGGTGTTCGAAGGCGAAGTTAACTCGGCCCGGTTTCCGGGAGCCGATGGCCTTTTCGAAGTTCTCAATGGCCACGCCCCGCTTATTTCGGCGCTGAAAGCCGGTGAAATCGTCATCAACGGCGGTGCCAGTCGCTTCCAGGTAGAAGGCGGCGTAGTAGAAGTGTTGCGCAACAACGTTATCGTGCTGGCCGAGGGCGCTTCGGCGTAACCTTCGGTTTCAGCTTACATTGAAAAGCCTTTCCTTTGCAGGAAAGGCTTTTCTGCTTTTTCAGCCCGAGTTAACGATTCATGGAAATCCACCCCAAAATCACCCCGATTTATCAGACTTCGGTTTTTAAGTTTGAGGACCTCAACGAACTGGAGCTGTATTTCGGGGAGCCGGGCAGCCGCTACCTGTACTCGCGCAACGGCAACCCCAACTCCGACGAGCTGGCGGCGGCCGTAACGCAGCTGGAAGGTGGTGCCGGAGCGGTGGCTACCGGATCGGGCATGGCGGCGATTTTTGCGGCCATTATGGCCTGTTGCGAGGCTGGCGACCATGTGCTGTGCGCGGCTGATATCTACGGCGGCTCATCGGCGCTGTTGAGCCAGGAGCTAAGCCGGCTGGGCATTACAGTTAGCTACGTGCCCTTTGCCGACCTGACAACCAACCTGGCCGCCCACGCGCAGCCCCGCACCCGGCTGTTGCTCTGCGAAACTATTAGCAACCCACTGCTGCGCGTCGTCGACCTGCGGGCCGCGGCAGATGCTGCCCACGCGCTGGGCGTGAAGCTGGTGGTGGATAATACGTTCGCCTCGCCTGTACTTACCCGGCCATTGGAGTATGGGGCCGATATGGTGATGCACAGCGTAACGAAATACCTGGCCGGGCACTCCGACGTGACGGCTGGCGCGGTAGTAGCTCGCACACCCGAATACGCCGCCCGGCTCCGGCAAGTCGGGACGCTGTTTGGGCTAACGCTAAGCCCCATGGAAAGCTGGCTGGCCGTACGGGGCCTTAAAACCCTGCGCCTGCGCATAGAAGCGCACTCCCGCAACGCGCAGGCCGTAGCCGAGCTGCTGGCAGGCCACCCGGCGGTAGGGGAGGTATTTTATCCGGGCCTGCCGGGGCATCCGCAGCACAAGCTGGCTGCCGGCCAGGGCGGCGGCCGCTTTGGGGGTATGGTTTCGTTCCGGCTGGCCGACGATACGACGGAGGCCGTGAGCCGCTTCATGCGGGCCTGCCAGCGGTTCCCGTTCGCGCCTTCGCTGGCGGGCGTCGACTCTTCGCTTTCGTACCCGGCCGGCACCTCACATCGGGCCCTTGCTGAGGAAGAACGGCAGCAGTTGGGCATTACGGCCGGGCTGGTACGCTTAAGCGTGGGTATCGAGTCGGTTGAGGAGTTGCTGGCCGATTTGCAGCAGGCTCTGGCCGCACTTTAAGCGGCTGCATCAGTAAGTGCGGGCTACAGAAAGAGGCAGGTGAGCGTACCCATCTGCCTTTTTTTTTGCTATTGACAGCCAGCGTAAACACTGTCGTGCAGTGGCTTTTCTCTCTTGAATCGAATCCCAATCTTCTATTAGTCAACCTTCCCTTCGATGCATTCACACTTCAAGGGGAAAGTTGTAGATTAAAATAGTATTAAAACTGCTTTTGACGATAGCATTGCTTTGATCTTGGGTTTGTGCATCATACTTTTAACTGTTCTATCTCATTTCCCAATCCCCATGAACCAGTTAAAAAAGAGCCTGTTGATTCTGTTTGTCTGCCTGTTTAGCGCCGTTGCGGCTCTGGCTAATAATCCCGATGCCGTAGTGGGCGTGTGGAAAAACGGGGAGGGCACGGGTATGATTCAGATTTACAAAAGCGGCGATAAGTATTTTGGTCGGCTGGTGTGGCTCAAAGTGCCCAACAATCCCGATGGTACCCCCCGCACTGACGTAAATAACCCCGATGAAGCGGCCCGGAAAAAGCCCCTGAAAGGCCTTGTGAACATGCGCAGCTTCACTTATGCCGGCGACAATAAGTGGGAAAGCGGTAATATCTACGACCCCAAAAACGGCAGCGACTACTCCTGCGAGATGACGCTCGTGGACCCCAATACGCTGGAAGTACGCGGCTTCATCGGCGTATCACTTTTCGGCCGTACCGATGTTTGGAAGCGGCAGGTTAAGAAGTAAGAATATGCCAAATCTTACCCTCCGCTGCTTTTTGGGTTCCCTGCTGGCCCTAAGCTCCTTGCTGGCCGCTCCCTCTGCCGGTGCCCAAGATCTGCCCTCCGCCCCCGACTCGCTGGGTGTGGATGATTTCGGTAGCTTCGGCAACGCCGATGCTACCGAAAACCGCCCCTACGCCAGCCAGAAAGTGCTGTCGCAAAGCCCCACCAAGCTTATCTCCGTAGGCTACGAATATCAACTCCCGTTTGATATAACCTCAGTTGGTCCACATACGGTTGGGGTAGGTGAATTGGAAAAAAGAACTGAGCAGGTTGACCGGTTTGCCGGGCTGCGGCTGGGCTTCAATGCACCGGTTATCTCCAATTCCAGCCTTATTCTGAACCTGGGGCTGACCTACTGGAATACTGGAGTAGGTATTGCCAACGCCAACCGGACCCCGCTGTTTCGGGCAATGGAAGACGGTTTGCGCTCCACGGGTTTCAATGCCACGGTGTTCAAGCCCCTGAACGACGTCCGCTATCTGCTTATTCAGGGTAATGTCGACCTGAACGGTACCTACCGCAACTTCGACGACGTTAGCAGCAAGGCGCTTACCTACAGCGGAACGGCTATATACGGCTGGAAGCGCTCAGAAGCCTTTATGTGGGGCCTGGGGCTTACGCGCACCTACCGGGCCGGACAACTGCTGCACATTCCGGTGGTGTACTATTACCGCACCTTTAACCCCAAGTGGGGAGTGGAGGCCATATTTCCAGCTCGCGTGAACCTGCGCCGTAATTTTGGGGCTAACTCCCTGCTCACAATCGGCTACGAAATCGAAGGCAACGCCTACTACCTGGGGATGGTGAATGGCCAGGATGCCTACCTGCGCCGGGGCGAGCTAAAGCCACGCCTGACGTATGAGCGGCAACTGGCGGGCTTTGTCTGGCTCTCGGCCCAGGCCGGCTACCGCTATAACTACCGCTTCAACGTCTTCAACGATCAGAACCCCACTGGCGACAACAACCCACTCTACGACAACTCCCTGGGTAACCCGCTGTACTTCAACTTGAGCATCAACTTAGTTAGCCCCTGATGGTATTACACCGCTACGCAGTCCTCAGCTAACAACACAAATTCCGCATGTGAAGCTGAGTTGAAGCCACGCCTGCTGCAACAGGCGTGGCTTTTTTATGCGCTGATTAATGAGGGGAACCATATGCCCCTGTGACATGATATATACTACCAGTATGAGGTTTTGTACTCTAAGAACTAGCTATGGAACCTTATGTGCTACCTGCTGGCGGGTTGTGCTGATTTCAGGTAGGCCACAGCGTTTTGATGATATCAGCTATACGGCGCAGGTCGGTTTCTGTCAGGGCCGAGCCAGAGGGCAGGCAGAGGCCGCGGGTAAATAAGTCGGTACAAACCGCGCCGCCGTACATCGGCACGCTGGCAAAAAGCGGCTGCAGATGCAGAGGCTTCCAGAGCGGGCGACTTTCGATGTTGCGGGTTTCAAGTTGCAGACGCAGCTGTTCTGGTGTAACGCTGGTCTCGGCCGGGTCGAGGAGCAGGCAGCTGAGCCAGCGGTTGGAGCGGCCCGTGGCGGGCTCGGTGGGACCAAAGGATAGGCCAGGTAAGTCCTCAAGTTTTTCCTGGTACCAGGCGTAAATTTCGCGGCGCTTCTTCACTCGGTCATCCAACAGGCCCATCTGGCCCCGACCAATGCCGGCCAGCAGGTTGCTGAGGCGGTAGTTGTAGCCTAGCTCCGAGTGTTGGTAGTAGGGCGCATCGTCGCGGGCCTGGGTGGCCCAGGCGCGGGCTTTGGCAGCCCAGGCCGCATTGTTGGTTGTCAGCATGCCGCCGCCGCTGGTGGTCAGGATTTTGTTGCCGTTGAAGGAGAATACGCCCACGGCCCCAAACGAGCCCAGGGGTTTGCCCTCGTAGGTAGCGCCCAGCGCTTCGGCCGCATCTTCGAGCACCGGCACGCCAAACTCTTCGGCCAGCACCATGATTTCGCGCAGCTTGCAGGGCATGCCGTACAGATGCACCACAATAAGGGCGCGGGGTAGGCGGTTCTGGCGTTGGCGGTCTTCCAGCGCCTCCCGCAGCCGCTCAGGACACATATTCCAGGTTTCGGTTTCGCTGTCGATAAACACCGGCGTGGCTCCGAGGTAGGTAATGGGGTTGGCCGTAGCCACGAACGTAAACGAGGGACACAGCACCTCATCGCCCGGCCCTACGCCCAGCAGCCGCAGCCCCAGATGAATGGCGGCCGTACCCGAGTTGAGAGCCAACGCGTGCGCTACGCCGGTAAACGCGCATACGTCCTGCTCAAACCCATCAAGGTTGGGGCCGACCGGGGCCACCCAATTGTCCTCGATGGCCTTGTGCAGGTAATTGAGCTCGTGGCGGCCGAGGTGGGGAGGAGAGAGGTATAGTCGGTCGTGATCCTGGCTGTTCATAGGTGGTTTTCTCGCAGAGGTTCGCGGAGGAATGCGCGGAGGGATAAAAAGCAGCCAGGCAAAAACAGGTGGCGGCTTGATGCCGGAAAGCTATCAGTCTGTCCCTGCTTTTATCCTTACTTGTCAACCACCCGGGCCGGCACACCTACGGCGGTGCAGTCGGCGGATAGGTTGCGGATGGCTACGGCTCCGGCTCCAAGTACGGTGCGGGCCCCAATTCGGACTTGCTGCAGCACAGTAGCGTTAGTGCCCAGGTATACACCCGTTTCGAGGTGGGCCCCGCCGCCCACATTGGCGTGGGGCATCAGGGAGCAGAAATCGTCCAGCACGGCATCGTGGCCCACGGTGCAGCCCAGGTTCAGCAGCACATGGCGACCCAGGCGAATATCGGTGGTGAGGATGCAGCCCTGGGTGATAATGCAGCCGGCCCCAATCTGCAGGTGCTGGAACGATTCGGCGCTGACGCCCGGGTGGATGAGGGAAGGAAAATGGAGCTGCGGGGAGGTGAGGCGGGCCACTACGGCCGCGCGGGTGGCGCTGCTGCCAACGGCCACAGCTACGGCCAACGGCTCAGGCGTGGCGTTCAGGTCGGTGGCCGTGCCGAGGTAGCGCAGGCCATGGATGAGGTCGGTGGCGGGCAGCTGGTCGTCGTAGAAACCTGCCAGTTCCCAAGTGGGGGCCACCGCATTGAGCTGGCGCAGCAGCACCAGCACCTCGCGGCCCAGTCCGCCGGCCCCAAAAATGGCCAGCCGGCGCGGTACTTCGGGTTGGGTTGGGGCGGTAGTGGCCGCAGCAGCGGGGTTGCTGGAAATATGCACAGTCAGGAATTAAAGTCGGAAGGAGAAGCCGGTGTGCCGGTGAAGGCCTTGGCCGTCGCCTGGCCGGGGGCGGCAACATCCCGTGCCCCTAGTACGCGGGCCACGGTACGCCCCAAAATGCGCAAATCCAGCCAGAAAGAAAGATTATCGACGTACCAAACATCGAAAGCGAACTTCTGTTCCCAGCTGATAGCATTGCGGCCGTTTACCTGGGCCCAACCCGTAATGCCGGGCCGCACGGCGTGGCGGCGGGTCTGCTCGGGCGAGTAGAGCGGCAGATACTGCACCAGCAGCGGCCGCGGACCTACCAAACTCAGCTCACCGCGCAGCACGTTCCAGAGCTGGGGCAGCTCGTCGAGCGAAGTGGCCCGCACCCAGCGGCCCAGCGGCGGCAGGCGCTCGGCATCGGGCAGTGGCTGGCCTGCCGCGTCGCGTCGGTCGGGCATGGTCTGGAGCTTGTAGAAAGTGAACACTTGGCCCCCGCGGCCCGGTCGGGGCTGTCGGAACAGCCAGGGCCCGCCGTTCTGAACGGCCAGCGCCAGGGCCACCGGCAACAACAGTGGTGTGGCCAGCAGCAGCGCCGGGGCGGCCAGCGCCACATCGAGCAGGCGCTTGCCGTGGCGGGCATACCAAGAAGAAGCGGGGGAAGGCATTTTGATTGAGCTGCAGGCTTCAGGCCGCAAGCTACAAGCTTGGGTTTACTTGTGGGGTAAGCCACGCAGTTCAGACGGTGGGCGGAGGTTCATACATAAACTTGCAGCTTGTAGCTTGCGGCTTGAAGCTGTAACAAATTATGCTCGTTTTTCCCAACGCCAAGCTCAACCTGGGCCTCTATATTACCAGCCTGCGGCCCGATGGTTTCCGCAACCTCGAATCGGTGTTTGTCCCGCTGCCCTGGTGCGACGCCTTCGAGGTGCTGCCCGCGCCCGCCGGGGCCGAAACCAGCCTCAGCTTCAGCGGCCTGCCCATTCCGGGCGAGCCTGAAACCAATTTGTGTCGGCGGGCCTACGAGTTGCTGGCTGCCGATTTTAAGCTGCCGCCGGTGCAGCTGCACCTGCATAAAGATGTGCCCATCGGGGCGGGTCTTGGGGGCGGATCGTCCGATGCCGCTTTTGCTCTAAAGGCCATTAACAGCCAGTTCAAGCTGGAGCTGACGCCCGAGAAGCTCGAAAGCTACGCCCGTCGCCTAGGCTCCGACTGCGCCTTTTTCATCCGTAACGAGCCGGTTTTTGCCCGCTCGCGGGGTGATATGTTCGATGATTTCGCCCTCGACCTGCGCGGCACGCCGGCATTAGTAGTGTACCCCAACCTGCACATCAGCACGGCCGAAGCCTACGCCCGCGTGGTACCCCGGACCCCACACCACGAGTTGCGTCAGAGCCTGCAGGCCCCCATGTTCACCTGGCGTGAAACCGTCAGCAACGACTTCGAAGAGGCTTTGACGCCGGTTTATCCGGTGCTGGCCGAAGTGAAGGCACAGCTCTATGCCGCCGGGGCAACTTACGCCAGCCTCTCGGGTTCGGGCTCGGCCGTGTACGGGCTGTTTCCCAAGCTTGCGGAAGCGCCGCAGCTGGACTGGCCAGCTGGCTACACAGTCTGGAGCGGGAAGTTGTAAGGGCCCATTGTAGCCCTACGTGAGTACCGGGTTGCGTTTGAGTAGCCGGCGCTTGTCCCAACGGTCGAGTAGCGGGTGGATTAGCACGCTGATGAGGATGATGACGGTGCCCGCATAGAAGCCAGGCGAGAGTTTCTCTTCCTCGAAACCGGCCACGCCCCAAGAGTACAGAATAACGGCCATCACGATGCCGTACACGGGTTCCAGGTTGATGGTGAGGTTGACCACGAAGGCCGAAATGCGCTTCATCAGCTCGACTGAGGCCGAGAAGGCGTACACCGTACACACGCCGGCCAGTAGTGCCAGCCACAGCCAGTCGTAGCCGTGGAGAGCCAGCTGCAGGCCTTTGCCGCCGCTGAAATACTCGCTGTAGAGCGGCAGAAACAGCGCAATGCTCAGGCAGGCGCCCACCATCTCATACAGCGTAAGCTTCAGCGGCGGGTGCTGCTTCACCAGCTTGGAGTTGATGACGCTGAACAGCGCCGACAGCCCGGCCGATATAATGGCCACGCCCAGCCCCAGCAACTGCCCCAGCTCGGCCTGCGACACAATGTAGAGGCCTACCATTGTGAGCAAGCCCAGGGCCACCTCGTAGCCGCGCACCTTCCGCCACAGCACCAGCGGCTCCAGCAGCGAAGTCCAGAGGGCCAGCGTGGCCATGCCGGCCAGGCTCACGCTCACCGAGGAGAGCCGGGCCGAAAGGAAGAACGTAATCCAGTGGGCGGCCACCAGAGCCCCCACGCCCAGCAGCCGCGCCGCGTCGGCGGCCGGCATGCGCCAGGGGCGGCGCCGAATTAGCAGCAGCGCCAGCAGCCCCACGCTCGCCAGCCCCGTGCGCAAGAATACCAGCTCGACCGGCGGCACCGTAATCAGCTTGCCCAAAATAGCCGTGAAGCCCCACAGCAACACAATAAAATGCAGGCGTAGATAGTCTTTCATGGAGGGTTTTTGGGGGCTTGGCTACTGGATAACGTTCTTTTTGATCCGTGTTCTACAACGCCTCATCACTGGGGTATTACCCGGTACAAGACGGCCCCGATGGTGGTGAACACGATGCTCGGTACCCAGGCGGCCAACAGGGGCGAGAGGGTGCCAACGGCGGCCAGGTTGCGGCTCAGAATCACGAAGATGATGAACACAAACGCCAGCACGAAGCCCAGCGCAATCTGCCCGCCCACGCCGGCCCGGCTTTTGCGGGCACTCATAATCACCCCGATTACCGTGAGGATAAACATGGCGTAGGGGTAGGCGAACCGCTCGTATTTCTCGCTCAGGTACACCTGCGTATCGTCGGCGCCGCGGGATATCTTGGTGTTGATGTAGCGGTTGAGTTCGGGGAGCGTGAGGGTTTCGGCCAGCCGGTAAGTGCTGGCGAAATCCTTCGGGAACAGGTTGAGCGTGGTGTCGCGGGCGGCCAGGGTTTTGAGGCTTTCCTTTTCGCCGCTGAAGGTGCGGAGCAGTTGGGGCGTCAGGTGCCAGGCCTGCTTGGTCGAATCCCAGGTGATGGCCTCGGCCGTGAGCCGGCGCTTAAGCAGCTGCCCGTCGATGGTTTCGAGCGCGAACTTGTAGCCCACATTGTTCACGTTGTCGTAGCTCTCCATGAACGCATAGTCCTGGGGGCCAATTTTAAAGTGCACATTGCGCCCGCTGAACCGATAGGGATTCTTGATATACTTCTTCTCGAACTCGACCCGCGTTTTGTTGGCAATCGGAATCAGCCAGCCCGTCATGGCCAGCGTGAGGGCCCCCAGAATGGCACTGCCCATAATATAGGGCAGCAGAAACCGGTTGAAGCTGATGCCCGAAGCCAGCATGGCCACCACCTCGGTGCGTGAGGCCAGCTGAGCCGTTACAAACACCACCGCAATAAACACCGTGATAGGGGAGAGCAGGTTGGCGAAGTACGGAAACAGGTTCAGGTAGTACTCCGTCAGAATCTGCCACGCCCCCAGGTCGTGTTGCAGGAAGTCATCGTTTTTCTCCGTGAAGTCAATCACGCAGATAACCGACACGAGCAGCACCACCGTGAAGAAAAACGCGGTGAGAAACTTCGTGATGATGTATTTATCGAGAATCTTCATGGAAATCAACGGTCATGCTGAGCGAAGCGGAGCGGAGTCGAAGCGGAGTCGAAGCATCTCTCCCGCAATGGTAATCCTGACGATAGGTTGGTTTGGCAACAAAGCAGTAGAGATGCTTCGACTCCGCTCTGCTTCGCTCAGCACGACCCGTTTTTTTGCACTCGTCCTTTTTACAGCCGCGTCATCAGCTTCTTCACCATCACCTCTTTCCACTCCCTGAACGTGCCGGCCAAAATTTGCAGCCGGGCCTGCTTCACGAGCCAGAGGTAGAAGGTGAGGTTGTGGATGGAAGCAATCTGGGGTCCGAGCATTTCCTTGCTGTGGAAGAGGTGACGCACGTAGCTGCGCGAGTAAAACGTGCTCACGTAGCCGCCCAGCTCCGCGTCAATCGGCTCAAAATCCTCGGCCCACTTGCGGGCGGCCAGGTTCATGATGCCCTGGGTGGTGTACACGAGGCCGTTGCGGGCGTTGCGGGTGGGCATTACGCAGTCGAACATATCTACGCCCAACGCAATATTTTCGAGGATATTGGCCGGCGTGCCCACCCCCATCAGGTAGCGGGGCTTGTCTTTGGGCAGAATGTCGCAGACCAGCTCGGTCATCTCGTACATCATGTCGGCCGGCTCGCCCACGCTCAGGCCGCCGATGGCGTTGCCCTCGCGGCCCTGCTCGGCCACAAACTCGGCCGATTTAATGCGCAAATCCTTGAACGTGGAGCCCTGCACAATCGGGAACAGCGTTTGGGAGTAACCGTAGTGTCCCTCGGTACTGTCGAAACGCTGGATGCAGCGCTTAAGCCAGCGGTGGGTCATGTCGAGCGAGCGGGCCGCGTAGTCGTACTCGCAGGGCCAGGGCGTACATTCGTCGAAGGCCATCATAATATCGGCCCCGATGGTGCGCTGAATGTCCATCACGCCCTCGGGCGTAAACAGGTGCTGGCTGCCATCCACGTGCGAGCGGAACTTGACGCCCTCCTCCTTGATTTTGCGCGTGTTGCTGAGCGAATATACCTGGTAGCCGCCCGAATCGGTGAGAATGGGCCGGTCCCAGCCGTTGAACTTGTGCAGCCCGCCGGCCTGCCGGATGATGTCGAGGCCGGGCCGCAGGTACAAATGGTAGGTGTTGCCGAGAATAATCTGGGCGTTGATATCATCCTTCAGGTCGCGCTGTTGCACGGCTTTCACGGTGCCAGCCGTGCCCACGGGCATAAATATGGGCGTTTCGATGGAGCCGTGGTCGGTGTGCACTACGCCGGCGCGGGCCTTGGAGTGCGGATCAGTCGTGAGAAGGTCGAAGGTCATTAGTACGGAGAAGCTGCCAGCTGCAAGCCACAAGTAAAGGGCTGCAAGGTGGCGGCCTGCAGCTGGCAGCTTGTGGCTTGTAGCTCTATAAGCCACAAAGGTACATTGAATGCCTACTTTTGCGGCTTCGAAACTTTTATGTCGTTCTCCTACTCTCCGGCCGTTTGGCTGCTGCTGGCGGCCGTGCTGGTGCAGCTCTACTTCGCGTTCTACTACTTCCGGGCCTTTGCCCTGCGTCGGCCCAACCCGGAAACGCCCGCCCCCGACGACCAGCCCGTTTCGGTAATCGTGTGCGCCCATGACGAACACCCCAACCTGGAGCGCCTGCTGCCGTTGCTGCTAACTCAGGACTACCCCGCTGAGCTACTCGAAATCATCCTCATCGACGACCGTTCAACCGACGGCTCCGGCGCGCTGGCCGCGCAGTTTCCGGGCGTGCGCCTCGTTACCGTTCGCAGCACGCCGGCCGGCCTGGCACCCAAAAAATACGCCCTCACGCTGGGCATCAAAACCGCCCGCCACGAGCGGCTACTCTTCACCGATGCCGACTGTATTCCGGCCACCAACCAGTGGATCAGGTACATGCAGCGCGGCTTCGCCGATGGGACCGGGCTAGTGCTCGGTTACTCGGCCTACGCGCCCGAACCGGGATTCTTAAATAAGTTGATCCGGTTTGAAACCTTGCTCACGGGGGCGCAGTATCTGTCATTCGCCTGGCGCGGCCGGCCCTACATGGGCGTGGGCCGCAACCTGGGCTATACCCGGTCCGTGTTCCACTCCACCAAAGGCTTCGCCTCGCACATCCGCACGCTTAGTGGCGATGATGATTTGCTGGTGCAGGATGCAGTGGCCGCCGGGGCGCGGGCGGCCGTAGTGGACCAGCCGGGGGCTCACACGCTCAGCGAAGCCGCCGCCACCTGGGGCACCTGGTGGCGGCAGAAACGCCGGCATCTGTCGGCCGGCAAGCAGTACCGACTGGCCGATAGCGTGCGGCTCGGAACATTCATTGGCGCGAATCTCTTGTACTACTTCTTGGCCGTCGGCCTACTATTTTCTCCCGCCAATTGGGTACCTTTGGCTACTGTGTGCTTGCTCAGAACCGTGCTCCTGGGAGCCGTTTATCAGCAGCTCAACCGTCGACTCGAAGGGCAGCTACCGGCTGCCGCGCTGCCGCTGCTCGATGCCATATATTTCGTAACTTATCTAGCTCTGGGAATCTCCCTATTCCTTAACCGCTCGCTCCGATGGAAGTAAACCAGGAAAAACAGTTCTCCGCCAAAGCCAAGCATGACTTCAAGCTGATTCGGGCCGCCGTTGAAAACAACGACGAGAAGGCCTACGCCGAGCTGATGCAGATTTATAAAAAGCCGGTGTACCACGTGGTGCTGAAAATGGTACGCAACACCGACGACGCCGACGACCTCACCATCGAGGCCTTCGCCAAAGCGTTCAAGAACCTGCACAAATTCAACCCCGAATTTGCCTTCAGCACCTGGCTGTTCCGCATCGCCACCAACAACTGCATCGATTTTATCCGCAAGAATAAAATCAAAACGATGTCGATTGACTCGGCCATCAAGATTGATAACGGCGACGAAATTACCATCGACTTCCGCGACCAGAACCTGAACCCGCAGGAGACGACCATCAAAAACCAGAAAATCGAAATCATGCAGCACGTGGTGTCGCGGCTGCCCGATAAGTACCAGCGCCTCGTAACGCTCCGCTACTTCGACGAGTTGAGCTATGAGGAAATTGCCACCGAGCTGAAAGCGCCCCTCGGTACCGTAAAAGCCCAGCTGCACCGCGCCCGCGAGTTGCTCTACGACATGGTGAAAGGCAAAAAGGAAATCATTTAAGGGAGGACCTGAACACCCTCAGAACGTCATTCAGAGCGAAGCGAAGAATCTCGCGTGCTAGGTATTGCAATGGTATTGCTACTACTGCATCAACCGCACGCGAGATTCTTCGCTTCGCTCTGAATGACGTTTTATTTCACCCCTGCTTTATTCTTTCCCGATGAACCTGCTCGACCACTACTTCCCCCACCTCACCGACCAGCAGCGCCGGCAGTTTGTCCAGCTCGAAACCGAGTTTCGCAACTGGAATGAGCGCCTCAACCTAGTAGCCCGCTCCGATGTCGACAACCTCACTGAGCGGCACATCCTGCACTCGCTCGGCATTGCCCGGGTGGTGGAGTTTGCGCCCGGCTCGTCGGTGCTCGATGTGGGTACCGGCGGGGGCCTGCCGGGCCTGCCGCTGGCCATCCTGTTTCCCGAGGTGAAGTTTCATCTGGTCGACAGCATCGGCAAGAAGATAAAAGCCGTGCAGGACATGGCCGAAACCCTGCACCTGACCAACGTAACGGCCGAGCAAATCCGCGCCGAGCAGCTCTCCGCCAAGTACGACTACATTGTGAGCCGTGCCGTGGCCCGCCTAGCCACCTTCCACACCTGGATTGCCCATCGTTACAAACCCCGCGCCGAAGCCGCCCCGAACAGCGGCCTCTACTACCTCAAAGGCGGTGACCTAACCGAAGAAATTGCTGAGTCCGGCCTCCAGGCCCAAGTGATGGACTTGAGTGACTTCTTCGCCGAGGAATTCTTCGAGACGAAGAAAGTAGTGGTGGTGCCGGTGTAGAGCGCGCTTGTTTACATGGTTATCTACAGATAAAGGCGGCGCTGTACATCCGTTTCCACTGCCTATACTCTTGGCTGCCTGCAACCAGGTTTTTTCGCTCACTCCACGTCAGCGGTAAGCGACCTTTTTAATTAATCTACTAGATATTGATTTTGCCTGTCTGTTATGCGCAATAAACTCAAGCCACTTATTGCAGTTTTGTACCTGTTGCTCCTGACCACCGCCTTTCAGTGTGGGGAAGATATTGAGGTGAAGCCTACCTACACATTCAAGGAGTTGGTTGATTTGTATCCCGAGCAAAAGAGCTACCGAATCGGGGATACGATTTGGCTGGAGTATCAAAATCCCAGCAAAATAATGGTCGACCAACTAACCAATAAGCCCATCATTGTCGATACGGTGTCGATTGGCTTTCCACTCAGCTACAACAGCCGCCATAATGCCCCCGTTAGCCCGGCCGGCGGATTCTGTGATTTCGTGACATCCAAAGGGGCTCTTATCGCCGGCTTCACGAGTCACTTCAACACGATGGCTACGCTGGGGCTGGGGTGCGATGCTTCCCGCAGCTACAGCTTTAAAGTGGGTATTGTGCCTAAAATAAAAGGCGTGTATAGCCTCGATTTACCCGGCCCGCTTCAAGTAAAGGCCTGTTTACATCAGCAGAAAGGGTTTTCGCTCTCGTCAATCGATTTTCGTTTCGCGGTGGCAGATGGCAACAAGGCTGTGTACCTGGAAATTCCGGCTGCTCAGCGAGGAGAATCCGTGAAAGGACACACGGAGGGGCTGATAGATAACAAGCAGGTATTTATAATAGAGGTCAAGTAAAGGGCTTTAGAGCTGTACCTGGCCATTGTTGAAGCGCAAAGAGCAGCCGGAGCAGCACTACCCCGGCGCCTCGCTCGTGAGGAACGCTACGGCGCGGCGCTCCGAGTAGTACGCGCCATCAGGCGCACCTTCACCGAAGCCCACGTGGCCACCGTCGGTGGGCGTTTCGAGGAAGACATAGGGGCTCGCGGCGGCTACTTCGGTGGGGAAGCAAGAGGGCGGTAGAAACGGGTCGTTTTGAGCATTGACCAGCAGCGTGGGCACCCGGATTCCGCTGAGGTAGCGGCCGGAGCTGGCGTGGGCGTAGTAGTCCTCGGCCGAAGCAAAGCCATGCATGGGCGCGGTGAACCGGTCGTCGAACTCCGGAAAATTCTGGAGCAGCTCTAGGTCCGTGAGGTCCACCTGGCCGGGAAGCAGGGCGGCTTTCTGGCGCATCTTCTCGCGCAGCGTTTTCATAAAGCGCTTCTGGTAGATGCGGTTTTCGAGGCGGGCAATGTGGTGGGAGCTGGCCCGCAGGTCGGTGGGCACCGAAAACACGGCCGCCCGTGCTACCTCGGTAGGCACGCGGGCGGGGTTCTCGCCCAGATACTTGAGCGTGACGTTACCGCCGGCCGAGAAGCCTGTGAGCAGCACCCGGCGGTAGCGGGCCGTGCCCAGGGCGTGGCGCACCACAAAGTCGAGGTCGTCGGTGTCGCCGAGGTGGTAGGAGCGGAGCAGGCGGTTCATCTCGCCGCCGCAACTGCGGTAATTCCAGGCCAGCGCATCCATGCCTGCCTGGTTGAGGGCCCGCACCATGCCCCGCACGTAGGGCCGCCCCGCATCGCCCTCCAGCCCATGCGACACAATGGCCAGCGTGGTGCTTAGCGGCCCGTCCGCCGGCTGTCGCGACCAATCGAGATCCAGAAAATCGCCGTCCTCGGTTTCTACCCGCTCGCGCTCATACTGCACATCGGGCACCGTGCGCCACAGGCTGGGCACAATGGTTTGCAGGTGGCCGTTGAACAGGTAAAATGGCGGCTGGTACTTGGATTCGGCAACGAGGGGCATGGCAGGTATGGCGGCGAAAAGCGGTCAGAAAAGCCGGGCGGGATGGGCAGAGCAGAGGGGCAAAGCAGTTCGGACAGACAAGTTACATAAGATAATGGTATGCATGCATACTGTTTGAGGATGGGTGCAGATAAGTGTAAGGACCGTCATTCTGAGCTTACCCAGGAATCTTTACTGCTTCGTTGTGGCAGTAACCCAGCGAAGCAGTACAGCGCGGCAGTTGTGGAGGGCGAAGTAGGGGCAGGCTTATCCCCGCCCGCCGTCAGAACGATTTCGTTGACTGACTGTTTGCTGGTCCCGCAAGGCATGTGCTAGTGGCGGGGGGGGGGAAAAACCCCCCCCCCCCCCGTTGGGCGGCCCGGGGGGGGGGGGGGGATCCGGGGGGGGGGGGGGGGGGGGCGCGGGGGGGGGGGGGGGGGGGGGGGGGGGGGGATGGGGGGGGGGGGGGGGGGATGTCCCTTGGGGGTGGGGGTGGGTGTTTTGTGGGCACCCTTCCAGTCCGCGCGGTCGGGACCGGAGCGGGGGGGGGGGCGCCCTCCCCCCCCCCCGCCGTTGAACGGGAGCCGCCCGGTTCGTTGGATATATATCGTTTCGGCGGCAGATGAGGACAAGCCCCGCCCCTACGTCGTTCTGCGCAGCTGGAGCTACCTTACTGCGGCTTGCCACCCAAACCCTTCCTGCCCGTGACCAAATTCTACGCATTGCTGCTGAGCCTGCTGCTGCTGCTGCTGCTCATGTCACACGGCCTGAAGGCCCAGACGCTGGCTGAAAAAACCAAAGGCTTGCAGAAATTCGAGGGATTTTTTCCTTTTTATTGGGACGAGAAAACGGGCCGGATTCTGCTCGAAATTGACAAGCTCGATCAGGAAATTCTCTACGTCAGCAGCCTGCCCCACGGCGTGGGCTCCAACGATTTGGGCCTGGATAGGGGGCAGATTGGCCAGACGCGCATCGTGAAATTCGTGCGCAGCGGCCCCAAAATTCTGCTGCTCCAGCCCAACTACGATTTCCGGGCCGTGAGCTCTAACCCCGACGAGCGCAAATCGGTGGAGGAGGCCTTTGCCCGGTCGGTCATCTGGGGCTTCAAGGCCGAAGCCCGGGAGGGCAACCGGGTGCTGGTCGACCTCACGCCGTTTCTGCTGCGCGATTCCCACCAGCTCGGCGACAAGCTGGAAGAGATGAAGCAGGGCAGCTATAAGGCCGACGAAAGCCGCTCGGCCTTGTTTCTGCCCAACACCAAGGGCTTCCCGCAGAACTCTGAGTTTGAGGCGATGGTCACACTGGTCGGCAAGGCCAAGGGCCGCGAAATCAGCTCCGTGACGCCCGACCCCAGCGCCCTCACGGTGCATCTGCATCACTCCTTCATTCAGCTGCCAGATTCCAACTACCAGCCCCGTGCCTTCGACCCCCGCGCTGGCTTCTACGCCAACGAATTCGCCGACTACGCCACCCCTATCAATCAGCCCCTGATGCAGCGCCAGCTGGTGCGCCACCGCCTGCGCAAGCAAAACCCCGCGGCGGCCGTGAGCGAGGCCGTGGAGCCGCTGGTGTACTACCTCGACCGGGGCGCGCCCGAGCCTGTGCGCTCGGCCCTGCTGGAAGGGGCCGCGTGGTGGAACCAGGCCTTCGAGGCCGCTGGCTACCGCAATGCCTTCCAGGTAAAGCTGCTGCCCGAAGATGCCGACGCTATGGACATCCGCTACAACGTTATTCAGTGGGTGCACCGCTCCACCCGGGGCTGGTCGTACGGGGCGAGCATCGTGGACCCGCGTACCGGCGAAATCATCAAGGGGCAGGTGTCGCTGGGCTCGTTGCGGGTGCGCCAAGATTACCTGATTGCCGAGGGCCTGCTGCAACCTTACGGGGACGACGGGCAGCCCACCAACCCGGCCATGCTGCAGATGGCGGTGGCCCGCCTGCGCCAGCTGGCCGCCCACGAGGTGGGCCACACGCTGGGCCTCTACCATAACTACGCCGCCAGCCCCCAGGAGCGGGCTTCGGTAATGGATTACCCCATGCCCCGCATCCTGCTGCGCCCCGACGGCAGCATCGATTTAAGCCAGGCCTACGCCGCCGGCATTGGCAGCTGGGACAAGCGCGCCATCCTGTATGGCTACCAGGATTTCGGCTCGGCGGCCGCCGAAACAGCGGCCCTGCCCGCCATTATGCGCCAAACCTTGGCCGAGGGCTTCGCCTTTATGGCCGATGCTGACGCCCGCGCCGCCGGCGGGGCTCACCCCGCCGCCCACCTCTGGGACGACGGGGCCAACGCCGCCGACGAGCTGAACCGCCTCATGGACATGCGCGGGCAGCTGCTGGCCCGCTTCTCCGAAAAGGCCCTGGCCCCCGGCCAGCCCATGGCGCTGCTGGAAGAAGTGCTGGTGCCCATCTATCTGCTCCAGCGCTACCAGGTGGAGGCGGCGGCCAAGCAGGTCGGCGGCCTGTATTACACCTACGCCCTCAAAGGCGACGGCCAGACCATCACGAAGCTGGTGCCGCCCGCCGAGCAATGGAAAGCCGTGGAGGCGCTGCTGCGCACGATTTCACCCCGCGAGCTGGCACTGCCCGAGGAGTTGCTGGCCAAGATTCCGCCCCGGCCCGTGAACTACGGCCGCTCCCGCGAAACCTTCCCGACCCGTACCGGCCTCACCTTCGATGCGCTGGGCGCGGCCGAATCGGCGGCGGTTACCACCCTGGAGTTTCTGTTGAACCCCCAGCGGGCGGCCCGCCTGGAGGATTACCACGCCCGCCACCCCACGCAGCCCGGCCTGAGTGCTGTACTCGACAAGCTGCTGGCCGCCACCTGGCGCGCCAGCCCCGAAACCGGCTCGGCGGGCAAGCTGCAGCAACTCGTGCAGCTACTCACGCTCCGGCAGCTGCTTACGCTGGCCGCCACCCCCACGGCCCCCATGGGCGTGCGGGCCATGGCCACTTTGAAAGTGGAAGAACTGAAAAGTCAGCTCGAAAAGAGCCAGAAATCAACCAAAAACGAAAGCCAGCGCGCCACCGCCCTGCTG
The DNA here is from genome assembly GCF_013377905.1 of Hymenobacter terrestris. GTDB lineage: Bacteria > Bacteroidota > Bacteroidia > Cytophagales > Hymenobacteraceae > Hymenobacter > Hymenobacter terrestris. The sequence continues at coordinate 73,765 of NZ_JABKAV010000014.1, forward strand.
GCCCTGCGCACCATAGCCCAGTTCGAAGAAACCCCTGGCAAGTTCGAGCCCACGCCCGCCCTAACTATGCCCGACGGTGCCCCCATCGGCTCCGACGACTGCGGGGTTTGGTAGCGTGGCTGGCTGAAAAAACGGTATACCTTTCTAGGAATACGGTTTCGATTCGTCGGCCTGACAACCTCGACTAGCGCTAGGGTACGTAAACTGGCACCGAAAACGTAAAGCACGCTCCCTGCCCCTGGGTGCTGCTGACGGTCAGCTCGCCGCCGTGCAACTCCACAATCTTGCGGGCAATAGCCAGCCCCAGCCCCGACCCACCCCGTGACTTGCGGCGCACCTGGTCGGAATGGTAGAACCGATCGAAGAGGCGGGGTAGGTCGGGAGCGGCAATGCCTGGGCCAGTATCGCGCACCTGCAACGCGAGGCGGCCAGCGGTGGGGGTTACCTGCACGCTCACTGCGCCGCCGGCGGGCGTGTAGCGTAGGGCGTTGTCAAGCAGGTTTTGCAACACCCGTTCGAGTAAGCCCACGTCGGCGTAGGCGAAGGGCAGGGCGGCGGGGGTGGGGTCAACCCGCAAGGTAACGGCCTGGGTTTGGGCACTGGGTTTGAGCTGCTGCACCACGTCGTGGACCAGCTCGGGGAGCGAAAAGGGCTCGGGCTGGGGCACCGTCTGGTGGGCTTCGAGCTTCGAGAGTTCAAAGAGCTCGGATATCAAACGCTTAAGGCTGTGGGTGTTTTTGAGGATGGTTTCCAGGTACTGCTGCTGCTCGGCGGGGGCTAGCAGGTGCTGGCGGAGCAAGATGGTTTCAGTGTAGCCCTCGATGCTGGCCAGCGGGGTGCGCAAGTCGTGGGAGATGTTGGCTACCAGCTCCCGGCGCAGGGCATCGGTAGTGCGCAGCTCGTCGAGGGCCTGCTCGGTGCGGACCGACATGGCGTTGAAGGCCGTGGCCAGCTCGCTGAGTTCGTCATTGGCCCCAATGCCGCGGGCACGGGCCGAGTAGTCGCCGGCTTGTAGGCGGCGCACCACCGCCACCAGCCGCTGCACGTCGCGGGTGAGAAGCGAAATCAGTAGTAGCCCCACCACCAGCACGCCCGCACCGGCCACCAGTAGCGTGCGCAGCAGCACGCCCAGCAAATGGTTCTGGCGCAGCGCAGCTGGTTCGGAAGAAGCAGCAGCTGGCCCGTCGAGGGTGATGTAGAGGTAGCAGTGCAACGCCCCACCGGCATTGTGCAGCGGGGCCACCGAAAAGGGACGGGGCCGGGCGGGATGGCGGGGGTCGGTGCCGTAGAGGGGCAGGGGCTGGCGGCCGGCCAGCAGGTTTTGCACTGGAGCCATAGCCACGGTGCGGGTCTGGATTTCGTTGGGCTGGGCGGAGGCGGCCAGCAGGTGCCCGTCGAGCCCAATGAGGTAGAGCTTGATGTTGGGGTTGATGACCATGGCCGCATGGAAGGTTTCGGCAATGGCGGCGGGCGGAATTTCGTTGGTGGCCGAGTCGATCCTGAGTACGTTGGCTATCGAGGCAGCCAAATCCAGGTTGCGGCGCTGCATATTTTCGGCCAGGTAGTCATCGGCATTGCGCGAGATTAGCAGCAGATACACTCCGCTCACAGCCACCAGCAGGACTACGAACAGCAGCGAGAGGCGCAGCTGCAGGCTCCGGGGGCGGGGCCAGCTTAGCATACAGGCGCGTCGTCGGTTAGCTTGTAGCCCACGCCCCACACGGTCAGCACGTAGGTGGGTTGGGCGGGGTCGGGCTCAATTTTGAGTCGCAGGCGGTTGATGTGCGAGTTCACCGTGTGCTCGTAGCCTGAGTAGGAGTAGCCCCACACCTGATCCAGCAACTCGGTGCGCGAGTACGTGCGGCCGGGGTGGCGCATGAACTGGGCCAACAGGGCGAATTCCTTGGCCGTTAGCTCCACTGGCCGGCCAGCCACGCTCACGCGGTGCAACTCAGTATCGAGCTCCAGCGCCCCGCAACGGAAGCGAATGGGCACGGCGGCCCCGGCAAACCCGGGCTCCTTGTCGGGGGCCGAGCGGCGCAGGCGGGCTTTCACCCGGGCCAGCAGTTCGCGCACACTGAACGGCTTGGTTAGGTAGTCGTCGGCCCCCAAATCCAGGGCCAGCACCTTGTCGATTTCCTCGGCCTTGCTGGTGAGCATCAGAATGGGTGTGCTTACGCGCTGCTCCCGAATGCGGCGGCATACCTCAATGCCACTCAAGCCGGGCAGCATAATATCGAGAATAATCACGTCAAAATCCCCCTCGGTGGCTTGCCGTAGCCCCTCCAACCCGTTAGTGGCCACCGTTGCACCACAGTCGATGTCGCGCAGATTCACGGCCACCAGCGCGGCAATGTCGGCGTCATCCTCCACAATCAGGGCGTGTTTGGTGGGCATTTTAAATCGAATTGTTGGTCAAAGAAACGTCATTCAGAGCGAAGCGAAGAATCTCGCGTGCGTACACTGGGTTACTGCTACAACCTCAGCACGCGAGATTCTTCGCTTCGCTCGAAATGACGTTTCTTGAGCTAGCAGCTGTTCAAAGCCTACTTCCATTCCCAGGCCACGCCCACCGTGAACTGGCTGCCGGCATACACATTGCGCAGCTTGCCGAAGCCGGTGGCCCAGTCGGCCGTAAGCCAGAGGTGGTCGGTGGCGGCGTAATTGGCCCCCAACGCGGCCGTGGAGTAGGCCACGCCCTCACCAATACCGATGCTGGCCAGCCGACCAGGACGTGGCGTGCGTACGTTGGCCAGCGTCCGGACCGTGCCCGTCAGCCAGACTTTGCGCAGCAGTAAATAACCTACTTGGGCACTGTAGCTATACTGATTGGTGAAGCCTTTGGTGCGGGCGTTAAAGCCCACGTCTACGGTGCCGTAAAGCTGCTCGAAGAAGCTGTGCGACAGGGCGGCGTGGGTCCAGACGTTGAACTCGCCGTCGCCGGTGGGTAGGGCAATGGCTATTTGCGAGTTGCTGGTGTTGGTGCCGCGGGCATCAGGGTTGCCGGTGGGCAGTTCGGCAGTTACGCTGATGGCCAGCGGCCAGGCTCCACGCAATACCCCGTAGCGCAGCCCCAGCTGCGCATCGCCGATGCCTTGCGTGGCCGTGGAGGCGCTGAACCTGGCCCGCCGGTAAGCCGGAAAATTCAGCACGGCTTCCAGGTGGTGGCCCAGTCCCACCTCAGCATAGAGGCTGGCCACCTGCTGGGTGAAACGATTGGTGGTAATCTCCTGGCCCGCGAGCGTGTAGTATTTGTTTGTATTGACGCTGGTGAGGCCGATTTTGGCGTAGGCCCCACCGGCGGGCCGAATCCAGCCACCACCAGCGTGAGCGGTGCCGCCCGTACCCAGCAACCCGCCCGCCAGCAGCAGCCCCACGCCGGTCCTGACAGCCGCCCGCACTATTTCAGCGGGGCCGCCCCGAAGTTAATGGCGGCAGTTTCGCAGTAGAACACCACGGTGGAAAACGACTCCAGCCCGCCCCGGTCGATGAGGAAAACCTGCCGGCCGTTCTTATTCACCAAGGCCACCACCTTCACATTGGTAGCATCGGCCCGGCGCTGGGCTCCGATGTTGGTGGCGTCTTTGGCTAAGTAAATGGTAACGGTGCCCGTGTGAAAGTCCGATACAAAATTATCGGCCAGCTGCACGAATTCGCGGTTGTCGGCGTCGCGTACGATGGTGAGCATGCCGGTGGTAGGCGTGCCGCTTTGGGGCGCAATGGTGCCGGTTTTAAGTGTGGTAAGGTTGCCGTTGGGCGTAACCGTGCCGGTGGTGGGCGTCTGCGGAGCTGGGTCGTCGTCGTTGCTGCTGGAGCAAGACGACAACAGGCCCGGCGTACTTAGCAGGGCCACCAGCAGAAGGGGAAACAGTAGCTTTTTCATGCGTTGGAGGAAATGGATGAACAATGTGTTAAAGTTCGTCCCTACATCTCACGAAAGTATCACGGATAAGCTATATGTCTGTGCTCTTTGCTTTTGGAAAATCCCTGGGCCAAGCCGCTAACGCCCTTCCTTAGAGAGGAGGGGCGCTAACCCTATTTGCTGGTTTGCAAATTGATTTAGCTACTTACTACTCGAAGAAGTCGGTGGGGTCAGCTTGGGCCAGATACTTGCTCAGAGCCCCCAAATCGGCAAACACGGGCTGCACCAGCGCCAGCAGCCGCGCCGTGGCGGTCGGCCCGTCGGTATAGGCCCGAAAAATCTCGCCCGCTCCGGCCAATTCCACATGGTCGAGTAGCTCGGGGTCGTGTTCCTCCAGCATGGTTTCGATGTGCTCGGCCCAGCTGGCCCCGCCGCCGCCAAACCCATACCGCTCGAACACCACGTAGTAATCGTCCATGTCCGAGAGGTCGACCAGCAGGCGCTGCTGCCGCTCGGGCGTCATCAGTTCCGGCGAAACTTGGGTGAGGATAAACGGGTGGGTGTCGGAAGGCGTCGTGGGCATAGGTCCGCAAGGTACGGCGGGATGGTTGGCTATCTGTTAGGCCGCGGCGCAGGTTTTAAGGGCCAGAAACCATAGGGCCTTTTTGCCGCAGTTGAAGCCGGCGTAAAGAAAAATAGTTATGTCGTAAATATACGTCATGTTAAGTCGTATATTTACGACATAGTTACTCGATTTCCTTTATGACTTACGCCAAAACCGCCGCCTTTACCGCCGACCAGCAGCAGCTGGCCCGTGTGGCCAAAGCCCTGGCCCATCCGGCGCGGGTGGCCATTATTCAGCTGCTAGCCAGAGAGCACACCTGCATCTCGGGCGACATTTCGGCCGAGCTGCCCCTCTCACGCACCACCGTTTTCCAACACCTACAGGAGCTCAAAGCCCTGGACCTGATTCGCGGCGAAATCGACGGGCTCACGGTCTGCTACTGCCTCAATACTGAGCTACTCCTTCAGGTGCAGCAGCAATTCACCGCCTTCTTCTCGGCCGCCACCACCGGCGCAGCCTGCGGCCCTGACGATGGTTGCGCATGTTAAGCATTGAGCTGGTAGCCGTTAGTCTTCTTGTTTAATAACAGGTAGTTGTCTTAAATAACGCTGTAACAGATACTCGACTTTTCAACCCCCTTAACCATGAATATTTCTGAAATGAAACAGGCCCTAACAGGGCTCAATACCGTAAATTTCCGCCTGCCTACCGGCGAATACCTGCCCCCGCACTTCCACGTCACGGAAGTAGGCCTTGTCAGCAAGCACTTCATTGATTGCGGCGGGGTGGAGCGCCGCGAAACGGTGGCCAACTTTCAGCTCTGGGAAGCCGGCGACTACGACCACCGGCTGGCTCCTCAAAAATTCCTGCACATCCTCAACCTGTCGGACAAGATTCTGGGCAGCGAGGATTTAGCCATCGAGGTAGAATACCAGCAGGCTACAATTGGTAAGTTTGGCTTGACCTTCGACGGCACCGATTTCGTGCTGACCCCGAAGCAGACAGCTTGCCTGGCGCAGGACGCCTGCGGCATTCCCGATGCCCAGCAATTTGCCCTGCCACAGCTGCAGATGGCCTGCACGCCTGGCGGCGGGTGCTGCTAGGGCTCAAGCAAACGGCGCTGCCCTTCCCGGGTGGCGTCGTGTTGCTACCCGCCCTGACTTCTCTTCACGTGCTTATGACCATTGCCTTTTTCTTCGACGTGCACGGCAACCTGCTGGCGCTGGAAGCCGTGCTGGCCGGCGCCAACGGTGTGCGCTCGGAGCTGGTACGGGTAGCATATGACGTGGAGCGAGCAGCGCAAGCGGTGGCGGTGTCGCCGCTGCCCAACGAGTACGCGTTCATGCTCTGCAAAGCCTACTAACCGATTGCCTCATGGTACTACAATCTTTAATCGCCACGCACTGGCCCGAGGTGCGAGCCATTTACGAGCAAGGCATTGCCACGGGCCATGCCACCTTTCAAACCGAAGCGCCAACGTGGGAGGAATGGGACCGGAGCCACTTGCCCCACAGCCGCCTGGTGGCCGTGGACGCGGGCTACGGGAACAAGGGACAGGTGCTGGGCTGGTCGGCCCTGTCACCGGTGTCGAGTCGGTGCGTGTATGGGGGCGTAGCAGAGGTGAACGTATACGTGGCCGGCGCGGCCCGCGGCCGCGGCCTGGGCCGGCAGCTGCTGGCCGCCCTCGTGGCCGATTCCGAAGCCCACGGCATCTGGACGCTGCAAGCCGGCATCTTCCCCGAAAACACCACCAGTGTGAGCATCCACGCCGGCGAAGGCTTCCGCGAGGTGGGCCGGCGCGAACGGATTGGCCAGCTCCACGGCGTGTGGCGCGACACCCTGCTGCTGGAGCGGCGCAGCCCCGTGGTGGGCGTGCCAGTGGCGCCTCCTGCTTCCAAACCCGAACCCGCTGCAACCCATGTCAACGCTTAATACTACGGCCCCGCCCGCGGTACCGGCACCCGCGGTTCTCGCCGAAAAAAAGCTTTCGGGCCTCGACCGGGGCCTCACGCTCTGGATATTTCTTGCCATGCTGCTGGGAGTGGGCCTGGGCTACTTTGTGCCCGGTTTCAACGATGCGGTAAACTACTTTTCGGTGGGCACCGTGAACGTGCCGTTGGCCATTGGGCTGGTGCTGATGATGTACCCGCCGCTGGCTAAAGTGAAGTACGAGCAGTTGCCCACGGTTTTTCGCAATACGCGCATTATCGGGCTCTCGCTGGTGCTGAACTGGGTGGTGGGGCCGGTGCTCATGTTCGGGCTGGCCATCTGGTTGCTGCCCGACAAGCCCGAGTACATGATGGGCCTGATTCTCATCGGTATTGCCCGCTGCATTGCCATGGTGCTGGTCTGGAACGATTTGGCCGACGGCAGTCGCGAGTATGCCGCCGGGCTGGTGGCGCTCAACTCCATCTTCCAGGTGCTGTTTTATGCGGTGCTGGCCTGGTTGTTTATCACGGTGCTGCCGCCGTATTTCGGGCTGCAGGGCTACGCCGTGAACATCGGCATCTGGGACATTGCCCAGAGTGTGCTGGTGTACCTGGGTATTCCGTTTGCGACCGGATTCCTCTCGCGTCTGGTGCTGCGCCGGCTCAAGGGCGATGCCTGGTACGAGCAGGTCTACATCCCGGCCATCAGTCCGATTACGCTGGTGGCGCTGCTGCTCACCATTGTGGTCATGTTCAGCCTAAAGGGTGAAACCATTGTGCAGGTGCCGCTGGACGTGCTGCGCATTGCGTTGCCGCTGGCGCTGTATTTCGGCATCATGTTCGTGCTCAGCTTCGCAGCCGGTAAATGGCTGGGGGCCGATTATGCCGAGAATGCCAGCATTGCCTTCACGGCCACCGGCAACAACTTCGAATTGGCCATTGCCGTGGCCATTGGGGTGTTCGGTCTGAACTCGGGCCAGGCTTTTGCCGGCGTCATCGGCCCGCTGATTGAGGTGCCGGCCCTGATTGCGCTGGTCAACGTGGCCTTCTGGTTTCGCCGCCGCTGGTACGGCGGCAAAACGGTGACAGCATAAGCTATTACCCTTTAAATCTTACGCAGAATGCCTGTGGCGCGAAGCTCCAGGTTTGCGCTACAAATTCTCATTTCCCGCTTCTTACCACTGCTTATGGAAAGCAAGAAAAACGTGCTGGTGCTTTGTACCGGCAACTCCTGCCGGAGCCAGCTGCTGCACGGCTACCTCGAACAAGTGTTGGGCGAGCGGGCCGCCGTGTATAGCGCCGGCGTGGAAGTGCACGGCCTCAACCCCCGCGCCGTACGCGTGATGGCCGAGGATGGCCTGGACATCAGCCACCACACCAGCAACCACGTGGACGAGTATGCGGCCGTCCCCTTCGATTACGTGCTGACTGTGTGCGACCATGCCCAGGAAGTATGCCCGGTGTTCCCCTCCACCGCCCAGAAACGCCACCACAACTTCCCCGACCCCGCCAAAGCCACGGGCACCGAAGAAGAAATCAGCCAGCAGTTTCGCCAGGTGCGCGACCAGGTAAAAGCCTATGCCCACAATCTCGCGCGGACCGAATTCCCAACTGCCTAACGCCTGTGGCTACCGTTTCTGATGAGTTTACCACCGATGTGCTTGTTATCGGGGCCGGTCAGAGTGGGCTGGCGGTGGGCTACTATTTGCGGCGGGCAGGCCTGAATTTCGTGCTGCTCGACGACCAGCCGGCCCCCGGCGGAGCCTGGCCCCACGGCTGGGATTCGCTCCGGCTGTTCTCGCCGGCCGATGCCAGCTCCCTGCCCGGCTGGCTCATGCCCCGCCCACCCGCAGCCGACAGCGGCTTCCCCACCCGCGACGCGGTAATCGACTACCTCAAGCAGTACGAGCAGCGCTACGAATTACCAGTGCGCCGGCCCGTGCGCGTAGCCGCCGTGCGCCGGTCGTCGGGCAGCGTGGGCGGTTTCATGGTGGAAACCGATGCCGGCACCTGGCAGGCGCGGGCCGTGGTGTGCGCCACCGGCAGCTGGCGCAACCCCTTCGTGCCGGTCTACCCCGGCCAAGCCGATTTTAGCGGTGTGCAACTGCACTCGGCCCAGTACCAGCAGGCGGCGCCGTTTGCCGGGCAGCGGGTGCTGGTGGTGGGCGGCGGCAATTCCGGGGCCCAGGTGCTGGCCGAAGTTTCCCAAGTGGCCCATACTACCTGGGTCACCGAAAAAGAACCCCGCTTCCTGCCCGACGATGTGGATGGCCGGGTCCTCTTCACCCAGGCCACCCAGCGCTACCATGCCCTAAGCGGCGCCGCGGCGGCTCCACCGCCCACACTCGGCGACATCGTGATGGTGCCACCCGTGCAGGATGCCCGCGGCCGGGGCGTGCTGGGCAGCGTGCGGCCGTTCGTGCGGTTCACGCCTACGGGCGTCGTGTGGGCCGATGGGCGCGAGGAATCCGTGGACGCGGTTATCTGGTGCACCGGCTTCCGGCCCGCGCTGTCGTTTCTGGCTGGCCTGGGCATACTACAGCCCGATGGCCGGGTGGCGACTGAGGTTGCCCGCGCAACCGCCGCACCCGGCCTGTGGTTGGTGGGCTACGGCACCTGGACGGGTTTTGCCTCAGCCACAATCATCGGCGTAGGCCGCTCGGCCCGCGCTACCACCGACGAAATCAAGGCGTTCCTAGCCCTCAACCAAGCGCCAACCGAATAGGTCAGCCGGTGCCTTTGGGCCGGATTCTAGAATCTAATCCATTGAGAAATTACTAGGCGGTCATGCTGAGCTTGACGAAGCAGCTCAGCATGACCGCCTAGCTCAGGGCTACCTAAATAGCTTCACCCTTAAAATTCAACGATAAACCCGATGGTGGGCAGCACGGTGGCGGCGTTGTTATCGAGTAGTACGGGAATGCCGTTGCTGCCGTCGGGGCGCAGGGGCTGGCCGTCGGTGGAGACAAACTCGGTGTTGTCGGGGGTGCGCTGGAAGGCGTAGCTGGGGGTGGCGGGCGACTTTAGGGCCAGCGCATTCTGGATGTCGACGTAGAAATCGAAGGTGAAGCGGCGCAGGTTGATTTTCTTGTCGAGCCGGAAGTCGAGCTGCTGGAAGGTGCCCAGGCGCTGGGTGTTCAGGCGGTTGTAGTCGAGCACACCGTTGCCCACGGTGAGGTAATTGGCCCGGGAGGCGGCGTTGTCGAAGGGCGTGTAGGGCGCGCCGCCGGCCAGGCGGTACTTCAGGCCCAGCTCCCAGCCTCGGCCGAATTTGCGACCCAGCAGCGCCGAGGCCAGGTGGCGGGTATCCCAAGCCGAGGGCTTGTAGCGACCATCGGTGCCGGTAAACTCGCTGTTGAACAGCGTGTAGGAAGCCACCGCGTAGAGGTTGCGGGTGAGTTGCTGCTGAAAGAACAGCTCGCCCCCGAAGGCCCGGCCCTGGCCGGTGCTCGTCACGGCCTCGTTGCCCAGGGCAATAAAGTCGCCACCCAGGTTGGCCAGCGAAATGCCGTCGCGCACGTTCACCGGGTAGTGGTCGTACTGCTTCCAGAAGCCTTCGAGCGTGAGGCGGCGGCTGGCGCTGGGCAGGAACTCTAGGCCCGCCACGTAGTGCGTGCTGCCGATGTAGCGGTTGGATTTGTTCACCAGCTGGCCGGCGTTGTCGCGGAAGCCGAGTAGGGTGGAGGGCGGGATTTTGTAGTAGCGGCCCACACTGGCGCTGGCGTTCCAGCGCGGCGTGAGAGCGTAGGTGGCCGAGAGCCGGGGCGAAATCGTGCGCAGCAAATTGGCCCCACCGTCCGTAAAACTGTTGCCATCGGTGCGCAGGCCGGCTGAAAGAGTGAGCCGGTCGGCATCGAGGAAGGAGCGGGTAAGCTGGACAAATGCGCCGAAGCGGGCGAAGTCGAGGCTGGAGTTGAAATTGACCGTAACGGCCGGCTGCTGCTCGGTACCATCGGGGGCCAGTACGGCTTGGCGCAGGCGGTTGAAAAAGCGGTTGTCGTAGTGCACCAGTTGGCCCACGACTCCGTAGGCGTAGCGCCAGCGGCCGACGCTCCGGTTTACATCGAGTCGGAGCTTATTCTCGGTTTCGCCCGAGCGCGTGAGCAGCACCCGCTTGCTCTCATCGCCCTGGTTAACCGAACCGCCCTCAAAGAAATCAACCTGATTGCTGAGTTGGGTGCGGCTGAGCGCCAAATTGAGGTAGCCCCGCGGCAGCAGTTGGCGCAGGCTCAACCCCACGGTGTAGTTCCACTGGTCGATGGTGGGCGTGTTGCGGATGATGTAGGCCTTCTCGGGTGTGGTGGAGCGCGGCACGGCCACCTCGAAGTGGTCCAAAGCGCCCAAACCCAGAGCCGTGAGGGTAGTTTTGGGGCCGAGCTTGGAGGTAATTTTGAACTGCGAGTCCCAGTAATCGGGCCGGATGGGCAGGTCAATCAGCTTGAAGAGCACCTGCAGGTAGGAGCGGCGTACGGAGGCCAGGAATGTAGTGTTGGGGGCCAGCGGGCCCTCAAGGGTTCCCGCTACCTCGGTACCGCTCAGGCGAATGTTGCCCTGCACGCGGTCGGGGTTGCCCTCTCGCTGGCGGAACTGCAGCACGCTGCTCAGCACATTGTCGTAGCGGGCCTCGAAGGCCGAGGTGCTCAGCGTCACGTCCTCAATGAAGCTCACGTTGAGCATGCCGGCCGGTCCGCCAGCACTGCCCTGGGTCTGGAAGTGGTTGATAACCGGCACCTCGATGCCGTCGAGGTAGTACACGTTTTCGTTGGGCGCGCCGCCCCTTATGATAATATCGTTGCGGAAGCCGGCGGTGCCGCCCGTGCCACCGCCGCCCACGCCGGGCAGCACCTGCACCACCTTCGAAATATCGAAGTTGCCGCCCGGGTTGCTCTTGATTTCCTGGGCGCTCAGGCGCTGCACGCTCAGGGGCGTTTCGGCCGTAGCCACCCGTATGGCCCGGCTGGCCGTTACGGTTACCTCGCCGAGCTGTTGCTGGGCGGCCACCAGCTCCAGGCCCACAATGTTGGCGTTGCCGCTGGTAATAACGAGGTTGGCGCGCAGCAGCGGCTCATAGCCAATAAAGGAGGCCCGCACGTTGTAGCTGCCTGTCGGAATATCGGCCAGCCGGAAACGGCCCTGCTCATCGGCGGCCGTGCCCAGGCTGCTGCCTTCCAGCGTGATAGTCGCGCCCGGCACCGGCTGCTGGGTGGCCCGGTCGCGCACCGTGCCGCTCAGCACGCCCGTCTGCGCGAGGCTTAGCAGCGGCAGCAGCCACAGTAGCAGGAGATATAGAAGGCGCATAGGGTAGTGGAGGGGTGATGAAAAAGGGGCAGAACGGCCGTAGCGCGAAGCTCCAGCTTCGCGCATCGTTGAACATAACCGTCTAATATTCAGTAAAAAGGTACGAGGACGAATCTTCGCGTTACGGCCGTTCTACCTCAGCTCTACAATTAACCCAAGTTGCGAGAACGACGTAGGGGCGGGGCTTGTTCCCCCCCCCCGCCAAAAAGAGGGGTTACGGGGTTTTTTCCACCCTTTAACAGTACTTGTCAA
>NZ_JABKAV010000141.1 GCF_013377905.1 Hymenobacter terrestris
CCGCCGTTGAACAATTGCCATTGAACGACTACCGTTGAAGCTGTGCGAACGGCGGGCGGCGACAAGCCCCACCTCTACGTCGTGCTGGCGAGCTGTGCAACTTTGCTTAGGCGGTGAGGCGGTGAGGTAATATTCGGGGCCATGTGGTATGGCAAGGGTAGCAGCCCCTGTGAGGTGGCCTTTTTGCGGTGGATGCGGTTGTGGCTTGTTCGAAAGGCGCTGATAGCCGTATGAGTGGGGCTTGGGAGTATTAGGAGCTGCCGGCTTTGTCCACATGGCTTCTGGCATCGCCTAAACAGAGACTTACCACTTCACCACCTCACCGCTTGGCTTCCTCGTCGCCGTTTACTCCGCTGAAAACTCCGATTTTTCGGATGCTCTGGATTGCCTCGTTCGTGTCGAACGTGGGCACCTGGATGCAGAATGTGGGGGCCGTGGGGCTGATGACCGAGCTGACGGACTCGCCCGTGCTGGTGGCACTGCTCCAAACGGCTTCGGCGCTGCCCGTATTTCTGCTGAGCCTGCCCGCCGGCGCGCTGGCCGATTTGCTCGACCGGCGCAAGCTGCTCATCCTCACCCAAAGCTGGATGGCCCTGGTGGCTTTGCTGCTGGCGGGCATGGCTTTCGGCGGCTTTGCCTCGCCCTGGCTGCTACTGAGCCTTACTTTTCTGCTGGGGCTGGGCGGGGCGCTCAACAACCCGGTGTGGCAGTCAGTAACGCCCGAGGTGGTGCCGCCCGCCGACCTGCCCCAGGCCATTGCACTCAACAGCGTCAGCTTCAACCTAGCCCGGGCACTGGGGCCGGCGCTCGGCGGACTGGTTATCGGGTACTTCTCGGCCGGGGCGGCGTTTCTGCTCAACGGGCTGTCATTTCTGGGCACTATTTACATGGTGTACAGCTGGCAGCGTCAGCCCCAGCCAGTGAGCACGCTGGCCACCGAGCGGCTGGTGATGGCCATGCGCGGCGGCCTACGCTACGCCCGTTTCGCGCCCCCGGTCCAGCGGATTTTACTGCGTGGGGCCGCTTTCACGTTTGGGGGCAGCGCGTTGTTTGCCCTGATGCCGGCCGTGGTGGCCCAGCGCCTGCTGCGGCCCACGGCGTTCTACTCGCTGCTGCTCACCTGCATGGGGCTGGGCGCAGTGCTGGCGGCCGTGCTGCTGCCGCGCCTCAACCGCCGCCTGAGCATTGATGGCCGGGTGGCGCTGGCTACTACTGTGTTTGCCGGCGGCCTGCTGGGTTTGGGCTACGTAGATGCGCCCTGGCTGCTGTACGCGGCGCTGGTGTTTGTGGGCATGGCCTGGATGCTGGTGCTCAACTCGTTCAGTGTGGGCGTGCAGACCGTGGTGCCGCGCTGGGTGCAGGCCCGCACCATCAGCATCTACCTGCTCGTTATTCAGGGCGGTATGGCCGTGGGTAGCGTGGTGTGGGGCGCGGTGGCCGAGCGGGCGGGCCTACCGCTGGCGTTAGCGGGTGCC
>NZ_JABKAV010000142.1 GCF_013377905.1 Hymenobacter terrestris
CCGCCGCTAGAACGAGGTGTTACGGGCTTTTCCCCCCTGTTCAATAGTACTGGGCATCGGGGGGCGGGCACACACCCCGCCCCTACGTCGTTCTCCGTAACTTGGGTTGATTATTCAACCCAAACCCAACTGGCACGGAGAGGTTTCAAGCGGCCCGCCCGCCGCTACCGCCGCCTCACGGCTTGCATCTGCTGGCGCAGCTCGGCGGCCGAATACACCCGGCCCCGCGCCACCACAGTGTGCGGGCCGCGCAGGGCCGATAGGTTGGTCAGCGGGTTGCGTTCGAGCAGCAGCAAATCGGCCGCTTTGCCGGCGGCGATGGAGCCGGCCGTGGCTTCGACCCCAAAGAAGCGGGCTCCGTTGATAGTGGCCGTGCGCAGGGCTTCAGCGGGCGTGAGGCCGGCGCTTACTAGCTGGTCGAGCTCGCCGAGCAGTGAGGCTCCGGGGTAGACGTAGGAATTGGAGGCCCCGCTGTCGGAGCCGGCCAACAGCAGCACGCCGGCCTTTTGCATGCCCGGAATCAGGCTGCGGAACCGGGCGCCGAGCTGCTGGTTGAACGCCCGGGTAGCGGCCGACTGCTGCCGGGCCCCGGCCAGCCGTCGGGCGTAAGTGGCCTCAATTTGCGGGTCAATATAGGCCAGCAGCGAGTCGCGGGAGTGGTCGGTGGTGGGCAAATCGGCCAGCAGCTGCTGAATGTAGAGCGTGGGCACCACGGCCGTGCGCCGCTCGGCCAGCATGCGAAAGGTGCGGGCGGCGGTGGCCGGGTCGTAGGTGCGGTATACGGTCGGCAGGGCCGCAAACAGCCCGATGGGTTTCGCGGTACCCTGACTCTGGCGGATAGCTGCCGTGATGCTGTCTTCGCGGTTGGAGCAAGCTTTGAACACGTAGTAAAGGTGCTCGGAGGCGTCGAGGCCGGCGGCGGCGGCCTCGGCCAGCGTGGCGGTGTAGGGCATGTGGCCGGTGGTGCGCATTCCTCGCTTTTCGGCCTGCGCGATGGTGCCCAAAAAGGCCTCGCGCGAAATCGTGCTCTCGTAAATCTTCACGTAATCCACCTTCAGCGCCTGCAAAGAATCGAGGGCGCGGCCAATCTGGGCGGGCGTTTGCACTTCCAGCGAGCCGGCCCAGAACGCGCCCGGTCCGTCAATCTTAGGACCCGAGGTGAAGATGGTGGGGCCCGCCAGCTGGCCGGCCGTAATCTGCCGTTGCCACTGCCGCACGGCCGGAGTCAGGTCGCCGCCCGCGTCGCGCACCGTCGTGATGCCGTGGGCCAGGTACAGGGGCAGCAGGTTGCGGTTGGCGTTTACCAGTGAGTCGCCGCCCCGAAAGTGCACGTGCATGTCCCAGAGGCCCGGCATGAGGTAGCGTCCCTGAGCATCGAGCGTGCGGGTGGCCCGCGGGGTGCTGGCCGTGGTGGCTCCGAGCTGGCGGATGACGCCCCCGGCTACGGCCACCGTCTGGTCGGGTCGGATGGTGCCGGTTTCCACGTCTACCACGTTGGCGTGGGTGATGACCAAATCGTAGGTTGTAGTGGCGGGCGGGGTGG
>NZ_JABKAV010000143.1 GCF_013377905.1 Hymenobacter terrestris
TCAGCGCTTTTTTTGGTGGTTGGGCGTATTTTAGGAGATGAGTATTTCGCAACATTTCTGTGATGTCGGCCAGTGGGCCCAGACCCATTTTGGCGGTGTGCCATTGGGCGATGTACGCCGTACCCGGCGCGTGTGCACGCTGGCGGCCGGATGGGCCCGCCAACCCGGCGCCAGCATCCCTCGGCTGGGAGCCGGTTCGGCGTATGCCGGCAAGGCGGCCTACCACCTGCTGAGCAGTGCGGCGGCCACCCCCGATACACTGCAGGGGCCACACCGGGCGCTGGTTCTGCAGCAGTTGCAGCAAGCAGGCATCTACTTGCTGCTGGAAGACACCACGCAGCTACGCTGGGCCCCGGCCACTGCCCGCCGGGCCGGATTGGGGCCGGTTGGGGCCAGCGTGAGTGGCGAGCAGGGCGTACTCCTGCACTCGTTGGTGGCTGCCCGCTGGCCCGGCGGCAGCGGGTCAAGCGCAGCGACGCGCCCACCGCTGCCGCTGCTGGGACTGCTGGATCAGCAATTTTATGTGCGCCAGGCACGCTCTGCCGCTGAGAAGGCGCACCCGCACGGCGGCACCCGTTCCCGGCAGGGGCGGGCCCGCGAGTCTGATCTGTGGGCGCAGAGCCTGCGCGCCATTGGCTCGCCGCCGTCGCAGGGGCGTTGGGTCGTCGTGGCCGACCGCGGGGCTGACATCTATGCGCATTTGTATCAGTGCCAGCAGCAAGGACTGGGGTTTGTGGTGCGCGCCGCGCAGGACCGGGGCCTGGCAGCGGCCGCCGGCGGATCCGCCGCCACCCTGTTTGCCGTGGCCCGGGCCCAGCCCAGTGCCGGGCAAATGGAGCTGCCCTTACGGGCCCGCCCGGGCCAGGCGGCCCGGCTGGCGCATTTGCAGGTGAGCTATTGTCCGGGGCTGGCGCTGCGTGCTCCTCAACGGCCGGGCGCCAGTGCTGGCAAAGGACCACCGGTGGCCGCCAGCGTGGTGCGGGTCTGGGAGCCAGGGGGGAAGCTGGAATGGCTGCTGCTGTGCGACGACGTCGTGCTAAACGGCCCCCAGGCCCGCGAACGGGCGCAGCAGTACGCCAGCCGCTGGCTGATGGAGGACTTTCATAAGGCCCTGAAAACGGGCCTGGGGGCCGAGCGGCTGCAGTTGCACACGGCTGCCCGCCTGTTCGCGGCCGTGGCCCTGCTGAGCGTGGTGGCCCTGGCTCTGGTGGATTTGCGTGAACATAGTCGTCAGCGGCCCGATGCGCCCGCAGAAACGGCGGGCTTGTCGACGCTTTATCTGAGTGTGCTGCGCAGCCAGCGGAGCCGGCCACTGCAGACGGTGCGGCAGGTGTATTATGCCCTGGCGGGGCTCGGTGGGCACCTAGGTAGGGCTGGCGATGGGCCGCCAGGCTGGCAGACCCTCTGGTTGGGAATGGTGCATCTGCGTTACCTCGTTGAGGGCGTAGAGCTGGCCGCCCAGCTGCCGCGCGAGGAACACTAAAAAAAGCGCCGGCCTACTGGCCGGCGCTTCTCACAAGTTTTGGGTAACGACAAG
>NZ_JABKAV010000144.1 GCF_013377905.1 Hymenobacter terrestris
ACGCTCCTTGTATGATTGCATTGCCTTTCGGTCGAAAGGTAGCCAGAAAAGGAAACGGGGACACCCAACGCTCCGAACGGCGGCCCCTCGGGGCTGACCGTGTGTGAAAGAGTCGGTGCCCCGTTTTCCGTTTTTGCCTGAAGACTGCACAGTATGGAGGGAGCCCGGCCGGACCAGCGCATCCCGCATTTGTACAAGGATAGTTGCGGTAGAAACCTGACTGGCTGCGTTTTTCTCTCTTTATTTTCTTGTGTATGCCTCCTGCACGCACCGTCCCCGCTCCCCTCAAATACGTGGTGGGGATTGACATCGCCAAAGACACCTTTGTGGCCTGTTTCGGCCGCATCGACCTCCACCAGCACATGTCTTTTGGCAAAGAAATCACGTTTGCTAACACCCTGGCGGGCTTTGCCGCGCTGCTGGCCTGGGCCAGCAAGCAGCAGGGGGTTGACGCTCCCTGCTGGTTTGTGGTGGAGGCCACCGGGGTGTACTACGAAGAACTGGCCTACTTTTTAGCCGACCAAGCGCAAGCGCTAAGCGTCTTGCTGCCCAATAAGGTCAAGCACTTTGCCCAGAGCACGGAGCAGAAGAGTAAAACGGACCAACTTGATGCCCGCCTGCTGTGCCGCTTCGGCCTGGAACGTGCCTTGCCGGCCTGGCAGCCGCCCACGCCCGCCCTGCGCCAGCTGCGCGCCCTTTCCCGCGAACGGCAGAGCCTCACCCAGCAGGCCGCCCGGCTCAAAACCCAGCGCCACGCCTACGAGCACAGTTATCAGCCCGATGCGCGCACGCTGGACCGGCTCAACAACCGCCTGCACTTGCTGGAGCAGCAACTCCACGCGGTGGACCACGACCTGGCCGCGCTGCTGGCGACGGAACCGGAACTGGCCCGCAAGCTGGCCCACCTGACAAGTGTGCCGGGCATTGGCCTGACGACGGCCCTCGTCGTGGTGGCCGAAACCAACGGCTTCGTGCTGATGGAAAACGAGCGCCAACTCGCCTCCTACGCCGGGCTGGACGTGGTGCAGCGCCAAAGCGGCCTCTCGGCGGGGGCCACGCGCATCTCCCGCCGCGGCAACGTGCGCCTGCGCACTGCCCTCTACCTGCCTGCCGTCAGCAGCCTGCGCTATAACCCGCAGCAAATCGCCTTTTACGCCCGGCTGCGGGCCCGCCAGCCCAGCGGCAAGCCCGGCGTGATTGCCGTCATGCGCAAACTACTGCTGCTCTGCTACTCGCTGTGGAAAAACGACTGCGCCTACGACCCGCACTACCACCCGGCCCGGTGCCCGGAAAAAGAAGTAGCCCCGGCCAGTTAACCGGCCGAGGCTACGCAGGATGAACCCAAAGGCCCTCCTTAAGGAGGCCTAAATGTAAAAAACCTCGCCCAATCCCTTGCTTTTTATCACAGTATCTTTCA
>NZ_JABKAV010000145.1 GCF_013377905.1 Hymenobacter terrestris
AGTCGCAGCTGCCGTGCGGGCGCAGCTCGTTGTAGGCCCGCACCGCCCGTGCCACCAGCGCATCGGCCTGTGCAAAACCGGGCAGCGTGTTGCCCAGACCGAATTCGTCCTTCAGGATACCGTTGACCCGCTCGGCCACGGCGTTTTCGTACGGGTCGCCGTTTTGGGTCATGCTTAGGGCCACGCCGTGGCTTTCGAGCAGGCCTACGTACTCGCGAGCCGCGTACTGCAGGCCCCGGTCGGAGTGGTGAATCAGCGGGCGATGCGACTGGGTGCGGGCCGCCAGGGCCTGGTGCAGCGCGGCGAGCGTGCCGCGCACCGACAGGTCGGGGTGCAGGCAGGCACCCACGATTTTGCGGGAATACAGGTCCGTAATCAGGCTTAGGTAGCTCCAGCCGCTGAGCAGGCGCACGTAGGTGATGTCGCTGACCCAGACCTGTTCGGCCCGGCTCACGGTCAGGTGGTCAATCAGGTTGGGGCGGCGAAACAACGGCAAGCAGGTGTGCGTGGTGACCACGCGCCGTTTACGGCGGCGGATGAGCAGCCCGTGGCCAGCCAGCAGGGCAAACAGGTAGTCGCGACCCACCCGGGGTGCGTGTTCTGCCAGGTGCGGCAGCAGCAGAAAATACAGCTTGCGCGTGCCCAGGCGGGGCAGGTCTTCGCGGATGTCGGCTACCAGGGCCAGTACCAGCCCGTCGAGCAGGGCCTGCGCCGTAGCCCGACGCTGGTGGTCATAAAATGCCTTTCGGGTCTTGCCAAACAGCCCACAGAGCGTGCCCACACCGACGTGCGGGTACTTCCGGCGCATTATTTCGACGGCTTGGCACCAGCCTTTTTTCGGATGTCAATCTTATAGGCCGCTTCAGCCTGGTCAATCAACGTGTGCAGGGCTTCAATTTGCCACTGCGCCTGCCGCAGCTGCCCGGCCAGCCCCGCGTTTGCGTCGGCGGGTGGCTCCGGCTCGACCGTGAGCAGCAGCGCCTCGCTGGCCCGGTAGGCGGCCACCCACTGGCGCAGGGTCTTTTTCAGGCGCAGCTCGTACTTGAGCAGGGCCTCGTCTTCGCTCAAGCGTCCGTCGAGTAACTCGCGGGCAATGTGCTGCTTCTGGGCAACGGTGAATTGTTTGCGGCGCATCTGCGCGTATACGGTCGTGCCGTAGCGCTTGAGCCACGCCAGCAGCGTCATGTGGCCTACGCCGAACTGCTGCCGGACGGCTTGCTGAGACAATCCTGATTCGACCAGCCGGACGGCCTCCTGGCGAACAGAAATTGCATAATGGTCATTTTTGCCCCTGCGTGGGGCTTGCGCGGCTACAGTCATACATCAA
>NZ_JABKAV010000146.1 GCF_013377905.1 Hymenobacter terrestris
TGCAAGAACCAGTGGTCAATCCGCGTCAGCTGGTGCACCTGCTCCAGCGTGTAGCCGGCCTCGAAGGCGTGGTTGATGGCGAAGATGCGCTCCTCGTTGGGCTCGCTCAGCAGCTGGTCGATGGCGGCGTTATTCAAGCCCTCCTCGGGCCGGTTGGCCACGAAGCCGCGCTTGCCGGTATCGAGCATTCGCAGGCCCTTCTGGATGGCTTCCTCGAACGATTTTCCTATCGCCATCACCTCGCCCACGCTCTTCATAGCCGAGCCAATCTGGCGGTTCACGCCCGAGAATTTGCCCAGGTCCCAGCGCGGCAGCTTCACCACCACGTAGTCCAGAGCCGGCTCGAAAAAGGCCGAGGTGGTCTGCGTGACGCTGTTTTTCAACTCGGCCAGCGAGTAGCCCAAACTCAGCTTGGCGGCCACGAAGGCCAGCGGGTAGCCCGTCGCCTTCGAGGCCAGCGCCGACGAGCGCGAGAGGCGGGCATTCACCTCAATCACGCGGTAATCTTCCGACGCGGGGTCAAGGGCGTACTGAATGTTGCACTCGCCCACGATGCCCAGGTGCCTGATGGTTTTGATGCCAATGCTGCGCAGCTTGTGGTACTCGCGGTTGCTCAGCGTTTGGGAAGGGGCCACCACGATGCTCTCGCCGGTGTGGATGCCGATGGGGTCGAAGTTCTCCATGTTGCAGACCGTGATGCAGTTGTCAAACTGGTCGCGCACCACTTCGTACTCCACTTCCTTCCAGCCCTTGAGCGATTCTTCCACCAGAATCTGGTCGGAAGTCGTGAGGGCCTGCCGGGCCAGGTCCCCCAGCTCGTCCAGGTTATTAGCGAAGCCGCTGCCCAGCCCGCCCAGCGCAAAGGCGGCCCGCACGATGATGGGGAAGCCGATGGTTTCGCCGGCGGCCAGGGCCTCGGCCATGCTGGTGCAGGCCACGCTGCGGGCCGAGAGCACGCCAATCTGGTCGAGCTTGACTTTGAAAATCTCCCGGTCCTCGGTGTCGATGATGCTCTGCACGGGCGTGCCCAGTACCTGCACGTGGTACTGCTCGAACACGCCGGCACGGTACAGGGCTACGGCGCAGTTGAGGGCCGTTTGGCCGCCAAAGGCCACCAGAATGCCATCGGGCCGCTCTTTTTTGATGACCTCCTCCACGAAGTAGGGCGTCACGGGCAGGAAGTACACGTCGTCGGCCATGCCGTCGGAGGTCTGCACGGTGGCAATGTTGGGGTTGATAAGGATGGTGCGGATGCCTTCCTCCTTCAGCGCCTTGAGGGCCTGCGAGCCGGAATAATCGAACTCCCCGGCCTCGCCAATTTTCAG
>NZ_JABKAV010000147.1 GCF_013377905.1 Hymenobacter terrestris
CAGGGCTTACGCATCAAAACCAGAGTGAGGTATTGCGGGCTGACCTTTGTCTTTTTAGACATCGTCAATCCCTTCATGCTCAGCCACCTTCTTGATTCTTTTGCTACCCTGCCAGACCCGCGTTGCGCGGGCCGCACCCGGCACCGACTGCACGATGTGCTGGTCATCGCTATTTGTGCCGTCGTCGCCGGGGCTGAAACGTGGGTGGACATCGCCCACTATGGTCAGTTGAAGCAGACGTGGCTGACTACGTTTCTGGAGTTGCCCAGCGGAATTCCTTCGCATGACACGTTTCGGCGCGTGTTCTCCCTGCTCGACCCGCAGCTGCTCGAACAGTGCTTTCGGCAGTGGATGGCCACCACCGCCCCACCCCTGCCCCGCGAGGTCGTGGCCATTGACGGGAAGACGGTGCGCCGCTCCTTTGACCGGGGGCGGGCCCAGGGCCCGCTGCACGTCGTCAGCGCGTTTGCTACCGAGCAAGGACTGAGCCTGGGGCAAGTAGGGGTGCTAGGTAAAGGGCAGGAATTAGCCGCTATACCCGTGTTAATCAAAGGCCTGAAGCTTGCTGATACGATTGTTACAATCGATGCACTCGGCTGCCAGCGGGCCATTGCCCGGCAACTACTCGCCCAGCAGGCGGATTATATTTTTGCGCTCAAAGGCAACCAAGGACGCTATTACCGGGCCGTCAAAACCTATTGTCAGCGGAGTTGCGTCGAGCGCTGGGCCGAGCACCCCGCTGACTACGATGCTTTTGACCGCCGCCACGGCCGTTGGGTACGCCGCCGGGCCTGGGTGCTGCCGCTGGGCGAGGAATTGGCTGGATTGCGCACTTGGCCCGGCTTGCGAGCCCTCATCGCGGTCGAAACCATTCGGCAGGTGCAGCACCAGCCGGGCACGCACGTCGAGTGGCGCTACTACCTAACCAGTTGCCCCGATGCCCCCGCCGTGCTCATCCAGGCCATCCGTCGCCATTGGGCCATCGAAAACAGCCTGCATTGGGTGCTGGACGTGGTCTTCCGGGAGGATGAAGCCCGCAGTCGTGACCGGGTAGCGACTCGAAACTTCGCCGTCTTGCGCAAACTAGCTTTCAACCTCTTGCAGCAGGGAAAACACCAGCCTGGAAGCCTGCGGGCCCGACGACGGAACGCAGGCTGGAACGATAACTACATGACCCAACTCCTGACCCGAGCCCGCCAGAATGGCCGTGCGACTGCTCCCTATATTTGATGCGTAAGCCCTG
>NZ_JABKAV010000148.1 GCF_013377905.1 Hymenobacter terrestris
AACATGAACTGTGTTAAAAGTCAAGCGGTAGGCGCAAGTTTTGAGTTGAAATCGGCTTGGTAGGGCACGCCTGATTTGATAATGGCAAAAGCCTGTTTGAGGAGCTTATTGCAGACGGCAATCAGGGCCAGCTTCTTGTTTTTGCCCTTGGCTACGAGGCGGTCAAAGAGGGCGGCACAGGCCCCGTTGGTTTTCTTGGCCGAGAAGCTACACATGAAGAGCTTACCGCGAATCAAGCCGCCACCCATCTTGGTAATGCGCACCTTGCCGCGGATGCTGGTACCCGAGGTATGCTCACGGGGCGACAAACCCGCCATCGCAATCAACTGGCGGTAGTTGTCCAGGTGGGTGAAGCCGCTGGCAAAAATCAACAGCATACCCGCCGTCTTGCGCCCAATGCCGGGAATGGAGCAAAGCAGCGTCATTTCGGCAGCAAAGCGCTGTTCTAGCAAGGTCAAGAGTTCGGCCTCCACTGCTTCTACTTGCTGGGTTAAGGTTTTTAGCGTCTGCTGTAAGCGTTTGAGCGCGAGCTTACTCACAACGGGTTGCCGCTGGAGGGCCTCCAGGGCATTACTAACCATCGTTTTTTGCTTGAGCAACTGCTCGGTCACCTGTTCGAGTTGGCGACATTCTACCAGCACCGTTTCAGCTGGGTGCCAAACCTTTACTTCTTGCTGCTGACCGTAGCGTAAGAGCCATTGCGCATCTTTGCGGTCACTTTTGCCCTTACTCAAGTGCATCTGGATGAAGCGCTTGATGACGAGTGGATTCAGTACGGCGACCTCCCCGCCCTGTTCGTGCAGGTAATAGGCCAGGGCTAGGTTGTAAGTGCCAGTAGCTTCCATCACGAACCGGCACTGTGTCCCACAAGCCTTTACCAGCTGCTGAAAGCCCGCTTTAGTATTACTGACTTCCAAGTGTTTGATAAGCTCATCCACTTGATAGCAAACGGCGAGCGTGGCTTTACTCACGTCCAGGCCGACAACGGGTAAGGAAGAGGCGGTAACCATCATAGAAGTAGTGAAAGGGTGGAAAAAGCACTACGAAGGACTTCTAAGGAGTCTTTTACTATCCTGATACAGGCTCGTGGCCTCATGGAACTGTCCAAAGTGACCCTAGAAAAGAGTGGGGATTGTCATGTTAAACGGGCTCCATCGCCCCATAAGACTAGAATCTTACTCCACTCTTTTCCTTCATTGACCTAAATTAAGAGGTCATGTCCAAACATAGGATAA
>NZ_JABKAV010000149.1 GCF_013377905.1 Hymenobacter terrestris
TGACCTCCTCCCAATTGCTGGACCGGCCTGAGATAGAGGATCAGGCGTTCTGAAGCTCGACAGTACTGGCTGCTGCCATTACTTGATCGGGCGTTAAATTCTGGAGCGAACTGTGGGGTCGGAAGCCGTTGTACTCCTGCCGCCACTGCTCGATTTTCTCCTGCGCGTCGGTTAGCGATAGGAACCAATGCACATTCAAACACTCGTCCCGGAAGCTACCGTTGAATGACTCAATATAGGGGTTGTCCGTCGGTTTGCCGGGCCGCGAGAAGTCCAGTGTGACCTGCTGCTCGTAGGCCCATTTATCCAGCGCCTTGCTGATGAACTCGCTGCCGTTGTCGACCTGGATGCGTTCTGGTACGACGCCCAGCGTTTGCTGCAAGTGGCTCATTATGGCCACCACGTCGTCGCCTTTCAGCGACTGCCCGACGTGAATGGCCAGGCACTGGCGACTAAAATTATCGACTATCGTTAAGGCCCGGATCTTGCGCCCATCGAAGAGCTGATCGGCCACGAAATCCATGCTCCAGCTCTGATGCGGCCGTTGTAATTCAACCCGCTCCAGGCGGTGCGCCGCAGCCCGGCTGCGCTTGGGCCGTTTGCTGCGTAAATGCAGCCCTTCCAGGCAGTAGAGGCGGTGGACGCGCTTGTGGTTGTCGGGCCAGCCTTCTCGACGCAGCAGCGTAAACAGGCGCTGGCAACCGTAGCGCACCCGTATCTGGGCCAGTTCCCGTAACCGCTGGCGCAGCACCGTATCATCCCGCCCATGCGGCTGGTAATACCAGCTCGACCGTTGTAGCGATACGAGCTGGCAGGCTCGGCGGATCGAGATGCGATAGGCGTCGCGTAAGTGTTGAGCCGCGTGGCGACGCTGCACGGGCTTCAGAACTTTTTTTTGAGTACGTCCTGCAGCATCTGCTTGTCCAGGCTCAGATCCGCGACCAGCTGTTTGAGCTGCTGGTTCTCTTCTTCCAACTGTTTTAAACGGCGCAACTCGGGCACGCCCAGCCCGCCGTATTTCTTCTTCCAGTTGTAATAGGTGGCCTCGCTGATGCCCATCTTCCGGCAGACCTCGGCGACGGCCACGCCCGTGTCGGCCTGGCGTAGCGCAAACACGATTTGGGCCTCGGTAAACTTTGTCTTTTTCATGGCACATGTCTCTTGGTTTAAGATACGACAAGGGCCTGATTTCTCTACTTCAGCATGGTCTAGTTTATTGGGGGGAGGTCA
>NZ_JABKAV010000015.1 GCF_013377905.1 Hymenobacter terrestris
GTGGGGCCCCTGCGAGGCCGTCGGGGGGGGGAAACCGGCTGTTCGGGGGAGCCGGCCGGGCGAAGTCGTTTAAGTTGGGGTTGAGCACCGCGGGGCGGCGGAAAGGGGCATCGGCGGGGGGCCCACAGTAAGTGGTTCCTTAGGCCCCCCCCACCCCCCCCCCCCCCCCGGCCAGGCCTCCGCCTACTACCTCCCCCCCCTCGACCGCCTGCACAACGAAAGTCGCCCGGTGTGGGTGCGCACCACCGGCCGTGCCGCCGAGATAATTGTTGCCCAGGCCCCACCCGAGCCAACGCCCGAACCGGCCCCCGTAACGCTGCCAACGCCCCAGCCGAATCCGGCTCCGGCAGGCGAAACCCCGGCCCCACGTCCGCCCGTTGTGCGGCCCGCCCCAGGCACTTCGGCTCCCTCCAAAGTCAAGATAAAAACCAAGACGAAAAAGCGGGGTGGCTTCTTCGAGCGCGTCTTCGGTGGCCGGCGGTAGCCTTCTCTTATTTGGCTGTTAGCGTAGAGTCTATAGTGGATATCTTTTGTTCAAGAGAGGCAGACATTGCGAACAAAAAAAGGGCACTGCACTCAATCGAGTGTAGTGCCCTTTTTGCTTTTTCAGTTATCAGCTAACTACAGCGCCTTTATGGCCAGCATAACGGCTACATCCGTGGTAGAAGTGCGGTTGATGTTGGTGATGGTGAAGATGGCGTACTGGTCGAGGCCACGCAGGCGGGCGATGATGACGTCGCCGACGAGCACATTATCGAGTTGGGCAACCTGGCTGGCGGCGGCTGTGGCTTGGTAGGTCTGGCGGATGCTGCTGAGCGTGGCGTTGCTGTAAGCCGCTGCGCCGCCGGTGGCCACACGCACAAACTTGGTAGTGTTGAGAGCCTGCAAGCGTACAGCATTACTGGCCGTACTGGTGATGGCCACGTCTTTGGTCGCGATGGGCGCGGTGGCTGCTACCGCCCCAAAGGTCGTCAGGTCGAAGGCAGCCAGGTCGCCGCCGGCGGTGCCGGTGTAGCTAAGCGTGGCGGTGCGTGCGGCGGCCAGAGGTGTGGCCGCTACGGGCGTGAGGGCGGCCACTGTGGCCGTGGCCGAGCGGGTGCTTGGCGGTACACTCAGGAAGCGGCTCTTGGCTTCGAAGCGGAACACCACCGGCTGGCCCGCGCTGCCGGCTGGTAGCGCGGCATCGACGTTCACGGTGGTGGCGGCGCCGCTCTGGGTGCCAGCTACGGGCACGCGCTGGCGGGCAAAGCGCCGCTCGGCGGCCGCACCCACCTTCACATACGTAATCAGGCTGTCGATATCCTTATAGAGAGTACCGGTGGCCGTGAAGGAAGAGGCCGTGTTAATGCCGCCTTCGTTGATGACTACCGGAAAGCGCACCACGTCGCCGGGAGCAGGGGCGGCACCTGCTGGCAGGGTTACGTTGGTTGGAGTATTGAGGCGAACGGTAGGCGTGGCCTCAGCCAGCCGAAAGCTGAAGTTACGGCCCTTGATCTGGCCGTTGGTGCTCACCAGCAGAGCATCCACTTTCACGTTGGCTTTGTTGGCACCGGCCGGCACCACGTAGTTCACCACCAGCGTATCGGCCTGCCGGATGCGCGAGAAGGACGTTTTGTACGGAATCGTGGCAACCAGCGTCGAGTCGCGTCCGGGCTCTATTTTCTGGTAAATCAGGATTTCCTTGAGCGGGTCGGTTTGGGGAGAGAAGCGCAGCTCGAATGGCACTACCTCGCCGGTGGCGTATTTGCTGGCCGTGCCCAGGGCGTTGGTGGAGAAGGTAGGGAACTGGGGCCCGACTTCGGAGTAGTACGTATCCAGCTCCTTCTCGCAGCTGCTCAGCAGCAGCACCGCCGCCAGCGGCAGCAGCCGGGCCAGGCGGGAAAACAGAGGTGTAGGGTTCATATCGAAAGGGGAAAAGTCGAAAGAGAGGATGGGGAGAACGGGTAAGGCACCCGTCATGCTGAGCCTGCCGAAGCATCGCTACCGTAACACTAACTCAGCCGTGGTAGTCAACGCTACAACGAAGCGGTAGAGATGCTTCGGCAGACCCAGCATGATATGTACTTTGGCAACGTCAGCATGCCAGATACTTCGTGGCCTCAGTACAGGTCGCCTATTAAGGCCGGTCGAACCACAGGGGTTTGCCGATGTAGTCGTCGTTGGTGGTGGCGCCGGCTTCGGAGAACTGGCGGGCCACTTCCTCGGGGTTGTACAGGGTTTCGGTGGCACCTGGCAGCAGGCGACGCGGGAAGCGCAGCTTGGGGTCGGGGTTGCCTGACAAGTCTGCGTTTACGCTGTTGCCGGTGGGGTACTGAAAGTTCACGTACACGTCGGAGCTGAAATCATAGCGCCGCATATCGGTCCACGACTCGGGGTTGAGGAACATGGCAATGTACTTCTGCTCCATAATGGCGCGGGGTACGGCGGGGTTGGTGGGGGAGGCCAGTTGTTCGGTCGTCTGGGCCACGGCGGCGCTGTTGAGGTAGGCCGTAATCTGGGCTGGTGTGATAACGGGGAATGTAACGGCCGGCGCGGCAAAAGTGCCACCCACGCCAATTTTGGCCATGTGGGCCCGAATTCCCTCCTTGTAAGCCGTTAGGGCCCGGGCCTTATTGCCGGCTTTAAAGGCGGCCTCGGCCTCAATGAACTTGAGCTCGTGGTAGGTAATTACCTCGAAGTAGCCCAGGTCGCGGGCGTACCAGCTGGCGTAGAAATCGGTGAGCGTGCTGCCCGGCGTGAGGTTGGTGCCAGCAGGCGTACCGGCGCCGGGAGCCGCCCCGGTACTGGTGGTAGGGGCCATAATGCCGAAGCGTGGGTCAGTTACGCCCGGAAACCTAGTGCCGTCGAGGTAGTCGAGGAAGTTGTTTGAAAACGTAGCCGTGCCGAAGTTAGCGCGGCTGGTGCCGAAGATGTTGGTGGAGTTGACCAAGGGCGCTACCGCCGCCTGGAACTGCAGCTGGGCATCGTCGGCCGTAGCCTTAAAGCCCTTGTCAACCAAGGCCAGTACAGCATTGGGGTCGTAGCTGGCTTTTTTGGTGAGGTGGTTGAGCTGCCGGGCCTTAAGCGAATAGGCCAGCTTAACCCACTTAGTCGGGTCGCCCTTGTACAGAATGTCGCCACTCTCGCTGGGCGAGGTGCTGTAAAGCGGCCGCATGTTTTCGATTGCCGGCTTGCTCATCTCCACAATGCCCTCATCGAGCAGCTGGTTGATGGACGCATACAGCTGCTCCTGCGAGTCATACTTGGGCTTGTAGTTGGCCCCGCCCTGGTAGGCTTCGGAGTAGGGCACGTCGCCCAGCATGTCGGTGAGGTGGGCCAGAATCAGGGCCTGCATAATCTTGCCCGCGCCCACGTAGTACACCGAGCCCTCAGCCTGCGCTGCCTTTATCATGGGCGGAATGTTACCGCCCGACTGAAAGTAGGAGAAGTTGAACGTGTTGGTGCTCTGGGCGTTTGTAAAGCGGTACTGGTCGTTGCCGCCGCTGTTCACGGTGCGGCTCACAATGTACTGCTCTATATAAGGCGTGCGCAGACTGGTAAACATCTGCGTTTGAATACCGTTGGCGATGATGTTGGGCAGCAGGAAATTAGGCGTGGCCTCGGAGGGGTTGTTGGGGTTGTCGTTCACGTCGAGAAAACTCTCGCACGAGCTCAGCGCCCCGGTTCCACCCACGAGCAGCCCCAGAAACAGAAGATATTTTTTCATGTTAGAAATTATTAGCTGATGGGAGACTTGCCGGAGTGATAATCGAGACGCAGCATGTTGCGGCTTTGTTCCGGCAGGCTACCGGTCAAGTTTAGAAAGTGACGCGCAGGCCCATGTCCACGCCGCGGGTGGCGGGCACGTTGCCGTAGTCGAAGCCGTTGGAGCCGCCGCCGCGCACGCCTGAACCGGAGGCCGCCGTTTCGGGGTCGGCCCCGGTGTACTTGGTCAGCAGCAGCAGGTTGCGGCCGGTTACGTTCAGCTCCAGACCTTTGATAACACCGGTGCGCTCCAGCAGCGCGGCTGGTAGCGCGTAGCTGAGCGTGGCGTAGCGCAGGCGCGTCCAGGAAGCATCCTCAATGAAGGGCGTACCTACAGCGCCCAGAATGTTCTGGTAGTAGCCCTGGGTTAGCTCGACGGGGCGGGCGTTGGGCGAGTAGCTACCATCGGAATTGGTCACCACGCCATCAAATACCACCTCCTTGTAACGTTCGGTGGTACGCGGGCCGGTGCCGGTAACGGTGCTGTACAGGTCGTTGCCGTTCACTACTTTGCCACCCACCCGGAAATCAAGCAGGAAGCTCAGGCCCAAACCTTTATAGCTGAACGTGTTGGTGACCTGGGTGGTGAAGCGCGGGGCCCGGTTGCCAACGTAGGTAAACGTATTGCCCGGAATAGGATAGCCGGTGGTGGGGTTGATGAGCATCTTGCCGAAGTCGGGGCTTTCGGGGTTCGTGACACGCTGGAAGTCGTAGGCGGCAATGCCCGTAATGGGGCGGCCCACAAAAGCGCCGCCCTGGTGCACATTGGTGATAAAGGCATCCGACTGGAACACCACCGTCAGCGGCGAAGGCAGCGACTCGGTGCGGTTGGTGTTGTGGTAGAAGTTGGCCAGAATATCCCAGCTGAAGCCCGAATCCGAACGAACGGGCGTGCCGCTGAGCGTGACTTCCTGGCCCTCGTTGGTTACTACTCCGCCGTTGATGTACTGCAGAATAAAGCCCGTGGCCTGGCTGACGCGCGGGGCAATCAGCTGATCTTTGGTGCGCGAGAAATAGTAGTTGAAATCGAAGCCCAGCCGGTTCTGGAAGAACTGCAGGTTAACGCCGGCCTCGTAGGAGCGGGTCTGCTCGGGCTTGAGCAGCGGGTTGGAGCCGAAGAAGTCGTTACGGAAGCCGCCCCCAATGTAGGTATTGCTCGTGAGTGGCGACAGCACCCGGTAGGGGCCCGTGTCGCGGCCCACTTGGGCCACCGAGGCCCGCAGCTTGCCGTAGTTGAGGATGCTGTTCTGCTCTAGGCCCAGCGTGCGGGTAAACTCGTAGCCAAGCGCCGCCGAGCCGTAGCCGAAGCCCTTGCCGAACACTTTGCCCTCATCAGGCCGCGGCAGCGTAGACGATTTGTCATAGCGGCCCTGCAGCTCCACAATAACCTGATCGAAGAGCGTGGTGCTAAGCTGGGCGAAGTTGCCCACCAGCCGCCGGGTGCTCACCCGCTGCAGGGCGTTGCGAAACGCCGTGTTGTTGATGCTTACGAAGGTCGGATTCAGGAAAACCAGACCCAAATAGTCCACCGCCTCACTGCGGCTCTGTTCAATGGTATTGCCCAAAATCAGCGAGCCGCGCAGATTTTCGCTGAACGTGTGCTGGAACGAAGCCAGGGTAGTGGCCGTAATCAGCCGGTTGAGGTCCACGGTTTCGGCAATGCCGCCGTTCTGGTTGCCCACTTGCGAGGTGCCCACCGCCCGCACCGAAGTCGAGTGGGTGGTGGCCAGGTCGGTACCAATGTTGTGGCTTACCGTTAGGAAGGGCAGCACCTTGAAGCTAAGCTGGGTGTTGCCCAGAAACCGGTTGGTGCGGTCAGTCTGGGGGTTGAAAACGGCCGACCAGTAGGGGTTATCCGCGTCGACGTCGGTGCCGTTGTTGGGCGGCAGCAGGCGGCGACGGCTGCCGTCGGCATTAAGGTAAACGCGGGCGTCATCATTCTGGGGCCAGTTAAGCAAACTCAGCAGAAAACCGCCCTGCGAGCCAAACAGCCCCGGGCCCTGTAGGGTGCGCCGCCCGCCCGAGTTCAGGTACTGGGCCGAGCCCGTTACGTTGAATTTGGGCGAAAGCTGGGCCGTGCCCGAAAGACGTACCGTGGATTTGTCGTACTTGTTTTCGGGCGTTACGCCAGTCTGGTCGAGGCGCGAGGCCGACACGAAGAAGGTCGCCTTCTCGGTGCCGCCCGACATATTCAGAAAGTTCTGGAAGGCATAGCCCTTATCAAAGAAGTTGGGCAGGTTGTCGAACTGTGCCTGCCCCGGCGCGAAGCGCGGCCCCCACGAGTTGCGGGTGGTGGCGTCGAATACGCCGTTCGAGCCCTGCTGGTACTGGTCCTGCGTTTTGGGCAGCCGGTTCACCTCATCCACCGAAAACTGCGTGCGGTAGTTGATGGTAGTGCGGCCAGCGGTGCCCTTTTTGGTGGTGATAACCACGGCCCCGTTGGCGGCGCGCAAGCCGTAGAGGGCGGCGGCGGCCGGTCCTTTCAGCACCGTCATGCTGGCAATATCTTCGGGGTTGAGGTCGCCGGCGCGGTTGGGCGTACCCACCGAGCGGCCCAGCAGGCCGTTGAACTGCGAGCCTCCGCCCGGTGCCGTGCTTTCCTGAAACGACGAGTTGTCCATAATCATCCCGTCGATGATGAACAGCGGCTGGTTGTCGCCATCGAGCGAAGTGCCGCCCCGGATAACAATGGCCGAACCCTCGCCCGGTGAGCCGCCCGACGAGGTGATGTTGACGCCTGCCACCTTGCCCTGCAGCGCATTCACAATGTTGGTCTGGCGCGAGTCAATAATGTCCTTGGCCTTCACTTCCTGCACAGCCGTCACAATGTCGCGCCGTTCTTGGGCAATGTTGTAGCCGGTAATCACCACGTCGTTGAGAGCGGTGGTATTCTCCTTCAGCGCAATACTAATGGGCCCGTCACCGGCATCCACAGCCCGCTCCTGGGTGGTGTAGCCTATAAAGCTGAATGAGAGTGTACTACCCGGGGCAGCCATTACCGAAAAACGTCCTTCAGAATCGGTGGTAGCGCCAATGGTGGTGCCCTTCACGATTACCGTTACGCCAGGCAACGGCGAGCGGTCGAGGGCGGCCGTTACAACGCCCGTTACGGTACGTTGCGCCGTTGTCTGGGCCCGAACCACCTGGGGCGGGAGGGCCAGCGCGGCTCCCAGCGCGGGGGCCAGCCAGTAGAGTTTTTGCATGATGCAGGAAGAAAAGTGGTGGGAAATGCAGCAGCGGCCGGTATTGCCTACAGCCAATGGGCTGGCCGCACCGGGCTGAGAAAAGCCGTCGGCAACGGTACAAAATGCGAAAAAAAGCACAATCGGCCCACCTAAGCGGCGGACTAGGGTACTAAGATGCTGATAAAGCTGAAAAATGCCCAGCTTGAAAGCAAGTATATTGTTCGGTAGCTTGCCCGCCAGATCGGCTACGAACCGGCGCTATTGGCCGTGTCCAGCGTCGGCTGCGTTCTATTGCGTCCGCTTATTATTCCTGCCCATGCCCACCGCTACCACCCAGGCCGCTCTCGATACTACCGGCGCGCAGCCGCTGGCCGAGGCCTCGCAGCCGGCCCGCCTCATCAGCCTCGATGTGTTTCGGGGGCTGACGGTAGCGGCCATGATTCTGGTGAACAACCCCGGCGACTGGGGCCACATTTACGCCCCGCTGGAGCACGCCAAATGGCACGGCTGCACGCCCACCGACCTCATTTTTCCATTTTTCCTATTTATCGTGGGCGTCAGCATCAGCTACGCGCTGAGTGCGGCCCGGCAGCAGCCGGCCACCCACGGCGCGGCCATGTGGCGGGTGCTGCGGCGGGCGGCGGTGCTGTTTGGGTTGGGACTTCTGATGGCGCTGTACCCGAAGTACGAGTTTGATACAGTGCGAATTCCGGGGGTGCTGGCCCGGATTTCGTGGGTGTTCCTTGCCTGCGGTATCCTGTTTTTGAAAATCAGCCGCCGCCAGCAAATTGGGTTGCTGATTGGGCTGCTAGTAGGCTACAACGTGCTGCTGCAACTCGTGCCGGTGCCTGGTTTCGGGCCAGCTAACCTAGAGCCCGAAACCAACCTCGGGGCCTGGCTTGATAGGGCGGTGTTTACCGAGGCGCACCTCTGGAAGCAGAGCCGCACCTGGGACCCCGAGGGCCTGCTGGGTACGCTGCCCGCCATTGCCACCGGCCTGCTCGGGATGCTGGTAGGCCAATACCTGCGTCGCCGCGAACTGGAGCCGGCCGTGCGGGTGGTCCAGCTATTTGTGGTCGCCACCGGCCTCATCGTGGGCGGCCTCATCTGGAACCTATGGTTTCCCATCAACAAAAGCCTCTGGACCAGCTCCTACGTGCTCTACACCGGCGGGCTTGCCACCGCCGCGCTGGCCCTACTCTACTGGCTCTGCGATGTGCGGGGCCGCCGCGGTTGGTGGACGAGCTTCGGGCAGGTGTACGGCGTGAATGCCATTACCGTGTTTTTCCTCTCGGGCATCGTGGCCAAAACCCTTAATGCGGTGCATGTGGGCGAAGGAGTACCGCTTAAAGCCTGGCTCTATAATACCTTTTTTACGCCCTATTTCAGCCCGGTAAATGCCTCTTTGGCGGGCGCGCTGGTGTGCGTTTTAATTTGGTTCGGGGTGCTGTGGGGGATGTACCGGCGCAATATTATCGTGAAAGTCTGACCGCGTGAGGCCGGTAACCGCTGCAAATTCGTCGTTCTTCGAGCTCGCGAATTTTGCGAACTACTAGATGTTAGCTGCTGGTTCTTAGTATTTCGCAACCTAAGTTTGTTAGCGAATCCAAGGAGCAAAACATCAATATTTCGTACCTCTGCAGAATGAAAAGAACCTTTTTGCTGCTGGCCGCCGCCATGGTGCTGGCCCTGCCCGCTTCGGCCCAGACGACGACGACGGCCCCCGCCGCTACCCAGCTCTCTGTCGGTCACCGCCGGGCAGCCGAGGCCCTGCTGACCGCCACCAACTCCGAGCAGAACATAACGCTGAACATCGACCAGATGCTGGCTGCCCAGCTAGCGCAGAACCCCAGTATAAAGGCCGTGGAGCCCGAAATGCGCAGCTTCTTCGCCAAATATATGAGTTGGGCTTCGCTAAAAGAAGAAATGGTGCAACTGTACGCCAACGCCTTCACCGAGAAGGAACTCCAGGAGTTGACCAAATTCTACCAGACCCCCATTGGCCGCAAAACCATCGAACAGCTGCCGCAGATAACCGCTGCGAGTATGGAAATCGGGCAACGCCGCGTGAAGGAGCACCTGCCTGAATTGCAGCAGGCCATTGCCGAGAAGATGAAAAAGTAGTTGCCCGCCCCCGAGTGGCCGTGAAGCAGTTGCTTAGGCCGGCCACTGGTAGCCCACGAAATCCTCGCGCAGCTGGGTTTTGCGGATTTTGCCGGTGGCCGTGTGGGGCAGTTCCTCCACGAACTCTACGGCCTCGGGAATCCACCAACGGGCTACTTTTCCTTCGTAAAACGCCAGAAGTTCATCGGCCGAAACCTCGTGGCTGGGTCGGCACACCACTACCAGCAGCGGCCGCTCGCTCCATTTGGGGTGAGGCCGGCCGATGACGGCGGCTTCGGCCACGGCAGGGTGGCCCACGGCCAGGTTTTCCAGCGCAATGCTCGAAATCCACTCGCCGCCCGACTTTATCACGTCTTTGCTGCGGTCGGTTATCTGCATGAAGCCAACCGCGTCGATGGTGGCCACGTCGCCAGTGCTGAACCAGCCGTCGGTAGTCAGCTGACCGGGCGTATCGGTGCCAAAGTAGTCGGCTACCACCCAGGCACCGCGTACCAGCAAGTCGCCGAAGGCCACGCCGTCGTGGGGCAGCGTCTTGCCCGTGTCGTCCACAATCTTCATATCCACCCCATAAATCACCCGGCCCTGCTTGGCCAGTAATTCGGCTTGCTCTGCCGCACTCAGGCTCGACTGCTGGGGCTTGAGGGTGCTGACGGTACCCAGAGGTGAGGTTTCGGTCATGCCCCAGGCGTGGCGGATTTCCACGTTCAGCTCCTCGCCGAAGGCCTTGAGCAGTGCCGGTGGGCAAGCCGCTCCGCCCACAATCATCTTGCGCAGGGTAGTGAACTGCAATTCCTTTTCGCGCATGAAGGCCAGCAGCCCGAGCCAGATGGTGGGCACGCCGGCCGAAAACGTCACGCCTTCCTGTTCGAACAGCTCGTAGAGGCTGGCCGCATCAAGCCCCGGACCGGGCAGCACCAGCTTGCAGCCCAGCATGGGTGCCAGGTACGGAATGCCCCAGGCATTGACGTGGAACATGGGCACGACGGGCAGAATCACATCCTGAGCCGAGCAGTTGAAGCAGTCGGGCAACCCGGCGGCAAAGGTGTGCAACAGTGTGGAGCGGTGCGAATAGAGCACGCCCTTGGGCTCGGCCGTAGTGCCCGAGGTGTAGCAGAGCGAGGAAGCCGTATTCTCGTCAAACTCCGGCCACTCATACACTTCGGATTCGGCCGCAAGCAAGTCTTCGTAGCAGCGCAAATTGGGTAGCGTGGTGCTCTCGGGCATATGGGCCCGATCCGTCATCAGCACCCAGTTCCGCACGTTGGGGCAGGCGGGGGCTAGCTTCTCGGCCAGGGGCAAAAAGGTGAGGTCGAAGAAAATTGCCTGGTCCTGAGCGTGGTCGATGATGTAGGTGAGCTGCCCGCCAAACAGGCGCGGATTTATGGTGTGGCACACGGCCCCCATGCCCGACACGGCGTAGTACAGCTCCAGGTGGCGGTAGTTGTTCCAGGCCAGTGTGCCCACGCGGTCATCGGGTTTTATGCCCAAGCGGCCCAGTACATTGGCCAGCTGCCGGCTCCGGCGGCCCAGCCCGGCGTAGGTGTAGCGGTGGAAACCGCCCTCGGCCAGCCGGCTCACAATTTCGGTGTCGGCGTGCCACTTCTCGGCGTGTTCGAGCAGCCCGGCAATGCGCAGGGGCTGGTGCATCATGAGTCCTAGCATCTTCGGAGGGCTTCTGTGGTGGGAGCCTTCAAGCTAGGGGTTTTCCGGCAGATTAGGGCTTGAGCGGTAGTTGGCCAACAATGCCAGTCAGAAGCTAAGGCAGTTTATACCACAAAGTACCACCCTCCACAAAGCCTACTACTCCGCGCTGGCGGGCGTAGTACAACCGCGACACCAGCCGGACGCCGGGTAGCGTAAGTTGTGGGTAGCTATTCTCCGCCACCAATACCTGTTGGTAGGTAGTCGGGCCGACCGTGAGCGTAGGCAACAGGCTCACACCCTGGTAATAGCGCTGGTTAATTGGCTTGCCGCCATTCACCGAATCAATGGGCAACGTTGCTTTGTAAAATCCTTCCCAACTGAGCTCCGAAAAAATCAGGCTTGGTGCCTTGCGGTCTGGGTTGTAGGAAAGTTGGAGATTCAAAAGCGGAATCCGGCTGGTAACGGAGTCAGTTCGTTGCATCCGCACTGCTATCCGCTGCACCAACACTGCCGTTTGGCGGCGAACCGGCAGTGGTATGTAAACGCTGCCCGTACTCATTTCTTCCATCACGTCAACAATCTCTGGGATTTTATACGTGCGAATCCGGTTGTTGTGGTCGTTGCCAAAGCGCAGCACGTCTCCGGTGCGGTAGGGTTGCCAGGCCAGTTGCTCGGCCGTAAACCGATATTCCACGAGTGGCGGCTCCTCCGAAGTAAGACAGCTGGTGCAAAACATCAAGGCGCAAAGCGAGGTAAGTGTGGAAGATTTCATAGGAGGCTAACTTGGATAAAGATATTTTTAGCTTAGATCAGCATATGACACGCCAAGTTGCATCAGCTGATCAATTGGATAACCCGCGTATCACTATTCTTCCACCGTCGTTTCCACTGGGGCCCGCCGAATACTCTCCAGCGCCACCTGCAACACGTTGGTGCGCACATTCATGGAGGATATCTTATTGTTGCGGCGCGTCGGGTTCACGCGGTTGGTGAGCACGATGCAAATCAGCTCCTCCTTTGGGTCAACCCAGAACAGCGTGCCCGTAAAGCCGGTGTGGCCGTAGCTAGCAGGCGAGGCGCTTTTAGCCGAGTTCAGGCCCGGGTTGGTGGCGGGCCGGTCGAAGCCCAGGGCGCGGCGGTTGTCGGGGCAGAACTGGCAGCGGGTGTACTCGGCCAGGGTTTCGGACTTGATGAGCTGCTGCCCGCCGTAGCTCCCGTTCCAGGCGTAAAGCTGCACGAGCTTGGCCAAATCGTTGGCCGAGCCGAACAGGCCCGCGTGGCCCGATACGCCCCCGAGCAGGGCCGCGCCCTCGTCGTGGACTGTGCCGTGCAGCTGGCCGTGGCGAAATAGCGAATCGTACTCGGTGGGCGCAATGCGGCTCAATGGGAAGCGTCGGGTGGGGTTGAAGCCCAGTGTGGTGGCGCCCAGCGGCCCGTACAGCTCGTCGCGCACAAACTGGTCGAGCGGCTTGCTGGAAGCGGCTTTCACGAAGCGCGGATACATAATAAACGACAGGTCGGAGTACACGTAGCCGGGCTTTTCATTCAGCGGCGAATCGGCAATGGCCTGCGTAATCAGCTCCGGAAAATCCTGGCGGACCCACAAGCCCGGTCCGGCCGGCAGCGGGAATTGGGCCGAAGAATCGGGCCGGAAGTAACGGCGGTTCAGCTCGGCGGGCTTCGTGAGTGAAACTGTGCTGGCGGCCGGGCTCTTGCCGAAGATGGAATTAAACAGGCCGCGAGGTTTGGTGTAGTCTTTCCAGAACGGAATCCAGGACTTGAGGCGGGCCTGATGAGTGAGTACGTCGCGCAGCTTCAGGTCTTGCTTGTTGGTGCCTTTGAACTCCGGGAACAGCTGGCCCAGCGTCATGTCGGGCGAGAATTTTCCTTCGTCTTGCAGCTTCATCAGGGCCGGCAGTGCGGCGCTTACTTTCGTGAGCGAGGCCAGATCGTAGAGGTCGTCGTTGCGGACTGGGCGGGCCGTAGGGCCGTAGGTTTGGGTGCCGTAGCTTTTGCGCAACACCACGGTGCCACGGCGGGCAATCAGCACCTCGCCGCCCGGGAAGGCTCCGGCGGCCAGCGCCCCGTTCATCACCGAGTCAACCCGGCTTTCCAGGTCGTTACTCATACCCACGGCTTCGGGGAAGCTGTAGCGCAGCCGCGTACCGCCGGCCGTGGCCAGTCCGGCCCCGTAGCCGTAGGTGCGCGACACGGTGACCGGCAGCTGGCCGCTGGCCGAAATACCGCCGAAAATAGCCTCGGCGGCTACTTCCTGGGCGTTCTGACTTTCCTGGTAAGCCAGCACCACGGCTCCGGCCCGGCTCAGGTCGCGCAGGCGGTCCACAGCGTAGGCCGTCCCGAATACGCTCACCACCAGCTGCTGGCCCTTGCCACCCAACTCGCGCAATAGCACGTTCATTTCGGGCGTTACGCCGAAGCCGGTGGCCGGCTGCCGGCCCAGGTTGTTCACGCCCACCAACACTGTGTTGTAAGCTTTCAGGGTTTCGCGCATCCTCGTCAGCTCGTCGAGCGAGGGCGTGGCGGGCAGCCAGAAGTGGCGCACGGGCGCGTAATCTGCCACCCGGCGCTGGAACGCGGTGGTGTCGGTGGTGCCGAGCGTGAGCGTGGCCAGCCGCAGTGTATCGAGGCGCTGCAGCGGCAGCAGGCTGTTCTGGTTGCGTAGCACCGTTAGGCTCAGCTCCGAAAGCTGCCGGCTCAGGTACTGGTCGTGGGGCGTGTTGAGGTCGGCCACGATGTTCTTCAGCTCGATGGGGTGGTAACGGTCCAAGCCCGACCACTGTTTCAGGGCCAGCACCTTGCGGCAACGGCGGTCAATTTCGGCCTGGGTAATCTGGCCCTGGGCTATGGCTTCGCGCACCATTCGCAGCGCCAGCGGAATATCCTCGCTGAACTCCAGAATATCATTGCCGGCCAACAGCGCCCGCACGTCAGCCTCACCGGCCGGGTACTTGGTCGTTACGCCCTTCATGTTCATGGCATCAGTGAAGATGATACCTTCGAAGCCCATTTTCTGGCGTAGCAGCCCTTCAATAATCGGCTTGGAAAGGGTAGAGGGTACGCCGGTGGTGTCGAGGGCCGGAATGTTGAGGTGAGCCACCATCATGCCACCCAAGCCTTTCGCCATCAGCTCTCTAAATGGAAATAGCTCCAGCGTGTCCAGCCGCTGCCGGTCTACCCGCAGCAGTGGCAGGGCGAGGTGCGAGTCCACATCGGTGTCGCCGTGGCCCGGGAAATGTTTGGCCACCGCCAGTACGCCCGCATCCTGCATGCCTTGCATGTACTGCAGGCTCTTTTCGGTGACATTTTCGCGGCTCTCACCCCAGCTGCGGAAGCCAATAACCGGGTTCTGAGCGTTGTTGTTGATGTCGATTACGGGCGCGAAATTGACGTGCATACCCAGCCGCTTGAACTGCGCGGCGACCTGCCGGCCCATTTGATAGATGGGCGCATTGTCCTTCAGGCCGCCCAGGCTCATCTGAAACGGGAAGCGAACCACGCTGTCGAGGCGCATGCCCACGCCCCATTCGGCATCCATGGCCACCAGCAGCGGCACGCGGGCCTGGCTCTGATAGCGGTTCAGCAGCCGGCTCTGGCGCACGGGTCCGCCCTGAAAGAAAATCAGGCCCCCGATGCCGTAGCGCTGAATCAGAGCCGAAACTGAATCCTCATCGGCGCGAGTGCGGTTGGAGTAGGCGGCCACCATGAACAACTGGGCCACGCGCTGGTCGGGCGTGAGCGTCGTCATCACCGAATCAACCCAGCGCGAGCCAGCTAGCTGCCCGGCAAATG
Organism: Hymenobacter terrestris; assembly: GCF_013377905.1. Classification (GTDB taxonomy): domain Bacteria; phylum Bacteroidota; class Bacteroidia; order Cytophagales; family Hymenobacteraceae; genus Hymenobacter; species Hymenobacter terrestris. Next base: position 14,508 of record NZ_JABKAV010000015.1, read on the forward strand.
GCACGGGCTGGTTGCGCGGTGGGACCGGTTTGGTAGTGGCCGGCACTTTGGCCGGGCGAGCAACAGAGCGGCGCTGGGCCGGGGCCGTAGTGGCGGCAGTCAGCAGCGCAAGCAGGAGAGTAAACCGGCGGAGGTAAACCAAGGCGGGCAGGAATGAAGAGTGAAGGGGCGGGTTCAATGTACGGCCTGCAGCGCGAAGGCGCGGCAGGCCGGCGCTTATTCCAGACGGATTGCCTGCTCGTAGAAGACGCGGTCAGCCTCGCCGCGCAGCGACATATCCAGCAGCAGCCGGCCCTCCGGAGCCCGGAAACGGAACAACGCGTAGTGCTTCTGATTGACCAGCGGCCCCACCCGTAGCGCGTTTGGCTCGCCGGTATTCTGGGTGGCCGGGTGCGTCAGGCCGCTCGATGTTACCTCCAGCACCGGTCGCGCCAACCCCGGCACTGCCAGCTCCGACACCTCGCCAATGTGCCGGTCGCCGCTGACGAGTAGTAAGCCTTTAGGTTGGGTTTCAGAAAACAGGTTGAGCAGGCGCTGACGGGCGGCCGGGAAGTTGCTCCACTTCTCGTAAGGGTGTTGTGTGGGCAGAAACTGGATGCCCGAGCCGATGATGTGCGCGTCGGCATCGGAGCCGGCCAGCTGCGCGCGCAGCCAAGCCCACTGCGCCTCGCCCAGCACGTCGCCGGTGGGGTTGGGCTGGTACACCTTTTGGGCATCGCGGTACAATGGGTCCTGGAAATACCGGTCGTCGAGCAGCAGCACTTTCACCTTTTTACCGGCCACCCGGTACTCGTAGGCGGCATAAATTCCTTCCTGACGGCGGCGTGGGCTGTCGGCGGGCTCCTCCAGAAAATCGAGGGCCAGCTGCTGATTCTGGGCTTTGAAGGGGTAGTTCTTGTCGCCGTCGTTGCGGCCGTAATCGTGGTCGTCCCAGGTGCCGATGATGCGCGTGCCCTGCTCGCGTAGCTGGCGGTAGCCGGGGTTGTTGAACTGGGTGGCGTACTTGGCCCGCAGCACCGCCGGGTCGTCGGAGTCGCCGTAGATGTTGTCGCCCAGCCACATCCATACATCAGGCTGGTCGCGGGCAATGTCGGCCCACAGCGGCTGGGGCAGATTTTGGCGGCTGCAAGAGCCAAAGGCAATCCGCAGTTCAGCTCCAGACTCGGCCGGAGCAGCCGAAGTAGTAGCAACAGGAATAGTAGCCAGCGGAGCCTTGGGCGAGCAAGCGCCTAGCAGACCCAGCAAAATCAAGCAATGGAGAAGCAGTTTCATGCCCCAAAGATGACTCCCAAGGCCCAAAGCTGCGCCGCTCAGTTACTTTTAGCGCGCTGGCCGGTTACTTTCTCATGCCTGAAAACCCTGAGCCGCGCCGCGCCTACCATTCCAACAGTGACATCCGCCTGTTCAAATTCATCGGCATTGGCCTGGGCTGCGCTTTCCTAACCGGTCTGGTGCTGATGGGGCTGGTGCTGTATTTCAGCTTGTGAAAGTAGAGTTCATGACCAAAAAAACGTCATTCAGAGCGAAGCGAAGAATCTCGCGTGCTACAGTATTCCTCACAATAAGGGGTTAGTGTGCGAGATTCTTCGTTTCGCTCTGAATGACGTTTTTTAAGCTAACCGCTAGCGCCGGGCGGGCTTGCGGTTCTGGCCTTTCACCATTGAGCCGAAAGCGCCCTTCTTCTCGAAAGCGGATACTACCTCATCCTCCGCTGGGGTACGCTTAACCACCGGGTTGTTGGCCCAGAACTCGGGGTCGTAAGGCTTGGCCCGGATGGCGTCCAGGTCACGGTCGTTGAGGCTGGCCTGGGCATACGGCAGGCGCGGGTTGGTAGTGCTCTGGTTGTAGAAGTAGGTGAACGACGTCACCTTAACGGCCAGCGGCTCCTTGCCCGGCTCAGTCAGGTCAGTCGTCAGGTCCATTTTCATCAGCTCCAGCGGGGCCACACCGGCCGCGCCGCCGGGCTTAAAGGTCATTTCGATGGTGAGCTTGGCATTGGTGAATTTCTGGCGCGGGTTGCTGGTGCTGCCCGTGAAGCTGGGCTGTACCACCCGGTAGCGCACCACCTGGTTGGTTTCCAGGTCAATCCAGACGGTGCCCTGGGCCTGGTAGGCCAGCTCGGGCCGGGTTTCGAAACCGATTTCAGCAACCCCACCAGTCGAGTCTTCGCCCACAATGCCTTTCAGTTCCAGCAGGTAGTTTTTCTCCACGTTGGGGCTGAACAGCGCCAGCGAAGTGGTGCTGTCCTGCCGGATGTCGAAGAGGCCGTAGCGGCGGGTGTACACCGAAAAGTTGTTCAGGCTGATAGGCGCCTGCACGCCGGCATAGCGGCCCTGGGCCAGCGTGGTCCCCTCGATGCGGGCCGGGTTGGATTTCACGTTCCAGACTACCTCCTGCAGCTCGGTGGGCTCATCGTCGATGCGCGTAATCTGGCGGTAAAAGGCGCGGCCGTAGTAGCTGCGGCGGTAGTTGCGCGCCAGGTTGCGGAAAGCCCTGTCTACGAGCTGGAACGGGTAACTGGCCACTTTCACTTCGGGCAGCACTACGGAAGCCGGAGCCAGCGTAATGTTCAGCAGTTCGCCACCCGCCGCTACGCGCACCGTGTCGCGCACGTGGCTCAACTCCGATACCAGCAGCTGGGCCGGTAACTCCTTCACAACGAGCGTAAACTCGCCCTCTAGGTTGGTGGTGGTGCCGTTGGTAGTGCCCAACACGGCAATGCTGGCGAAGGGCAGTACTTCCTGGGTTTCCCGGTCGCGCACCACGCCCCGCAGCTGCACCTGCGCCTGACCAAGGTGGGCGAGGCCCAGCAAAACCAGCAGAAGAGAGAGAAAACGAACGGCAGACGGCGAATAGCGAAGAGTTGGCATATGCATCAGAAGGCGAGAAGCCGCGGGACGGCGGCCAGAAAAGAGGTAACGCGGGCCGCTCCCAAAACCGTGCCCGAGCGCGTAAAAGTACGGCCAAAACCGAACCTAGACCGGCAATTGCAGTTAAGCCTTGGTATATTGGAGCAGTATCTGCTGCTGGTTACTCGTTTTTTGAGGAAGATCTTTCCAGCGTATTAGACGAAGAGTTTTGCCTCGGAAACGAACCAATCGGCCCCGAAAAACGAATAACTAACTATTGAAAACGAAAGCCTCCTTCCTATGATCAAGCGTGATTTCCTCAAAACCGGCCTGCTCACTGCCCTCGGAGCCATAGTAAGCCCTGCCCTGCTGGCCGCCGCCCACGACGAGAAGCTGTTGCGCCAAGCCCGCGCTACCCCCATTGCCGACGGCCCCTTTACGCTGCCTGCGCTGCCCTACGCCTTCAATGGCTTGGAGCCCCACATCGACGCCCGGACGATGGAAATCCACCACGACGCCCACCACAAGGGCTACGTGAGCAAGCTGAACGCGGCCGTAATGGGCACGCCGGCCGAAAAACTGAGCATGGCTGACTTGCTGGCTTCCATGAGCAAGCAGAGTGAAGCCGTGCGCAACAACGCCGGCGGCCACTGGAACCACTCGTTCTTCTGGCTGACCATGACCCCCAAAGGTGGCGGGCAGCCTACCGGTACCCTCAAAGCCGCCATCGACAAAGACTTCGGCTCCTTCGATAAGTTCAGCGAGGAGTTCACCAAAGTGGCCAGTTCGCGCTTCGGCTCGGGCTGGGCTTGGCTGATAGTGGACAGGAAAACCGGCAAGCTGGCCGTCACCTCGACTCCCAACCAGGACAATCCGCTCATGGACCTGCCCGGCAACCAGCGCGGCCTGCCCATAGTCGGCCTCGATGTTTGGGAGCACGCCTATTACCTCAAGCACCAAAACAAGCGCCCCGACTACATCAAAAATTTCTGGAACGTTGTCAACTGGCCCGAAGCCGGCCGCCTATACGACGCTGCCAAAAAAGGCTGAGTAGGCTGAAAGCTGAAGAGAAAAAGGCTGGGCCGCTGAACGCTACCATTAGGTTCGTTCAGCGGTCCAGCCTTTTTCTCTTCGTATTGAAAATAAAGAATTCCCCACCTAAGCTGCAGCTTCGCGCTACATGCTCGCGGCCTCTTTTACGTAAGTAGTATTGATGTAAGGCAGCTTCTACTTTTCGGCCACTACGCCCAGCGCCTTTTGCACCTCGTAATCGAGTTTGGTAAAGAGCTTTTGCAGGCTCTCGGGGCCGCCTTCGTCTACGCGCACGCTTTTGGTGCCTTGGGCCGTCGTGATAGCAAGGATGGTAGAAGGCATGTCGAGGGCACCTTTAGAGTACACGTCGCGCAGTTGCATGAAGCCAAGTTGGTCGGCCTCGCGTAGAAGCTGCTGCACCACGGCCGGCGCCAGCTGTACCGTGCGGTTGCCCACCACGGGAGCATGCTCGCGGCCCTCATACTCCAGGCGGCCGTCGGCAAAAAAGCGGGCCGTGTAGTCGGGGCAGGTGCCGAAACAGGCCGTGCGCCCGAATACGAGCACGGCTTCCTGCTGCTGAGGCTGCGTGGTGGTAGTGGTATTAGTGGCAGGGGCCGCAGTGCCGGTAACGGCCGGGCGGCTGGTTTTGCAGGCGGGCAGCGCGGGCAGGCCAAGCACCAGCATAAGCAACGGAAGGAGCAGGGGAGTACGCATGGAGCAGGGGAAAGGCAGGAAGGGAAAGGTGGGTAAATATACTAATTCGCTAATGCCAAAGTTCGGGCCAGAAGCCACCAAAAAGCCCCGCTACCATAACAGGTGCGGGGCTTTGCGGTAGATACAACCGTTACGGAAGCTTACGAGCGGCGGGTTTTGCGCGGCTTCTTCGGGTTGGTTACGTCGTCGGCACCGGTGCCGGGTTCGGCCTCATCGGCCGCGTCGTTGTTGGAGCTCATCTTCTTGCTGCTACCCGGCTTGGCTTGGGCGTCGCGCTCCTGGGCTGCCTTCATAGCATCGGCCAGGCGGGCCGAGAAGCCGCTGGGCTTCTTGTCCTTGTTCTTCACCTTATTGGCTTCGAGCTTGGCCCGTACCTTGTCGTCATCGATAAAGGTGCGGGTAAGTGCTATCTGGCCCATCGTTACCAGGTTGGAAACCAAGTAGTACCAGGTCAGGCCGGCAGAGAAGCTGTTGAGTACGAAGAAGAAAATCAGCGGCATCAGGTAGCTGTAGAACTTCATCGGGCCCTGCATGGCCGAGGGGTTGTTCTGGTTGGTCTGGTAGGTCATACCCAGCGTCGAAATCGTCATCAGCACCGTGAAAAGGCTGATGTGGCTGCCCATGAACGGCAGGGCGAAGGGCAGCTTGAAGAACTCGTCGTAGGTGCTCAAGTCGGGCGCCCACAAAAACGCTTCCTGCCGCAGTTCAATGGCGTTGGGGAAGAACTGGAACATGGCAAACAGAATCGGCATCGTGAGTAGCGTGGGCACGCAGCCACTCAGCGGATTGACGCCCATGCTCTGGTTGAGCTTCATGGTCTCCTGCTGCTGCTTCATCTGGTCATCCGGGTACTTCTCCTTGATGGCGTCGATTTCCGGCTTGAGCACTTTCATCTTGGCCTGGCTCTCGTAGGTTTTGTACGTCAGCGGCCAGGTAACCAGCTTTATCAGGATTACCAGCAGGAAGATAATCAGTCCGTAAGAGGCGATGTACTGCTGCAGAAAGTGGAACACTGGCAGGACCACGAAGCGGTTTACCCAGCGGAACAGGCCCCAGCCCAAGGACACGTTGCGGTCGAATTCAGGCGCCACCGTTTTGAGCAAATCCAACGAGTTCGGACCAAAGAAGAACCGGTAGTTGGCCTTACCCTGCTGCACATCCGTCACCGGAATCTTGAGCGTGCTGCTCAGCGTCTTGATGTAAGTCGAATCGTTAAGGTCAACTGTTGAGTTCAACTGGCCCGACGTAAACTCGTTGTCGGCAATGATACCGGCGATAAAGAAGTCGTGCTTGTGAGCGGCCCACTTCATGGGCTCCTCCACCTTAATCTCCTCTGGGGTCTCGCTGGCCTCGAACAGGACCGTATGGTCGCCCGATACGAGGTAGCGGTTAATGGCGGTGTGGTTGCGGTTCAGCTTGCGGTCCTGCTCGGTCTGGCGCACGTTGTCCACGAACGTGAACGTGAGCGGCTCCTGGGCCAGCGTCTGGTTCAGGCCGTTAAAACGCAGCTGGTAGCCCACCTCGTACGATTCGGGTGCCAGCGTGTAGGTCTGCTCAATCTGTCCGCCAGCCACCTCGGCCACGAAGCGCACCGCATTGCTGCCCTGGGGCTCAGCCCGGAAGTAGAGTTCCGACAGTTTTATCTGCTGGCCACTGATGGTGCGGAAGCGCAGGTCCATCTGGGCGCTCTTTGCATCAAAAATATCGAGTGGCTTACCCCAGAATGTTTTATACTTATGCAGGCGCGCAGCCTGAGGCTGGCCGCCCTTCGAGGAGAAGGTCACGGTCAGCAGCTTGTTGCTCAACTCCGTCGTTTGGGCCGTGCCCTGGGCGGCGGCAGCAAAAGAGCCGAGCTGCTTCACCAGTTGCGCCGAATCGGGTGCGACAGGAGCGGCGGCGGTACGGGCCGAGTCGGTGCCCGCAGTAGCCGACTTAGTCGTTTTGGCCAACTCGACGGCGGCGGGCTCGGGTTTGGGAGCGAACTGAAGATAAATCAGAAGCAAGGCCGCCATCAAGAATAGGCCGATTGCTGAATTTCTGTCCATTTACTGAAATGTGTGCGGAGCTACGCCGAGGCGCTTCCAACGGAAAATAAAGAGCCGGGCACCGGCCAAAGTCCGCCACCCGGCCGCAAAGGTCGGACTTACGCGCCGAATATTTTTCGGCGGGGAAATTTTGAGGTGGGAAACCGGAAGTTGAAGTGATGGATTAGGGCAAAAAGAATGTCATGCTGAGCGAAGCGGAGTGCAGACGAAGCATCTCTACCGCTTCGTCTGCATCGTTGAATGAGGCGGTAGAGATGCTGCGCCTTCACTCAGTATGACGTTCTTTTTCCTCTTCCCATCAACCTTCTACAACCCCTTCCGATACTGAATGGCCGCTTTTACAAAGCGCACAAACAGCGGATGGGGGTTCTGAACGGTGCTTTTCAGCTCGGGGTGAAACTGGCCGGCCACGAACCAAGGGTGGTCGGCCAACTCAACTACTTCTACCAGGTCGGTTTCGGGGTTGCGGCCACTGGCCAGCATCCCGGCCGCCTCAAAGCGCTCCAGGTAGTCGTTGTTGAATTCGTAGCGGTGGCGGTGCCGCTCGCTGATTTGGTTGCGGCCGTAGGCTTTAGCGGCCTTCGAGCCCCGGCGCAATTCGCAGTCGTAGGCACCCAGGCGCATGGTGCCGCCTTTCTGGGTGATGTTCTTCTGCTCCTCCATCATGGCAATGACGGGCTCGGGTGTCTGCGCGTCCATCTCCGTCGACGAGGCTTCCGTCAGGCCCAGCACGTTGCGCGCAAACTCCACCATTGCCACCTGCATGCCCAGGCAGATGCCAAAGAACGGGATGCCGTTTTCGCGCACGTACTGCACGGCGGCAATCTTGCCCTCGAATCCTCGCTCGCCAAAACCGGGCGCCACCAGCACGCCGTGTACGCCGGCCAGCTGCTGGGCCACGTTCTCGGCCGTCAGGTTGTCGCTCTGGATGCTGCGCACCGTTACCTTGCACTCGTTCTGCGCCCCGGCATGAATGAACGACTCGATGATGGACTTGTAGGCGTCGGGCAGCTCCACGTACTTGCCCACCAGCGCAATCGTCACTTCCTCGGTCGGGTTTTTCAGCCGGCCCAAAAAGTCCTTCCAGGCTTCCAAATCGGGCTGGGCTGCGCCGCCTTTCAGGTTAAGCTTCTTGATAACTCGCTCATCCAAATGCTCTTTAAGCATGAGCAGCGGCACCGAATATATGCTGTCGGCATCGAGGCTTTCGATAACCGAGTTGATGTTGACGTTGCAGAACAGCGCAATCTTGCGGCGCATCTCGGCCGGAATCGGGTGCTCGGAGCGGCACACCAGAATATCGGGCTGCAAGCCGGCACTGCGCAAATCGCGCACTGAGTGCTGGGTGGGCTTGGTTTTGAGCTCCCCGGCGGCCTTCAGGTAGGGCAACAGTGTGAGATGAATAACCAGCGTATTGTTCTCGGGCAAATCCCAGCGCAACTGCCGCACCGACTCGACGAAAGGCAGGCTCTCAATGTCGCCAATCGAGCCCCCGATTTCGGTAATGACCACATCAAACTGCCCGGTCTGGCCCAGCAGCAGCATGCGCCGCTTTATCTCGTCGGTGATGTGGGGTACTACCTGCACGGTTTTACCCAGGTAAGCGCCCTCGCGCTCCTTGGTAATCACGTGGTCGTAGATGCGGCCAGTGGTAACGTTGTTCGCCTGTGAGGTGGGTACGTTTAGGAACCGCTCGTAGTGGCCCAGGTCGAGGTCGGTCTCGGCGCCGTCGTCGGTTACGTAACACTCACCGTGCTCGTAAGGGTTGAGCGTGCCGGGGTCGATGTTGATGTAGGGGTCGAACTTCTGGATAGTGACCCGGAAGCCCCGGGCCTGCAGCAGCTTGGCCAGCGAGGCCGAGATGATGCCCTTACCCAGGGAGGAAGTAACGCCGCCCGTTACAAAAATGTACTTGGCCGTTGGCGCCGCGGAAGTGGAATTTCGGTCTGGCATAACGGGAAACAAAGTTAGCCGTTATATCCGGCCGCCGGCCGTTGCAAAGGAGTTATTTTAGGTTAAGGGCTGATGGCAGGATAACAGCTGCTTCTACCTCCTCACCCCAACGACGGCCGCTACTGCTCCAGCGACACGCCAACGACTTCCTGAATCGGGCCAGTACTGAGCAGTTGCTGCCGCACTGTATCGGCAGCCTGCTCCAACTGGGGCCTAATCTGGTCGAGCGCCAGGCGCAGTGCCTGCACGTCGGCGAGGCGGGAGGCATGGCCGTAGCCCTGGCCATAGCCGTGGTACATGGCTACGCGTACTTTGCTGCGACCCTGGCCGGTATAAGTGCCGATGGTTTCGCCGTGGGCGTCGATGATCTGTACTTCAGCGCGGACGTCGGTGCGGTACCACTCCAGCGGAATGCCCAGCAAGCTAGGCGTCATCAGCGTCAGCATCTGAAAAATCTGCAGAACCCGGCCGGTGCGCTGCTGCGTGGCCTGAATGATTTGCAGTTTGGCATAGCCGTACTGCACGCTGTCGAGGCCTACGTCGAGGCCCGTCGTGGCAGATTCGGCCAAATGATAAGACAGCTCCTGGCGGAACAGCTTGCCCGGATCATCGGGGAAACCGTCTTCGGAGTTGGTCGTGAGCGGGCCGGCATCTACTACGGCTTGCAGCTTAGGCAGCGTGCCGATGGCCACGGAGTTGTTGCTCTTGACAGTCCGGGATATGGCCTTTTCAGTCGACTTGCAACTGCCTAGGCTCAGAGCCGCCAGCAGCAATAAAGCACTTCCACGATATATACTTCTCATACACATTCCAGTCAGTGGGCTGTCAGTCAGATAGAAATGCAAAAATACGGGGAAACTGAGGGAAAAGATTTCTGTTGTTAGATGAAAAAAAAGGCTGTTATAGTACTCACATAACAAAAAATGGAACTGCTCCCGGATAATTAAGAAACCCCCGCTTTTTGTACAAAAAAGTGCCCCGCCAGTATCATACTGGCGGGGCACTTTTGGTTGGGTATAATCTCATCCAGAGCGCAGCGAAGAACGACGTTCTTCCACTGTCTTAATGGCCGTGCTGCACCAAAGCGCTGTCGGCTTCGGCCAGGTCGTCAACCGGGTCGGGGGCCACGTAGTTATCGATGAACTCGCCTTCCCAGCGGGCTACTACGGCCGAGGCCAGGCAGTTACCGGCTACGTTTACGGCCGTGCGGGCCATGTCCATGAGGGCATCAATACCAAGGATGATGAACACCGGCCAAGCCGGCAGATTAAACGAAGCCACTGTGGCCAGCAGGATAACGAGTGAGGCGCGGGGTACACCGGCCACACCCTTGCTGGTGAGCATGAGGGTAAACACCATTACCAACTGCTGCCCCCAAGTGAGGTCGACGCCCGCCGCCTGGGCCACAAATACGGCTGCCAGCGAGAGGTAGAGCGTGGTGCCATCGAGGTTGAATGAGTAGCCTGTGGGCATCACGAAGGCCACAATGCGGCGCGGTACGCCCACGCTTTCCATGGCTTCCATAGCTCGCGGCAACGCCGCCTCCGACGAGGTAGTGGCGAAGGCAATGCTCACCGGCTCTGCAATGGCCTTCACGATGCGCATAACCGGCAGGCGCGCAATAAGGGCCACCGGCAGTAACACCACAAACACGAACACAATGAGCGCCGCATACAGCGTAAGCAGCAACTGAAACGCGTTGAAAAGCGGCGCAAAGCCCATTTTACCCACCGTGTAGGCAATGGCTCCGCCCACGCCGATGGGGGCGAAGTACATCACCACGTTGGTAAACTTGAACATCACCTCCGATAGGCTCTCGGTAATCGTAATCATGGGCTGGCGGTGGCGCTGGTGCACCATGGCCAAGCCCACGGCGAAAATCAGGGCAAACACCACTACCTGCAGCACCTCGCCGTTGGCTACCGACTTAGCAATATTTTCGGGGAAAATGTGCAGAATAATGTCGCTGGTGGTCTGCTCCACGGCTTGTAGCTCTTCCACGTCGGCCGCAATGCCGGTGCGGTCGATGCCGGCGCCGGCCTTAGTCAGGTTGATGGCGGCCAGACCGATAAAGAGGGCAAACGTAGTGACGACTTCAAAGTATACCAGCGCCTTGATGCCCATGCGGCCCACCTGCTTAAGGTCGGCGTGGCCGGCAATGCCTACCACGAGCGTGGCGAATACCAGCGGCGCAATAATGGTTTTCACGAGGCGCAGGAAAATGTCGCTCAGCACCTTGAGGTTGCGGGCCACTTCGGGGTAGTCGTTGCCGATTTCAGCCCCGATAAACATGCTGATGACAATCCAGAACGTGAGGGAGCGGCGCTTCCAGGCGGCCCAGGTGAGGGCGGCCAGAAACAGCCAGCGAGCGGCCAGCGCCACATTTGGATCGAGCAGAGTGCGGCTGGCCAGCACCGTGAGGCCGGCGGCCAGCGCGAACAAAACGAGAACCAGGAGCGTGAGTCGGGATATTTTCATGCGGTGTAGGAGTGCGGGGCACGCACCCGCCGGTTTGGTGGGAGTAGTGATGGAGTGCAGTAATTGACGCTGCCTGTAAAAGCAGCATCCGACAAATATAGGCGGCCTGACCGGAGAACCGCAGCCGAACCATTAGCTTCGGCTGCGGCTTGCCCACCATCCGGCCGCCTCGCTCTATGCTTACCTGGACGCTCACGCCCCTGACGCTACCGCTGCGCTTCACCTGGAAAATTGCCCGCAATGCTTCGGCCTCCAAAACCAACCTACTGCTGCAGGTGGCCGGTAGTGGCTACAGTGGCCGCGGCGAGGCGGCACCCAACATCCGCTACCACGAAACGCCCGAAGGCTTGCAACAGGAGTTTGCGCAACTGCAGGCTGCCGACTTGGGCCACTGCGAAACGCTGGCCGAGCTAACCGATTTTCTGGCCCAGCACAAGCCGGCCGCCGCACTCCGCTTCGCCCTCGAATCAGCGTTTGTGCACCGTGAGGCAGCCCGGCTGGGGTTGTCCGTGCCCGAATTTCTGGGCGTGCCCGCCCCGGCCGGGCCAGTGCCCACGGCGGCTACATTGCCTATTATGGAGCCGGGAGAGGTGGCCGGTTTTATCCGCGAGCAGAACCTGGACCGGTTTCCGCTGCTGAAAATTAAAGTGAATCGCGAAGGGGGCCTCGACCTACTGCGCGAGGTAACGCGCCTGCTGCCCGGCCACCCGCTCATCATCGACGGCAACGAAGCCTGGCCCCATGCCGATAGCCTGCGCCAAAGCTGGGAGCAGATACAGCGGTTGCCCGGCCTGCGCGTGCGCCTGCTCGAACAGCCGCTGCCTGCCACCTGCTCCGCCGACTACCGCGCCCTCAAAGGCCAGCTCGGGTGCCCCGTTTTCGCCGACGAGTCCGTTACCGACGGGGCCGACTTCGCCGATATTGCCCGGCAGTTTGATGGCGTGAACATGAAGCTGATGAAGGCCGGCGGCTACCTCAACGGTCTGCGCATCCTGCGCGAAACCCGCGCCCAAGGCCTGCAAACGATGCTCGGCTGTATGGTTGAAACCTCACTCGGCATCTGGTCAGCCCTGCAGATAAGCGCCCTGGCCGATGTCTGCGACCTCGACGGCTTCCTGATTGTGCGCGATGAGCCGTTTGGGATGGTGCAGGAACAAAACGGGCTGTTACGTGACTCGATGAAGAAAGCGTAAGAGAACGTCATTTAGAGCGAAGCGAAGAATCTCGCCTGCTACGGTAATCCTTACGTCAGGAGTTACTGCAGCAGGCGAGATTCTTCGCTTCGCTCTGAATGACGGGCTGCTTACTTCAGCTTGGCATCGATGGCCTGAATCTGGCTGTCCAGTGCCGAAGTGTCGGCGGATTTGCCGCCGCTGCTGAGCAGGCTGATTTTCTGGTTGAGCAGGCCGATTTTCTGCGCCATGAGCCCGATTTTGTCGTTCATCTCGTTCAGGCGGGTTTCCATGGCGGCAGCGTTGCCCGGGGCCGGGCGCGGGTCGGTGTAGGTGCTGAACTCGGCGGTAGTGGCTACCGAATTGTCGCCGCGGGCCTGAGCGGCACTGGCCGGCGAGCCGAACACGATGTCGCCGTTGGGCCGCACGTAGTCGCCCGCTTTGAGAGTAGTGATTTTACCGCCGGGTAGCTCCACAATGCCGCTCTTGTAGTTGATCTTGGTGCCGTTTCTCAGCAGTACATTTTTGCTGAGCGAGGTAGCACGCTGGCCCTTCATGAGCACTACCTCGCCGTTCTGAAGCATAAACCGGTCGGAGGGTGATGTTTCAACGGGGCCGGCGACTTCGCCGGCGGGCCGCGTCTGGGCGTGCAGGGTAGGGGTGGCGGCCAGGGCCAGCAGCAGGGCGCAGAGTATCTTTTTCATGGGTGCCAAGTTAAGTCAGAGAATGCAGCTGCTTACGGCATTCAGGGCGTTGCGTTGGCCGGGCGGCGCGGTTGTTTTCTGCCCGGCCTGATGTATTACCGGAACTGTCGCGGATAATTAAATGTATGTACATATATTTGTCGCCAGTTCTGCCTTTTCCCGCTGCCCATGAAGATTGAGGACGAAATCAAACAGGTTGCCTTCCGCGACGACTACCAGAAGGCGCACGTCAACCTGATTTTTACGGCCAACTGGCTGCAGCAGCAGCAAAGCGGCTTTTTCAAGCAGTTCGGCCTCACGCTGCCGCAGTTCAACATTCTGCGGATTCTGCGCGGCCAGCACCCCAAACCTGCCACCGTTAACTTACTTATTGAGCGCATGCTCGACAAAACCAGCAACGCCTCGCGCATTGTTGATAAACTGGAAGCTAAAGAGTTGGTAACGCGTTGCGTGTGCCCCAGCAACCGCCGCGCCGTCGATATCCGCATCAGCGACCCAGGCCTGGAGTTGCTCGGCCGTCTCGATGCAGCCATGAACGACCAGCAGTTCGGGGTGCAGAACCTCACGTCAGCCGATGCTGCCCAGCTTAGCCGGCTACTCGATAAAATCCGCGACTAGCGGCGACAAGTCATAGTTTCTCCATTTGCTCTTTTCACTTCTTCACTTTTTGTCATGAAAAAAATCTTCCTGCCCGCTTTGCTGGCCGCTTCGTTGCTGGCTGCTGCTCCGGCCTCAGCCCAGAAAAAAGCCAAAACCACCTCGACCCAGACGGCCTCCGTGGCCGGCTACCAGCTTCAGCCTCAGTTGAGCACGCTGGGCTGGGAGGGTAAAAAAGTAACCGGTGCTCACAACGGCACCATGCAGTTCCAGAGCGGTGCCATTGCTGTGCGCGGCAACCAGATTACAGGTGGTAAGTTTATTGTCGATATGAACTCGCTGAAAGTGGAGGACATCAAGGATGCTGATTCCAACGGCAAGCTGGTGGGCCACCTGCGCTCCGATGACTTCTTTAGCATCGATAAGAACGCCACTTCCACGTTCACCATCACCAGCATCGCGCCGCTGCGGGGCGATGCTAAAGGCAACAACTCCACCATCACCGGCGACCTTACCATCAAGGGCATCACCCAGCGCATCAGCTTCCCGGCTAAAACCGGCGTGAAAGGTGGTGTGGCCTCGGCCACCGGTGTTGCTACCATCGACCGCACCAAGTTCGACATCAAGTACGGTTCCAAGTCGTTCTTCGAAAGCATCGGCGACAAAGCCATCATGGACGAGTTTATGCTCAGCTTCAACGTAATCGCCAAGAAGTAAAATAATACTTCGTGCTTAAGCTATGAAGCTTGAAGTCGGTAAACAAAAAGGCCCCGCAACAACCGTTGCGGGGCCTTTTTGTGTGTTCTGAAGCTAGGGTTTACTGCCCACTGGCATTGGGCACAGCCGCCGGGGCTGGCGTGGCAGCCGGGGCGGCTGCCGCGCTGTTGCGGAGCGTGAGCTTGAGCGGAGCTACGTTGGTTTCGCGCAGGGCCACAATGCCGTAAACGGTTTCGCCAGGCTGCAGCACTTTGTTGGTCAGGTCGTAGCGGGCTAGCTCGTTGCGCATGTTTTTGTTGGCCCCACTGGCCCCCAACATATTGCCACCGGCAATGAACGGACCAGTAGGAAGGAAGACCCGGTTATCTTCCGTTATCTGGCCATTCACAGTGGTATAGTTGCCAACATTGAAGTTCAGCAACACATACAATAAGTAAATGGCCACGCCCTGCTTCAGATCTTCGGATGCCTGCATAGAGGAAACCGGCTGAATGGGCCGGTCGCCAAAGGTCAGCTCCAGGTCGCGGGAGAAGTTGAGCTCGTTGGCCGTGTTGTTGCGCAGCTGAACGGCCACCATTTGGTAACCGCGCTTGCGCTCCTTCTTCACGTACTTTTTGTTGGCCCCGTTAGTAAGCAGCGCGCTGTAACGGTAGCCGAAATCGACCGGAGCGCCCGCTGGAGCGGCCGATTGATATGAGGTGATACGCTCCGGCTGGATAGCGTGGTAGCTGCCGGCACAGCTCGACAGCAAAACGGCAGCCGAAACAACGGCTGCCACTTGGGTAAAGGTTTTTCGCATATAAATACGATGAGAATGATAGGATTAGAATACCACACACTGATATTCCGACCAAATGTATAGGACAGCAGAACTGCTTGCTGCTATGCAATGATAAAATTTATACTTTTTGTTAGCCCAGTCTATAACTTTTTTTGAATAGCCTAATTGGCATCATATATTGAACCGATATCAGTCGGCCAATACCAGTTCGCGCGGTAGCTCGAACTTGAGGCTGCGGCTCTTGCTGCGGGCGTGCAGCTGGGTCAGGAAGTCGTCGAGGTCGGCTTTGTATTCGAGCCAGAGGTCTTCGTGCAGGTTCTTCTGTACCAGTTGCGTAGTGCGGGCGGCAAGCCGGGCCGTGGCCGTAAAAAAGCCCGCGTACGGGCTCTCGAACTGGCCGGTGTAATTTTCGAAGATATGGCGCAGCGCGTACAGATTCAGGTCGATTTCCAGGCGCTTGTCCTTGGTAATGCGGCGGGCGCGGGCCACCTCTTTCACCGTTTTGCTCAATGCCTTGGTAAGGCTGCGGTTGAGCAGCCGCCCGGTGGCACCCACCGCAAATAGTTCGTGAATCTGGTCGGAGGCCTGCTCGTACACCGTGGCTGCGTCTACGTCGGGCAGCAGCTCGAAGCAGAGGGTGTCGTACAACTCGGCGTCGCGGCGAGCGGCTCGTAGTAGCAGGGCTTCCTTCTCCTTCTCGGAAAGCTGTTTGAGGGCGCGCTTGAAATCGGCGGACGGGATAGGCATTGGGTTCAATTAAAAAATAAAATTGACGAATTAAAAGTTGTTGGGGCCTTCGCAGGAACCACAAAACCGCTGCGTGGGCTTCAGCAAAACTCTTTTACGGAACCCGGAAACGAATCGGCGTGCCACCCTGTTATACCCGGCTGCCAAGGACGTAGCAGCCAGTTTTCTGGCCGGTTTTTCGTATTTTTGTGCCATGAACAGCAACCCGCAAATCGAGTACGACGAGGACGTTATGCTCCTGGAAAAGACGACGGATGTGCGCGACCTAATCGTGTACAACGACGACCACAACACCTTCGACCACGTTATCAAAACCCTCGTTGATGTGTGCGGGCACCAGCCCGAACAGGCCGAGCAATGCACGCTGCTTATCCATTACAAAGGCCAGTGCACCGTTAAGCACGGCAGTTACGATGAGCTAGCCAGCATGTGCACCGCCATCCACGACCGCGGCATTTCGGCCGACGTTTTATAATCTGAGCTGTTAGCTGACAGCCGGTAGCGGACAGCTTCTCGTGGAAACGACAGGCGGAAAAAGCTACCAGCCAGCAGCTATCAGCTAACAGCCAACTACATGGAGTTTCCTTCCAAGCTAATTGAAAATGCCGTCGGGGAGCTCTCGAAGCTGCCAGGGGTAGGTAAGAAAACGGCGCTGCGGCTGGCTTTGCACCTGCTGAAGGCCGAAACCGACACCACGGCTTCGCTGGCTGAGGCACTGGCCAAAATGCGCTTCGAGATTCGCTACTGCGACACTTGCCACAACATTTCTGACACGCCCGAGTGCGCCATTTGCGCCAACCACCTGCGCGACCAGAGCACGGTGTGCGTGGTGTCGGACATACGCGACGTAATTGCCATCGAAAACACGGCTCAGTATCAGGGTATGTACCACGTGCTGGGCGGCGTAATTTCGCCCATTGAAGGCATTGGCCCCGGCGACCTCAACATCGACTCGCTATTGGAGCGCATCACCCGCGAGGGCTCCGAAATCCGGGAAGTCATCCTCGCCATTAGTCCCACAATGGAAGGCGACACCACGGCCTTTTACCTCTCGCGCAAGCTGCGCGACCAGCCCGAACTGCACCTTAGCAGCATTGCCCGCGGCATCCCGATGGGCGGCGAACTGGAGTACGCCGACGAAATCACTCTCGGCCGTAGTATCGTCGACCGCCAGCGCCAGGCGCTGTAGGGGAGGAGGCAGAGGGATTGTAGCATGAAGCTCCGGCTTTGCGTGTCGTTGAACGGTTTCCTCGGAAGCCAGCAACGGCACGCGAAGCCGGAGCTTCGTGCTATAGCCCTTCTGTGTAACTTTCGCGGCCCTAACCACTGCCGACGCTCCGCCCTGTGCCGCCCGAAGAAGTTGCCCTGTCCGTTATTATCGTCAACTACAACGTCTGCTACTTTCTGGAGCAGGCGCTGCTGTCGGTGCGGCGGGCGGGCGAGAAGCTGGGCCGGCCGCTGGAGGTGTTTGTGGTCGATAACAACTCGGTGGACGGCTCGGTGGCCATGGTGCGGGCCAGGTTTCCGGAGGTTATCCTCATTGCCAACCACGACAACCCGGGCTTCTCGAAGGCCAACAACCAGGCCCTGCGCGTAGCTAAGGGGCAATATGCGCTGCTGCTCAACCCCGATACGGTGGTAGAGGAAGATACCTTCCGGCTGTGCTGCGAGTTCATGGACGAACACCCGCGCTGCGGCGGCCTGGGCGTGAAAATGCTCGACGGGCAGGGCCGGTTTCTGCCCGAAAGCAAACGCGGCCTGCCCACGCCGGCGGTAGCTTTCTACAAGATATTTGGGCTGGCACGGCTGTTTCCGAAGTCGCGGCGCTTCGGGCGCTACCACTTGGGCTTTCTCAGCCCCGATGAAACCCACGAAATAGCGGTGCTCAGCGGCGCCTTTATGCTGATGCGGCAGGCCGCGCTAGAGGAAGTGGGGCTACTCGATGAGGACTACTTCATGTACGGCGAGGACATCGACCTCTCGTACCGGCTCACGCAGGGTGGCTGGCAGAACTTCTACTATCCCGGCACCCGCATCATCCACTACAAGGGGGAAAGCACGAAGCGCACGAGCGTCAACTATGTGTTCGTGTTTTACCGGGCAATGGTGATTTTTGCCCGCAAGCATTTTGCACCCCAGCGAGCGGGCCTATTTTCGGTGCTGATAAACGCGGCCATCTGGCTGCGGGCGGGCGCGGCGGTGGCCAAGCGGCTGCTGCTGCGGGCCGCCCCCGTGCTGCTCGATGCGGGGCTGCTGTACGCGGGTATGTACCTGCTGAAAACCTACTGGGAGCAGAACCACAAGTACGTGCGCGAGCCCTACCCCGAGCAATATATGCTGATGGCAGTGCCAGCCTACATTGCGGTGTGGCTGGGCTCGGCGTTTCTGAGCGGGGCCTACGACCGGCCGCTGCGGGCCAGTCGGCTGGTGCGCGGCATTGTGGTGGGCACGCTGCTGATTTCGGCCTTTAGCAACTTCCTCGATGCCTGGCGCTTCTCAAAAGCCCTGATTCTACTGGGTGGAATCTGGGCCGTGGCGGCGCTGCTGCTGCGCCGGGCTGCGGGCAATTTTCTGCGCTACCGCCGCTTTGGCCTCACCGAGAGCCAGCAGAAAAACGTGGGCATTGTGGGCTCGGCCGAGGAAAGTCGCCGGGTGCGCCAGCTGCTGGAGCAGGCTGCCGTACCGGCCCGCATTATCGGCTACGTGGAGCCGGCTCCTGTACCGCCAAACCTCAGCGAAACCGCGCCTCCGCCCGACGACTTGCTGGGAGAAGTGCGCCAGTTGGAGGATATTATCCGCATTTATGGGCTCGATGAGCTGGTTTTCTGCGGCCGCGACCTGCCTGCAAGCCAGATTATCGGGCTGATGGCCGGCCTGCCTCAGCACCCGCCGGTAGCCTTCAAAATTCTGCCCCCCGGCAGCCAGTACATCATCGGCAGTTCAGGCAAAGACTCGCCCGGCGACTATTACGCCCTCGATATCACGCTCAACCTGTTCCGTCCTGAGCAAGTACGAAACAAGCGCCTGCTCGACATCCTCAGTAGCCTGCTGCTATTAGCGCTTAGTCCGGTGCTGGTGTGGTTTGAGCAGCACAAAGCCGGTTTCCTGCGCAACTGCCTGCGGGTGCTGGTGGGCTCGCGCACCTGGGTGGGCCTGCGCCACGCCGCTGCGCCGCAAGCTGCTACCCGCGCCATCCTCTCGCCCGCCGATGCTGTGCGCTCCACTGCCCCGCTCACCGAAACCACCCGCCGCCGCCTGGAGTTACTATACGCCAAAGACTACCACCCTGCCACCGACTGGCGCATTATGGTTCAGTGCCTGCGTCAGTTGGGCCGGGAGGAGTAGGGGAAAACGTTAGGCTGAGCGCAGTCGAAGCACCTCTGCCGCAGTGCTAATTCTGCTACTAAGTTGGTGTGGCGACGAAGCGGCGGAGATGCTTCGGGTGCGCTTAGCCTGACGTTCCTTTTTACTCCCTAATCCTCTACCTTCTACCTTTACCCTTCCATCCAACCCCTCTACGCATGCCCGCTACTGTTGCCACCGACCGCGCCCCGCTTGTTCTCTCCGACCGCATCAATGCCATGCAGGAGTCGCAAACCATTGCTATGGCCAAAAAGGCCCGGGCGCTGGCGGCCGAGGGCGTCGATGTGATTAGCCTCAGCTTTGGCGAGCCCGACTTTCAGACGCCCCAATACATAAAGGATGCCGCCAAGCAGGCGCTGGATGAGGGCTACACTTTCTATACGCCTGTACCCGGCTATCTGGAGTTGCGGCAGGCCATCTGCGACAAGTTCCGGCGCGACAACCAACTGGACTACCTGCCCGAAAACATTGTGGTAAGTACCGGGGCCAAGCAGTCGTTGGCTAACGCCGTGCTGAGTCTGGTGAACCCGGGCGACGAGGTGATTGTGTTTTCGCCCTACTGGGTGAGCTATGAGGAAATGGTGCGGCTGGCTGAGGGCGTGAGCGTGCCGCTGATTGGGGCATTCGAAAACAACTTCAAGGTGACGGCCGCGCAGGTCGAGGCGGCCATCACGCCTCGCACTCGGCTCATCATGTACTCCTCGCCCTGCAACCCCACCGGCGCCGTTTTCAGCCGTGAGGAGCTGGCCGAGCTGGCTGCCGTGGTGGCCCGCCACCCTCACATACATGTGCTGGCCGACGAGATTTACGAGTACATCAACTTCGTGGGCGAGCACGTGAGCTTGGCCCAGTTCGATGAGGTGAAGGACCAGGTGATTACCATCAACGGCTTCTCGAAGGGCTACGCCATGACCGGCTGGCGGGTGGGCTACCTGGCCGCCCGGCGCGAAATTGCTGCCGCCTGCGAGAAAATCCAGAGCCAGATTACTTCCGGCACCTGCTCGATTGCTCAGCGGGCCAGCATTGCGGCCCTGGAGGGTGGCCGCGCCTCGGCCGATGAAATGGTGGCTGCCTACCGCCGCCGCCGCGACTTGGTGCTGGAGTTGGCAAAGGACATTCCTGGTTTCCGGACCAACGTGCCCAGCGGCGCTTTCTACTTGTTTCCTGACGTAACCGGCTACTTCGGCCGCACCACAGCGGCCGGCGAAACAATTGCTACGGCCTCCGACCTGGCCATGTACCTGCTCAACGACGCCCATGTGGCCGCCGTCGATGGAGCTGCCTTCGGTGCCCCCGACTGCCTGCGCTTCAGCACCGCCGCCGCCGACGATAAGCTCCGCGAGGCCTTCGAGCGGATTAAGATATCGTTGGCCAAGCTGACGTGAGGCTGCAGCGCGAAGCTCCGGCTTCGCGTGTCATTGCTGAATTGTTGAGGATATCGTTCAACGGTGCGCGAAGCTGGAGCTTCGCGCCACAGCCTATCTTTGCGGCTGCTGAATCAATTCGTTCCTAATGCCTGTTGCCCTGCCGCCCACTTCGCTGCCCGACCTTTTTGCCGCTTTCAACCAGCTGACCGTGCTTATTGTGGGCGACGTGATGCTCGACGCCTATGTGTGGGGCCGCTCGGTGCGACTCTCGCCCGAGGCCCCGGTGCCGGTGGTGAATGTGAGCCGCACCGAGCAGCGCCTGGGCGGCGCGGCCAATGTGGCGCTCAATGTGCAGGCACTTGGCGCCACGCCACTATTGTGTGCTCTGATTGGCGAGGATGTAGGCGGCGACCAGCTGCTGGAGCGGCTGGAAATAAACGGGCTGTCGGCCGAGGGTATTGTGCGTTCGGGTACCCGGCCCACCACGGTCAAGCAACGCATCCTGGCCCACGGCCAGCAACTATTGCGCATCGACTCAGAAGTGGAAACGGAAGCGGATGCCACCGAAAACGAGGCCCTTACGGCCCGGTTTGCCCAGTTGCTGGCGCGGGCCGATGTGGTCATTTTCGAGGATTACGATAAAGGCGTACTTACCGCTAGCAACATCCGCCACTTCATCAGTCTGGCCCGCGAGCGGGAAGTGCCCACCGTGGTCGACCCCAAGAAGAGAAACTTCCTGGCTTACCAGCACTGCAGCCTGTTCAAGCCCAACCTCAAGGAGCTGCGCGAGGGCCTTAAGCTCGAATTCGGCGACCCTACCACCGACCGGGCTGGTTTCGAGGCGGCCGTGGCCCGGCTACGCGAACTACTGGAACCCGATACGGTGCTCGTTACACTATCAGAACACGGTGTGTTTGCCCAGCTTCAGGAGCAGAAAACTTACCTGCCGGCCCACCTACGCACCATTTCCGACGTGTCGGGCGCTGGCGACACCGTAATTAGCATTGCCGCGCTGTGCGTGGCCCTGAACCTGCCGGTTGCGGCCATGGCCGCGTTGGCCAACCTGGGCGGCGGGCTGGTGTGCGAGCAGGTGGGCGTGGTGCCCATCGAGAAGCAGAAGCTGCTACTGGAAGCCGAGCGTCTGGGAACTACCCTAGCGGGCTAATAGAGGGTAATGGATGGGCGTTCATATGCCAAGTACTAGCTAATAGCTGCCAGAATTAAGGCGCGGCCTTACGGAACGGCTCCAACCCGTACGGAGTCGAGGCCGAACCATGTTGCAAGCCTAGTATTGATACCGTAATCCGGACTTTCTGCCAAACCCAGAGGTGGCATAATTATCTGGCGGTTGATAAGCACTGGCTGCGGTTGTAATGTAAGTCTGGAATGCGGCGTAAGCCCGGCCTGCTTTAGTGTTGCGAAACGACTCTGCCATTGCGCGGCAAATGCCGGTGCTTCGTGCCGCAAGTCCAGGTAAGCGTGGCCGCTGGCCATAACTATTACTGCTGCCAAGGCCGCACCCAGCAACCCTCGTGCAGCGGCTGGTATGGGGGTAATAGCAGCGGGCTGGACTGGCAGACTGGCCCAGCCGGCAAGTAGCCACCCTAACAGCCACCACCAAATCAATATGTTCGCGGCCCGCGGAATGAGCGGTATGCGTGCCCAAGTCAGGGCATAAGGCAAAGTGCCTACTATCAGACCAGCCAAGAGTACGGCCGCACTGAGCAGCAGCGGTATTCGCAGGCCCGGGGGGCGGGCCGGCGCTACTTGGGCCGCTATCGGACGCAATAGCAATACAAAGGCCGGAATAACAAGGAAAGCAGGACTGGTGAGCAAATGGCGCAGCAGGGAGAATAGGCGAGCAAGTGCTTCCTGAATAGAGGCAGAAGGCCGTAGGGAGTTGTCCAGCGCTAGGCGTGAGGTATTACCGGGGGCTAGCAAGGCAACTGCGCCAGCCACGGCTAATAGCGTGCCTAACCCCACCCATACCCGGGCGCTGGCCCACTGCCGACGCCATAAGCTCAGCCCAGTACCTAAAAGCATTATCACCGACAGCAGTGCTATGGTAAGCTCGTTGGAGCCGGCCACGGCTATTATACCGGCACCAGCCAACAGGCCCCAAATCCATCGCGCACTGCGGCGTGGTGCCCGCTGCAGGCGGTCAATTGCGAGTGGCACGAGTAACAGCAACCACGCCGGCACTTGGTATACCACTATCTCGGTGAAATAGTAGAGCGCCGAAAATGTGGAAGCAACCATGCTGCTGTAAACCAATGCTAAGCCCGCTGCCAGCAGGCCGGCATCGCGGCGGCGTAGCTGCCGACCAGTTAGTAGGCGTACCACGGCGTACAAGACTATTAGCCGTAGCAGTTGGCTGATAATGGCGGTCAACTGTACCCCTTGCAGCCAGCGGTGGTTTAATGGGTTCCCAACTAGTTGCAACCAATTGGTGAAATAGCGCCCCGACCAATTAATGAATAGGCGTCTTTGGGCACCCCAGAACCCATAAGCCTCGACTTCTGGAGTCCAAGAGAAATCATCGGCATATGGTTGGTTGTAATAGCACAGCAGCAGCAGCGGCAACAGGCCCAAACTCACAACAGTAGCCAACAGCCCCCACCAGTTTCCCGTCACCCAGCGTACTAAACGCGAATCCATGAGCTGCACGCCAATAGCCAGGTAAAAGTGATTATCACGGAGTCAGTACTGTGCCACCAGCATTGATTATGCCGCTTATTAACTGGACCAATTACTCTTTTCGCATCAAACCAATATAAGAAAGGCAGCTTGGTGCAAAAAAAGTAATTGGTCAGAAGATATTTGAGTTAGCCGCGCATTCGGGTGCTATACTCCTTTACCGTTTCAATGAAGACCTTCACATTGTCGGGGTCGGTGTCGGGGTACACGCCGTGGCCGAGGTTGGCAATGTGGCGCTGGGGGCCGAACCGGTCAAGCATGGCTTTGGTGGCTGCCTGAACCTGCGCGGGCGTGCCGAAAAGAGCGCAGGGGTCGAGGTTGCCCTGCAGGGTTTTGTCGGCTACCAGTGGGCGTACGGTGCGCGGGTCCTGGTTCCAGTCGAGGCCGATGGTGCGGCAGGGCAGGGCGGCGAAGTCTTCCATGGCCCAGAAGGCACCTTTAGCAAATACGGTAACCGGCACGTTGGGCAGCGCGGCACAGATTTCGGCAATGTAGCGCTGGCTGAACTCCGCATAATGCGCCGGCGGCAGGATGCCGGCCCAGGAATCGAACACCTGAATGAGGTTGGCGCCGGCCGTTACCTGGGCCTGCAGGTAGGCAATGGTAGTAGCCGTGATTTTACGCAGCAGCTCGTGGGCCAGTTCGGGGTTCTGGTAAAGGAGGCGGCGGGCCTTGCTGAACGTTTTCGAGCCGTGGCCCTCTACCATGTAAGCCAGAATAGTCCAGGGGGCACCGGCAAAGCCGATGAGTGGTACCCGGCCGTTGAGTGCGCGCTTGGTGACGCGCAGTGCCTCCAGCACGTAGCCTAGGTGCTCCTCGGGGTCGGCAATGCGCATGCGGGCTACATCAGCGGCTGTTTTTATGGTTTCGGGGAACAGCGGCCCTTTGGCTTCCACCATCTCGTAGGTCAGGCCCATGGCCTCGGGCACCACCAGAATATCAGAGAAGATAATGGCGGCGTCCACATCGAGCGCATCGACGGGCTGGATGGTGACTTCGGCGGCCAACTCGGGCGTTTCTACCAGTTCCTTAAAGCCACTGAGCCGACCCCGGAGCGCGCGGTACTGGGGCAGAATACGGCCCGCCTGGCGCATGAGCCACACAGGAGTCCGTTCGGTTTCTTCGCCGCGGGCGGCGCGCAGGAGCAGGTCGTTTTTAAGCACGGGTTCTTAAGCTGTCAGCTGATAACTGTTGGTTCTCAGCGTTCTGTTGAAAGTAGCTATTTATAAAGTCGATGAGCGAAGGCCGAAAGCCCTCCGCTTAAATCAATTTACAAATAAGGCCTTAATGGCCGTCATGATGAAGTTTACACCGATGGCCAACGTAATAAAGCCCATAATGCGGGCCAGCGCGGCCAAACCCGGCCGACCCAGAAAGCGCGTGAGCCTGAGCGACGACATGAGGATGATGTAGACGGCCAGGGCCACCAGCACGAAGCCGACGAAGATCAGCCCCATATCGAAATACGTGAGCTTTTTGGTGTACAGGCTGATGCAGACGGCAATGGCACCGGGGCCCGAAAGCATGGGCATGGCCAAAGGCGTGAAGCTGATGTCGTCCTTCTCGCGGCTGGCCTCGATGGTTTCCTGCGACACCTTGCTGCGGTTGCCGCCGGGCGTGAGCAAATCGAAAGCCGAGCGCATGAGCAGAATTCCGCCCGCAATGCGCAGATGGTGAATGTTGATACCGAAGAAGTTGAGCACGTACTGACCCGCGAAAAACGACACCGACAGCACTGCCAGCACCGACAGGCAAGCCTTCAGGCCGATGTTGGCCCGTTCGGCCGCAGTGTCGCTTTCGGTCAGCGACAGAAAAACCGGCATGGCCCCGAACGGATTGACCACGGAGAACAGGGTAGTGAACGTGGCAAGCAGGATATCCATAAGCACTGGCAGGGGCTGGCCGGCAAAGGTACGAGGCTTTAGGCAGCAGGCCACGGGAAAAATCCTAATTTTAGCGAAAACAACTCCTCCACGGTGGGTGCGTAGAGCCTAACTGTTGCTGTGCGCCCCGCTGGGCGAGCGGCGCGGCAACTCCTTTTCCACCCCAATACTTCGCCTAGTGCCCCACTTCGACGACTTTACCTGGCACACACTGGCACAGGCGCTGCTGCTGCTGTTAGCCGCCGCTGCCCTAATTGCCACTTTGCTACCGCTACTGCGCCATACGGTTTGGTGGATCCGCATCTTCGATTTTCCGCGCCTGCAGATTGTGGGCTTGCTGTTGGCGGTGCTGGTAGCAGGCGTGCTGCTGGGCTGGCATCAGCCCACCGGCGGCACTTATTGGATGCCGACGCTGCTGGCGAGCCTGGCGCTGGCTACCGGTTACCAAGCGTTTCGAATTCTGCCCTACACGCCGTTGGCTGGCAAACATGTGGGTGATAGTACCCGCAACGATGGGGAAGGCCATCTGAGCCTGGTGATGATGAATGTGCTGCAGTACAACAAACAGAGCGACAAAGCTTTGCAGGTGCTGCAGGCGGCCGATGCTGACGTTATTATGGCAGTGGAAACCGATGAGTGGTGGCATCAGCAGCTGAAGCCGATGGAGAAAACCCACCCGTATACCTGCCACGAGCCACTCGACAACACGTACGGCCTGTTGTTCTTCTCGCGCCTGCCGCTCGACGGCTGCGAAATTAAATACCTCATCGACGACGATGTGCCCAGCGTGCATGCCAAAGTGCAGCTGCCCGACGGCCGCACCTGGGTACGCGTGTACGGCCTGCACCCCAAGCCCCCGGCCCCTTCCGAGTCGGAGACCAGTACCCGCCGCGACGCCGAGCTACTGCTGGTGGGCCGCGAACTGGAAAAGCGCGACGAGCCCACGATTGTATTCGGCGACATGAACGACGTGGCCTGGTCGCACACCTCCGAACTGTTCCGGCGCATCAGCGGCCTGCTCGACCCGCGGGTGGGACGTGGCCTGCTGCCTACTTTCCATGCCGAATACCGGCTGCTCCGCTGGCCCCTCGACCATGTATTCGTGTCGCCGCATTTCAAAGTCGACGACATGGCGCGGCTCCCTTACGTTGGCTCCGACCACTTTCCCATCTACATCAAGCTCAGTTTTGAGCCCCATGATAAGGCGGAACAGGAGGAAAACTTGGAAGAGTCGGACGCGGATGATGAGCAGGAGGCGGTAGAGAAAATTGAGGAGGGCAAGCAGGAAGAGCGCGAAGAGGAAGCCCAGGAAGCCTCTGAGAAGCGGTAGGGGAGTTTAGAAGATTTATAGTGCCGGCATGCGCCGCATGCTCAGCAGCGCGTTCTTTGTGTTCTTCCCCCAGACCCCAGAGTCCCCCACTCATGCCCGAGCAAGCCACCGACGATATTCTGCACGTGTTGCGCCAGACCTGGGGCCACACCCGGTTTCGGCCGCTGCAGGAAGACATCATTCGGGCAGTGCTGGCTGGACACGACGCGCTGGCACTGCTGCCTACTGGTGGGGGCAAAAGCATTTGTTTCCAGGTGCCTGCGTTGGCCCGGCCGGGGCTCTGTTTGGTAGTGTCGCCGCTGATTGCGCTGATGAAGGATCAGGTGGAAAACCTGCGCCAGCGTGGCGTGAAGGCCGAAGCCGTGTACGCCGGCATGAGCCACCAGGAAATCGACCAGACCCTCGACAACTGCGTGTACGGGCCGGTGAAATTCCTGTACGTAAGCCCCGAGCGGCTCCTGACCGATATGTTCCGGGCCCGGGTGGCCAAAATGAAAGTGAGCCTGCTGGCCATTGATGAGGCGCACTGCGTGTCGCAGTGGGGCTACGATTTCCGGCCGCCCTACCTGCGCATTGCCGAGCTTCGGGCGCTGCTACCGGGCGTACCCTGCATTGCCCTCACGGCCACCGCCACCGAGCAGGTACGCGAGGATATCGTAGAGAAACTGGTGTTTGGCAGCACCCACCGCATATTTCAGCAGAGCTTCGCCCGGCCCAACCTTTCGTACTCGGTGCTCGAAACCGAAGACAAAATGAAGCGGATGCTGGAGGTGGTGCGCGGAGTGGGGGCCGACAAGACGAGCATTGTGTACGCCCGTACCCGCCGCCAGACCGAAGACGCCGCCGCCTATTTGCAACAACAGCGCCTGTCGGCGGCGGCCTACCATGCCGGCCTGCCCTCCGACCAGCGCACCCGCGTGCAGCAGGACTGGATGCAGAACAAAACCCGCTGCATCGTGGCCACCAACGCCTTTGGCATGGGGATCGACAAACCCGATGTGCGGCTGGTCGTGCATCTGGAGGCTCCCGATAACTTGGAGGCTTATTACCAGGAAGCCGGCCGCGCCGGCCGCGACGAAAAATACGCCTTTGCCGTGCTGCTCACCGGCCCCGCTGATGCCGATGAACTGCGCCGTCGCACCCGCCTCAGCTACCCGCCCCTCGATACGGTGCGCCGCGTGTATCAGGCGCTGGCCAACTTCTCGCGCACGGCTGTGGGCGGTGGCGAACTGGTGGCCTTCGATTTCGACTTGCAGCAGTTTGCCGAAACCTACCGTATCAAGGCCCTCGATGCCCACAACAGCCTGCGTACCCTGGCTCGCGAAGGATTCGTGCAGCTGAATGAAGCCGTCAGCAACCCCGCCCGGGTCCATATTCCGATTGACCACACTGACCTCTACCGCTTCCAGGTGGCCAATGTGCAGCATGATCAGCTCATCAAAAGCCTGCTCCGGTTGCACGGGGGCGAGCTGTTTGCCGGTTTTCAGCGGATTTCGGAAAATAGCATCGCCCAGTACCTGCGCCTGAGCGTGATGGAGCTGCGCAAGATGCTGCTGTTTCTGCACCGCTCGGGCGTCATCCAGTTCCAGCCCCGCCACGAGTCGCCTCAAGCCTTGTTTACCACCCCGCGCCACGACGCCGACAAATTACCACTTGACCAGAAGCGCCTGACCAAACAGCGCGAGCTGGCCACCCACAAAACCGATTCGGTCATTCGGTATGCCGCTGGAGGCCGCTGTCGCCAGCAGCTGCTGCTGGCCTACTTTGGTGAGCTGGATGCGCCTGCCTGTGGCGTATGCGACTTTTGCCTGGCCCGCAAAAAGGCCCGCCAGGACTCAGTGCCGCTGCCCGAGCTACGTGCTCAACTGCTGGAGTTAGTTAAAGCCACACCCCAGACGCCCCGCGAAGTACTCACTCACTACGCCCCCGGCCAGGCCTCCGCCATTACCGCCCTGCTGCGCGACTTAGTAGAGCTGGGCGAACTGCGCTACGCCCCCGATGGGCGGTTGAGCGGGTAGGAGCGAGGCAGCGTGTCTTTCTGCTCTTGAGGAGCAAGCCATAAAGCTTAGTAAAGAATCCTGCTTGCACCTCTTACATTAGCCCCAATGAACAATCCGACTTCTCCCGGCAACCTTGCTACCCGCCCCATTGGCGTATTCGATAGCGGCATTGGCGGCCTGACAGTGGCGCGGGCCGTGGCCCAGGTGCTGCCCCACGAGCGGCTGGTATACTTCGGCGACACGGCCCACTTGCCCTACGGCGACAAAAGCACGGCCGCTATTCAGGCCTACGCCGTGAAGATATGCGACCTGTTGCTGCGTCAGCAGTGCAAGGTGATTCTGATTGCCTGCAACTCGGCCTCGGCCGCCGCCTACGAGCTGGTACGCGAATACGTGGGCTCCAAGGCGCAGGTACTCAACGTTATCGACCCCATTGTAGCGCATGTCGGGCGGCAGTACGCGGGCCGCATGGTAGGCCTGATTGGCACCAAGCAAACGGTGAACAGCAACGTATATAAGAAGAAGGTAGATGACCTCGACGCCGGCGTAGATCTGCGCAGCCTGGCTACTCCGCTGCTGGCTCCTATGATTGAGGAAGGTTTCTTCAACGATACCATTGCCGGCAACGTCATCGAAACCTACCTGTCCAACCCTGTGCTGGAAGGAGTGGAGGCGCTGGTGCTGGCCTGCACGCACTACCCGCTAATCAAGGAGCAGATTGCCGAATTCTACCAGGGCCGCACCGAAGTGCTCGACGCCTCCGATGTAGTGGCCCAGCATGTGCGGCAGTACCTGGAGAGTCGGCAGCTATTAGCTCCGGCAGTTGCTGCGCCGCCCCGCCACCACTTCTATGTATCCGATTTCACCCGCTCTTTTGAGGAAAGTACCCGCATTTTCTTCGGCCAGGAAGTGAATTTGGAGCATTATCCGCTGTGGGAGTAGGAGTTTATAAAGTGTTTTTCCGTGCTAAACAAAATTAGTCATATTCA
Source organism: Hymenobacter terrestris (assembly GCF_013377905.1). Lineage (GTDB taxonomy): Bacteria > Bacteroidota > Bacteroidia > Cytophagales > Hymenobacteraceae > Hymenobacter > Hymenobacter terrestris. Next base: position 43,926 of record NZ_JABKAV010000015.1, read on the forward strand.
TATAGTAAATACTTATATTTAGGCACCAAAAGGGAAGACTAGGTAGTTTGGCCCTTGCGCTTGTGGCTCTTATGCTCCGGCGGTGCTATGAAATATCCGGCTGATTTCGGGCGAAAATGGGGCTTCTGGCTACTGCCATGCCTGTTGCTGCTGGCCCCGGCCGCTCTGGCACAGGGCGTGCGGCAACCCCCGGCCCGCGTGAAGCAGCAAGGCAGCCCTGCGCCAACTCAGGCTCCTTCCAACGAGAGCAAAGCAAACCCGCTTACCCCCAAACAGCTGGAAGAAGCCCTGCGGCTGCTACTCCAGGTAACAGCCGACTCGACTAACACCCAAAAAGTCCAGCGCGGCTTCGAAATAGAGTGCCTCGTCGTTGATCAGACGATCAGCAAGCTCGGGCGCGACTTCTACAGCATGTTTTTTAACACGTTTGAATCCCCGGCCGGCTCGGGCGATTACGTGGTTACGATTACCGAGAAGCCTGCCCGGGGCACCAGCATTCTGGTTACGGTCGCCGTCAACAACATTGATTTGCTCGAAATGCCGCTCCAGCCAAATGAGGAATATATTGATGCTGCTGCCAGCGAAGCGGTTGGCACTGTCACGCAACACCTCATCGAAAACAACCGTCTGGGCAACGAACTGGAAAAGGGCAACAGTCAGCCCTTGGAAGTTTATTAATCCTATCCTCCCTAGCCTCTCCCGTCTCCTCTTTTAACCCATCCCTCATGAAATACCTCTACTGCTCTTTTCTCGCGCTGCTGCTGGCCTTGGTAGCTGCACCAACTGTCAGCGCCCAGGATTTTATATACGAACCTGTCAACCCGAATTTTGGGGGTAACCCATTCAACTACTCATCCTTGCTGAGCGCAGCCACTGCCCAGGATACCTTTAAGGACCCCGCTGCCGAGCAGTCCCGGGCTGTCGAGGATCCTCTGGCCTTATTTGCCACCAACCTTAACCGTCAGATCTTGAGTCAGCTGACTGACCGTTTCATTAGCGACCAGTTTGGCCGAGGCACAGTGCGAGCCGGCAGCTACACGGTGGGCGGCTACCAGATTCAGGTGACACCCGGTTCTAACGGCGTTGTTATCGTCATTGCCGACCCTGCTACCGGCAACCAGACCACAGTTACCATTCCTAACCTGCCTTAGACAATTGGTGAAGTGTCGGCGTCAGACCTCAACTTCTGGCTGCCGGCCTCATGTATCTCAGTGTTTCTTCCTCTCTTCCTCCCTCCGATACTAGTCGCTACCTGTCTATGAATACTGCTACTGCGCGTTCCTCCACCTACGTCTTGTGCTTGCTGGCCGGAGTACTGCTGGCTGCGTGCAGCCCCTACTTCCATCAGCCATTCAGTCCTGAGCGGGCCCGGATGGGTGCTGAGGTGAATGGTAATGCTGATATGCTCAGGCTGCCGGCGGCTAAGTCCCGCACGGTGGTAGCGGTGTATAAATTCCGCGACCAGACTGGCCAGTACAAGCCCCAAGTTAACGGGTCCAGCTTTTCAACCGCTATTACCCAGGGCACCACTACTATTCTGCTGCGGGCGCTCGAAGAGTCGGGCTGGTTTGATCCCATCGAGCGTGAAAACCTGGGTAACCTGCTGAACGAGCGTAAAATCATTCGCTCTACCCGCGCTGAGTTCACCGAGCAGACTGGTGTGCAGCAGCCTGTGCTACCACCCCTGCTGTTTGCGGGCGTTATGCTGGAAGGAGGTATCATCTCTTATGATGCGAATATGCTGACGGGTGGGGCAGGGTTGCGCTACTTTGGTACTGGTGCCTCAGGTCAGTATCGTCAAGACCGGGTAACGGTATATCTGCGGGCCATTAGTACCAGTAATGGCCGCATTCTGCGCACTGTGTATACCTCCAAAACCATTTTGTCGCAGCAGATTCAGGGCAGTCTGTTCCGTTTCGTTAACTTCAAGCGCCTTATGGAAGCCGAAACGGGCTTCACTTATAATGAGCCCAGCGAAATGGCAATTAAGGAAGCTATTGAAAAAGCTGTGCAGGCCCTCATTTACGAAGGTATTCAGGATGGGCTCTGGCTCCCCAAGGATTCAACCGAAGCTACGGGCCCCAAAATGCTGCAGTATGTGAGTGAGCGGGAGTACGGCAAGTTCTACGATGTATTGGGCCGGCAGGTGCTAGACCGTAAAAAGGCGCTGCTGGCCACTGTCTCGGGCGGGGGGCAGCGCTACGCCGGCGACTTTGCTTCGCCCCGCACTACGGCTATTACACAGCTGCAGGTGGCATATCAGCCCGCAGGCGGTTTTCTCAACCCCTATGTTGCTGTTGGGCAAAGCCGGCTGGCCGCCCGCCAGTTCTTCGATCAGAAATTCTATTTCACCGAGGCAGGCGTGATGATGCGTGTGTTGCCGACCGACCGCTTTACTCCCTATCTTCAGCTGGGTGGTGGTGTAACCACCAGTGGTAACAGTTTGTCCACAGTAGGAGCGTCCAGTCGGTTTACACCCCATGTTTCGGCCGGTGCTGGTCTTGAGTATCAATTCAGCTTAAACTGGAGTATGATTGGTGGAGTAGACAGCCGCCTGTTTCTGCGCGATGATATAGACGGCGCTGATGTCGGGCGCTACAACGACAATAGTGTCGGGGCCCGGCTTGGCATCACCTACCAACTAAGTGCCCGCCGAAAAAGTCCGGCCGCTAAATAACTCTCTATAAAAGCACTGTTGCCGCTACTAGTAGCGGCAACAGTGCTTTTATAGAGAGTAGCCCGTGCCTGTACTGACTTGAATACAGCCGCATTATTATAACAGAGGTGCAATCAGGCTGGAATTACGGTACGTAGCACCTCTCAAAAAAGGCCCTCCTATCCCGCATAGCACTGAGCACTACTCTATATTCTCCTTGTATTGGTGTTTAAAATGCCGTCATGCCACAGCTCTTGAAGGGCAGCAAGTTGGTAGCGACCAGAGTACCATAGTAATGCTCCAGTAGAGTGGGTATATCTACTGTGTGGCTCCGCTGGGGCTAACGCGCTTGTGACCGGCCAACATTACCGATATGCCGCCTACAGGAGGTATGGTGTAAGGTTAATGAGTAATTGATACTACGCCCCGCTACTTTAAGTTGATTATACGACTGCCATAGGGCCGGGGACACAGTACTGGCTGCCCGTTGCACGCCCACATCAGGTTCCGTTCGACGGCGGGCGGGGACGAGCCCCGCACCCTCTTTCAATCATCCCCCTATTCTTAAGGCCAGTAAAATGACCCTTCAGCCTTGATGGGATGCAAAGTGGATGCCTTCTAATAGAATAAGGTCAAAGTCAGTTAACGGGCTAGGCGTAGAGTAACGGCACAAGGTCTACTGATTGCGCTGAGCAGCAGGCCAACTATCCTATCTCAGTGCTTTGAAAGATAAACATGAGGGGTGTAAACGATGACGAATAGATTTTTTTGAATGTAATAATCTGATTGTGAGAGTATTACACGCGAAAATGGGCCTAGCCGTAGTGGGGGTATGAATATGCATTTTTTATACAAATAAAATATAATTAAAAAAATATTTTATTAAACTATATTTATTTAAAGCTGAGTATGAGGCACATAGATTGCGAGTCTATATGTTGGTTCTTGTAAATATGATATTACAGTGTAAAAGTATAATTAAAATTTAATTTCCACTCTTGTATGTTGATTATTCTTATTTATATTTGTCTCAATCAAAGGGCAAGGATAATCCTAAAAGGAAATAGTTCTTTTTATGTATCCGGCTTACACATCGAATTTTTTCTCTTATTTTTTTCACTCTTTTCCCCCAACACCATGAAAAAAGTACAACTCCTCGCCGCTGCTGCCGTTCTGTTCGCCAGCTCCGCTTACGCCCAGACAGGCACCCGCGAAACCTTCCGCGCAATCAATGCCTGCATTGGCTGCGAGCCCGCCGCCGCAGTGACCCGTCCAGCCAGCCAGACCAACCCTAATGGTACGCCCACGCTTGCCGCTATCGATAACTGCTCGGTAGTAGTACAAGGTGGTGCTGGAATTCTTGCCGGAGATGACAACCGGGCAGTAGTTGACCAGTCGGGTTCTGGCAACCGTGCCGCGCTCTTCCAGCGTGAAGGCAACCGTAACTACGGACTGCAGGTACAAACGGGTTTTGCCAACCAGGCTACTGCTGTCATCTGGGGTGACCAAAACACTACCCTGCAATTCCAGCGCGGTGACCGCAACAAAGCGGGCATCAACGTAGACCAGGTAGATGGGTCCTTTACTCCCCGTTCTACGCAAAACGGCAACAGAAACTGGGCTGAGCAGAACCAGGCTGGTAACGACAACAATGCCGATATCAAGACCTTCGGCAATGACAACTATGCCTCGCAAAACCAAGTGGGCAGCCGCAACAGCGGTAGCATCTTCCAGCGAGTGAACGGTAGTGCTGCTACGCAGTCGCAGATTGGCAGCGACAACACCGCTGTAACCATGCAGGGCGGTCTGGCCAACGTGCCTTCTACGATCTTCGGTCAGCGCAGCTGCATCGAGCAGGGTGGCAACAGCAACCAAGCGCTGGTAATGCAGAACCGTCGCTAAGCCTTCGGGTATAGCAAGCGAAGCCTGTAAGGCAGGTAACAACGGCCGGGCCTCTTTTCTCGCCGGAGAAAAGAGGCCCGGCCAATGCCTGCTTCCATTGGGTAGGTAGTAGGGTAGGATCCCCTAAAATGTTCTGCTCGGCTGCCTGAATAGCTCTAATCTACAGGACTTTGCGTAACTTCCACTCCTATGAAACAGCTCCGTTTTTTCGCATCTGTCGGCCTGCTGACCTGTTTGCTGGGTTGGGCAAATGTGGCGCAGGCGCAACAGGAAGGCCAGAGTGAGGCCAATAGTGCATCTCAGCGCCTGGTCGAAGACTTTGGTTTCTCCGCGCTCGACCGGCTGCCGGTACCCGCAACGCTCAACACCCGAAACCTGGCAAAATTGGTACAGCTGGGCAGCTTCAACAAGGCCCGAGCCGAGCAGGATAACCCAGGCAGTTTTGCTAACCAGGCGTACATTCTGCAGGTGGGTTCCTCCAATGAAGCACTGCTTATTCAAAAAGGCAGTGGTAATACGACCACTCTCAACCAGCAGGGGAGTGACAACAGAGCCATGAGCAAGGTGCAGGGCGACAATAATACCACGAAGCTCAACCAGATTGGCAACGGCAACGAATTCGAGCGCGATGTAGCGACCAGCCAGACTGAGTTCACGCTGACGCAGTTTGGCAATAACAACCGTCTGCGTCAAACTGGGACCGAGTCGTTGGCTCCTCCGCGCTACGAAGTGGAGATGAAGGGCAACGGCATCCAGCTCTCCATTCAGAACGGCCGAATCGGCCAGTAGCAGAATAGCTGGTCGTTGCACTCTATCCAACCCAGGTTGGCAAACACCCGCCCTCCCAAAGTGGCGGGTGTTTTTGTGTTTCGAATGCTGGTTGCAAGTGTCCTATAAATAATCGAATTTGAATGGTACTATGTTTCTAAAAAAAGGTATATTTGGCGTAAACAAAAAATGCTAAACCGCTATGTACACTTCCTTGTTTTTTTTGGCTGGCTGGGCCGCGCTGATGGGAGTCAGTCAGGCTAAATCCGATCCGTCCTGCCGGGCTTGGTTGGAGGTTACGCCACGTGGCAATATGCTGGAAATGAGTGGCAATTGCGCTAGCCTGACAAAAAAAACAACCTCGTTCAGATACGAAATGACCCTGGAGCGCCAGTCAGTTGGTGGACGCTCAACCAGTCAGCAGGGCGGGGAATTCGAGTTGGCTCCTGGCCAATCGGTTGTACTATCCAGTACGCGGGTAAATGCTGATGGGCAGAGCACTTATATCGGCCGTTTACGCGTCTTCGACGCACATAACGTTTTACTGGCCCAGGATTCTGTACGGCATGAGCCCGGAAGTAAGTAGTTTCAAACACGTCTTAGCCTGTCGGTATCCAGTTGCCGGCGCGGTATAAGTATATAAGTCCCTTCCGTTCCTCATTGTATTATCCTCCCACCCATGTTGCTTTCCATCCGCTCCCGAACGCTGTGGCTGCTGTTAGTTGTTTCTACGCTGTGGCTTACGAGCTGCGAGGATAATCCGGTTGAGCCCGTGCTGTTCGGTAGGGTAACCGGTACCGTACGCGACGCTCGTAACAACCAGCCGTTGGCTAATGCGTCCATTACTACAACGCCTGCCACTTCTTCGGTAGTAACCGATGCCCAGGGAAATTTTGAGCTAACGGGGGTGCCCACTGGCCGCTTGACCATTGTGGCAACCAAGGTCGACTATCGCTCGGTGACGGTAGCCGTAACAGTAGAGAACGAAGCCGCCATAGCTGTAGCTATTGTGCTGGAGAAAAACCTGTCGACCACGCCGCCCTCGCCACCAGTGCGGCCCGCGCCTGCCGACCAGGCCACTGTTCCCGGACCAGATGTAAAGCTGGAGTGGCATCCGGCAGCAGGAACGAGCCGGGGCGACTCACTACGCTACGATGTTGTATTGTATCAGGGCACCAATGGTGTTGCGCGCAATCTGCTCACCAATAGTCGTGATACCACAGTTGTAGCTAACCAACTAAGCTACAACACCACGTACTTCTGGCAAGTAACAGTGCGCAACGCTGGCGGAGGCACGGCCCGTTCGCCATTATGGAGCTTCCGAACCGGCCCGCAGCCCGACAACCGTTACCTATTTGCGCGTACTGAAAACGGCAACACCGATATATACTCCAGCAACGAAACCGGTACCACACTAACGCGCCTTACTACCTCGGCCTTCCTAGAAGCGAATCCCCGGCTCAGCCCCAACCGCGACCGGATAGCCTACACTTCTAATGCTACGGGCCAGTTTCAACTCTACACCATGAACCGCGACGGTTCTGATGTGCGGCAGGTAACCCTGCAGCCCGTGGATGGCTACTTCAACCAAGGAGTTGGCTACGGCTGGTCGCCCGATGGGGGGCAGCTTGTCTACAGCAGCTTCAACAAGCTCTACCGCATCAACCGCGACGGTACTGGCTTGGTACTGTTGGCCACGGCTCCGGCTGAGCGACATTTCCGCGAGGTGGATTGGACGGGGCAGGGCAATCGTATTGTGGTGCAGACGGTAGGCGTAAGCATTTACGATTCGGAGTTTTACCTGCTCAACGCCGACGGCTCAAACTTCACGCAGCTTATCAGTAACGTACCCGGACGGCTTGATTCTCCTTCCTTCAGCGTGGATGGGCAGCGTATTGTGTACACCCGCGACGTAGACGCATTCAACGACGGAAATGGCCGGCAACTCAACGCGCACATTCTCACGCAGAACCTCGACGGTAGCGGCTTAGTAGACGTATCAGCCGGCTCGGGCGGCACTACCAACTCCACCAAACCTGCTGGCTTCAACGACATATTCCCGCGTTACTCGCCTGATGGTGCCCGGATAATATTTGTTCAGGTAAATAACGTAGCTCAATCGGTGCCCGACATTTTTACGGTTGACCTAAATGGCCGTAACCGGGTAAAGCTGTTCGATAACGCTACGATGCCCGATTGGAAGTAAGAGCAGATTACAGAAGACATGAAATGAGGGCTACCTACTTAAGTGTGGGTAGCCTTCAGCTTTTTAAGCTGAGCAGACATCAACACCAGTGTATGCTAATCATTACTCTCAGATGGTGAACATACTTGGGAAACCGATGCTCCAAATGAGAAAGGCATGTTTCATCTATGGTTTGCGAAATTGAGATATGCCGTTTTTCTGCTTTATCAAATACTTTTAATGAATGCAAGGCGTTATTGTATACGAATAGTTATATAACGACTTGTGCTTCTAAGCATGATTATGTGGATACTGCTAGCTAACTTTGTAGCCGCTGAGGATAGACAATGTTTTGATGGACTGCTTGCCAGTCATGTGAAGTGTACTATAGGTGGAAATTATGTGGTGTAACTATTTGATTGAAAATATCTTGTTCATTTTTGAACTAACTGTGAACCATTAAAGTGCTGGTCTGGTATTTGTACATGGCTGGATAAGGCACACAGCTAGTTAGTTGGCACATAAATAAAGGAATTAGTTGATGTCGGAAATATTCAATTAAATAGGATATAAACTATAATATGGAACTCGCTAAGGCCTGTGTAGGGCGGTATCTAAGTTGCATTGTTAGGGCGGAATTAAAGACTGGCATACTCGTTGCCGAAAAATCCATTGGACCGCGACATCCATTTTACAAGTAACCTTTCACTCGTAAACACTCCATTCACCATACTCATGAAAAAGAACTACTTACGCAATAGCAAGCCCGGCTTAACCGGACGCTTGTGGGCCTTATTGGCCTTTCTATGGTTTGTGCCTCTATTAGGTCAGGCACAACAAGTTACACTAACACCTGATGGACCTAATCTGAACTCGGGGGCAAATAGTGCCTCAAATCCTCAGTACTTTGGCTCGGTTGAGGTTGGCGCATCATCTGCGTCAAAGTCTTATACCGTAGCAGCTACTGACTTGGATCCGAATGGTAGCGTGAGCATTGTGATTCCTGCCGGTTTTCAAGGTAGTACTAACAACGTTTCGTTCAGCACAAATACCATAATGCTAGTTGCTAATGCAACTGGTAATCTAAGCAATACAACTGTGTATTTGCGTTTTGCTCCTACTTCCGGAGCTGGAACAACTATCAACCGTGCGATATTTGCCCAAAGCACCTTCGACGGCGGTCCTGTATTTTCATCGCCTTCAATAAGGTTACGAGGAGACGCAATAGCTGGCTCGCCCAACATTACAGTAACGCCCGCTTCCTTGGGCTTTGGTAACCAGACGGTTGGTACGAGTTCGGCTCCAATGATGGTTGAGGTAAATGCTACCTCGCTTGACGCCGATATTTTGGTGACTGCGCCAGCTGGGTTTGAAGTAGCCGCCAGCGGTTCCGGAACCTATGCTCAAACGCTGACACTGACGCGTAGTACTGCGAATAACTCAGTAAATGCTTTCGTGGATGTACGTTTTGTGCCTACGGCCGCACGTGATTATGTAGCGCAGGTTTCGTTTGAGAGCAACGGAGCTACCACTAGAAACGTGAATGTGTCGGGAACAGGCGTATTGCCTCCTGCTTCGTTATCAGCTGCTCCTGTTCGGCTGGATTTTACCACACTACAGGCTGGCCAGGTATCGGCTCCCCAGGACTTTACTATTACCGGCGAGAACATTACCTCTGATGTTGTTGTGAGTGCGCCAAACGGCTACCTTATTCGTTTGGGCTCTAGCGGCACTTTCGTGCGAACTGTTACACTGAGTCCCATTAGCAATCAGGTAAATGCTGTTCTGCAGGCCCGCTTCGCTCCAACAGCAGCAGGTAGCTACAACTCTGCCATTACGGCTACTACTACCGGCAACGGTGGCGCAAACACTAGTGTGATTGTAACTGGTCAAGCTACAGCCGCTCCAACAGGCCCATTCATTGTTGTTAGTCCAACTAATCTGGACTTCCAAACGGTTACTGCCAGTGGCTCGGCTCAGACATTGGCTTTCTCGATCAACGCTGGAAATCTGGCTGCTCCTTTGGTTCTGACCGGCTCCAATAACAATATCGTTTTCCGGGATGCTTCAGCCGGTGGTAGTTTTGTGAACGGTCCAATTACTATTAATCCTGCTCCGGACGGTACAGTTTCCCTGCGCGAAATTGAAGTACGTTTGGTTGCTCCGGTGCCGAGTGGTGCATTTGCTGGTTCTATTACTGCTACCAGCACAGGCGCAGACCCTAGAGTTGTTACCATACAAGCTAATGCTATCAGTGGTAACTCGACTATCAACATTGAGGGTGTGTTGGCGCAGTTCTCTACGGTGCCTGGTATACCTTCCGATGTGCAGTCGTACTTCGTGACGGGTACTAATCTGCTCCAGGATTTGCGAATAGCTGCTCCACAATTTTTTCAGGTTTCACTCGACCCCACTTTTGCAAGTGTTGTAGGAACTGGGAATTCGTTCTCGATAACACCGCGCTCGAATGGCGAGGTGCCTAGGACAGAAGTGTTTGTGCGCTTCCTGCCTCCATCGGCTCTTACTATCACAGATGTTATCATCAACTCCAGCAGCCCTGCAACTTCGCAGGCTGTTCAGGCCAACGGTACCAGTGAGCCAAGCATTCAGATTGTAAGTCAATTCGTGGAGGTGCGTAACGTTGTGCTAAATACAACGTCTGCTTCGCAGGCAATCACTATTAATGCTAAGCGGGTACTGCAACCTGTTACAATTTCCAAGTTGCTGACACCCAGTTCGCTTAATGTTAATAACGAACAGCAGTTTCAGCTTTCGTTAGACAACGTAACATTTAGCAACAGCATTGTTTTGACTCCCAATTCTTCGACTTACGAAGTTAACCAACAGATTTTCGTACGCTACCGTCCAACTTATCTCGGCACTGGCCAGTCTACTCTACAGTTCCAGAGTAATGATTTTGCCAATAAAAGTACCCAGTCGTTTGGTGCAAATGATTTGCTCTCCGGTCGTTCAATTGACGTTGAGCCCACATTGCGGATTATTGCTGATGTGAAGCGTGATGATGCTGACAAGACGAAAGCTATTGTAACGTTCAATCTGCCCGCTAACTACGCCGCCCTTGGCTATGGAGAGGGACGTCTGATCGTAGCCAGTGAGTCGGCAACGCTGCCTTCCGTAAATCAGCCTATTGATGGAACTCCTTATACCACCGGTAACCAGACGTATGGTGCGGGTCCGCAGATTGCTCCCGGTTACTTTGTCGTGTATTCCGGCGCCAACAATTCGGTTATTATTGATGGGTTGAACCCAGCTGTCACGTATTACTTCTATACGTTTGAGTACAACAACATTCAGAACAACTTGAATATTGCGGTTCCCGGTGCTGAGAACTACTTGTCGCCACCAACTCCTAACTTCATTCAAGGTATTGAGGCTCCAGGCAACCCGCCACTGCCCGTTACGCTTGTATCGTTCTCGGCCAAGGCTAGCGGTGCACAGGTTGCTATCCGTTGGGAAACTGCTTCTGAACTCAATAACAAGCAGTTTGAAGTAGAGCGCAGCCTCGACAGCCGTACTTTTGAAACTGTTCTCACGCGTGCCGGCCAAGGCACCACCAATGCCGCTACCGTATACAATGAGGTAGACCGTCAGCCGCTAAACGGCCTGTCGTACTATCGCTTGAAGCAGGTAGACCTGGATGGTAAGACCAGCTACAGCAGCATTGTACCGGTAAGCTTCCTTAAGGCTGGCGAAGTGGTTATGTATCCTAACCCGGTTGCCGACCAGCTTACCATCACGATGAATGGTGGTACCGAAGGAGTATCGGTTACCATCACTGACTTGTCGGGCCGCACCATACAAGCCCAGCAGCTACGGGCCGATGGCAAACTTGACATGGCTAACCTGAAAGCTGGCACCTATTTGGTGACGGTTGGTAAAGGCAACGCCAAAGTGACCCGCCGCATTGTGAAGCAGTAAGGATCATATAACCCTACTGCTAGCGAAAGCGCCTCCCAATAGGGAGGCGCTTTTTTGTTGCCTCAGAGCGCAGAATAGAAGTTTAGTTTAAGAAATAATAAAAATAATTTTATTTAAATATTTATCTAAGTAAATTGATAAGTAACAGCTACTTACGCACTACTATATGCGATACTTCTTTGCTTTCTTGTCAGATCAGCTGGTAAGGATCCGGCCGATAGTTCTGTTCTCGGCCCTTTTGCTGTTGAGCCCGGTGGTAGGATGGGGGCAAAGCAACCCGGCTACATATGACCTGAACGCAGGGTCTTATGAATTCAGCGGGTTCAGCGACGTCACCTCAACCAGCTACCCCAGTGCTGTGCAGGGCCATAGTTTTAGCAGCGAACCGGATGCTACTACCGTCGTGCCCCCGACCGCCAATGTAGTCTTGGTGACTGGGGGATCCATTACCAGCGGCAACATCCGCAACGAAGGGCTTAATGGTATAAGTTTGCTCGGTACTAATACTAATAACATAGGTGCTATAACGCTGGCGCTGAACACGACCGGACGAGCCCAGATAGTAGCCAGTTGGATGACCCGTGTTGTCCATCCGGGAGAGCGGATAAACGGAATACGGTTGCAGTACCGGCTGGGGCAAACCGGTAACTTCACGGAGGTAGCCGGTTCCAGGTTCGAAAGCAATTTAGTGGGGCAAAATGCCTCGTTTGCAAACATCGCTTTGCCCGAGGCAGTCAATGATCAGCCAGTGGTGCAACTTCGCTGGCTGTATTACGCTGTGTCCAGTAGTGGCTCCCGTACCCGAATTGGGCTCGATGATGTACTAGTAAGTAGTAGTGCTGGCCCTACAATACCTGCGCCTATTATCAGCAGCTTCACGCCAGCTACTGGGCCGGTCGGCACCGTCGTTACCATCGACGGTGAGAATTTTATCAATGGGGTTACGGTAAGTTTTAACGGCATGGCCGCTACCGCTGTGAATGTGGTTTCTACTACGCAACTATCGGCCACTGTGCCGGCTGGTAGTAGCACTGGTCCGATATCGGTGGCGTTGGGTAGTAAGGTAGGCAGCAGTAGTGCTAGTTTTGTGATAGAGTCTCTGGTTGGTAAGGTGGTTATCAGCCAAGTTTATGGCGGTGGCGGTAACGCGGGAGCTAACTATAAAAACGATTATGTTGAGCTTTTTAACCGAAGTAGCACAACTGTTTCGATAGGGGGTTGGTCGGTCCAGTATGCATCAGCTACGGCCACTGGCGCCTTTACCGCTACTAACATTCTACCGACCTCCGCTTCCATTCCGGCCGGCGGTTACTACCTTATTCAGTTAGCAGGTTCGACTGTTGGTGCGGACTTACCAAATCCTGACTTTACAGGTACCACCCGGCTGAGTGCAGCAAATGGGAAAGTGGCATTGGCCAACTCCGGGACCCCAGTAACGGAACCTACAAGTAGCAATGTGATTGATTTCTTGGGTTATGGTACGGCTAATCAATCAGAAGGGGGTAGTGCAGCTAATAGTATTTCCGTTACCCAAGCGGCTACCCGAAAGACTAACGGCTGCCAGGATACGGATAACAACAGCGCCGACTTCGTATCCAATCCTCCTGCGCCTCGTAACTCAGGAACGGCAACAAAACCCTGCGAAACGTCAGGTACACTGCCAGTGCAGCTACTTAGTTTCGGGGCCGAGCGGCGGCTGGCAGGAGTGCAGGTTCGCTGGGCTACCGCTACCGAGCAGAACAGCGCCAGTTTTGAAGTACAGCGTTCCGCTACGGGCCAAGCTTTTCGGACCATTTCCACTGTGGCGGCGCAGGGCAACAGCAACAGTCGCCACGAGTACACATTGCTCGATCAACAGCCTTTATCCGGCACGGCCTACTACCGCCTGCACCAACTCGACTACGATGGGAAGAGCAGCTACTCGGTAGTAGTAAGTGTGTCCGCTCCAGGCGAAGTACGCGTGTACCCAAACCCTGTACAGACGAAGCTGACAGTGGAGTTGCCCGCGGTCGGGGGAGGCTACCGCATCCTCAACTCCTTGGGAAGTGTGATGATGGCCGGAGAAGTGCCCGGAAGTGAATCTGAACTGGATATGTCCAGCTTACCATCCGGACTATATCAACTGGAAATAACCACTTCGGCCGGTCGCGAGATGCGTAAAATTATCAAGCAATAGGCCCCGTCGCCCAAACCGCTACAACTGCGCAGATGACGGTTGAAGCGCTTCGGGCAGCGTAGCAGAGGGCACTGCTTTCCAAACAACAGCACATGCGTGTGTAGCATACTGCACACAAAAAAGGGTTCTGCCAGTTGGCAAAACCCTTTTTTATAATAGAACAAAGTATGCGGAGCGGCTATACCGAGAAACTTTCGCCGCAGCCGCAGGTGCGGGAAGCGTTAGGGTTATCGAAATAGAAACCTTTGCCGTTGAGGCCGTCGGAGAAGTCGAGTTCGGTGCCGGCCAAGTAGAGGAAGCTTTTCATATCCACTACCACCTTCACCCCTTTATCCTCGAACTCCTGATCCATGTGCTTCACTTCGTTGTCGAAGTCAAGCTTATAGCTTAGGCCCGAGCAGCCGCCGCCCGCCACAGAAGCCCGCAACCGATAGGTAGCGTCCAGCTGCGAATCGTGCATCAGCTTCTCAACTTTCTCCTTTGCTTTATCTGAAACAGTAATCATGGCAATGGGGGCTAAGCGTTTACGGGGCTGGAGTTGCGTTTAGACGTACTACCGTCGGACGTCATCTCAAGCCTCATCAACCAGTTAGTGGTGCGATTTGGCCATTTCCAACTCGGGCATACCGTTTTTCACGCGGTAGTCGTTGATGGCCGACTTAATGGCGTCTTCGGCCAACACCGAGCAGTGAATTTTTACGGGTGGCAAAGCCAACTCCTCCACAATCTCCATGTTGTCGATGGCCAGTGCCTCGTCTACGGTTTTGCCTTTCAGCCACTCCGTTGCGAGCGACGAAGAAGCAATGGCCGAACCGCAACCAAACGTTTTGAATTTGGCGTCGGTGATGGTGTTAGTCGCCTCGTCCACCTCGATCTGCAGGCGCATTACGTCGCCGCACTCAGGCGCGCCTACGAGGCCGGTGCCTACGCTTTTCTTGTTTTTATCCAGCGTGCCCACGTTGCGGGGGTTGCTGTAATGGTCGATTACTTTATCGGAATAAGCCATGAGGTAGAAGTCAGGTGTTGGAAGTGAGGTGTGAGATGTTGGCAAAAACAGATAAACCGAGTCTCACCTCTCATGTCTCTGTACTCAGGTCTGAAGAATTAATGCTCAGCCCACTCGATTTTGTCGAGGTCGATACCGTCTTGGAACATCTCCCACAGGGGCGACATTTCACGCAGCTTTGTAACGGCCTCTTTTACGTGGTTGATGGCGTAATCGATTTGCTCATCAGTAGTGAAACGGCTCAGGCCGAAACGCAGCGAGCTGTGAGCCAAATCGTCGCTCAGGCCCAGGGCCTTGAGCACATACGAAGGCTCCAACGAAGCCGAAGTACAGGCCGAGCCCGACGATACTGCCAAGTCCTTCACACCCATCATCAGGCCTTCGCCTTCTACGTACTTGAAGGAAATGTTGGCCACGTGCGGCAGGCGGCGTTCTACCGAGCCGTTCACGTAGCTTTCCTCCAGCGTTAGCAACTCCTTTTCGAGCCGGTCACGCATAGCGCCGAGGCGGGCAGCATCGGCCGCCATTTCCTGCTTAGCCAGCTCGCAGGCCTTGCCCAGGCCAACAATGCCGGGTACGTTGAGCGTACCCGAACGCATGCCCCGCTCGTGGCCGCCACCGTCCATCTGAGCGGTAACCTTCACGCGTGGGTTTTTGCGGCGCACGTACATAGCACCTACTCCCTTGGGGCCATACATTTTGTGGGCCGTGAAAGCCATCAGGTCGATTCCATCAGCCTGCACGTCAACCGGAATCTTGCCTACGGCCTGGGTGCCATCGGTCATGAACAGCGCACCGTGTTTATGGGCAATAGCCGCAATTTCACGGATGAGCTGAATAGTGCCCGTTTCGTTGTTGCCATACATGATGCTCACCAGAATCGTCTGTGGCGTCATGGCAGCCTCCAACTCGGCGAGGTCGATAAGGCCTTCCGAATTTACGGGCAGGTAGGTAACCCTGCCACCGATTTTCTCGATGTGCTTGCACGTATCCAGTACAGCCTTGTGCTCGGTGGTGGTGGTGATGATATGGTTGCCCTTCTGGGCGTACATCTCGTAGATGCCTTTGATGGCAAGGTTGTCCGACTCGGTAGCGCCCGAAGTGAAGATAATTTCCTTGGGGTCGCAGTTGATGAGGCCGGCAATCTGGTCGCGGGCATAATCAACGGCTTCCTCGGCGGCCCAGCCAAAGGGGTGGTTACGCGAGGCCGCGTTGCCGAATACCTCGGTCAGGTACGGCATCATGGCTTCCAAAACCCGCGGGTCGAGGGGCGTGGTGGCGTTGTTATCGAGGTAAATGGGTAATTTGAGCATAGCCCGGAGGTCTGGTTTGTCAGCGGAGAATCATTCGTAGGTAGAACACAAAACCCGGCAAACAGGTTTAGTTTCGCCCTACATTCGTAGCTACAAAAGTAGAACAAATCCAAAGAAGCCGCGCTATCCGGCAGCGGCTGCCTGCTATTCCTTCCGCATGTTTACCAACCTCGAACACCTCGGCCTGGCCGTCAACGACCTTGAAGCGGCTACCGCCCTCTATACCACCCTACTCGGCCAGCCACCCTACAAGCGCGAACACGTGGCTTCCGAAGCCGTAGACACGGTTTTCTTCCAGGTTGGCGGCTCCAAAATAGAGCTGCTGGCCGGCACCTCGCCCGACAGCGCCATCACCAAGTTTCTGGCCAAGAAACCCGAGGGCATTCACCACGTCGCCTTCGAGGTAGCCGATATTCACGTCGAAATGGAGCGCTTACGGGCAGCGGGCTTTACGCTGCTCAACGAGCAGCCCAAGCGCGGGGCCGATAACAAACTCGTTTGCTTTGTTCACCCCAAATCGGCCGCCGGAGTGCTGGTGGAGTTGTGCCAATCGGTGGAAGGTGAAGTTTCAGGGAATTGAGGCCTCATTTGTCATTCTGAACTTGCCTAAATAGCTTCCTTATATATCCCGACATATGACTCCCAAATTCCTGCGTTCCGAAGCCGACGCGGCCGTGGATGCCCTGCTGCTGCAACAGGTGATATTATACCCGACTGATACGGTGTGGGGATTGGGTTGCGACGCCGAACTGTCGCGGGGCGTAGATCAACTGTATAAGCTTAAGAACCGGCCGGCCGAGAAGGCCTGCATTGTGCTGGTAGCTGATGAGGCCATGTTCGCCCGCTACGCCGAAGTGGTGCCCGCCGACCTGCCCGACCTGCTGGCTGCCCAAACCCGACCCACTACCTATATAGTACCCGGCAGCCGCCATCTGGCGCCCAACCTGATGGCCCCCGACGGTACCATTGGCCTGCGCGTAGTGCTCAACGACGAGTTCTGCCGGCTGGTACTGCGGCGGCTGGGCCACGGGTTGGTGTCTACCTCGGCCAACATCAGCGGGCAGCCTACCCCGGCCACTTTTGGCGAGGTGTCACCCGAGCTGGTCCGAAAGGTGGACTATGTGGTGAACTGGCGGCAGGACGACACCACCCGCGCCGCACCGTCGCGGGTGGTGCGGGTAATGCCCGACGGAAAGCTGGAAACAGTGCGGGAGTAATTTTTTGAAAAAAGTAAGCTCGACATAGGGTTACGTTTGGGGAGTGAGCGGTATGAAGCCCAAATCATCTCATCACCTCTCTATAAACTGACCATGAAATTCTCGTTCAAAAACCTGCTCGTTCTCGCCGCTTTCGCTCCTTTCGCCCTTGCTTCGTGCTCGGAGACTACTCAGGAAAACGCTGAGGCTACTGCCGAAAGCGCTGCTACCGATGCTGCTAACGCCACCGATGCTGCTGGCAACGCTGTTGAGAACACTGCCGACCAGGCCGCCGCTGAAATGGCTCCTGAAACTGGCGACACCGCTGTAGTAAAGAACGTACCCGCCGACAAACTGGTGGAAGAAGTTCCAGCCCAGTAAGCCTATAGCCGGCAACGGCTTGCACTAAAAAAAGCGCCCCCCTGATTTTCCGGAGGCGCTTTTTTTGTGTGCGGTGCGCTCATGATGTCGCCGGCTGGTTCATGAGCGAATCCAGGCCATAATAGGGGCCTTGCTACCTTTGCGCCATGCAAACGCCGCAACTCCCCGACCTGCCCCTGTTCCAGACTATTGCCGCCGCCGCCGCCGCCCAGGGTGCGCCGGCCTACGTAATTGGCGGCTTTGTGCGCGATTTGGCCCTGAACCGGCCCAGCAAAGACCTGGACGTGGTGTGCGTGGGCGATGGTATTGCGCTGGCCCAAGAGGTGAGCCGCCGCCTGCCCGGCCGGCCCCGCGTGACGGTGTTCAAGAACTTCGGCACCGCCATGTTGCCCACGCCCGACATTGAAGTGGAATTTGTGGGCGCCCGCCGGGAGAGCTACCGGTCCGAGAGCCGCAAGCCTGAGGTGGAGGCCGGCACGCTCGAAGAAGACCTGGCCCGTCGCGACTTTACTATAAACGCCCTGGGCCTAAGCCTAAACGAGGCCGATTTCGGGACGCTCGTGGACCGCTATGACGGTATGGGCGACCTGGCCCGCAAGCTCATTCGTACGCCCCTCGACCCTGATATTACGTTTTCGGACGACCCGCTGCGGATGCTGCGGGCGGTACGCTTCGCAGCCCAACTTAACTTCGACATTGAGCCCGACACGTTTGATGCGCTGGCCCGTAACAAGGAGCGGATAAAGATTGTGTCGCAGGAGCGGATTACGACCGAAATCAACAAGATGCTGCTGGTGCCCAAGCCGAGCTACGGCTTTAAGCTGCTGTTCAGCAGTGGGCTGCTGGCACTCATCTTCCCGAAGATGGCGGGCCTGCATGGCGTGGAAAAAGTGGGCCAGCACGCGCACAAAGACAATTTCTACCACACCCTGCAGGTGCTCGACAACGTGGCCGCGGCCGGCGGCGACCTGTGGCTGCGCTGGGCCGCCGTGCTCCACGACATTGCCAAGCCCGCCACCAAGCGCTATGACAAGCGCGTGGGCTGGACGTTTCATGGGCACGAGGACAAGGGCGCGCGCTGGGTACCGGGCATCTTCACAGATTTCAAGCTGCCACTGGGCGAGGAGATGCGCCAAGTACAGAAGCTGGTGAAGCTGCACCTGCGGCCCATTGCGTTGGTGAAGGAAGTGGTAACCGACTCGGCCGTGCGCCGCCTGCTGTTCGAGGCGGGCGACGACATCGACCGGCTGATGCTGCTGTGTCGTGCCGACATTACCAGCAAAGACCATAGCCGAGTGGCCCGCTACCTGCGCAACTTCGATGTGGTGGAGCAGAAGCTGAAGGAAGTGGAGGAAAAGGATAGCCTGCGCAACTTCAAGCCCGTCATCACCGGCGAAATCATCATGGGAACCTTTGGCCTCAAGCCCAGCCGCGCCGTGGGCGAGCTGAAGGAAGCCCTGCTCGAAGCTATTCTGGAGGGCCGGGTACGCAACGAGTACAACGAGGCTTTTGCGCTGCTGCTGGAGCTGGGCCATCGGCAGGGCTTGGTGCACGTAGCGGGGTAGGATTCCTCGACACTATTGGGGCTTTGCATCGGGCCCATTGCAATCAAGCCTGCGTGACGGCTACGGCCTGTTCGGCGGCCCTACCGACGCGGCGTACCGCATCAAGCTTTTTTAGGCGGAGGCTTTCCGGCAAACGCATAAGCGGCCGGCCCCGCGTTGGGGCCGGCCGCTTATGCCTAGCTACGGGCTGGTAATTGGTAATTAGAAAGCCCCAACCCTCCTGTTGCAGCAGGGAAACAGGCCGGGGCTCTCCGGGTCGCATTTTTTTCACTCACATACGGACCCTTACTCGAAGCACCCTGTGGCGCTGTGCTGCGTCGGAATAGAAACCGGGCCAACAGCTGCCTGCTCAGGTGCAAAATGCCTTTATGACTAGTAGAACGGCTAAGAAGCCAGTGGGTTACAGCAGACCGGGAATGATAGCGGCAGGCTACCCAGAGAACCTGCCGTACCATTTGGGGCTGCTTGCTGGGCTGCTTAGTCGCGTACGGCCCGGATGCTGGAGGCCCCCACGGCGCTACGGCGCACATTGGTGGGCGAGCCAGTGTACTCGATTATGCTGGCCCCAGTGGCTTCGGCCTGTAGCTCGCCGGTTACGTTCAGGCGTACTTTGCTGGCACCTACTATATCAATGTTGGCATTGCGGGCGGTGAAGCCCGGGGCGGTTACTTCGCAGGCACCGGCTCCGTCAATCGAGAGCTCATCGGCCGAGCCACGTAGCGCTGCCCGGCAGGCGCCGGCCAGGTCCAAGTCCAGTTGGCCAAACTTGCCGTCAAGAGTCAGCTGGCTGCCGCCGGCCTGCTCCACTTGCAGGTCGCCGGTGCCAAAGCCACTTACCTGGGCTCGCGCGCCACCTACCAGTTCCAGCTGGTTCAGTTCGGGAAGCTCTACCGTTATCAGCACGCGGCTGGCTTCGGAAGAAAAATTGCCCATCCGAAACACGCTGCGGTTGCGGGGCTTGATAACCAGCTCGCTGCCGTCGCGCTCTATCAGCAGCTGGCGCAGAGCCTCGTCGGAGCCGGCGGCTTTGATGGAGTAGCTGCTGCCGGGGCGCACCACCAGCCGGTAGGGGCCGGCCACCGATACGTGGTCGAAGTCCGACTCGGAGTAGCTGCGCCGGCCTGCGCCGTAGCCATCTTCGGAGGTGTCGAAGCTGTCTACGCCACCAAAGTCGAGGTTGATGTTGGCATCTGCGCGGCCTTCATCGTAGTCGTCGCTGGTTTCGCCGTCGGCAGTATCCTCGTTGCCGCCGCGCAGGTCCGCATCGGTGCAGGTCAGGCATTCCAGTTTGCTACCCTTCATGCGGTACACGAAATTCTCCGACCTGTAGGGCTGGCGTCCGCCTACAAAATCTTCCGCATCAAGCCAGTTGGAAAAAGACTCCGTCATGCGGAAAGTCCGGCCGCGGGGCATGAGCAGGCGCAGGCGCATCTGCTGGTCGCGCAGGCGGGCGTTGGGTTGGTACGTGAAGTGGTCGTCTACGCTCAAAGTCGAATCGTTGAGGATGCGCAGGTTGTGGGTAGTGGACGTGGCGGCCGTGCGGCGGGCCAGCGAATCGGACGAGCCTTTGGCGGAGATGATGCGCTCGAATCGGGGTGCCTGGGCGCTGTCTATACCAATCATGTCCAGGCCTACCCACTGGTCGTTATCGAGCTGGCGGCGCTCCAGCAGCAGCCGGGAGCTGGTCAGGCCGTTGAGGGCTACGGTTTGCGTAACCTCCGACTCGCGCTGAAACTCGCGGCTGGCCCGTATGCCTGCCATCGAGCTGCCTACGATGCCCAGCAGCCACAAGCCCAGCAGCGTGAGGTTGGCAGCCCGCGAGAGTACCGGACGGCGCAGCAGCATGCTTACTCCGGTGAGCAGCAGTGCCAGCGCCGGAATGCCTACCAGCAGGAAGAACGACAGCACGGCCCACACGGAAATATCGTTGAAGAGCAGGAAGGGCTGCAGCGGACCGACATCCACCCAATCGGGTGCCGTAGTCATCCCTAAGCCAACCCCCAGACCCAGGATAATGGGCAGCAGCAGGCTGAAACCAGTCAGAATGAGCAGGCCACCCACGATGGCCCGGATGATGCCGCCAATACCGTTGAGCACCGGCCGGAGGTTGCTGAACGAATCCTCCAGAAACGTACCTACAGGCCGGTTGTTGGGGGTGCCGGTATCGGAGCCAGCCGCATAGGGGTTATCGCGCAGGTTGCTGTCGAGGGCCGAGAGCGTAACGGCCGAGCCGCGCATGCGGAGCCGGTCGGAGGCTGTTTTGGCCTCGGGCAGCAGAATCCAGAGGGCAATGTAGAGCGGGAAGGCGAAGCCGCCAGCGAACAGGCCTACCAGAAACAGAATCCGGATCAGCACCACATCAACCCGGAAGTAAGCGGCCAGACCGGCCGATACGCCGCCCACTTTGCCGTTGTCGGTGTCGCGGTAGAGCTTTTTGAAGGTCGGATCCTCATCGTCCGGCGTGGCGCCGTAGTGCTTGGGCAGGGCAATCCAGAGCACCACATACAGTAGCACTGCGAAACCACCCAGGCTGAACCCCTCGAAGCGGAAGGACTCATCATCGAAGTCGAACACGCCCCGGGAAATGGGCTTGATAAGCGCCAGGACCAGAAAACCCAGCCGGATCCAGAGCGGATTGACGGCAAAATAGCGGGCAATACCGGCGGCCACACCCGCCACCTTGCGGTTGGCCATGTCGCGGTACAGGCGCTTAGCGCCCGTTTCGGCCTCGTCGGTGGTAGGAGGTACATTGGAGGTGGTCGAACTGCCGCCGGTGCTTCCGGTGTAGGTGCCCTGGGCCGAGCCGTTGGCTACGGCTGAGGCTAGCAGCTGCTCGTCTTCGTCGGCCTCATCGGCAGGCTGGAAGTCGCTCACGCGGCCCATCTTGGCGGTCATGCTTTCCACGTCTTCCAGGGTGATTACCTGCTTGAGTGGCGAGATGCGGGCGGCGAAAAGCTCGGCAATACGGCCCTCAATGTCGGCCACGATTTCCTCGTGCCCGCGGTAGCCGCTAAAGTGGGCCTTTACCTCGGTCAGGTAGCGGCTGAGCACTTCATATCCGTCTTCCTCAATGTGGAAGATCATGCCCTGGAGGTTGATGCTGATGTTCTTTTTCATCGTAGTTGCTGCAACAAGTCAACAATAGGAGTAGAGGAGGGAGGCGGCGCTTAGAGCGCAGGCGTGGAGCCGGGTTTCTGACTGATGATGCGAACCGACTCCTGGACTTCTTCCCAGGTCAGGCGCAGCTGGTGCAGAAAGTCCTGCCCGACCTCGGTGAGCGTGTAGTACTTGCGGGGCGGGCCACTCATGGATTCTTTCCAGGTGTAGTCCAGCAGGCCCGCATTCTTGAGGCGCGTGAGCAGTGGGTAAAGCGTTCCTTCCACGACCAGCATGCGGGCCGCCGTCAACTCCTCGAGCATATCGGAGGCGTAGACCTCGCCGCGGGCAATAATTTCGAGGATGCAGAACTCCAGAATGCCCTTCCGCATCTGCACTTGGGTGTTCTCGACTTTCATAAGTGAAGACAGATTGGGGGTGAAGAATGAGTCAAAGATAGTAAAAGGTACTATGTAACACAAGGTACTGTTAAAATAAATATTTGGCTGCGCTGATTTTTGGTCTCAGTGCACTGCCAACCCACTATGGCTTAAGTGTCAGAGGCGTATCTTTGGGCCTGTCTTTTCAGGTTTTTAGCGGGAAGGCAATCCGGGACGCACTATTACTAAGTATCTTGCGTTGCTGCCGAAACAGTGCTTTTCTTCCTTTATCGGACTCGAATCTAGCTCACTTCTCTATGCCCCACTTCTCCTCTTATAAGGCCTTGCTGCTGAGTGCAGGCCTAAGTCTGGCGGTACTGTCGCCGGCGCTGGCCCAAACCAAAACGCCCAAGTACAGCAACGAATTTCTGAACGTAGGCGTGGGTGGCCGGGCGCTGGGCATGGGCAAAGTGCAGGTCAGCCTGGCCGATGATGCCACCGCCGGCTACTGGAACCCGGCCGGCCTGGTGAGCCAGAAAAACAAGTACGACGGCGTGCTGATGCACTCCGAGCTGTTTTCGGGCATCGTGAAAAACGATTACGCCGGTTTCGGTATGAAGCTCGACGACAAGAGCGCCCTGGGCGTGAGCCTCATCCGGCTGGGCGTTGATGACATTGCCGACACCCGCAACCTGGTGAACGAGTACGGCTACATCGACTACAATAACATCCGCTATTTCTCGGTGGCCGATTACGCGCTGCTGCTCTCCTACGCCCGCCAGATAAGCTCCATTGAGGGCCTGCAGGTGGGAGCCAATGCCAAGGTCATCTACCGCAACATCGGCTCGTTTGCCGATGCCATCGGCTTCGGTATCGATGCCGGCGTGCAGTACCGCCGCAACGGCTGGCAGCTGGGCCTCATGGCCCGCGACATCACCACCACCTACAACGCCTGGACCATTCACCGCGACCAGTTCGAGGGGCCGGCCAATGCCCTGGACCAGATGCCCGAGAACAGCACCGAAATCACGTTGCCGCTCTTCGTGTTTGGCGGCAGCCGCCTTATCAAGCTGCCCGGCGAGTTTACGGCCCTAGCCGCCCTCGATATGGAGCTGAGCACCGACGGTCAGCGCAACACGCTGGTATCGAGCAAAGCAGTGAACCTCGACCCGCGCGCCGGCTTGGAGCTGGGCTACAAGAACTTGGTGTACCTGCGCGGTGGCGTGGGCAACGCCCAGCAGGTGCAATCGTTCACGGGCTCCGAAACCTGGAAAGTGCAGCCCAGCCTGGGCTTAGGCGTAGCTTTAAGCGGCTTGCGCCTCGATATGGCTCTCACCCGGCTGGCCGTGGAAAAGCTGGGCCAACGCTCGCAGCCCACCTCCATCATTGTGTCGCTGGGCTACGGCCTAAAATAAGTTTTGATGCGGTGCTTCAGCCCGCCGAACGTTATGTATTCGCCTTCTAGCAGAATATCGATGAAACAACCTTACTTGAAAAACGTGTGGCTGGTGCTGTTGCTGAGCCTGCTGGGCACAGCCGTAGCCTCGGCCCAGTCGGGCCCCTACGGCAACGAGTGGCTGGTGCCCGGCCAGCAGTACTATAAGATAAAAGTAACCCGCGACGGTATTTACCGCCTCGACTACGCCTACCTACAGCGCGCTGGTCTGAGAAGCGGCAACCCAGCCCAACTGCAGCTGTGGCGGCGGGGCAAGGAGGTGGCCATTCATGTAGGCGGCAACCCAGCAACGCTCGATGCCAGCTCTTTCGTCGAGTTTTTCGGCCAGCGTAACGACGGTCAACTTGACCGCGGCATGTATAAAGACCCGGCAGAGCAGGTACACAACCTCTATAGCCTATACACCGACACGGCCGCCTACTTCCTAACTGTGTCGCCCACCGCTATGGGCAAGCGCATGGCCCAGCCTCAGTTGGCGGCCGGCGCGCCTCATGCCAACTGGCTCAAGCAGGATACTCAAATACAAGCGGCTACCTGGTCAAGCATCAGCGAAGAAGAGCTGGTGTACCAACCTTGGATGGAGTCGGGCGAGGGCTTTCTTTCGACAAACATCGGCTACCGCGACCAGCGGCTGGTTGGCGAGGGAAACTATGTGCTTGATTCGCTGGCTGCCGTAGTCGGCGACCCATCCCTGGAGTTGGTAGTAGTGGGAACCAGATTCATTACCCGCACGATTGTCGTATCAGTCGTTTCGGGCAGCAACCCTCGCCAAGTGGGTACTTTCCCCTTGGCCGGTTTGGCTAAAAGAACCTTTCGGACCGCGTTGCGAGCCTCCGACGTTGGAGCCGACGGTAAGCTGCAGGTGAAAGTGACGGCCCCTCAGGTACCCGGCTACACCAAAGATAACTTCGTGCGCGTGGGGTACGTGCGCGTTACTTACCCGCAGGCCCGCCGCTGGGTGGCAGGCCAGGTTGGGGTAGGTTTTTTGCCCGATTCGACGTTGGCCAAGCCGGCTACATATCAGTTTGATAACCTGCCCGCCACCGTAGTAGGCTACGACGTAACCGACCCCACTGCCGTAGTGCGCATTTCACCCCAGACTGCGGGTAGCACTTCTCAGTTCGTATTTCCGGCCGGCACCGTCCGCTCCCCGATGCTGCGCCTGCACGATTTAGCCCGCGCCTTGGTGCCGCCGCTGCCAGCGCAGTCGGTCCGTTTCCGGGTCCTGCCCACTACAGCCAACTTCTTGATAGTGAGTGCCCGGGGGCTGATGAAACCCACCACTAACGGCACCACGGGTAACGCCGTGCGTAGCTATGCTGATTACCGCGCTTCGGTGGCGGGTGGCAGGCACGATACGCTGGTAGTAAGTACCGAGCAGCTCTACGACCAGTTCCACTACGGCGAGAAGTCGGCGCTGGCCATCCGACAGTTTGCGCAATGGATTCTAATGAAAAACCCGGCCACAAAGCGCAGCTTGTTGCTGCTGGGTAAGGGCTATGAAACCGGTACGCGCGTCAACAAAGGACTGTTCCATCGCCAGGCCACACCGGCTCAATACGAAGGTACGCCCGATTATGTGCCCACCAGCTCGCGCGGGGCATCCGATATTTTCTTCACCGCCGACTGGACCAATGGCGACTATATCAGCCGGATGGCCACCGGGCGCGTGGCGGCTAACAATCCCGACCAGATTATAAGTTACCTCAACAAGCTGCGCGAGCACGAGGCCCTCGGCCTGGAGCCCTGGCGGCGCAATGTGGTGCTGCTGGCTGGCGGCCAAAGGGACAATGAGCCCGAAGAATTTAAAGGGTACTTGGAAGAATACGGCCAGATTATGCAGAAACCCTTTTTTGGGGGACGTATAGTGCGATTTATTGATCGGATTGGGCGGCTAGGCTTTGAGCCCATAGTCGTTGATATTGCGCCACAGGTGAACGAAGGCGTATCCATTATCCATTACTTCGGTCACGGCAGCCTACGCAACTTCGACCTGACACCTACCAACATTCTGGCCCCTGCAAGTGGTTACGCTAATAAGGGTCGTTATCCGGTGATGTTTATGAGCGGCTGCGTGGCCGGCAATGCGTTTACAGGCGAAGGCTCGATGGGCGAAGACTGGATGCTGGCACCTGATAAAGGCTGCGTAGGCTTCATGGGTAACTCCTCGCTCGATGTAGCGGCTAATATCGATCAGGTAGACAAGCTGACGTACCAACTGCTGCTCACCGACCCGCAATGGTACGGTAAACCGGTGGTAGAGGCACAGGCTGAGGCGTTCCGACGCCTACAGCCCACACTGCTGTTCGGTGGTCCTTTTGCTGTTCCCTCCCTGATGAGCACCATCTGGCAGGGCGACCCGGCCCTGCGGTTGTTCTCGCCCGAGCGGCCCGATTTCCAGACTTCCGACAGCCGCCTGCAACTGGCGGCAGCCGTGGTGCAAGCCACCCCGGGCGCCTCATTCCAGTTGAAACTGGGCGTGAGCAACCCCGGAAAAATTACTCCTGGCCAACTCCCGATTCGGGTAACGCGCACGGTGGGTAGTACCACGAGCACCTTTGATTTTGTGGTTCCCCAGCCCCGCCAGGATACTACCTACACGCTGGCGCTGACCAACCCTGCTATCGGTAGTGTGGCCGGCCAGAATACGTTTCAGGTTGATATCGACCCCGACAACGTTATTCCCGAACTCGACGAAACGAACAACCGCGCCACGCTCAACTACACCTTCCTGACGGGCGGGGTAACTACGCTAAGCCCGCCCGAGTTTGCCATTGTGGGCTCGAATGAGGTGCGGCTGGTGGCCCAGAGCAACGTGCCCACCACCGTTAGCCGCGAGTACGATTTCGAGCTGGATACCACCCAGACCTTTACTCGCCCGCTGCGGCAGGCAAAGCTGACTGCCATAATGGTACCCGAATGGACGCCCGCGCTGCCTGCCTTACCCAGCCAGTCCGACAGCGTGGTATGGTACTGGCGTGTGCGCCTGCATGCGCCGCAGGGCGACGAAAGCTCCGATTGGGCCGTCAGCTCGTTCCGCGTGATTAAGGGCCGCACCCAGGGCGGCTGGTCGCAGAGCCACCCCGGCCAGTTCCGCCGCGACGAGCGGAGTGGGGTAGAGGTGGCCGTGCCCGGTGGGCAGTGGAGCTTCAACGAAAACACCCAACAGGCCACCATCACATCTACCCGTATCGGTCCGGCGCAGCAGTGGGAAACACTATTCCACACTATCCGCACCACTGCGGGTACCGACTACACGCTCAAGTTGCTGGGTATTGATAGCTTGGGCACTACAACTGTACTCAACCCTAACGTCACGAACCGGGCGCTGGCGCTGGGTAATGTATCGGCTAAAGAGTACCAGTATCTGCAGTTGCAGGCTATCTTCAACACCGATAACCCCGGCGAGACTCCGCAGCTGGAGCAATGGCTGGTAACCTATCAGGGAGTGCCCGAAGGGGTGGTGCGGCCCAGTGCCACGCCGCTCACGGCCGCGCAGCTAACGGATCAGGCTCAGAAAAACGGGACTGTTACGGTGCCGGTTTCCTTCCAGAACGTATCGGACTTCGATTTCAAGGCGCCACTCGTGGGCTATATCGTGTTGCGTTCGGGTACAGTTGGGGTTCCGCGCGAGCGGTATTACGCACTCAGCGGCCCGGCCCTGCGAGCCCATACGCAGCAGACTTATAATATTACGTTGGATGCCCGAGGCCTTTTCGGTGCCCTTTCGGGGCAGGTAGTACTTAACCCGCGCCGCCAGCTCGAGCAGAACTATTTCAACAACGAGCTGACGCTGGCACCCTTCGAGGTAACCAACAACGATACGCCACCAGTGCTCGATGTAGCCTTCGATGGCCGCCACCTGCTCAACGGCGAAATCGTGTCGTCGCGGCCCAGCATCAGCATTCAGCTGCGCGATTTGGATAAACTCCGCCCGGTTACCAGCCGCGGAAACTTCCTGCTCGTTCTCACCCGCCCCGGTGGGGCGGGGCAGGCCATCGACTTGAACGGGGCCAGTATCACCTCTTTCCAGGCCGATTCAGCCCAGGGCTTGGCCCGTATGGTATTCGAGCCGGGCAAGAGTCAGCCCCTCACCGATGGCATTTATACGCTGGAAGTGCAGGGTAAAGACGGCAGCGGCAATGCGGCGGGTACCGAGCCCTACCGCATCACGTTTGAGGTGGTATCCGGTTCTTCTATCACCAACGTATTCCCGTATCCTAATCCGGTTACCAGCAAAACCCGTTTCGTTTTCACGCTCACCGGTGATGTGGTTCCGCGCAACATGAAGATTCAGATTGTGAGCCTGACGGGCCGGGTGGTGAAGGAAATCATGATGGAGGACATGGGCCCGCTGCGCATTGGCAACAACATGACCGAGCAATACTGGGACGGTACCGATACCTATGGTGACCGGCTGGCCAACGGCACCTACCTCTACCGCGTGGTGCTCGATGACCCCACGGGCGAGTTCAAGCAGCGCGCCACTGCCGGCGATAAAGCCTTCAAAAAAGATTGGGGCAAGCTGGTGCTGCTACGGTAAGTTGCTTTTGAGTGAAGACTAAAAAAGCCCCTGATACCTTTACTGGTGTCAGGGGCTTTGGCTTTTTGAAGCGGGCGCGAAGCTTTACAAAGAGCAAATGGCCTTGGTCAAGCTTCAGGATGATAATGGATTTGCCAACCTGGCCTCGTTTGGCTGCTCACCGCCGCCGTAGCGTAATAAAGCTGAAGGCGTATTCATGGGTGGTGTCGGGCTCATGCCGCTCGCGGCTTTCCTCACGCCATTCGCCGGGGTGCAGTTCGGGAAAAGTTACGTCGCCTTCGAAAGCGTGGTGTACTTCGGTCAGGTACACGGTGTCGGCAGCGGGCAGGGCCTGCTGGTAGATTTCGCCACCTCCGATAACGAAGATATCTTCATCAGTCGTGCGGGCAATTTCCAGCGCCTGTAACACCGAAGCGGCCGTTTCGCAGCCCTCTGCCTGCCAGCCGGCCTGGCGTGTAACCACAATGTTGCGCCGCTTCGGCAGGGCCCGCCCGATACTGTCATAGGTGCGCCGGCCCATAATGATGGGGTGGCCCAGCGTGAGCTGCTTGAAGTGCTTCAAATCCAGTGGCAGGTGCCAAAGCAGGCGGTTTTCGCCCCCGATAACGCCGTTATCGGCCACGGCTACAACAAGTGCGGTCATTTTTTTTAATTGAAGAGTAGAAGCGAAAAACGTAGAGCAGTTGCGGTAAGCAACTAAAATAGCGGAGGTCGATGTAGGGGCGGGGGTGGGGCTCCTCCCCCCCTCCGCGAGGGGGGTGGTGGTAGTTTTTGGGTGTTTGCAAAAGGGCGAGGCGACGGGGGGGGGGGGGGGGGGGGGCGGGGGCGCGGGGCGGCCCCCACCCCCCCCCCGGAGTAGAGACAACTCCGGTAGAATCAAGAGGCGGGGGGGGGGGGGGGGGCACCACCCCCCGCCCCTACGTCGTTCTACCTTACTCGTCGTCGTCCTCGGGCTCTTTCCCCAAGTCGTCGAGGGCCATTTTGATGAGGTCCTGCTCGTAGCCTTTACCCATCAGGTAGACCTGAATTTTCTGGCGGCGCTTGCCGGGGTGGCGCTCCTTTTCCTGGCGGTCCTTCTTTTCGAGCAGGTCCACTAGGTTTTGGTAGTACTGGTCGCCGTCGATTTCCTTCATGCCCGACTTCATGCAATAGTCGGAGATACCCTTCTGCTTGAGCTCCTGCATAATGCGGCGGCGGCCCCACTTCTTCTGGCTATAGTGGCCGCGCACGTAGGCCTGGGCAAAGCGCTCCTCGTCGAGCAGCTTTTCGCGGCTGAGCCGGATGATAATTTCGCCGGCTTCGTCTTCGTTGAGGCCGTAGCTGCGCAGCTTGGCTTCCACTTCCTTCTGGTAGCGTTCCTGGTAGGCGCAGAACTCGGCTATTTTACGCAGGGCCTCGGTGGGGGTGTAGAACTTGGGAGCGGCGGGTTTGAACATAGCGGGCAGCTTCAGAAAGTTGGGAGCGAAACAAGATACAGTCCTCAACAACAAGCCGCCCAAAATAGCTCACTGGCTGTTTCGGGAGCTACTTTCTTTTGCCGCCGTGCCACCCCTGGGCAACTGTAAATCAATTGTTTTGCTCTTACTTGCATGGTCTGTTATTATCCGCTTCGTATGCCC
This sequence comes from Hymenobacter terrestris, assembly GCF_013377905.1. Classification (GTDB taxonomy): domain Bacteria; phylum Bacteroidota; class Bacteroidia; order Cytophagales; family Hymenobacteraceae; genus Hymenobacter; species Hymenobacter terrestris. Next base: position 74,107 of record NZ_JABKAV010000015.1, read on the forward strand.
TTGCTGTATTTGCGCCCTGCCTTTGTGTTTCTGTTGCTGCTGAGCACTTTGCTGGCCGGGCCGGCCTGGGGCGGCGTGGTGCGCGGCCGCCTCTCCGACCCCAAGGGTGAGGGGCTGGCCTTTGCCAACGTGGCCGTGCGCGGCACCACCAACAGCACGGCCGCCAACGAGCAGGGCAATTACCAGCTGCGGCTAGCGGCCGGCACCTACGAGCTGGTGTTCCAGTACGTGGGCTACCGGCCCAGCCTGCAAACCGTGCGCGTAGCCGGCGGCGACACGGCCACGGTACTCAACGTGACGCTTACACCCGAAAACTACCAGCTGCGCGAAGTGGTAGTGCGTGGCTCCGACAAAGACCCCGCCTACGCCATCATCCAGCAGGCCATGCAATGGCGGCGTTACCACGAGCGCGAGGTTGCCGCCTTCAAAGCCCGTACCTACGTGAAAACGCTGGCTCGCTTTTCCGACGTGCCGGGCAAGATTCTGGGCCTCGTGAAAGTGGGCCCCGACATCAAGCCGGGCATTTTTTACCTGTCCGAATCAGTATCGGAGCTGAGCTTCCGCCAGCCCAATGTGGTGAAGGAGCGCATGATTTCTTCGCGGGTGAGCGGCGACGCCCGGGGTATGAGCTTCAACCGGGCCGGGGCCGGCGAGGGGCTGAACTTCTACCAGAATCTGCTGAAAGCTCGGTTTTCGGAGCGCGGCTTCGTGTCGCCGATTGCCAGCAACGCCTTTGTGTTTTACCGCTACGAGCTGGAGGGCAGCAGCCAGCGGGGCAACCTGCTGATTCATAAAATCAAGGTAACGCCGCGCCGCACGTCCGACCCGGTTTTCGCGGGCCACATATACGTAGTCGATGGCACGTGGCGGCTGCAGTCGGTGTCGCTGGATCTGACCAAAAACGCGCAGATTGACTACGTGGACCGCCTACACATCGAGCAGCTGTTCGGGCCCGCGCCGGGGCCGTCGGATGTGTGGGTGATGCAGTCGCAACGGATTACGGTGAACTTTACGGCCTTCGGTTTCAAGGGCAGTGGCTACACGACGGCCGTGCTCTCCAACTATCGCGTTACGCCCACTTTCCCCAACCGCCCCGCTCCCACCCTGGCCCCAGCGCCTCCGGTGGCCGATGATGCGCCCGTGGGCCGCGAAACCGTGGCCGACGTGAAGCGCCAGCGTCCCGATTTGAGCGGACTGAGCCGGGCCGTGCGGCGCCAGGCCAAACAGGCCGAGCAAGCCAGCGCCCGCGACACCAGCGGCGTGGGCCGGCTGCGCAAGGGCGAGGTGATGCTGGTGGAAAAGGATGCCAACGAGCGCGACACCACCTACTGGGCCAGTATCCGCCCTACCCCGCTCACCGATGAGGAACAGCTGGACTACCGCGTGAAGGACAGTACCGAGGTCATCCGCAAGTCGCGGCCCTACCAGGATTCACTGGACCGCAAGCGCAACGAGCTGGGCGTGGGCGAACTGCTACTGACGGGCTACACGTACAGCCGCACGTTCGAGAAGCGCAGCTGGTACGTGGCCCCGGTGTTCAACATCCTCAACTACAACACCGTCGAGGGCGTGGTGCTCAATCCCGAGGCCACCTTCACGCAGCGCACCACCGACCGGCGCACCTGGTCGGTTACGCCGAGCCTGCGCTACGGCTTTAGCAGCGAGCGGCTGAGCCCGAGCATATCGGGCAGTTGGCAGCTGCACCCGGTGCGGCTGGGTCGCCTGATTGCGCGGGTGGGCCGCACCATTGAAAACTTCGACCGCGGCAGCCAGCTCACGCCCTTCATCAACAGCTACTATACGCTGCTCGAAAACCGCAACTACGCCAAGCTCTACCGCCGCGACGGCGCGGCGCTGGGCTACCAGTGGGAGCCGCTCAACGGCCTCACGCTGCTGGCCCGCACCAGCTACGACGTGCGCCACGAGCTGCAGAACACCACCACCAAGCTGCTCCGCGACGCGCCAGACCGCGCCTTCACGCCCAACGAGCCAGTGGCCGCCGAGCTGCCCGCTGGTACCGGTTTCGGCCGCAGCCGCGCCCTGAGCACCGAGCTAACGGCCAGCTTCCAGCCCGGCCAAAAGTACATTACGCGGCCCACCGGCAAGTTCAACCTGGGCTCGAAGCTGCCCGCTTTCTCTTTCACCTGGCGGCAGGGCATTGGCAGCGTGCTGAGTTCCGATGTGCGCTACACGCTGCTGGAAGCCGGGTTGCGGCAATCGGTGTCGTTTGGTTTATTGGGCACGAGCAACTACCGGGTGGCAGCCGGCTTCTTCCCCGGCTCGCCTCAACTGTCCTTCATAGATTTCCGCCATTTCAGCGGCAACCGCACCTACCTGGCCGCCGATTTCAGCCAGTTTCAGCTGCTCGACTATTACCGTTTTAGCACTGCCGACCGGTTTGTGGAGGCGCACTACAACCACCATTTCAACGGCTTCCTACTGAACAAAATACCGCTGCTACGCCGCCTGAAGTGGCAGGAAGTGGCCTCGCTCAACTACGTCACTACGCCCGCCGCTGGCCACTACCTGGAGCTGGGCGCAGGTATCGAGCACATCTTCAAAGTTATGCGGGTTGATTTCTACACCAGCCTGCAGTCGGGTAGCCGCGCCGGCACCGGCATCCGGGTAGGCCTCGGGATTTAGAACGATGTAGGGGCGGGGGCCTTCCCCCCCCCCCCCCTGGCACGGCCTCCGAAAGTGGCGGACTGGTGTGGGGGGGGGGGAGGTGGACTTTCTTTTC
>NZ_JABKAV010000150.1 GCF_013377905.1 Hymenobacter terrestris
TGTATAGTCCCAGCATGTGATGGTGTATTTTTCGGGCTGGAATTTCGCACGCATCTATGGGACAAGTACTCCACGGCAGCTCCCGCCTGAGCGGCGGCAGTACGGCGCGCTATCCAACACAGCCAGCAAAGCCTACAAGGCTTAGCCACGCGCTACAGCATCAATCCGAAAACGGTGGCCAAGTGGCGCAAGCGCCCTGACGTACGGGACGCGCGCATGGGCCCTGAACCGACTTCGACGGTGCTTAGCGCTGAGCAGGCGGCCATTGCCGTGGCCTTTCGTCGGCACACCCTGCTGGCGCTCGATGACTGCCTATACGCGCTGCAAGCGACGATTTCGCACCTGTCTCGTTCGGCACTGCACCGCTGTTTCCAACGCCACGGCGTCAGCCACCTGCCGCTGAGCGAAGACGGGCAGAGTCCGCCGAAAAGGAAATTCAAAGAGTATCCGCTTGGCTACCTGCATGTCGATTTTGCCGAGGTGCAGACCGAGCAAGGTCGCCAGTACCTGTTCATAGCCATCGACCGCACTAGTAAAGTAACGTCTGCCGAACTCCACCCACGGGCCATACGGGTCGTGGCGGCTGAATTTTTGCGGCGCGTACTCGACAAATTGCCCTATAAAGTGCACACCGTGCTGACGGACAACGGCGTGCAGTTCACGCCGCAGGCGCACCAGTTTCTGCCGGGTGGGCACAGTTTTGACCGCATTTGCCGCGAGTATGGCGTGCAACACCGCCTCACCAAGCCAGCTCACCCGTGGACCAACGGCCAGGTCGAGCGCATGAACCGCACCATCAAGGAAGCCACGGTCAAGCGTTTCCACTACCAGACCACAGAAGAGCTCAACGAGCATCTACAAGCCTTTTTACTGGCGTATAACCACGCCAAGCGCTTGAAGACCTTACGCGGGCTGACACCGCACGAATTTGTCTGTGCGCAGTGGCAAAAGAACCCCACTACCTTTACCCGAGACCCGACCCACTTCACACTGGGACTATACACGAGCCAGAACACGGCGTTGAGAAACAGCCGGTTATCAGTATCTGTCCGCCCAACGTCGCCCGCTTTGCCCGATAGATGCGGCGCCAAAGCGGCCCAGGCCCGGTCACTACGCTCATCAATACTGCTCTCGAACGCAAAGATAATTGCCCGTAC
>NZ_JABKAV010000151.1 GCF_013377905.1 Hymenobacter terrestris
CTTAGCGAAGGCACAAACCCAGTACGTGTGCTGCCCAAAACGGCGGTCGAGGCCGAACGTGCCTTACTGGCAGCACAGGTAACCACCCGTTCTCCCTTGGGGGCCATACTGTACGAAACCGGCGGCCTACTGGTGGACGGCGGGTGGCTTCGCGTCCTGGGCTCGGGAAGTCCACTACTTTCCCGCTCGCTTATGGATTGGAACCAGGGTAAACTGGAAGGGGCCCTGTTAATTGCCGACGATGTTATCGGCGGATTTTACGCCATTAACGCGGGTGCCTTCGGTTCGGAGTCGTTGGGCCAAGTATTTTATTTCGCCCCCGAAAGCTTGGAATGGCAGGCCCTAGACAAGACCTACTCGGAGTTTCTGCGGTTTTGCTTCTCCGGCAACCTCGACGATTTTTATAGCGACGTTCGCTGGCCGGGGTGGCAGGGCGAGATTCGGCCGCTAACCGGTGACCAAGGCGTTGCGTTTTTCCCGTTTCTCTTTTTGGAGGAGGGCAAGAACGTGGCCACCAGCAAGCGCGAAGTGGTGTCCATTGCTCAACTGTGGGCCTTTGGCCAAGAGATGAAGCAGCAATTAGACGACACACTTTAACGCTCCTTTGAGTGAACGGATCAATTTCAAGGCCCGACCCTTTGTAAGAGAAAAGTGATTTCTTTTATAAAGGGTGATTGGCTTTGCAAAGAAATACCGAGTTTCTTTACACAGCCAACGAGACTTTACCCGTGGCGCTTTTCCCTTCCCTGCATGCCCACTGCCTGGCAACCGTCCTCGCTTCCGCCCACGGTCGAACTGGAAACGCGCGCCGTGCTCAAAAAACTGCCGGCGGCGCACCGGGCCCTGGCCGAACTCAAGGGCCTAGTGGCCGCCATCCCCAACGAGAGCCTGCTGCTCGACACGCTGCCCTTGCAGGAGGCCAAAGACAGCTCGGCCATCGAAAATATCGTCACCACCCACGACGAACTCTTCAACGCCGAACTCCAACTGGGCGACTCGCCCGCGGCCAAGGAGGTGCAGCGCTACGCGGCGGCCCTGCGCA
>NZ_JABKAV010000152.1 GCF_013377905.1 Hymenobacter terrestris
TAGACCTGATTCGGAAAAGGTGGCTAAGTTAATCCGCGAGGAGCAGCCGTAAATTTGCGCATGGATTATGTAGCCTTGCGCGAGAAGCCACGTCAGTTTCTGGCCCTGACCAGCCTGCACGTGGCCGAGTTTGACGACTTGCTCACCGACTTCACCCCGGCTTGGGAGCGCTACCACCGCTGGCACACGCTGGCGGGCAAGCGACGGCAGTTCGTCGCCCATCGTGAGCGGCCCAACGCGGTGCTAACGGGCAGTGAGGTGAAGTTGTTTTTTCTGCTCACCTACTTGAAAAACAATAGCTTGCAGCAACACCAAGCGGCCAGTTTCGGCATCTCGCAAGCCCGTGTGAGTCAGTTGGCCACGGCCCTGCTCGGGGTGCTCAACCAGGTGTTGGCCGCTCGTGGGCTGCTGCCCGTGCGCGACGGGGCCGAGTTGGCTCAGCGCCTGGCCCACCACCCCGAGCCGGTGTTCGCCTACGACGGGGTGGAGCGGGGTGTACCGCGCAACCCGGACTACGAAGCACAAGGGGAGGAATACAGCGCTAAAAAAAAGCCCACCGCGTGAAAAACATGACCCTGTGCGACGTGACGCAATACGTGTACTACCTCTCGCCCACCGAGGGCGGGCGGCAACATGACAAAAAGCTGGCCGACGAGTACGCGCTGCACCTGCCGGCCGGCAGCGTGTTGCGCCAGGATTTGGGCTTGCTGGGCCACGCCCCAGCCGGCGTGGTGGTAGAAATGCCCCACAAGAAGCCACCGAAGCGGGAGTTGACGTTCTCCCAAAAGCTCTACAATCAGTTGCTGAGTCCGTTACGCGTAGTGATTGAGCATGCCCACAGCGGCATCAAGCGCCTGCGCATCGTGGCCGACACACTGCGTCTGCGCGGCGAGTGGCGGCGCGACACGGTCATGGCCGTTGCCTGCGGGCTGCACAACCTGCGCGTGGGTAGTCCGCACCGCGCCTATCTCGCGCAAGCGCCCGCAAAATTCCCAAATCTATCCGAATAAGGTCT
>NZ_JABKAV010000153.1 GCF_013377905.1 Hymenobacter terrestris
CCGGTGCCGGCCGTAGACCTGCGGGTGACGGGCCAGGCCACCGGCAGTTGGGTGCGGGTGCTGGGGCGGGCGGCCACGGCAGCCGACGCTTGGCTGAGCAGCAGCACGTTCTTTGATGAGAAGTTGCGCCCGATTCAGGCGCAGAGCACCAACGCGCGCGGCGGCACCGACGTAACGACGAGCCGCTACGACTTCGCCGGGCAGGCGCTCAGCTCCTACGCCACGCACCAGGTGCCGGGCCAGCCGGCGCGGGGCGTGCGCGAGCAGCGGGCCTACGACGCGGGCGGGCGCCTGGTGAGCGTGACCCAGGAGCTGGACGGGGCCCCGGCCCAGGTGCTGGCCCGCCACAGCTACAACGAGCTGGGCCAGCTGGAAAAGAAGGCGCTGGGCGGCAAATGGGCCACCGGCACCCCGGTGCCGCGGCCGGGCGATGCGAGCGGCCCCAAGGCGTTGCAGACGGTGGACTTTCGCTACAACATCCGCGGCTGGCTGACGGGCATCAACGACATCGAGCAAGTCGCGCCGGCCGACGGGGACCTGTGGAGCTTCGCGCTCAGCTACGATGCCGGCTTCCAGGACCGGCAGTACAACGGCAACATCGCCGGGCAGCGCTGGCGGGCAGCCTCCGACGGGGTGGAGCGGGCCTACGGCTACCGCTACGACAAGCTCAATCGCCTCTTGCAGGGCGACTTTGTGGCCCGGGCCACGCCGGCCGCCGGCTGGGGGGCGGAGCGGGGCAACTACCGCTTCTCTTCCGCCTCGTATGATGCGGGCGGCAACCTTTTGACGCTGCGCCGTCGGGGCCTGGTGGCGCCGGCCTCGCGCACGAGTGCGGCCCAGTACGCCGAGACCGACAACCTGCGCTACCGCTACCAGCCCACCAGCGGCAGCGCCGAGCCGGCCAGCAACCGATTGCTGCGGGTGGACGATCTGGCCCCCGCCGCCACGGCCTTCGGGGCGAAAGTACCCGAGCGGCCCGACTTCACGG
>NZ_JABKAV010000154.1 GCF_013377905.1 Hymenobacter terrestris
GAGGGTGTTGGGGAATTAGCGTTGTGCCAAATAAAAGCGAGTCAGTAAGTTGCGGGTGGAGTTCCTAGGCTCCCACTCGCATTATGGTTGATGGATACCAACCCCTTACTGACTCGCAGTGGCAAGTTATCGCGCCCCTGCTGCCCGTGCAACGTAAACGGCAGCATTGCCTGCGCCATATTTTGGACGCCATCCGCTACATCTGCCGCACGGGCTGCCAATGGCGCAGCTTACCCACGTGCTTCGCTCCCTGGTCAGCTGTGTATTACTATTTCCGCCGCTGGCAGCTCAACGGGCTCTGGCAGCAACTCACTGACCGGGTCAATCAGGCCGACCGTCTGGCCGCTGGCCGGGCGGCGGTGCCCTCGCTCATTTGCCTTGACAGCCAGAGCGTGCGGCTGGCCCCGCGCATTTTTGAGCACCGGGGCCTGGACGGCGGCAAACACGTCAATGGCCGCAAGCGGCAGATTCTGACCGATGTACAGGGGCGTATCCTGGCTTGTCGCGTCCACGCGGCCAACGGCCACGACGGGGGCGAAGCGCTGCTGTTGTTGCCCGCCCGTCCCCAGTGGGGCCAGCGGCTGGTGACGGTGGTCACGGACAAAGGGTATCGGGGGCGCTTTGCCCAGCACCTGGTTCGGCTGGGCCTTACCCACCAACTCGGCAGCCGCCCACCTAGCGCCCGCGGCTTCGTGCCGGTAGCCAAACGCTGGGTCGTGGAGCGAACCTTCGCCTGGCTCACGGGCTTTCGCCGTTTGGCGATTGACTATGAATTTACGCCTCGTTCGCACGAAACCTGGATACTAGTCGCTAACATGACCATGTGTCTCAATCGATTAGCACATGATTAATCCCCTAACACCCTCT
>NZ_JABKAV010000155.1 GCF_013377905.1 Hymenobacter terrestris
GGTCGAATCGAAAAAGGAGCAAATAAGCGTACTTCGCTCCTTTATTCCTGCTGGCTGTCCCACGCTATTTCCCATGACCGCTCCACAAGAATACCGGCAGTTTATGACCGCCCACTTCTCCGGCTTGGCGCTGCAAAAGCCCGTTTTCTACCAGGGCACCTATGGACTGCGTGTAGACCTGCAGGTGGGCGAAACGAACACGGACGAGTACTTCCGCCACGTTATCGGGCGGGCCACTACTCTTTTTGAAGCGGCGTTTGCGCCCGACGACCGGGTGTTGCTGCTCATACGGGACTACAAGTACCGGCGCCGCAAAATCCGCTTTGGCAACTTCGTCCACCGGCAGATACGCGGCTTAGTAAAGGGCGAGCTGACCTACACCAAAACGGGCGGTTTCTACGACCCGTCCCGCGTATGGAACCAGGAGTTTATTCGACTGCCGGCGCACCGGATCGCCCACCAACAGGTATTGACCGCCATTGCCCATGCCGATTTTCCGCCCCGGGCGCCACGCTTTTCGGGGCGGGGCCTGTGGCAGGCGCCCGAGCTCTATTTCCTGAACCTAGACCGCGCCCTTATTTTTCACATGTACGACGACCGCGGGTTAGACCTTATTGCCGGGGACCGGCAGACATTACGCCCGCTGTACGAACAGTTCAACACCTGGCTCTTGGACTACGACCGGTCGCGCATGGACCTGATGTTCAAATCAGACCAGGAAAGGCTGTCCTAACGAACAAAGAAGGTGTTTAGGAAAACGGTCGTGGCCTAAACGCGCTCCGTTCA
>NZ_JABKAV010000156.1 GCF_013377905.1 Hymenobacter terrestris
TTCGGACCGTTTCAGTAAACCCTGCTCCGGCCCCGCAAGCGTTGAGCAGATGGCTTGCTCCTCCAGTTGTTGTTCCGGGGGCGCAGTACCTACCTTTCCCAAAAAAACCAGTGGGCCTGGGCAAAACGCCGGCTAGACGTCTTAATGCGGCGGGCCGGCGGGGTCGCCCAGTCCGGCTCACCCTTCTCTATGCTCAACCGTCTTCTGGCGTGCCTGCTCGCCCTCTTGCCCCTGGCCGCCCAGGGCCAAACCGCGGCCGGCCGCGTCGTGTCCCAGACCACTGGCGCCCCGGTGCCCGATGCCACCGTCCGCCTCGAAGGACAGCCCGCAGGTACCCGCACCGACGAAGACGGCCGCTTTCGCTTGCCCGTGTCCGGCGCGGCGCCCGATGCCCCGCTTCGCATCTCGCACCTGGGCTATGAGGCCCGCACGGTACCGCTCAGCCAGCTGGGCCCACCCGTCGGGCTGGCGGAAGTCGCGTACCAGATCGGGGAGGTGTCGGTCACCTACGAGCGCCTCCGCACGCTGTTGCTTCGGGAGTGGAAAATCGACCCCGGCTCAGTGATTGCGGTGACCGACAATTACATTGCCCATGTGCGGGAAACGGACACCCTGCAGGCGGCGAAATTACTGCAACGCACCAGCGGCCTGCGCGCCGCCTTTGCATCGGCGCGTTTGGTGTTTCTGCCCAACGGCACGGTAAAAACGAAGTGGATGCTGTTCAGTGCCCGCAGCCAGTGGGAGCTGGACGAAGCGCAGCGCACCTTGCACCTGGTGGG
>NZ_JABKAV010000157.1 GCF_013377905.1 Hymenobacter terrestris
TAGGGGCTTAGGAAGCAAACGCGGTTAGAGGGGCTGTTGGCGGAGTAATTTAAGGAGCAGTTTGTACAGGTCTTCGTAGCGGTGATTGAAACGAAATTCACACTCTTTCAAATGCAGCAAAAGGGTGTGCTTGGGTACGCCCTTGAACTGCTGGAGGCGGGCTTTGGCGAAGCTCCAGAAGGACTCGATACCGTTAATGTGCGAAGCGCCGCCCACGAATTCATCCTGGCCGTGGCGCACGCGGAAGTGGCGGTCAAAGCCCACGTCCACCAGCCCATCATAGCCGCGCCAGCCGTCGGTGTTGACCATGGCAGCCACGTCGATTTTGCCGCGTATGATGGCCTGCAAGGTCTTTTTCGAGCAGTCGGGCACGATTTCCGTGTACACTACACCTGCCCGCCGCGTTTGAACAGGCCGAAGACGATAGTTTTGCCGCTGGCCCCGCGGCCCCGTTTGCCGCGCACCCGGCGCGGACCGAAGTAGCGCTCGTCGAGTTCGACCGCCCCGTCGAGTTCGGCCGGCACGGGGCTGCAGGCCAGGAGACGGTGGCGCAGCAGCAGGTAAATGTCATTGACAGCCCGCACGCTCAGGCCCGTGAGTCGGGCCGTATCCGAGGCCGTCAAATCCAACGCAAACAGGCGCAACAAGTAGCGAAATTTGACCTCTGAAATTTTGCTGCACTTATAGTAGCGGTTAGCTGCTTGCATAACAGGAAGTTATGCCCCATTTTCTGAAATTTGCTTCCTAAGCCCCTTGTTTA
>NZ_JABKAV010000158.1 GCF_013377905.1 Hymenobacter terrestris
TCGGGCGAGTAGGGTGGCAGAAAGATCACCTCCACGCCCCGCTCGGCCAGCCATTCGACGACGCCCGGCAGTTTATGTACCGAGAGATTGTCCAGCACCAAGACATCGCCCCGGCGCAGCGTAGGGGCCAGACACTCGCTCACGTACCAGGCAAAATTCGTGTAATTCAGGCCGCCTTCCAGCAATTGCACCGCCCCTGAGCCCCGCACCGACAGGGCCCCGATCAACGTCAGCGAGCGGCCCCGCGTCAGTGGTACGGGTTGGCCGACGCGTTGCCCGCCAGAAGCCCGCGCATACTGGCGGCAGTAGTCGAGGCGCAGCCCTGTTTCGTCGAGAAAGTGGAAGCGTGCTACGTCGGGCCGCGTGCACACGGTTTCTACGTGCTGCGCCCGCGCCGCTACCACCCGCTCGCTGTCGCGTTCACGGGCGTGGTTGCTTTTTTTTACGCCGCAGCCCGTGCTCGTCCAGCACGTTCCAGATGCTGGTCTGGCCCACCGGGCGGCCAAATTCGGCCTGCCAGGCGGCGTTCAACTCGGCCAGCGTGGCATCGGCGTGCTGCCCCACGTAGGCTACGAGCCACGCCTGCTCAGGCGGTGAAATCGTTCGGGCTGGACCACCACTGGCCGGTTTGGCCGCTAATGAGCCGGTTTGGCGCTGTTGGTGGCGCAACTTCTTGATGAAGGAGACGCTCACCCCGAAGCGCTCAGCGACCTGTTGCTGGCGCGAGCCGACCTGGGCACAAGCGGC
>NZ_JABKAV010000159.1 GCF_013377905.1 Hymenobacter terrestris
TTAAAGTCGGGCGAATAGGGCGGCAGATATAGCAGCCGGGCACCACAGGCTTCGACCAGTTCGGCCAGGCCCGTCACTTTGTGGGCGGGCAGCTTATCCAGCACCACCACGTCACCGGGCACGAGCGTGGGACCGAGTACCTGCTGCAGGTAAGCGGCGAACACCTGCCCGTTAACCGGTCCGCTCACCGTCATGGCCGCTTGTAGCCCGCTCTGGGTCAGCGCAGCCACCAGCGTCACATTGGGCCCGCTGTGCAAGGGCGTCGCTTGGTGGGCGCGCTGCCCGCCTTCGGCGCGGGCGTAGCGGCGGCAATAGCTCAGGTTGGTGCTCGTCTCGTCCACAAATTTGAAACAGGTAAAATCCTCGGCCTGGACGGCGGCCAGAAAGGCAGCCCGCAAGTCCCTCACCCGGTCGGTGTCGCGCTCGGCGTCGTGGACACTCTTTTTTTTCGCCGCCAGTCCAGCGCCTGCACGGCCCGGCCCATGGTGGCCACGCTCACGGTTGGGCCGCCCAGCGCGGCCACCCACACGCGCAACTCGTCGAGCGTGGCATCGGGCTGCTAGCGCAGGCACGCGGCCAACTCCGCCCGTCCGGCTGTGTCGAGCAATGGCGCAGGGCCGCTACGGTGGGCAAGCGCGG
>NZ_JABKAV010000016.1 GCF_013377905.1 Hymenobacter terrestris
TAGTATACGGCGCCTCAGGCACCTGTTGGTTCCACTGCGCGGGTGTAAGGTCGGCGCAGGCATCCTCAAATGTAACGTGGGCATTGCCCTGCGTGAGGAGACTAATCAGCTCGGTAACAACACCTTGTTTTGTAGCTTGATCCATTGGTTTGCCGGAAAACTTAGTGCGCCTGCAGCCAGTTCTCGCCCACGCCTACTTCCACTTCCAGCGGCACGCCGTGGGGCAGGAGCAGGGCAGTGGCCATGAGTTCCTTGATTTTGGGCGTGATATAGTCCACCTCCTCGCGTACGGCGTCGAATACGAGTTCGTCGTGGACCTGTAGAATCATGCGGGTGCCGAGCTTTTCCTGCACCAGCCACTCGTGGATGTTGATCATGGCCTTCTTGATGATGTCGGCCGCGGTGCCCTGGATGGGGGCGTTGATGGCGTTGCGCTCGGTGTAGCCGCGCAGCGTGGCGTTGCGCGAGTTGATATCGCGCAGGTAGCGGCGGCGGCCGAGCAGCGTTTCGGCGTACTCCAGCTCGCGGGCCCGGTTGATGCTCTCGTCCATGTACTGCTTCACCGACGGAAACTCCTCGAAGTAAGTCTCGATAATCTCCACGGCTTCCTTGCGGCCGATGCCGATGCGCTGGGCCAGGCCAAAAGCCGAGATGCCGTAGATGATGCCGAAGTTGACGGTTTTGGCCTTGCGGCGCATCTCGCCGTCCACCTCGCTCAGCGGCACTTTGAAGACCTTGCTGGCCGTGCTCGTGTGGATGTCCTGGCCCAGCCGGAAGGCCTCAATCATCGTTTTGTCGCCCGCGAAGTCGGCCATAATGCGCAGCTCCACCTGCGAGTAGTCGGCCGCCAGCAGCACATGGCCGGCGTCGCGGGGCACGAAGGCCTTGCGGATTTCGCGGCCCTTCTCGGTGCGGATGGGGATGTTCTGCAGGTTGGGGTTGGTGCTGGACAGTCGGCCGGTGGCCGTTACGGCCTGGTTGAAGCTGGTATGAACCCGCCCGTCGAGTTCGCACACGAGTTGGGGCAGGGCCTCGACGTAGGTGGAGCGCAGCTTGCTCAGCTGCCGATACTCCAGAATCAGGCCCGCAATGGGCGCGTCGCCGGCCAGCTGGCTCAGGATTTCCTCGCCGGTGGCGTACTGGCCGGTTTTGGTTTTCTTAATTTTCTTGCCCCCGAGGTCCATCTTATCGAACAGCACCTCGCCCAACTGCTTGGGCGAACCGATGTTGAATTCCTCGCCGGCCTCCTGGTAAATCTGGCCTTCCAGTTCTGTGATGTAGCCCTGCAGCTCGGCCGAATACTCGCCCATGGCTACCGAATCAATCTGCACGCCCTCGTACTCGATGGCGGCCAGTACCGGCACCAGTGGGTTTTCCACCTCGTTCAGCAAATCGAGCAGGCCCACTTCCTTTAGCAGCGGCTCGAAGACGTGCTTGAGCTGCAGCGTCACGTCGGCATCCTCGCAGGCGTAGTCCGACACCTCGGCGGGCGGCAGGTCGGCCATCGTTTTCTGGTTCTTGCCTTTGGGGCCGATGAGGGCCGTGATGGGCACCGGCGTGTAATGCAGGTAGGTTTCGGCCAATACATCCATGCCGTGGCGCATGTCGGGCTCCAGCAGGTAGTGGGCCAGCATGGTGTCAAACAGCGGCCCCCGGATTTCGACGCCGTAGTGCTTGAGGATGGTGAGGTCGTACTTGATGTTCTGGCCGACTTTCACGATGGTTTTGGCATCGAAAAACGGCCGGAATTCATCCACCAGCGCCTGTGCCGCTTCTTCGTTCTCCTGAGGGACGGGCACGTAGTAGGCCTCGCCGGGCAGCCAGCAGAACGAAAGGCCCACGAGCCGCGCCGTCATGGTGTCGAGGCCGGTGGTTTCAGTGTCGAAGCTGACTTCGGTTTGCTGCAATAGGAACTCCAGCAACTCGGCCCGCAGCTCGGGCGTGTCCATTAGGTGGTACTGGTGGGCCACATCTTCCAGCGTGCGGCGCGGGCCGGCGGCCACCTCGGCAGCAGCTGCCGCGGCGGCGTGGGTAACGCCGCTGCCGCCTCCACCCCCAAAAAGCGAAGTCTGGCCGGGGGCGGCTTTGGGGCTTTTGGCTTTTGATTTCTGGTCGCCGGTAGTTACGCCGGCCGAAGCGGCTCCGTCGCCGAGCACGCGGGCGGCCAGCTGGCGGAACTCCAGCTCGTCGAAAAGACGGCGCAACTCCTCCATGTCGGGCTGGTCGAGGACGAGCTTATCGGCCTCGAACTCGATGGGCACATTGAGGTGAATGGTGGCCAACTCCTTGCTCATGAGGCCCTGCTCGGCAAATTCGCGCACGTTCTGCTGCTGCTTGCCTTTCAGCTTATCCACGTTGGCAATCAGGCCCTCTACCGAGCCGTACTCCTGAATCAGTTTCTTGGCCGTCTTCTCGCCGATGCCCGGAATACCCGGAATGTTGTCGGAGGCGTCGCCCTGCAGGCCCAGAATGTCGATTACCTGCTCCACCCGCTCAATTTCGAAGCGCTGGAGCACGTGGGCCACATCGAGGATTTCGGCGGCGTTGCCCATGAAGGCTGGCCGGTAGATTTTCACGCAGTTGGTTACGAGCTGGCAGTAGTCTTTGTCGGGCGTCATCATGTACACCTCGCCAAAACCCTGCTGCTCGGCCCGGCCGGCCAGTGTGCCAATCACGTCGTCGGCCTCGAAGCCCTCCACCATCAGAATGGGGATGTGAAAGGCCTTGATAATCTGCTTTATATAGGGAATGGCCAGGCCGATATCCTCGGGCATGGCCTGCCGCTGGGCCTTGTATTCGGCGTACTGTTCGTGCCGAAACGTCTTCTTGGCCGCATCGAACGCCACCCCAATGTGCGTGGGCTTCTCCTTCTGCAGCACTTCCACCAACGTGTTGGTAAAGCCCAGAATAGCGCCGGTGTTGAGGCCCTTGGAGTTCACGCGCGGGTTCTTGCTGAAGGCGAAGTGGGCGCGGTAAATCAGAGCAAAGGCGTCGAGCAGGAACAGCTTGCGGGCGGGGGCAGGGGCGGGTGTGGCGGCGGAATCGGTCATAGGATAGCGAAGGTACGGAAGGTGGAGCGAGAAGGAAAAGTGGTCCAGTCTGGCGGCTGAGCGGGCAGGGTCAGGAGCCACCGAGCCGTATCTTGGCACCGGTTTCGGGGCTTCCTCTCTACTATTTTCGCTGCCAATGGTTTGCCGCTTATTTCATTTACTGCCCGCGCTGCTGCTGATGGCCGCACCGCTATGGGCCCAGCCTACCGCTCAAAAGCCAACCCTAGCCGAGCACACGCAGCAGGTTGCCGATTTCCAGCGCGAGCTGAACGCCGAGTTCACCGACCCGGCCCGCAGTCCGCTCCCGGCCGAAGCGCGCCGGAGCTTTGCGGGGCTGCCCTTCTACCCGATCGATTATGCGGCCTGCCTGCTGGCCCGTTTCGTGCCCGACTCGCTGGGGCCGGTTTTCGCCATGCCCACCAGCACAGGCAAGCGGCCGCTGTACCGCAAGTATGGCGAGTTGCATTTCGAGTTGGGCGGCCAGCCCCGGCAGTTGCTGGTGTACCAGAACCTCGACCTGCTGGCTAACCCTGCTTACCGCGACTACCTGTTTGTACCTTTCACCGACCGCACCAACGGCCACGGATCCTATGGCGGCGGCCGCTACCTCGATTTCCGCCGGGGCCAGATTCGGGGCGGGCAGGTGGTGCTCGATTTCAACAAGGCCTATAACCCCTCCTGCGCCTACGCTGCGGGTTACGACTGCCCTGTGCCGCCAGCCGAAAACCGGCTGACCGTGGCCGTGGAGGCTGGTACCCGGCACGACCACTAGGGTATCGATGGTTTTTGGCTAACCAAGTGCCTGGTTTTGGCGTAAGCCGGGGGAAACTAACCGCACTTTCCTTATGAAATCTACCCAAACCGACTCCAACAACGACCACAAAACCAAAGCCAAGTCATCCGGAATGATCGGCAAGCTCGTAGGCGGCGCCCTATTGGCCCTGGGCGTAAGCTACTTTGTCAACAAAAGCCAGGGCAAAAAAACGGCAGTTTCTGATGGCGAAACCGATACGCTGCAGGAGTTACTGCTGTTCGTGAATGACCGGATTGCCGGCTACAAGCGGGCTGTTGATGAGAGCAAGGATGCCGAGCTGACCGGCTACTACAAACAGCTTGTGAGCCAGAGCCAGCAATTTGCCAACCAGCTCAACCAGCATCTGCGCCAGTTGGGTGGCGGCCGCGAAACCGGCACCACGCTCAAAGGCAAGTTATACCGCCGCTGGATGGATGCCAAAGCCACCGTTACCGGCTTCGACGAAAAGGCCATCCTCGCCTCCAATGTATACGGCGAAGAGTGGGCCATCAAAGCCTATAAGGAAGCACTAGCCAGCGAAAATCTCACCGGCCAATTGCGCCAGGAGGTAGAGCGCCAGTATGAGAAGTCGCAGCAGACTTACGACAAGCTCCAGAAGCTCGAAAGCAAGCAGTCGGCTTAAATTCGAGCTATTGGCTAGTATCTCCGTTACCAGTCACTCGGCGACTGAGTAGATAGTACCCTAAAAACGCGGCCTGTACGCCTCCTTCTTATTGGAGTGCTACGGGCCGCGTTTTTAGGTTGTGGCTTTCAGCGAATAGCTTATTCCCCACTGCTCAAGGATATTCCGAGCAAAAAAATGTCAGCTACAGCAGTCAGCCAATAAACTAAAGGCTGGGCTGCACCTCGAAGGTACTACGGCTGCTGCCAGCCGCGCCGCTGGCATCAAGGCCCTGCACCTCGATGAGGTAGCGGCCAGGCTGGTCGCCAGTGAAAAACTCCAGCGGTTGCGGGGCCGCGCCGGGGCTGGTCACGGTTACGGCTGGGTTCCAGTACAGCAGCTCGCGCATATCGGGACGGCGGCTGCGCTGCTGCTCGGGTGTATCGTAGCGCGGGGCGTAGAACTCACGCTGCTCCTGTAGGCCCTCATACTCCTGGATCAGCACCCGCGGGTCGAGCTGGAAACCTTCGAGGTCGCCTTTGTAAGTGCTGAAGCTCACTAGACCGCTATAGGAGGCTCCGCCCTGTAGGTAGCGGCTAGTCAGCACATCGAGCCGCCGGATTTTAATGGCTGGTATGGCCATTATCTTATTGATGTTGGCCACAGGCACGCCATCGAGCAACACTAATGGGTCCTGTTCAAAAAAAGTGCGGGTTGGCTCGTTAAATACTTGGTAATGGAAACCATCCTTTCGGATGCGCACCTGCACGCCTGGTACGTACTCGCGTAGCACTTCTTCCAGCACCTTAAAGCGAGTGTATTCGTCGAGGCGATAGGAGGCACTGGGCTGGCCGTAGAAGGGTATAGTATCGATGGGCTGCGTGCGGTAGCGGTCGTACTTCTTGCCCGCGTATACCGTCTGCACTTGGGCCTGAAGGTGGCGGCGGGCATAATCGGTTTGGAACCGGGGCATCAAGATAAAAGTAGGGGCAGGAAAGGGGGTGAATTGCTCGGAGAAGGGGTCGAGGAGCGTTAAGCGACTAGTAGTATCTTGGCGTGGGTCGGTTTGCAGCATCACCGTTTGAGGCCCATAGAGGCTGACGGGTTTGAACTGCAGAATGCCGTTGGCGTCGCTTTGGTCATTGTAGAGCCGCACAGTCCGGCCTGGTATCGAGAAGTAAGTTAGCAGACCAGGCTGGGGCTCGGTGGAGTTCGCACGCGTAAGGCGGGCGCGCACTACGGGGCCGTGCAATTCAGGCAAGAAGGTAGGTAGCGCCGCCGGACGCTTTAGCGCTTCGTCGTTCCAGCGGAAGCGGCTCCAACCCTGGGTCAGTAACAGGTCTTCGGTGGCGGCAGTAGCTTCGGGGCCGGTAGCCGTAAAGTAATACCCGGGGTCGGCCACGGCACCGCGCAGCTCAGACGTCAGACCTAGGTAATGCTCGATGGAGATGGTGGGGACCGAATTAAGCGAATCGAGCCGGTAAACGGCCACTGAGAGGCTAGCCGGCTGGGAGGCATTGTTACCCGCCGTTACCGTCAGGCTCACCTTGCTACGAGGCGCGTAAAGGGGCTGGCTGGGGCGGGCCGTAATAGGTAGCGTCCGGCGCGGCACCCGGAAAAACAGCCGCTCACACAAAGGCTGGTGAGCTTCACTGAATAGAGTAAAGTGCGAAACCCCGTCCAGTAATAAGTCTTCCTTGAAGCTGAATTCGCCTCGACCAGCTGTTAAGTATATCGCCCGAGCTAATGCCTGCTGCTGGCGGGCATGTACTAGAAGTAGTACGTTGTCGGGCTGGTCAGCAGTGGCTTGTACTACCACTTTGAGATGGCCCACTAACAGGGAAGGAACAATACTCAGTACATAGCCTTGGTCGCGCACCGCCGGCAGCCGGCTGGTACTAGCGGTAGCTTTAGTACTGACACTTGTGGTGGCCGCTGGTAGTGGGATGACGACGGCTGAGTAAGCTGTCGAACCTGTGGCGGCTGGGGTGAGCATGAAGCTGCCCCGGCCGCCATGCCGGGTAGCAAATGTGGCCACCACTGCCCCCTGAGCGTCGAGTACAGTGCCCGTGGCTGCTACGCTACGGCCCCGGCGGTCGGTTACTTGAAAGGCTACCTTGCTGCGCAGGCCACGAACCAGGTAGCCTCCTTCAGGAAAAAACTGCGCCGTTAGGGCCGCTGAGTCGGGTGCTGGTATGGCCCCGGAGGAGGCGAAGGTATTGACCACCGTTACGGTGCCGTGGAAGTAGGCTTCGGGACCGTAATTCTGCATCCAGCGGGTGTAAGCCCGCACCGTGTAGCGACCCGAGGCCAGCGACGCGGGCAGGGCCAGCGTACCTTGGCCGGTGGCATTCTGCAACGCTACTTTATCGCGCAGTACCGGCTGCTGCTTGGCATCCAGTATTTCCACGTAAGCTACGCTGCTCAGGGCTAGCGGCCGCGAAGCCGCCCCACCTACGGCGTATACCTTGAACCACATTGTTTCGCCGCTTAGGTACAGCGGCCGGTCGATGTGCAGAAACAGTTGTTCGCGGGGCATCTGCTGGGCCTGGCGCTCAAACTGCTTGGTCAGTTGCCTAAGCGAGTCGGACTGCGCCCATGCCGCACCCACGGTAAGCCACAGCAGGCTGGCTAGTAGCAAACCGCGCCGAAGCAATAGGGAGCAGTTAATTAGATAAGGCATAAGGTGTAGTAAAAGCTTACCAGAATGAAGGACGCACGGCCGTACCGCGGGTGCGGCAGTCTACGCAGTCGCGCTTCTTAGCCGTGAAGGCAACAGCTGAAGATAAGTTAGGAATAGCGTCGATTGGGAGGTAGAGCTGGGAGGCGAAAGCCAAAAACTGAATTTGGGCGGGGGTAGCAGACGGTGGGTCAAGTCCCCGGCTGCCAAGGAATACCGTGTCGGGTGGCAGGCAGGCCTCATAACCCGTACTACGGGACCAGTTGCTGGGCAATTCCTCATAAGAAATAAACTGCCGCTTTTCCGTAACCGAGTGTGCTCCCACAAATCCCAGCACCAGCGATGCGTCGTCTGCGCTCAGACTGCGCACGTTGCCCACACTCTGGCTGGGCTGTGGGTCGAAGAGCGAGCCGATATTCTCCGTGTTCTTGCGTAGCTGCTCCCAATAGGTATACTCCGCCGCCGTTAGGGCCTGCTGGCGTACCAGAATGCTGTAGCGGGTATTAAGTTCAGGCGAGCCGGCGGACAACCCCTGTACCCGAAAATCTACCACTATGTCCTGGCTTAGGGCCGTGGTCTGGCTGAGCAGAATCCGGGTAGACTTATTGCTGGTCCAGCAAAGCGTGGGGTAAGGAATGGCGATTCTGCGCATGAAACCGGTATCCGACCCAAGCTTGACATACTCGACGCTGGGCCGGTAGGGCGGTGTTATTTCCCAGGTCTGTTCGTATTCCCAGCGGTAGTACTGCGAGGCCCCCGTATCGTCGCGCGTGCTCACTAGTACATTAACCTGGTTGTTAGCCGGCGTCCAGCGCAAGGTTTCAATGGGCGGCGTAAGCTTCACAGGCACGAAGTCGGAGGCGTACTCCTTGCCCGTGCCCGTAGTGATACGCAGCCTGCAGAGGCTGCCGGCGGGCAGCACATTAGCGGCCGAAACGTAGGTGCCCAGCGTGGTTTCGGTCAGGGGATAATTGGGGCCGTTCTGCTGCTCGATAACCAGCCGGGCCCGGGCTTCGGGCGGTGGGGTAATAGTGGCCGCGAGCGAGGCCGTGCGCGAGAGGCGAATGGTAGTGGGACCGGCCGCGTTGATAAAGCCATCGACTACGAGCAAGCTCGGCGGGGCATCAATAACGTCGGGGGCGTAAGGCTCCACGCAGCCAATTGGCAGCAGTAGCACTATAGCCAATAGGCCGCGTAAAAAAGTAGCAGGCGTTTTCATCTAGAACTTGAAGTTATAAGTAATGGTTGGGATGGGCCGACCAAAAATCGACAGCTTGTAGCCCCGTATCTGGCCGTTTTCTGACTTAAAATAGATGGAGTAGGGGTTCTGCCGGCCAGTGAGGTTATATACGCCCACCGTCCAGGAACTGTGGGCCAGCTTCTGCGCTTTGTGGCCTCCCTCGATGTTGAGCGCCAGATCGGCCCGTAGGTAGTCGGGTACCCGATAGGCGTTGCGGTCAGAGTAAAGCACACGCAGAGTGTTGCCAACCAAGTACTTGGCAATGGGAAGTGTAATGGGCCGGCCGGTGCTGTAGGTAAAGTTGAGTGAGGTGCTGAAGCGGCGGCTGAAGCGGTAGTTTCCCACTAGTGTCACGTCGTGGGGCTTATCAAAATTGCTGGGGTAGTAGCGGCCGTCGTTGATTTGGTCGGCGGGCGTGCCGACATTGGCTCGCACCAGCGAGCGGGAGTAAGTATAACTCAGCCAGCCGTTCATTTTGCCTGTTAGTTTGCGCACCAATACCTCTACCCCGTAGGCCTTGCCCTCGGCGTTGATGATGTCGGTTTCGATGGTGGGGTTGAGCAGCAGTACGGCCCCGCCCTTGTAGTCCACAAAGTCGCGCAACGACTTGTAGTACACTTCCACCGACGTTTCGATGGTGTTCGATTTGAAGTTGCGGTAGTAACCCGCCGACACTTGGTCGCCTATCTGGGGCCGGATATTGTTGTCGGCCAGCTTCCAGGTGTCGGCCGGCGACACGGAGGCTGTGTTGGTGAGCTGGCTGATGTATTGGCGGGTGCGGTTATAGCTGAGCTTAACCGACGAGTTGTCGGAAAGCGAGTAGCGGGCCGACACCCGGTATTCGGGGCCGTGGTAGGTAGCCAGCACCTTGCCCGAGCCATAGCGCACCGTATCGATGATGGTGCTCTCGGAGCGCGACTCGCCCGCTGCATACTCATATACACTGCGAGGTCCCAACGCATTGTAGAGCGAGTAGCGCAGCCCTACTGACACCGATAGACGCTGGTTCACATCAATCTTGTCCGACACGTAGACGGCGCTTTCCAATGCCTGCTCGCGGGCCAGAACATTGGGTAACACGAGCGAGTTTTCATTGAGTGGTGTCAGGCCTCCGGGGCTTACATTATAGAGCAGTGAACTGGCCCCGAAATCAACCGAGTGTTTGGGATTGGGGTAGTAGCTGAAGTCGGCCCGTAGGCTGGTTTGGTTGATGGCGTATTGGAGCCGCGACGAGTTAACATCGTTGTTTTCGCTAGTGATGTCGTAATCGTATTGGCTGAAAGCGCCCGTGAGTACGCCGTAGAGCTGGTTACTGAAATTGTGGCGCCACTTAAGGCTGGCCGACTTATTGGCGTAGCGGTAGGTGGTATCAGAAGCCAGCTTAAAACGGTCAGTACTGAAGTATCCGGTGGCATATACCGAGTTCTGGTCGTTGATCTGATGGCTGATATGAGCACTTAAATCGGAGAAGGCTGCCGAGCTCTGACGAAACTTCTTGTCATCGAGCTGGCGTAGCAGCCAGTCGGAGTAGCTGGCCCGGCCTCCAATCAGAAACGAGCTACGGTCCTTGATAATAGGTCCCTCCAAAGTCAGGCGGCTGGTAAGCGGCCCAATACCACCCGTAGCTCCGAACTGCTTCTTGTTGCCCTCGCGGGTGGTAATATCGAGCACCGACGAGAGCCGCCCGCCGTATTTGGCCGGCATGGCACTTTTGTACAGCTCCACGCCCTGCAGCATATCGGGGTTGAAGGCCGAAAAGAACCCGAATAGGTGTGAGGGGTTGTACACGGTCATGTCGTTGAACAGAATCAGGTTCTGGTCGGTGGCGCCGCCGCGCACATTCAGGCCGGTGCTGCCCTCACCCACCGATTTTACGCCTGGCAACGTGAGTATTACCCGCAGAATGTCGGCCTCACCAAAGGCTGTGGGCACCTGCTTAATGGTTTTGATATCCAGCTTTTCGAGGCCCATCTGGGTGCTCGATACATTCTTGTCCTTCTCACCCTCAATCACTACTTCCCTGAGCGTTGTGATATCTTCCTCCACCTCGATTTCCAGGCGGCCGTTTCCGCGCAATATCACCTGGCGACGGGTGTTTTTGCTGCCCACGCTCCGCACCTGCAACGTGTAGCGCCCAGCTGGTAGCGTTAGCGAGTAGAATCCGAACTGGTCGGTGTTGGTGCCGATACTCGGAGCCTCAGAATATATAGTGGCCCCGATAACGGGTTCACCGGATTTAATGTCCTTGATGTGGCCGGCCAGCGTAACCAGTCCAGTGCCGTTGCCGGTTCCTATTTGGTAGACCTTGTATTCAGCCGCACTCACGTAACGCGAGCGGCCGGGAGCGGTGGTGGGCGTTAGGTCTTCGGGGGCAGCTACTACCGGGCCCTCGGGAGGCGAGCCTGTCGGCCGAAAAAAAGTTGTTGAAAGCTGGGGCTCGATACTGGTGCCCGTAGTTAAGAACACTCGATAGTCATTGGTGAGAGCGAAGCGGTAAGGTGTGCCGTCAAAAACCTGCTCCAGTACCCTTTTCAGCGGCTGCTCGCTTACGCGCACACTCACCCGGAAACTGTCAGGCGGCGTGCCGGCTTCGAAGTAAAAGCGGTAATCAGTTTGGATTTCCAACTCTCGCACAAACTGCCGGAACGGGACCTGCTCAAAATTGCCGGTAATGGTTTTTGCCGGCTGCTGCTGCTGACCGTAGCTGCCGTGCCCGGCTAGCAGCAGCAACAGTGAAAAAAGCAAAGAATATAAGTGCTTCATGTCAGGATAAAAGCGCGGGCGAAAAGGAAACTGCCGGCTACCTATAGCCAGCTTTAAAGAGAGCAGCATGCGCAAAGGCGCCGGGCCGACGGGCTGTTATCGGGGCGGAAGCTGGTTGTAGTGATTCACCAGCAATAATACCACGTTCTCGAACTGTTTTTTGCTCAGCTTCAGCCGGTTCTGGCGCATATAATCGCGTATCTCCGATTCGCGGTCAGCCAGCAGTTTCTGCACCCCCGCTTTGGAATTAACGGTGTAGTAGCGCCCCGCCTTGTAGGCGTACAGCCGGTCGGTACCAATGAACTCAACCTTTACTATGCGGCCTTCGATACGTTCCTGTCTGCGTTTGGCGCGGCGGGCCAGCAGCCGCACTGGGCCCTCAGACAACACCTCGTAGTAGGCGGTGGCAGGCAGACCGCCAGCCGTGCTGTCAGACTTCAGCTGCTCGAAGTGGTGGCCGCCGATGGTGAAGCGCTCCAACTTCTCGTTTACCAGCCGTAGCATCAGTGGGCTGGTGGGTTGCTCTAGTACCACCTGGTCGAGCACCACATCGTAGCGCAACTGCAGGTTGGCGAAGGGCTGCTGGTAGTAAAGCACAGAGCCGGGCTGAAGCTCGGGCGTCAGGAAAAACTGATGGCCCAACCGCTCACCGTAGCGCATAGCATAGTTCACGTATTCGGGCCCGTTGTAGAGTAGCGACGAAACCGGGTCGGCGGCTTGGTAGAGCCCTTGCACAGCAGCAGGTGCCGGGGCGGCATAAGCTGCGGCTGGCGGCGCAGGTTGGCCCTGGGCCGAGGTAACCTTGCCGGCCAGCAACAGCACGATAGTCAACAGCAGGCCGAACGGTATTTGTAAAGGCATAGAAAACTTTGCAATAGAATCGTAAGAGCAATAATAGAGTGACAAACAAAAAACGAGATAATCTGGCTAATAATAAGAGTGTTGGTGAGCTAAGTTCAAAATAAACTTCCGGCCATCACTATCAGGTAGGGCCCAACACGCGCCGGCATCGCCCGTACATGCCTCCACTATGCGCTACATTTCGCTCGACCTCGAAACCACCGGCGGCCGGCCGGCCCGCCACCAGATTATAGAGTTGGCCGCCGTTGTGGAAGACACCAAAAACCTGCGGCCGCTGGCTGAGCTGCCTTACTTCCGACGCGTGGTGCGCCACCCCGAGTACTTGGGCACGGCCGGGGCGCTGGCCCTCAATGCCGGGCTGCTACGCGAGCTGGCCAGCAAAGAGCCCAACCCCGAGTTGTGCGAGCCGACCGAACTGCTGCCTCAGTTGCGCGAATTCCTGCTGGCGCAGGGCTTCAAAACCGATAAGAAGGATTGTGTGGCCGTAACCATGGCCGGCAAGAACATTGCCTCCTTCGACCTGGGATTTCTGCGCGAGCTGCCCGGCTACGGTACGCTGATGCGAGCCGAACCCGCCATGCTCGACCCGGCTGCCTTCTACCTTAACTGGCGCAAAGACACCCGCTTGCCCACTATGCAAACCTGCAAGGCCCGCGCGGGCTTTGCCGACGATACCGTAGCCCATCAGGCGCTGGCCGATGCCCTCGACGTAATCGAACTGCTGCGCCCGTTCTATGAGCGGCCGGTGTATAAAATGAGTGAGTGAAACCGCTGCCTGTCACCCAGACAAAGCAAGGACCTGGAAAGAAGCCTGCCTCGAGAGAGAGTAGCTTTTTTTCAGGTCCTTGCTTTGTCTGGGTGACAGGTGTGTGTCTACCAGCTGCCGGAGGCGCCGCCGCCGCCGCTGCTGCCGCCCCCGAAACCGCCGAAGCCACCGCCGCCAAAACCGCCGCCGCCACCGCCGAAGCCGCCTCCGAAGGTGCCGCGGCCGCCGCTGAAGTCGCCGAAGATGAGGGGTGGAATCATGCTGCCGCCGAAGCCACGGTTGCGCCGGCCGCCGCTACCCCCGCCGCGGTTACGGAACAGGATGAACAAAATCAGGGCGCCGATAACGAGCCAGAACATAATGCCCGAGCCGCTGTCGTCGGATGAAGCACGGCGCTTAGTGGTCTGATCAGCTTTGTATTCACCCTGAGCGAGCGAGATAAGCTGGTCGGTGGCGCGGTCGAGGCCGTTGTAGTAGCGCTCCTGCTTGAAAGCCGGAACGATGGTATTGGAAATGATACGCTTGGAAATGGCATCTGGAATAGCCCCTTCGAGGCCGTAACCGGTGTGGATGCGCGCCTTGCGCTCCTGCTTGGCCACCAGCAGCAGCACGCCGTTGTTGTTGCTTTTCTGGCCGATTCCCCAAGCTTGGTAGAGCTTTTGGGCATAATCGAAAATGTCGTAGTCGCCCAGGCTGGGTACCGTCACCACCGCAATCTGCGACGAAGTGGAGTCGTTGTAAGCCACCAGCTTCCGCTCCAGTTGGGCTACCTCGTCGGGCCGCAGCATCCCGGCCAGGTCGTTCACGAGGCGGGGCGGGTTGGGCCGGGGCGGCACATCCTGGGCCGTGGCCACCAGCGCCAGCAACAGCAGCCCGAAAGCCAGCAGCCAGCCGGCCGGCCGCCTCAAATTCATTAACAGATGCTTCATGGGCGCTTGGAGGTCGGGTCGCCGAACGAAATGGAGTCGTCCAGCTCGTTATTGTCGGTGGCGGCATTGTAGGGGAAGTAGCGCTGCAACTGCTCGCCCGCCAGCCGGATGCCGGCTTCTAGGCCCAGCACGTACTTCTCGGAACGAAAATGCTTAAGCACGTTCTCCTTGGCTGCTTCCCAGAAGTCGTCGGGCACGGCCGAGTTGATGCCTGCGTCGCCGATAACGGCAAACTGCCGGCTCTGCCACGCCAGGTAAAACAGCACCCCATTGCGCTGGGCCGTGTGGTGCATCCCCAGATCGGCAAACACCTGGGCAGCGCGGTCGAGCGGGTCGGGCGAGGGGCAGGAGTCTTCCAGATGCACCCGGATTTCGCCCGAAGTACGCAACTCGGCCTGCCGGATGGCTTCCACCAGCGCCGCTTCCTGTTCGGGAGTGAGAGGATTAGTCATGTCAGTTGCCAATTATCAGGTTTCACTTAAAAAAAGGTGTCATGCCTCGGCAAGCGGACGCCAGATGAAGCATGACACCCCCTTTAACTGGCAACTGATTTAGAATTGTACTGTCGGGGCCTTCTGCGAGGCAGCATCGGCCTCGAAGTAGGGCTTCTCGGCAAAGCCGAACAGGCCGGCAAACAGGTTGTTGGGGAAGCTTTTGATGTAGGCGTTGTAATCGTTTACGAGGCCGTTGAACTTGTTACGCTCCACATTGATGCGGTTTTCAGTGCCCTCAATCTGGGCCTGTAGCTCCTGGAAGTTGGCGTTGGCCTTCAGCTCGGGGTAGTTTTCCGATACGGCCAGCAGACGGCCGAGGCCCGCGCCCACCTGGCTTTGGGCAGCCTGAAATTTCTGCAGGTTCTCGGGCGTCAGCTGGTCGGCGTTCAGCTGCACACTGGTGGCCTTGGCCCGCGCCTCAATTACTTCCGTCAGTGTCGATTTCTCGAAGTTGGCGGCACCCTTCACCGTATTTACCAGGTTCGGAATCAGGTCGGAGCGGCGCTGGTAGGAGCTCTGCACGTTGGCCCACTGGCCCTTCACGGCCTGGTCCTTGGTAACCATCGAGTTGTAGCCGCACGACGACTGGGAAAGCATCAATACAATGCCGGCAAAGTAGAGCAGAAAGCGTTTCATAAAAGAGAGGTTTGGGAAAATGGAAGAGAGGGAGAGAGAAAAAACCAGTTGTAGCAGGTTCGCACACTAAGCTATTGGCTGGTGCTGGCTGCGCTGCAAAGTACGAATTCGCCGCCCGGCGGTTGTGCTATGGGCGGCTCGGCCGCTATTGTGTATTTTGCGCTTCGGCGCTTCCCGATTCTGTTTATGAAAGTAGTCATTCCCGTAGCCGGCATCGGCTCCCGCTTACGTCCGCACACGCACACCCAGCCCAAAACGCTCGTGCCGGTGGCCGGCAACACCATTCTGGGCCATATCATTGATCGGTTGGTGGAAGCCGACGTGCACGAGTTCGTTTTTATTATCGGCTACCTCGGCGAGAAGGTCGAGAACTACGTGCGTCGCCAGTACCCGAGCCTGAAAGTCAGTTTTATCGTGCAGGAACCCCGCGAGGGCATTGCCCATGCGCTGTGGCTGGCCCGCGAGCAGTTCCGCCACGAGCCCGACGGGGTACTTATTCTGCTCGGCGACACGATTGTGGATGTGGACCTGCGGGCGCTGATAGCCATGCCCGGCAATGTGCTGGCCGTGAAGGAGGTGAAAACACCGGCTTTGTTCGGTATTGTAGAAAATGGCCCTCGTGGCCTCGTTACCAAGGTGGTCGAGAAGCCGCGCATTCCCAAGTCAAACTTCGCGCTGGTGGGCCTCTATAAGATTGCCAACGCCGACTGGCTGGCTTCGGCCCTGGAGCGCATCGTCGGGCAGGACCAGCGCACCCACGGCGAGTTCCAGCTCACCGACGCGCTCATGCTCATGATTGAGGACGGGGCCGAAATGGTGAGCGTGCCAGTGGATAACTGGTTTGACTGCGGCCGCAAAAGCTCGCTGCTCGAAGCCAATGCCCGGCTGCTCAACCGCCCCGAGTTCCTGCGCCGCCACGACTATCCCGAGTTTCCTGACACCATCATCATCCCGCCCGTCAGCATCGGGCGCGACTGCCAGATTGCGGGCTCCATCATCGGCCCCAACGTGGCCATCGGCGACCGGACCATCGTGCAGAACGTTATCCTGAGCGAGTCCATCATTGGCTCTTATAGTGAGTTGCGCTCGGCCGTCATGCACGACTGCATCGTCGGCTCCGACGCCTTATTTAAAGGCACTAAGCACAGCCTCAACATCGGTGATAACACGGAGATTGATTACAGCTAGCATCAGGTAACCTGCATAGCGTGCAACTACGGCCCCAACCCTCCCGCCAGAAAGTCGTTACTTTAACCCGATGCGCTACCCCACCTCCCTTTCGTCCCGTCTGCTGCCCGCATTGGGCCTGGCGCTACTGCTGCTACCCGGCTGCTACTCCCGCTCCGATATGAAAGAGGAGGGCGGTAAGGCTGGCACAATGACTGACGCAATCCTCAGCGACAACCCCAATACGTCGTCGGCCACGCCTGAAATGGCTGCTACGGACCAGCCGCTGCAGCGCGTGAACGTGCTGCTGGAGGTGTCGGGCTCGATGGAGGGCTTCATGCCTAAAACAGCTGCCGACGGGGGAAATACGCAGTTTCAGCAGCGAGTAGCCCAGTTTCTATCGGACGTGAACCGTACGGCAGCAGCCAAGCAGAAGTCGTTCTTCCTGCTTAAAGAGAAGCCCTACGCCGAATCGTACGGCAACCTGTCGACGACGGTGCGCGCCGGCATCCGGCAGCCGGCCAAAAGCACCGAGCTGCCCGCCGTGCTCGATACCCTGATGACCCGTTACTACCAGCCGGGCACTGTGAACGTGCTGATTTCGGACTTCATCTACTCGCCCAAAAACGCCGGGGCCATTCCCTACATCAAAACCGACATCACCGATGCGCTGCAACGCAATGGCGCGCAGGCCGACTTGGCTGTATCGGTGTACGGTTTCACGTCCGATTTCCGGGGTACTTATTACCCGGCGCTGGTGGCAACGGGCAAAAAAACCAACTGCTGCGACACCGACATACCATATTACTACTGGGTTATCGGCCCCTCCGATGCCGTGCGGCAGTTCGATGCTGCCCTGCTGACCGATGAAACGGCTCGGCAGGCTCACTTCGGCGTGGTGTACCCGCGGCCCGTTTACTCGGTACTCGATAAGTTTGAGAACAAGGGCAGCTGGTACTACGGCGACGCCGGGGCCAGCAAGCGCGCCGCCGACAGCTACCGCGTGGTGGCCGTCAGCGAGGCTTCGGCCCAGCAGCCGGTGGAGTTTGTGGTGGGCCTCGACCTGCAGAACCTGCCCGCCCAGTACCGCGAGCTGGCCTACCTGCAGCAGAACTTACAGGTGCAGACCGTGGACACCGACGCCAAGCTAACAGGCGTAACCGCCGCCACCGCCCAGACCAAAGGCAGCAGCGGCCCGCAAAGCCGGTTCACGCATTTTGCCAAAATCCGCCTGACTAAAGTGCCGCCGGCCTCGCGCCCGCTGGTGCTCAAGCTGCAGAACCAGCGCTCCGCCTGGGTCGCCCAATGGACGACGAAAAACGATGCCGTGCCAGCCGCTAAAACCTTCGCCCTAAGCAGCCTACTCGATGGTCTGCAGGCTTCTGTCGGCGCCCGCCCTACCGTTTTCGAGCTGCCGCTTACGCTGCAACCGGCCCGGTAAGCGGCCGCGCCGTGCGCTTGGTGGGTCGCCGCTGCCATCGGGCTGCCGTTAGGGTTGGCACGATAGTCGTTCGGGGAGCCACTAGGGGCCAGTGCCTGGGTCTTTCGGAGCGGCCCGCAATTTCGCTTCTGTTATATCGTTTCACGAGTTGCCAGGCCGGTGCCGGGCGTTAATCTTTTGCATGAAAGCATTCTTCCGCTTCCTCTACGAAATCATCGGCAACCCCCAGCCCCCGGCCGATACGCCGGTGTACCGCGACGTAGTATTTCCCAACATCGGCCTGCTGAACATTGGTCTGTCGCTGGGTCTGGCAGTGATTTTCTACCTGCTCATCAACCGGGCCATGGGCGTAGCTACTTTCAATAAGGGCCGCCACTGGGGCCTGTTTCTGGGTCTGAATGCGCTGCTGGCTTTTGGTATTGGCATTTGGCAGGCCCACTCTCAGCAGGTCGCCGACCACAGTTACATCTACTGGCTGGCCACCTGGAACGCCATTCTGAGCATGGCTTGGTTCTTCATTTTTTCGTTGCTGCTGCGCAAGGCCTCGACTAACGCCAGCACCACTCCCTTCTAGAGCTAGAAAGTTAGTTCCCCTCCTCAGCTGAGGAGAGGCTAGGGGTGGTGGATTCGTTGGACGAGTAAATGCACGGTGTTCAACCAAACAACATCAGCAACGAGTCAACCACCCCAGTTCAGCCTTGCGGCTGAACGTCCCTTTCTCAGCTGAGGAGGGGAGTTTCGTTCAACATCAGCAACATCATGGCTAAACTGTTCTTATTTGGTATTGGCGGCACGGGCTCGCGGGTGATTCGCTCGCTCACGATGCTGCTGGCGGCGGGCGTAAAGCTGCCCAATTGCGACCGGGTGGTGCCCATCATCATCGACCCCGACGCCCACAACGGCGACATGAACCGCACGGTGGAGCTGCTGCAGAACTACCAGCAGATTTACCAGCACCTCGGCCCCCGTGAAGAAGGCTTCTTCCAGACCGATATTAGCACGTTGAGCGGTATTTCGCAGGACGTGAACGGCTCGGTGAAGGACACGTTCATCTTCGACTTCGGCGGCATCAACCAGACGTTCCGGCAGTACTTGGATTACGATGGGCTGAGCGTGGATTCGAAGGGTTTGGTGGATTTGCTGTTCACGCCCGATAACCTCGAAAGCCCGCTCACCATTGGCTTCCGGGGCTCGCCCAACGTGGGCAGCATTGTGCTGAACAAGCTGGTGGAAAGCGCTGAAATGCGGTTTTTCGCCGATAACTTCCAGGATGGCGACCGGGTGTTCTTCGTGTCAAGCATTTTTGGTGGCACCGGCGCGGCGGGTTTCCCGCTGATGCTCAAGAACCTGAAGGACCCTAACACCCGCCTTAGCAACGCCCGCTACCTGCGCGACGCGCCCACCGGCGCCGTGACGGTCATGCCTTATTTCGCGCTCCAGAGCGAGGATTCGGCCGTTATCGACTCCAACAACTTCCTGACCAAAACCAAGGCGGCGCTCAGCTACTACGAGCACAATCTGCCGGGCCTCGACGCGCTCTACTACCTGGCCGACACGCCCGATACGCCCTACGAAAACCAGCCCGGCGGCACCCAGCAGAAAAACAAGGCTCACATAATTGAGCTGCTGGCCGCCTTGAGTATCGTGGATTTCATGAACTACTCGCCCGCCGAGTTGCGCACCGGCGGCCCGCACTTCCACGAGTACGGCCTCGGCACCGACGCGCCGGAAATCCAGTTCAGCCACCTGCCCGACGAAACCCGCGAAATGGTGGCCCAGCAGCTCACGCAGTTCCTGTACTTCACGCGCTACCACAAGCAGCACCTGCCCACCGACAAGGCGCCCTACCACGACAACCTCAAGCTCGATTACGCCCTGCGCAACGAGCCCATTTTCCGGGAGCTCAATACCTTCCTGCACAGCCCCAACTCGGGTGTCGACCAGTGGCTGCAGGAGCTGGCCCAGAACCGCCGTGCCTTCCGGCCCTTCGACCTGCAAACCGACGATTTCAACGCCATGATTCTCGGCAAGCCGGTGGAAAAGAAGTGGAACGACTTCTTCAACAAAGGCATGAGCCACAACTACTTCCTCGACAGCCTCAACAAAACCGAAAAGTCCATTGCCGAGCCCGACAATTTCCGCAAGCTGCTCGACCTGTTCTATCAGGTGACCGACAAGGCCTTTGAGGAGAAGGTGAAGGTGGTCTAAAAACGAAAATTCCCCTCCTTGGAAAGGAGGGGACGCTGCGGTGGTTGCTTTATTGCTGATGTTATTTGGTTGAACTGTTTTTAGTCGTTTGCTACCTGAAACACAGAAATGAGTCTGAAAGCCAAGAGCATTATAGTAGCCATTTTCATCTTGTTTGTGCTCCTGAAAATAATTTCGTCAACATCGGATAGTTATAATCATGTGAAGCGAAGTCTGTCAAATATTCAACACTTAGAATTTGCTCAGGTAAAGTCAATCGAACTTTATCCTCTGCCCGACCCGGTTTCTTTAATTGATTATCCAATAGTAATTCGTGATACGGCAACTATTAGAGAATTCGTATCACGATATAAGGTGCTAGGTAAAAATAGATCAGGTAATGGTAAGTTGCCAGGTGATTGGCAAGTAATGGTGAATTTCAAGCTCAATGATGGGCAGGAGGTCTATTCAAGGGTTTATCATAATGAACACGCAGATTTGGTTTTTATTCAAGACCCGCAACATTCTAATGCTATGGGATTAGAAGACTTATTGGTAGATGCGAATCATGGTGTAAGTAAACTTATAGAAAACTGTAAATAATATTAAATTTCTACACGTCTTTCCGCATAACATGCCCAAAGTCCTTCGCTTACACAACAACGGCTCCCAGCAGGTGCAGGGCTGGCAGAAAACCGCCCCCGTCACGAGCACCGAAATCAATACCGTCACCGACCCGGCAGGCGGTAAGTCGCGCAACTTGGCGGTGAGCATCCCGACGCCGTTTGCGCGGATGCACCTGTTTGAGACGGCCTTCGACTTCCTGGCCCGGGAGGGCAAGAGCAACCCCGGCTCGGTGTACCATGAGCTGACGACCCACTTCTGGGACTTGCTGGAGCTACTCTACAACTACCACCTCTACACCCAGGCCGGCCGCAAAATCACGCTGCGCCGCTGGAACGCGGAGGCTGAAATCCAGCGGATGCGGCAGAGCGAGAGCACGCGCCTGCTGGGCGAAACCCTGAAGCTGTACATGCAGGATGAGCGGTTCCGCGACTTCTCCGACATGTACCTGGTGTACTATGAGTCGCCGGAGCTGACAGGCGGGCCGCGCCTGCTGGGCGGCACCTCGCCGCTGACGATGCTGTTTACCGGCCCCGGCGTGGGCGCCCTAGACTTGGAGCGGCCCCAGGCCCGCGGCCACTACTTCGACCACCAAACCGTGCTGCTCGACGACCGCGACCCGCAGTTCCGCGAGTTCGTGTACGAGCTGTTTCTGGCCTACCCGGCCCTGCAGCGCCGCGAATTTGCCGGCAGCGTGTACGCTGGCCTAGACCGCACCAAAATCAACCAGCTGCAGATGCAGGGCGACCGGAGCGCCCAGCAGTTCGCGACCCGCTACCCGGCCCTGGCCGACGCTCAGGGCAACTTGGTAAGCGTAAAGGGCGTGCCCCTGCCCGGCCGCGCCGACCAGTCGGCCGTGACCAGCTCCGACCTGTTCATTCAGCCCACCCGCGAAGCCGGCAACGGCCGCCCGCGCCCGCTGGTGCTGCGCCCCAACCTGACGATGCCGGGGGCCAATTACCTCAACGGCCAGCCCTGGGACGACCGCACGCCGGTGCCTTACCACGACGAACTGGCGCTGGAAAACCGGGTGCTGCCCGGCAAAGGCTTCAAATACCCTTATATCACGGTAGGCGACCTGCTGGAAGACTCGCTGGTGGAGCTGCCCTACGAGCTGAACACCCAGCGTTTCCACACCGGCAAAGTCACGTTCCAGTACGGCGCCGACGGGCAGGGCCGCGCGCGTTTCCCCTACCTGCTGCCCCTGAAACAGGCGTTTTTCGAGTATTTCACCGAAAACGAGCTGGCCGAGCTGCTCACCTTCACCATTGACCTCAGCCACGTGCGCGTGCAGCTGCAGGTGCCGGTGCAGGGCGGGCGCTTCATCACCTTTGAGAGGAGCTACTATACCAACCCCCAGAACCCCAAGGACGCCCAGGGCCGCGAGATTCCGGAGAAGGGCCGCATTGTGAAGGCCAACGTGGGCGTGGGCGTATTCCCGTTCTACAAAGTGCGCCACCAGCCCGAGTTCAACGACCTGTACAAGGTGATGTTGGTGGATGCCGACAACTCGCCCACCATGCTCAGCCGCCGCTACGACCTCACGTTTTTCGTGAATGGGGAGCGAATTACTGAGCAGGGCGCCGCCCGCCGCGCCACCCGCTACGAGCGCACTCAGAAAAGCGTGGCCTCGGCCGGCAGCACCTACTACGAAATCACCGGCACCCATTTCGACCTGGCCGAAATAACCTGCCCGCCCGCCACACTCGGCGCAGAGCCGGCCCGGGGCCTGTTTGTGCCGCGCTGGCGTGAGCTGGAGCGCGGCACCCGCCGCTTCACGTTCGCCATCGACTTCGGCACCACCAACACCCACGTGGCCTACGCCGATTCGCCCTCGGCCCACCCGCGCCCGCTCACCATCGGCGAGGCCGATGTGCAGGTGGAGTGGCTTAGTGCCCCGCTGGCCGACGCCGGCCAATCGGCTTCCCAGCGCTACCGTTTTGGGGCCGGGCAGCTGAACTCCGACGTGGCCACGCTGCAAAACCGCGAGTTCGTGCCCAGCTTTATCGGCGAGGGCGGCTCGGTGTACGAGTTCCCGATTCGGACCGCCGTGTGCGAAACCACCTCATTTGCCAACGAGCCGGCCAAAGCGCTCAGCAACATCAACATCGGCTTCAGTATCAACACCGAAACCACCGCCGAACTGCCCCAGAACCGCTTTGTTACCAACCTGAAGTGGAGTGCCGAACTCGACCCCCAGGGCGTGTCGCGCATCGAGGCGTTCTTCAAGGAAATTCTGCTGCTGCTGCGCCACAAGGCGGCTTTGCACGGCGGTATTCTCGAAGACACCCGGGTGGTATGGTTTGCGCCGCTGAGCTTCGATGGCTTCCTGCGCAACCAGTTCCAGCAGGTCTGGGATGAGGCCTTCCAGCAGGTGTTCAAGGCCAAGCGCCCCACCATTTGCCTCACCGAATCGGTGGCGCCCTACTACTACCTCACCGCCACCAACCAGGTAGTGCCCAACCGCGACGAGAACGTGGTGAACATCGACATCGGCGGCGGCACTACTGACTTGCTGCTCTTCGCCGACCAGAAACCGGCCTACAGCACCTCGTTCCGCTTTGCCGGCGACGACCTGTGGGGCGACGGTTACGCCCGCGTGCAGGGTGCGCCTAAGCAGAACGGTCTGCTCCGCCTCGGTGTGAGCCATGTGGAGAGCCTGCCCGACTCGGAGCAGAACCAGGAGTACAAAGGCTATCTGCAGGCGGCCCTCAAAAACAGTGATTTCGGCTCGGCCGACGTGACCAGCCTGCTCTTCAAGTACGATGATGCGTTGCGCTTCACTCAGGCCCTCGGCTTGGGCCGCGGCCGACAGCTGCGGGTGCTGTTCTACCTGCACTACACGGCCATCATCTACCACACAGCCCAGCTGACGAAGCATTTCGGGCTGAAAACGCCGCGCTACCTCTGCTTCTCGGGCAAGGGCAGCCTGTACCTGCGCCTGCTGGCCGGCGGTAGTTCGCTGGTGTCTATTGAGAAGATTACGAAAGCCATCTTCCAAGCCGTAACGGGCACCGAACCACCCCACAACTTCCGCGTTATCCTAGCCGATAACCCCAAGGAGGCCACCACCAACGGCGGCGTGCTTTTCGAAGAGAAAACCAACACCGACTACGACAACATTCAGGCGGTGAAGCTCAGCGGCACCGTGGAAGGCGGCGAACTGAACCAGCAGCGCCTCAAACTGAACCAGGTGGACGCGGCCCTCAAAGACGAGGTGCTGGCCAACGTGCGCAACTACCTCACGCTCGTGCTCGAAGGCGACGAAGTGGCACCCTATCTGCGTGAAGTAGGCGTAGATGTGGACCGCCAGCGCGTGAAGGACATCCTGCTCCGCGAAATCGAGGACAGCCTCAGCCTGGGTCTGCACCAGTTCCAGCGCCAGCTCTCGGCCGACGAAACCTTGCCCGAAACCCTTTTCTTCCTGCCCCTGAAGCAGGCGTTGTATAATTTGAGCCGGGAGCTGCAGGCGTAAGGCCTCTGCCCATCTAGCCCAGACGCCTCCGACCATCTAACTTCTAGTTATGACTCTTTCCCGCCGCGCTGCTTCCCTGCTCACTGGTCTGCTGCTGGCCGCCGGCTCTGCTTCGGCCCAGACTGCCCCCGGCCAGCCCACGCTCGACGAGCAGAAGGTGCAAATCTGGTGCGCCGCTGCCCGCTACGTGTACGAGGATAACGGCCGGCCCAACCTCAAGGACAAGCTCAACTGCAACAGTTCGCTGAAGGCGTTTGAAACCAGCATCAAGGCCGACAGCCAGAAGGTGTACAGCCTGCTCTATCAGCCCCTGGAAGGCCGTGGCACGATGTACGCGGGCCTCGGGAGCAACGAGGCGCGGGTGCAAAAGCTGACCTCAGAAATCGTGAACAGGCTCAAGTCGTCGGCTGCCCGCCGCGCCGACCCAGCTCGGATGCAGCGCCTGACGGCCCTTGAAACGGCCTTAGCCAGCTATGTGCAGAGCGGTACGCCCATCGGCGACCTGGCCGGCACCGAACTGGCCGATGCTTCGGCCGATACTGCTACCAGCCTTGATGAAACTGCTACCGCGGTCGGTGATGCGGGGCTAGATGACGCGGGCGTGGCCAGCCAGCCAACTGCTGCCAGCGGCGTGGGCGAAAGCGTGATGGACAAGCTGTTTGCCCCGCTGGCGTTGATTCTGGCGCTGCTGGGCCTAGTGCTGTTCTGGCTGCAAAGCCGCAAAGTGGCCAATCTGGCCGACCGTCTGGGCCGGCACCGCACCGATATCGACGCCGTGAAGTCGGTTGCCAGCCCCAGCACCGTGGCCGGCCAGCTGACGCTAGCCCAGCGCCGGGAGGTGGAGAAGATAGTAGCCCAGCGCGTGGCCGAGGAGCTGGAGCAGCGGCCGGGGTCGAAATCGGAGCCAATGCCCACTCCGGCCGCCGCGCCCAAAGTACCGGCTGCTGCGCACCGCCCGGCTGTGGCTGCGAGCGTGGCCGAGCCGGCCGAAACACGGATGGCTGAAGTGCCGGCCAGCCTTTCGGAAGTATCGGCCCCGCCGGCCGCCATTCCGGTGGGTTCGCCCACAGCCACTCCGCGCGACGAGTTCGAGAGCTTGGTGCCGCCTGTGCAACTGCCCGAGCCTGCTCCAATCAGCCCGGAACCCGCGCAAGCGTTTACACCTGCACCAGCTCAGCCAGCGGCCCGGGTGCAGTTTACGCGCTACGTGAAGGTGCCGGTGAACGGGGCGTTCAGCGAGTATGATCTTTCCGACGAACCCCAGCACGACAGCATCTACGAGTTGCACTTCGATCCGCAGTGGCCCGAGCTGGCGACGTTCAACGTTACGCCCAACTCCGCCATCCACGCCTACGCTATCCAGAGCGCCCAATATTCGTTGCGTGAAGCCTGCCGCTACCAGCAGCCCACCGAGCCGGTTACCCGGATTGTAACCGAGGAGGAAGGCGTACTGCGTAAAGTGGCCGGCAGCTGGCAGATTGAGCAGAAAGCAGCTATCCGGTTCGAGTAGAAAACAACCCAGTCTGTCATCCTGAGCGAAGCGAAGGACCTTGTCACGCGCTAACGACCGTAGCTACGATTCGTTTACCCGTAATAAGGTCCTCGCTTTGCTCAGGATGACTTATTACCGGCTTGCCGCTGAGTAATAGCGTTATTTGTAGTTCTATGCTCGAAATTATCCTCGAAGTTCTGGTGGTGGTGGTGGTGGTGGGCCTGCAGATTCGCACGTTTCTGCAGACGCGGGCCAAGACGCGCCACCTGGGCCAGCTGTATCCACCCCGCGAAGCGTTGCGGGTGGAGCAGCGCCTCGTGCTGGCCGACGGCCGCGACCTGCCCGAATACGCCGCCGACGCCCCTGCCGATGCCTACCCGGCTACCTTGCTCAAAGCCGATAACGCCTCGACCGAGTTCCAGGAAATCCTGCTCGATACCAACGATTACCTGCGCCATAACAAGGGCGCGGCGGCCGATTTTGGGATTCTCAAGGACATTTCGGAGCGCCGCAGCCAAGTGCTTGATAACGAAGTACAGGCCAACGTTTCTACGCCCCTGTACTTGGGTTTGCTGGGTACCTTTTTAGGGGTGATTCTGGGCCTCGTAGGTATTGCCCGCAACGGGGTTTCCGACGAAAACGCGCTGACGCCCTTCCTGACCGGGGTGCTCATTGCCATGACCGGCTCTTTCGTGGG
The DNA here is from genome assembly GCF_013377905.1 of Hymenobacter terrestris. Classification (GTDB taxonomy): domain Bacteria; phylum Bacteroidota; class Bacteroidia; order Cytophagales; family Hymenobacteraceae; genus Hymenobacter; species Hymenobacter terrestris. Next base: position 25,918 of record NZ_JABKAV010000016.1, read on the forward strand.
CTTGCTGCTCACGCTGCTCGGCAACGGGCTGCTGCGCGAGGCCCGCCGCCAGCTCGACGGCCGCCAGAACCAGTACTACACCGTGCTGCAGGTGCGGCTGCTGCCCATTCTGCACTCCGATATGGCCGGCAGCCTGAGCAACCTCAAATCGGTGCTCGATGCCTTCAACCAGCAGTTCGTGGGCCAGGTGGACCTGTTCAATCCGCTCATGGACAAGGTGACGGAGAACATCCGGGTGCAGAGCGACTTTTTGCAGCGCCTCGATACTATTGGCTACGACAAGATGGCCGCCGCCAATATTGCCGTGTTCGATAGGGTGAGCGAATCGGCCGACATGTTTGCCGCCTTCACCGGCTACCAGCAGAAGCTGAACCAGATGCTGGAAAACGGCTACCAGTCGGCCCAGAGCGTGAACGGGATTCTGGATCGGCTGCGCGGCTTCGAGAAAGGCATCAACGACCTGGGCCAGTACGTGGGCGGCAACAACAACTCGGTGCAGCTCATGCTCGACTTCTTTCAGAAGCACCAGGTGGAGCTGCGCAACCTGCGCGACCGGGCCGAGCAGCACATCGACCAGGCGGGCATCAGCTTAGCCGACATCCTCACCCAGCGCCAGAACCAGAACGAGCGGCAGGCCCAGCTGGCCTACGAAAAGTGGCAGCAGTACTACCAACAGCTCAACGCCGACAACATCTTCGAGAAGCTACTTAAGCAGCTGGAGCCCCTTCAGAGCCTCAACGCCCAGCAAACCGACCTCAGCCGCGACGTAACCGCCACCCAGCGCGAACTGCTGCGCAAAGTGGAGCTCGATTCTCAGATTCAGGCCAAGCTGCTGCTGGAGCTATCCAATTTGAACACGGTGCTGGTAAAAGCCACCTCAAAAAACCGTTTACAGCGGTTTATGGACAGTTTGTTTGGCGGTGTGAAGCCGCAGTAACATACTTAATTATGCTATGAAATCGGGATGCAGCGGTTGTATAATTGAATGACGTAATTGTCTGCGAATTAATAATGATAACTAAACAAAAGTTCTTAATATACAAGAAGTATAAAGGTGATTTAGATTTATGGATTAGAGATAGAAGGAAAAAAGATATAAGTATAATAGATGATGGTGACTGGCAAGTGATATCAGAACTATTATCCGATATATTGCTGATAGAAAATAATCTTGTATCAGATGATTTTAGAAATAAGGTCATCCAGTCCATTAAGAGCAATTCGGAAAGTGAAGAGGTGATGTCGCTACTGAAGGTAGAAGCTAAAAAATTGAATCTTACTCATGAAAAGACAAAAATCTACTCGCCAGCCAGTAACCTGCTATTAAATATATTAAAATGGTTATTAGGATATTTTATTTTTAGATTAATAATATATGTGATATTCGGTTACCCCAGTGTATAACCGATGATTTCTATAAAACATGCATTTTATGTTGCAGCGCTAAATGAATAACCCCACCTCCAACAAACGTCAACAAAACGACTTCTTCTGGCCCAGCTATGTGGACCTGATGACGTCGTTGTTCGTGGTGATGCTGGTGCTGTTCGTGTACAGCTTCAAGCTTTTCAAAGACCGCGAGGGGGAGCTGAAGCAGGCCAACGGCGAGCTGAAAGCCAAAGCCGAGGAGCTGGAGCAGATAACCAAAATCCGCCGCTCATTGGAGCGGCTGGAAGGCAAGTATTTCAAATACGACCCTAGCAATGAGCGGCACGAGCTGCTGGTGCCGGTGCAGTTCAAGGCCGGCCGCGACGAAATCCAAGATGCCTACAAGCCTGCCCTGTTGCAAGCGGGCCGCACGCTACGCACGGTGCTCAAGAGCATCAAAACCGACCAGCCCGTGCGCTACTTGGTGATTGTGGAGGGCATGGCCGCCCGCTACCCGGCCGGCGACCCACGCAACGCCCGCGAGGAGCAAACCACCTACCAGCTTAGCTACCGCCGGGCCCTCAACCTGCTCAACTTCTGGAAGCAGAAAGGCCTCGATTTCGGCCAGGACCGCAACATCGAGCTCATCATCGGGGGCAGCGGCTTCTTCGGCACCGGCCGCTACCAAGGCCGCCGCGAAGGCGACAACAAACGCTTCCTGATTCAGGTGATTCCGAAGGTGGGGCGGATGCAGTAGGCGCTTTATGCTCAAGGGCTTCAGCCCAGAGGCGCGAAAGCTGCTACGCCGCCTGCAGCCGGGGCTGCTTCTGCCTGGTTTTGTTGCGGCGGCCCCACCATACAATGGTGCCCGTTACGGGCAGGCTGGCGCAGATCAAACTAACCAGGAAAGCCACGATTTTGCCGCCGAAGCCCAGAATCTGGCCTACGTGCAGGTCGTAATTCATGTCGGCGAGCTTGGTGCCGGCGCTTTTGGTGGCGTGAAACCGCGACTCCAGCAGCCGGCCCGACACCGGGTGGAAGGCGTACTCGTCGCGGCGGTAGTAGTGCAGGGCTCTCTGGTAGGTCCAGCAAAACGCGGGGTCCTTGCCCGTGCCGGTGGGTCCCAGCAAAATCATCTCGTGGTCAGGAGAGAGGCGGCGCGCCGTACGGTACACGATATCGGCCAGTGGTTGGGAGGCGACGGTGGCGCACTGCAGGGTGTCGAGCCTGGTTTTCATGATTTCCTGTGGGGCCGGCCGGCCGCCATCCACAGCCAGCACCAGCGGCTCCAGCAGCCAGGGGTACAGCATAAACAGTCCCGACAGCGCCAGCACCAGCCCGATGCTGGCCGCGTAGAACCCCAGCACGTTGTGCAAATCGTAGTTGACGCGCCGCCAGCGGCTTCTCCATTTAATGGTAAACCGCTGCTTGCGCTCCTGCTTGCGCTTGGGCCACCACAGCACTAGGCCCGTGAGCATCATCACCACAAAAATGGAAATGCTGATGCCCACTACCCATCTTGCCACCGCCTCGGGCAGCAGCAAGTGCATATGGATTTCCTGTACGATTGTAAAGAAGTGCGTACGCAAATCCAACTCGTGCAGCACGCGGCCGGTGTAGGGGTTCAGGTACACCTGAATAGGGGCGCCTGCCTTGTCGGTAAAAAATACGGTAGCCGAGCGTTCGGGCCCGAAATACGTAACCCAGGACGTTTCGGCCGCTACGCCGGGGTGTCGGGCCAGGGCTGCCGCCTGCAGCCGTGAGGGCAATACTGGCGCAGTGGCCTGCGCCTCTACCTTGCGCCAGGGCTCCGTCAGGTCCCGGATGTCGTCCTGAAACACGAAAATGGCCCCCGTGATGCTCACAACAAACACCACCAGCCCCGAAGCCAGCCCCAGCCACAGGTGTAACTTACCGATGATTTTTTTGAATGTCATGCCTCAGTAGGAGTATTTGGTGGCCGGTTGGGCGGTGGTAGGAGAGGAGCCGCTGGGGCCGGCCGCGCATCCAGCCAGCGCAGCAGGTGGCGCAGCCGGCACAGCTGCCGGTCGGGGGTGAGGTGGCAGAGCCGGCAGCCCGCGCAGTTCCAGGCCGGCACGGCGGCGCTGGGTTCGGGCGGCTGGCGCGGCGTGCTCATTATTCTAAAACTTGTAGGCGATGCTGCCAACGATGCTACGCAGCTTCTGGGGGTTCATGGTGGTGTAGCCGGTCCAGTACTGCTTGTCGGTAAGATTATCAACCTTGGCTGAGAGGCGGTATCGGGGCTGGTCGTAGAACAAGCTGGCGTTCAGAATGGTGTAGCTGGGCAGCGTGAACACGTTGGTGCTGGTGTTCTGCACCCTGTTTTCGTTGGCGTAGTTGCCCCCGAAACCGGCTCCCAAGCCCTGCAGCGGGCCGGCGGGCTGGCGGTAGCTCAGCCAGGCATTGGCCACGATGGGCGAGGAGGCCGTATTGGGCCGGCGGCCGTTCACGGTTTCGTCCTGGGTTTCAAACTTCGAGTCGTTGTAGGCCAAACCACCCACCATGTTCAGACCCGGCAGCGGGTTGGCCACTACGCTCACTTCTACGCCCTTGCTGCGCTGGTTGGCATCCTGGGCGCTGATGGCCTGGAAATCGGCGTTGTAGTTGACGATGCGCAGGCGGTCCTTCACATAAATATCGTAGTAGCTGACCGTGGCGCTGAGGCGGCCGCCGGCGGCATCCAGCTTCACGCCGCCTTCCCACTGGTTGGCACGCTCGGGCCGGGCTACCAGGCTGTTACCGCCGGCATTCAGGTACACGCCTAGGTTGTTGAAGCTGTTCTGGTAGTTGGCAAACAGGCTCACCCGGTCTTTCACCGGCTGGTACACGGCCCCGAACTTTGGTGAGAAAGCCGTTTGCGAATACGGCGCCACCGGCGAGTAGAGTAGCCCACCTTTGTTGTTGAAGTGGTCGATGCGCAACGCAGCCAGCACGCTCAGCTGGTCGGTCAGGTTAAGCACATCCGATACAAAGGCGCTGTAGGTGTTGGTGGTCGTCGTAATCAGGTACTGGCCCGGGGCCTGGGCCGCGTACTTTGCTGCCACGCTTGTGCTATTAAAGCCGCGGATGGTACTGCTGGGGGCGTTCAGCGAAATCGTATCAATGTTGCCGCCCAGGAAAGTCACGTCGGAGTTGATGCGCAGATAATCGAGCCCCACCACGAGGCGGTTGCGCAGGTTGCCCACCCGAAAGTCGCCGTTGAGCAGCTGCTGGGCCTCGAACACGGTGCGCTGGCTGTTGTCCGTCGATTGGTCGGCGCGCACCAGCCGGTTGTTGGGCAGCAGGTAGAAATAGGGATTGAAGCCGTTGGAGTAGCTGTGGCTGCTGGTGAGGTAGGTGGTAGTGGTAAAGGCGGGCGAAATCCGGTACTGCACCTGCCCAAACAGGTTGGTGCTGCGCGTGTCCTGGGTCAGGCCCGCGCCCTGGTACGACTGCCGGTAATTGAGTGGGCCCTTGTCGGCCCGGTCGAAGCCCAGCGCCGCCGAGGGCTCGTAGAAGAAAATGATCTGTTTGCCCACGTTGGTGCCTTTGTAAATTTCGGCGTCCACGTTTACCGTCAGTCGCTCGGAGGGCCGGAACTGTAGGCTTGGGGCCACGGCCAGGCTCTTGGTGAAACCCGGGTAGTCGAGGTTCTGGAAGCTGTCTTCGTAGGTATAGGCCGTGTTCAGGCGGAAGGCCAGCGTTTTGGGCTGGCCGGCGGGGGTGGTAGCGTCCACCAGGTTCACGTCGGCCGACACGCGGTGGAAGCCATAGGAGCCGGCCGCCACGTTCACCTCGCCCCCGAAGACATCGAGCGGCTTTTTGGTCACGCGGTTCAGCAGCCCACCATACGAGGTAAGTGAGCTGCCGAACAGTGTGGCCGAAGGGCCCTTAATTACCTCCAGCTTCTCCAGGTTGATGGCATCAATGTCGCTGGTGACGTTGCCGGCCACGCCGTTGCGCAGTTGGCTCGATACGATGAAGCCGCGGCTGCCGTAAAACGCGCCTCCATCGCCGCCGCGGCCGGTAGCATCCCACATTTTCTGCACGCCCGGGGCGTTGCGCACAGCGTCGTCCACCGAAAACACCAATTGCTCGGTTAGCAGCTCTTTGCCCACGGTGGCGTACACCTGCGGGTTTTCGAGGTTGCTCAGCGGCATCTTGCTCACATACTCACTGGCCTTACGGGCAAACTTGTTGGTGCGGCTGCCGCTGATAATTACTTCCCGGAGCTGCTCGGCGTTTTCAGCCAGCACGAAGTCCAAGACTGTGGCCTGGCCGTCGCGCACGGTTGCCGGCTGCTCCGTTGTTTGCAGGCCCACCGCCGATACCACTACCATGTACTGGCCGTCGCGCACGCGCTCAATCAGGTACTCGCCGTTGCCGTTTGTAACGGCCCCCTGGCTGCGGCCTTTTAGGCCCACAGTTACCGACTCGGCCGGGCGGCCGTCGATGGTGATAACGCGGCCCCGGATGGTGGCCGTTTGCTGGGCCTGCACGGTGAGGGCGCAAACCAGCGCGGCAGAGGTGAGGCCCAGCAGGCGAAGATGAAACATTTTTAGTTGTTTAGAATGAATCTTGATGGCTACAAAGGAAAGAATTAATTGTTATTTAGAAAAATTACAAATAAAGAAACAACCATTTATCTTGGTATTGGGCAGACGAGGGCGTGGCGAAGTAGCTCAGAATTCGAACCCGTGTCGGCATCTGCCAAACTTGTCGGCTATCTTCGGCTTTCAACCCCACCATCACCACCATATGCGCCACCTTACCATTCCCATGTTGGCCCTGGCCAGTTTGGCCGCCTGCCGCTCTTCGCAGCCGGTTACGCCAACGGCCTCCGCGCCCGATGCTAAAACCGTCGCTTCTTCATCCAATAAATTCGTGCTCAACTATCCTGAAACCCGCAAATCCGACCAGAAAGACGATTATTTCGGCACCTCCGTGGCCGACCCATACCGCTGGCTCGAAGACGCTGATGCGGCCGAAACCAAGAGTTGGGTGACGGCCGAAAACAAGGTGACGTTTGGCTACCTCGACCAGATTCCGTTCCGCGACAAAATCCGGGAACGGCTCACCACGCTCTGGAACTACGAGAAGTTCGGGATTCCGCAGCAGGAGGGCAACATGCTGTATTTCAGTAAGAACGATGGTTTGCAGAACCAGGCCGTGCTCTACGTGCAGCCCGTGGGCTCCGATGCTGCGCCCGACGTACTGCTCGACCCCAACAAGTTTTCGGCCGATGGCACCACGGCCCTGGCCGGCACCTACTTCTCGCACGACAACCGCTATATGGCCTACGCCACCAGCGGCGGCGGCTCGGACTGGCAGACGATGAAGGTGCTCGACCTGAAAACCCGCCAGCCGATGTCCGACCAGCTCGACTGGGTGAAGGTGTCGGGGGCGTCCTGGTACAAGAACGGCTTCTTCTATAGCCGCTACGACGCGCCCAAGGCCGGAGAAAATAAGCTGGCCGGCAAAAACGAGTACCACAAGGTGTACTACCACCAACTGGGCAAGCCCCAGAGCACTGATCGGCTGGTGTACGAGGACCCCAAAAGTGCCTTGGGCTTCCGCATGGTAAGCACCACCGACGACGAGCGGTTCCTGGCCCTGTACCTCACCGATGGCAAGGCCGACGGCAACCGCCTCTCGGTGCGCGACCTGACTGACCGGCGGCAGGAGGGAAGCTTCACGCCCATCATCACGAGCTACGAGCACAACAACTCGGTGGTCGGCAACGTGGGCGGGCAGCTGCTGGTGCGCACCAACAACGGCGCGCCCAACTACCGCGTCGTGCTCATCGACCCCAAAAAGCCCCAGGAGAAAAACTGGAAAACCGTGCTGCCCGAAACCCAGCAGAAGCTGGAGGGCATCGACCACGTGGGCGGCTACTTGGTGGCCTCGTACCTGAAGGACGCCAGCAGCCTGATTAAGGTGTATACCGAGAAGGGCGAGTTCAAGCACGATGTGGCCCTGCCGGCCCTAGGCACGGCCTCAGGCTTTGGTGGCAAGCGCGACGCTAAGGAGGTATACTACGCCTTCACCTCGTTCACGTACCCGACCACTATCTATAAGTACGACCTGGCCACCAACACCAGCACCGTGTTCCGGGCCCCGAAAGTAGATGTGAGCCCGGCCGACTACACTACTACGCAGGTGTTCTACGCCAGCAAAGATGGCACGAAGGTGCCCATGTTCATCACCCACAAGAAGGGTCTGAAGCTCGACGGCAAAAACCCCACCTACCTCTACGCTTACGGCGGGTTCGATATCTCGCTCACGCCCAGCTTCTCGGTGGCGCGCATGCTGTGGCTCGAAAACGGCGGCATCATTGCTATTCCTAACCTGCGGGGTGGGGGCGAGTATGGCGAGGCCTGGCACAAGGCCGGCATGACGCCCAACAAGCAGAACGTATTCGACGACTTTATTGCCGCCGCCGAGTACCTGAAGGTGCAGGGCTACACCAGCACCGAAAAGCTGGCCATGGCTGGCGGCTCGAATGGCGGCCTGCTGGTGGGCGCTACCATGACCCAGCGCCCGGATTTGGTTAAAGTGGCTTTCCCGGCCGTGGGCGTGATGGATATGCTGCGCTACCAGAAGTTCACCATCGGCTGGAACTGGGCCCCCGAGTATGGCACTTCCGACAACTACGAGCAGTTCCAGAACCTCTACAAGTTCTCGCCGCTGCACAACCTGAAGCCCGCCGACTATCCCGCCACCATGATTACCACCGCCGACCACGACGACCGCGTGGTGCCGGCGCACTCGTTTAAGTACGCCGCCGCCCTGCAGGCCGCCAACACCGGCCCTAATCCCCAGCTCATTCGGGTGGATGTAAACGCGGGCCACGGCGCCGGCAAAAGCACCAAGCTCCAGATTCAGGAGTGGGCCGACATCTGGTCGTTCGCCTTCTACAACATGGGCGTTCAGCCGTTCGAGAAGTAGGTTTTTAGCGTTTAGTTGCTAGTGCTTCGCGCTTGTGGCGTTTCAAACTGCCCAAGCACGGAGCACTATCAACTAAGCACAAAGCGCCGTATCTTTGCGGCTGCAAACCGCGTAAGTGCCTTAGTCTTTTGCTTTCTGATATGAAAAAAATGTCCCTGCTCGGCCTGTTGGCCGGTTCGCTGCTGCTCTCCGCTACCTCCTGTAGCAACCCCGACTATGAGCGGCAGGAAGATATGACCGTTGCGCCGCTGTCTTACCCCGCACCGGTCGATACAACGGGTGGTAAAACCGACGAAACCCGCGAAATCAACGCCGTCAACGCCACCGAATCCATCAAGAAAATGCAGCCGGTAATGTAATTACCGCTTCATACCAATACCAAGCAGCAAGAGCAGCGCCCCACCGGGTCGCTGCTCTTGCTGCTTTAAAGGAGCCTTGCGGCCGGCTGTTCGTATGTTTACCTACCGTTCATCACAAACCAGACTGCCATGTTTATTCGCCGGGGCCGGGAGGCCGATTTGCCGCAGGTGCTGGCCCTGATTCAGGAGCTGGCCGAATACGAGAAAGCCCCGCAGGAGGTAACGAACACGTTAGCCGATATGCAGCGCGACGGGTTTGGACCCGCGCCCATCTTCGGCTTTTTTGTAGCCCTGGAAGTCCCCGATGGCCCCGTGGTAGGCATCGCGCTCTACTATACCGCCTACTCGACCTGGAAGGGCCGGATGCTGTTTCTGGAAGACCTAGTGGTAACCGAGTCCATGCGTGGTACGGGCCTGGGCCGGCGGCTGTTCGAGGCTGTGGTAGCCGAAGCTCGCCACAGCGGCGCCCACCGCCTGCGCTGGCAGGTACTGGAGTGGAACGAGCCGGCCATCGGTTTCTACAAAAAGCTGGGCGCTACCCTCGACCCGGAGTGGCATAACGGTACCCTCACTGCCGAGCAAATACAGCAGTTTCCCTGCGACCCGGCCATCGAAGCCGCCGTGCGGGAAGAATAGGAGTAATCAATAGAATGCGGGAGCGGTAGGAATGCGTGGGCACTGACGTACAGTACCCACGCATTCCTACCGCTCCCGCATTCTTTTTTGGGTAATTACAGCACTTCCAGCATGGTGCGGAACGACGCGTAGCGGCCGCCAAAATGCTTGTCCATGTCGGCGCGGAGGGCGGGGGCGGCTACTTCCTGGTACGCTTCGAGCTGCTCCCGGCTCACGGCATAATACTGCGAGGCGTACGTAATGCCGCCTTCTTCCTCATCGAGCATGCGGCAGAGCTGGCTTTTGAGGAAAAAACCGGTGGCCATTACCTCCGGCATGTGCGTGTCTTGCATATAAGCCAGCCACTTCTCGGCAATTTCGGGGTCGAGGCTGGTGGTTACGTTGTAAAGAATCATAGACGAGTGGTTGGGGTAAACGGCTAAGGCTTTAGCGGTGTAGTTGTCTTCCTGCGCAAATTTAAGCTGCCGACGCCTACTCTGACTACCTGCTTATCACACCCGCATATCGTCGAAGTGGAAATCCTTGATGCGGGCCTGAATGTCTTTCGACGACAGGTTTTCGCGGATGGCGGCCTGGGTGAGCTCGGCCAGCTCGGCGTCGCCGGCGAAGCGCAGAGCCAGAATCTGGCCCAGCTTAAGCTGGCTTTCGAGCGGGCGCAGGCTCTGGCCGGTTACCTCGAAGTAGCGCTGGCGCACTTCCAGGCGCAGCAGCCGGTCCTGTAACGTGAGGGCGTAGTGCTGGCGCAGCATAAGCAGCACCCCAAGGCCCACCACGGCCAGCGCGGCCACCGTAAACCAGAGACGCGAAATTTCAGAGTCGTCGCCGGCCACCGTCAGGTAGCGCCGTACGCCATAAATGGCCAGAATAAGGGCCGCCGGCAGCAGCACGAAATGGTGCCAGGGGTAAAACATGAGCGTATTCTTGGTCGGTTTGGCGGCCATAGGAGGCGGATTGGGATGAAGTGTGAACTGCTGATACGCAAAAACTCCGGCCTGGGGCCGGAGTTTTATACGTGGTGGTGTCGGTAGAATGCCGCCGGGCTATACGTTACCAACCTTTTTAGCCTCGCGGGCCCGGCGCTTTTCGTCGCGCAGGGCTTTCTTGGCTTCTTTTTCCTGGCGGCTGGCTTCCTTGGCGGTGGCCCGCTGGCGCTTCAGCTCCATCTTCTGCTCCTTCAACTGCCGCTGCTGCTCGCGCATGGCTTGCTTCTGGTCCTTAACCTGCGCTTTAGAATCGTTGACGCTGGTTTTCGTTGCGGAGCTTTGCTGCTTCTGGGCATCCAAAGTAGCTTTGGCGTCCATCGTACGCTGCTCCTGCATCTGGCGGCGCAGCTGGGTCGAATCGGTGACTACCTGAGCCTGCGAAGCGTGGCTGCCGAGCAGGGTGAGGGTGAAGGCAGTTAGTATAAGAAACGTTTTCATGGGAAGGGCGAAAGTGAAATTCGCTGCTAGTACGTTGGCGCGTTGCGAACGGCCACAATTCCGGCCGTTATTCTGCCTCGCACATCTCCTTGCCAATCAGAAACAGCGCTACTTAAACGACAACGGCACAATAAGCTTCACGCTCAGGTTGCGGCCCATGTTAAACACGCCCTGCCGGCCGGTGGCATAATTCACGTCGGTGTACTTGAGGCGGCTCAGGTGGTTCTGGTAGGCCACGTCGAACACGTTATTAAGCGTGAGATAGAGCGAGAACAGCGTACGGTCTTTCGCCGATACCACGTCGGAGCCCAGGCCTAGGTTCACCAGCGTATAGCCTGGCGTGCGGGTTTCGGTTTCGAAGGCCGAGAAAACGCGGTTTTGGGCGAAGTTGTGCTCCAGCGCCGTGCGGGCGTACAGGTTGCGCAGCCGCGAGCGGCCCACCTTAGCAAAGTTCATCCGCAGTTCCGACTGAAACCGGTCGGCCGGAATGAAGGGCAGGTTGCGCTGGCCCGCGGGCTGGTCGAGCTGCACGGCCCGCACCATCGAAAACGAGTTCTCAAAGTGCAGCCAATCGAGCGGGTGGGGGTGCAAGTCGAGGCTGATTTCGCCCCCGGCCAGCCGCGCATCACCCTGCCCGTAGCGGAACACCTGGTCGCCTTCCACCGACAGCGAGTCGCCGCCGCCGGCCGCCCCCAGTACGCGCGGGAAAATGTAGTTGCTGATGCGGTTGCGGAACGCATCGACCGACAAGTCCACATGCTCGGAGGTAAATGCCAGGCCCCCATCGAGCTGGAAGCTAGTTTCGGCCTTCAGGTCCGGCTCCCCTATTTCGTAGCGCACGGTGCCCTCGTGCTTGCCGTTCGAGCCCAGCTCGGCAATGTTGGGTGCCCGGAAGCCGCGGGCCGCGTTGGCCTTCAGTACCAGCTTTTCGCCCAGCAGGTAGGCCCCGCCCAGGCTGCCACTCACGTTGCGAAAAGTGCTCTTGAAGCCTCCAAACTTCGTTTCGCCCTGGCCCGCCGGCACCGGCTGCTCCTCGGCATCCAGATACAGCGCATCGGCCTTGATGCGGCGTAGATCGTAGCGCAGGCCCCCGCTCACATCGAGCCGGCCAAAGCTTTTTTTGGTTACTCCAAACACGCCGCCGTCGAGCAGCCGGTAGGCCGGAATCAGGAATTCAACGCCTTTGTTCTGGTTTTCCTGCTGCATCCCGCTCACCCCAAACGTGGTGTTCCAGCCGTTCATTTCGGGCAGAAACCAGCGCACGGCGTAGTCAACGGTGCGCAGCTGGAAGAAGAGCGAGGTTTCGTCCGGGTCGAGGGTATTACCAAACTCGCGGCGCAGGTTCTGCTGCCAGCCCAGGTTGGCCGTTAGCCGATGCTGGCCCAGAATGAAATTGTTATCAAGGCCTACGCGCAGATGATTGACCTGCTGGCGGGGCACAGCCAAGCCGTAGCCGCGTAAGTCGGCCGCGGTTGTCAGTACATCAGCTACGTCGCCGGTACCAGTAGGCACGGCCTTCAGAAACCGGCCTGTCAGCGAGTCGCGGGCACCCTCAACCAAGCCCAGCTGCTGGTTGAAGGAGTTGAAGGTGAGGTGCGAGTAGCCCCAGCTTTTGTTCACGCCCACGTAGCCGCTACCGTCCAGCTCCCGGAAACCCGAGTTGTACACCCGGCCGTCGTAGCGGTTGCGGTAGTTGCCGGCCACCTTGCCCGAGCCCCGCAACTGCCAGTTGAGGCCGTTAAGGTTGCCCGCGTTCCAGAGTGAGTAGCCCTGCTGCTGGTTGTTGGTCTGGTAAGTAGCGGCTGCCGCGCCAAGCACCCGGCCCTCGGCCACCGGCTCGGGAGGTAGAAAATTGATGACGCCCGCCAAACCATCCGAGCCATACAGCAACGAGCCTGGACCCTTGATAACCTCAACCCTATCGATGCTGAACTCGTCGATTTCAATGCCGTGCTCGTCGCCCCACTGCTGGCCTTCCTGCTTGGCGCCGTTGTTGAGGGTGATGACGCGGTTGGCCCCCAGCCCCCGGATAATGGGCTTGCTGATGGCTGCGCCGGTGGTAATCTGACTCAGGCCGGGCACGTGGGCCAGCGCATCAACAGCATTGGTGGCCGAGGTTTGCCGCAGCCGTTCTTGGTCGACCACGGTGGTAGGCACGGGCGAGCGGCGCATCTCGGTGCTGGCCGATACGCCCGTTATCACTACCTGCCCAATTTCGGTGGCCGTTTGCTCCATCGCCACATCGAGTGTTGCGCCGATGTCTGTATTCACGGTGCGGGCCATTGTCGAGTAGCCCACAAAACGCACCTGCATGAGAAATCTTCCCCGGGGCAGGTTGGTGAAGCTAAACCGTCCGTCGGCATCGGTCGCAGTAGCCTGCCGGAGGTCGGGGAAGTAAACAGTGGCCCCGGGTAAGGCTGCGCCGGTCGTGGCGTCGGTAACGCGGCCGGTTATGGGGGCGTTGGCCACTGTAGTCCGTGCTGGGCTGGAAATCTGAGCCACAGCTAGGCCCGAGCCGAGCGCGAAGCTCGTCGTGATAAGAAAGCGAAGCATAAAAAAGCAGAGGAGGGGAGCGGGTCGGCGGCTGATGACGCGGCTCGGCCCCGGCACGGCAACGAAGCCGTCGGCCAGAAGCCAGAAAAATAGCGCCCAGCATAAATGGTCGCCCCAGAAAAAATGAAGAAAAACAGGGGCCTTTCTAGCGAGGCTATAGCCCCGCTAGAAAGGCCCAATCATACCCCACAGGCTCCATATTGTTACCGGAAGGATAATATGTAGAGTAGTAGATACCCAATTGATAGAGCAAGGCGGCAAATTACTACTAGGTGATAACCGTCGGTGGGCCGCGCAAATCGGCGGTGGCGCGGGTGGCTGAGTTCCACACCGAAGCCGTGGGCAGCGAGCAAGCCAACTGGTAGTCCGTGGGTGGCACCGGCAACGCGGGTGGGGCCGGGGGCTGGAAGGCCGCGCTGAAAAAGTGGTCGACCGCGCAGTGCTGGTGCTGACTGCTGACGGTAGCCTCATGGTTGTCTGCCAGGCCGGTTTGCGGCGGGGCATCAACCGTGTGCTGATGCTCGTGCAGTGCCAGAATCCAGGCATCGGGTACCTGCACCCGTGCAAAGCACAGGAGCAGCACCAAAGCCAACCGCGACCGAAGAGCGTGCATCAGATCAGAACGAATGAGAGCTAAATGTACAGTAAAATAAGGAACGTCCGCCACGATGGCCGCCAGCCGAATTGTATTTAAAAATTTATTTATAAATGGATTTTAAATGGTTTCGCGCTATCGTTGAGATAGTATAACATCCAGACACACAAGTGGAATAATGGTATTTGGGGGTGCTGAGGGCCTTCTCAAAAATTTGTATTTGCAGTATGCTTCGCTAGCTGTATTATTGTATCCTGAATTTTAAATATGTAGTGTTGGGTAGACGTTTATTAGTGCGGAAGTGATGGAAGTTGAAACGCTGGAAAGCCCACTGGTGGTCAGGTACGAACGAAATGAGGCGCTGTTGCATGCGCAGTGGCAGTTTTTGGCAGCGCCACATCGGGCATCCTCGGCCCTGCAAAGCCTGCTTACGGCCGCGGCCAGTCCGCGGGTGCGCGCTTGTCTCTTGGACTTACAGCATATGCCCGACCTGGCATCTATTGGCCAGCCGCTGGCGGAATACCATTTGCTGGAAGAGCTGGCGGCTCTGCCGCTACAACACTTGGCCTTGGTATTTAAATCAGATTGGCAGCACGAAGCACTACTTGCCGTTACCGGCCACCTAGTGCCCGCCTACGAGGTACAGGTGTTCGATGATGCTGCCATGGCCCTCGATTGGCTCCGGCAAACCGGCGACGGCCATCAGGGGCGGGCCAAGGGCGGGCCCGAGCAACGCTGGCCGCTGTCAAACTGACAGCCGGAGAGAGACTGGAACAGGGTTTGAAACCGGGATACTGCACCGTTGGCCGCCCCATAGGGCTGGCAAAACGGCCGGTTTTTGTTTTCATTCACCTTTTCTGATTCTGTTATGCAAGAGAAAGGCAGCATCTCGATTCACACCGAGAACATCTTTCCTATCATCAAGAAGTTTCTTTACTCCGACCACGAAATATTCCTGCGCGAGCTGGTCAGCAACGCCGTCGATGCCACCCAGAAGCTCCAGAGCCTGGCCCGTCAGGGTGAGTATAAGGGGGAACTGGGCGAGTTGAAGGTGCGCGTAACGGTTGATAAGGAAGCCCGCAAAATCACGGTTTCTGACCACGGCCTGGGTATGACGGCCGAGGAAATCAAGAAGTATATCAACCAAATTGCCTTCTCTGGTGCCACCGAGTTTGTGGAGAAGTACAAGGAAACTGATGCCCAGGCCAAAGACCAGATTATAGGTCAGTTTGGCCTCGGTTTCTACTCGGCCTTTATGGTGGCCAAGGAGGTCGAAATCTGGTCGAAATCTTACAAAGACGACACTGCTACGGCCCATTGGATCTGCGACGGCAGCACCGAGTTTACGCTCGAGGAAACCGAAGGCGAGCACGCCAAAGCTGAGCGCGGCACCGACGTGGTGCTGCACGTAGCCGACGATTCGGATGAGTTTCTGGAGGAAGCCCGCCTAAAGGGTATCCTCACCAAGTACTGCAAGTTTCTGCCCATCGAGATTGAGTTTGAGGGCGAGGTTATCAACCAGACCAAGCCCATCTGGACCAAGCAGCCCGCCGACCTTACCGACGAGGATTACGTGAAATTCTACCAGGAGCTTTACCCGTTCTCGGAGCCGCCCCTGTTCTGGATTCACCTCAACGTGGATTATCCCTTCAACCTGACGGGTATTCTCTACTTCCCGAAGGTGAAGGATGAGTTGCAGCTGCAGCGCAATAAAATCCAGCTTTACTCGCGTCAGGTGTTCATTACCGATGAGGTGAAGGATGTGGTGCCCGAGTTCCTGATGCTGCTGCACGGCGTGATTGACTCGCCTGACATCCCGCTCAACGTGTCGCGCAGCTTCCTGCAGGCCGATGGTGCGGTGCGCAAAATCAACCAGTACATCACCAAGAAGGTAGCCGACAAGCTGGCCGAGCTGTTCCGCAAAGACCGCGAAGGCTACGAGCAGAAGTGGTCGGATATCGGCATGTTTGTGAAATACGGCATGCTCTCGGACGAGAAGTTCTACGAGAAGGCTAAGGATTTCGTGCTGGTGCAGAACATAGCCGGCAAGGCTTTCACGCTGCCCCAGTACCAGGAGTTCGTGCAGGCCAACCAGAAGGACAAGAACGAGCAGACGGTTATCCTCTACACCACCGACGCCGAGGCCCAGCACGGCTTTGTGCAGGCTGCCCAGGACCGCGGCTACGACGTACTCGTACTCGACGGCCCGCTCGATTCGCACTTCATTGGTCAGCTGGAGCAGAAGCTCGAAAAAACGACCTTTAAGCGAGTGGACGCTGAAACGACTGGCAAACTCATCGAGAAGGACGACGCGCCCGAAAGCGTACTGAGCGAGGACGACAAAACTCGCCTGACCGATGTGTTCAAGCAGGCCATCAGCAACGAACACATGCACGTGCAGGTAGAGGCGCTTTCTCCCCAAGATGCGCCCGTTATCATCACGCTGCCCGAGTTTATGCGCCGCATGAAGGATATGCAGCGCACCGGCGGCGGTGGCGGCATGCAGATGTTCGGCTCACTGCCCGACTCCTACACCGTGAGCGTAAACGCCAACCACCCGGTTACGCAGCGCGTGCTGAGTGCCGAGGCTGAGGCCGGCAGCAAGCTGGCCCGCCAGGCCTTTGACTTGGCACTGCTGGCCCAGGGCATGCTGAAAGGGGAGGCCCTGACTGCCTTCGTGAAGCGTAGCGCCGATTTGCTGGCTGCCGAGTAGCTTTAGAGGGTATATAAAGTTCTAAGCGGCATAAAACCCTGATGGCATTAGTCGTCAGGGTTTTGTGTGCATAGGCTTATGCAAGGCGAAAGTAAAGTGTATTCCCGATAGCACGGCCGGGAACTTGCTGGGGGAGGAGTTAGCGTTGTCGGGCTGCCGTTCCGTTTTGGCGGGGCGAGCTGGTACCAAATCCGGTTATCTTTACGTTTCTGGCTCCGAATGAATTCTGCCCGATTTCCTACATGCGTCTGTTCCGATTAACTTCCTTGCCGGCCCTGCTACTGCCGGGGCTTCTGCTACTGGCCGGGGCTTCTGCTTCCTGCTCGCGCAAAACTGTTTCCTTCAACAGCCAGCCCGATGCTGCCGGCCAGCTAGCCGCGGCCCCCGACAGCCTCACCACGACTGCCGACACGGCTGCGGCCCCAACGCTGGGCGGCAAGCGGGTGACGCTGACCAAGGAGCAGGAGCGGGCTGCACGTTCTAAGGAGCGCGCCGCCCAGCGCAAGCCTAAGAAAAAGAAGAATATCTTCCTGAGTGAGCCTATCAAAAAGGGCTACACCAAGTCGGGGCAGAAAGGCAAGCGGCAGGAGGTGGAAATATTCTACTACCTGCGCACCTTCCGGCAGCCCGACCCTATGGCCTTGGCAGTATACTACTACAATCCGCGCAAGCGCAAAGTATTTAAGGCCAGCGGCGAGCTGAACCCGGCCACCGATAAGGTGATGCATGGCCCCTACAAAAAGCTGCGCGGCGGCAAAGTCATCGAAACTGGTTTCTTCGCCTATGGCACCCGCCACCTGCGTTGGGAGAAGCTCACGCCCGACAACATTCTGACTGCCAAAACCCACTACGAGCGGGGCTTCCCGCGCGATGCCAACGTAACCTACTACGACGCTGCCCGCAAGCAACTGAAAGAGGTAGTGCCTTATCTCAACGGCCAGATGGAGGGCGACTACATCCGCTTTCTGGCTACTGGCAAGCGCGAGTGGGAAGGTCAGTTTGAGAATGGCAAGCGCGTGGGAGAATGGATAAACTATTGGGGCTTTCGCAACCTGAAGGACCGCCGCCATTACGTGTACAGCTACGGCGAGTCGGGCTACGAGCCGGAAGTAAAGGAGCCGGTGTTGCTCAAAGAGTACAACCGCAACGGCGTCCTCATCTACGAAAAGGACAAGCTCGATAATCGGGAGAAAGCAAGCAAGTAACCCAGGTTGCGGGTGGCGCGCAGAACAGCGTGAGGGGTAATATCCGCATCCTCCGCTGTGCTGCGCGCCTTAATAAAAAGCGTCCTCAAAATGCTCTACTCGTAGGCCGGCGGCGGCCGGGGTGAGGGCCACAATATCAAACCGGATGTCGGTGGGCCAAGCCAAACTTTCCTGCAGATGCTCGGCGGCCAAGCGCAATAACTGCCGCTTGCGCTCGGTTACAAACTCTTCGGGGTAGCCATAGCGCTCCGACGAGCGGGCCTTTACCTCTACCAGCACCAGCAGAGCGGGCTGCTGGCGCATCACCAAATCCACTTCGGCCCGGCGGAAACGGAAGTTGCGGTACAGTAGCTCGTAGCCTTGGGCCAGCAGGTAATGCAACGCAGCCTCCTCGCCATCATGGCCGAGTTGGTGGGATGGAATGAGCATGGTGGGAGATACTATAGGTAGAGAGAAGCTCGGCAGGGCAGAGGAGCCAGCAGTTCGAGTACCGGGTTGGGCCGAAATCTAGTACCTTTGTTTGCCATTTGAAACCGGCCATACTTGGTTCTGTGCCGGGCTGTTGCTGACTTTTCTTGGAAAAAACACGTCTGCATCCGGTCAGTCAGAAACTGACAATTTGCTGACAGCCAAGATAAAGGCTGCTGCTGTATTCCTGGCCCCCCCGCGTTCTGCCTGCTTAACCCGTCATGAGCACCATATTCTCTACTTGCGCCATTCCGAACCCTGCTCCCAAAGCCCAACCGGCAGCCGGAGCAGCGCCGGCCAGCGCCGGCCAGAACCGCCAAGTGCTGGTGCGGCTGCTGGGCCGGGTTGATTATGAGTCTGCCTGGGAGTTGCAGGAGCAGTTGCTGGCCGAAACGCTGGCCCTGAAAACCCGAAACCGGCTTGCTGCTGAAAGTGGTGAGCCTTCGGTTGCCACACTCAACCACTTGCTGCTTTGCGAGCATCCGCCGGTGTATACGTTGGGTAAAAGCGGCAAGCCGGAGCACCTGTTGCTCGATGATGCCGGTTTAGCCGCTTACGGCGCCACCTTCCACCGCATCAATCGCGGCGGCGATATTACCTTCCACGGCCCTGGGCAATTGGTAGGCTACCCCATCTTCGACCTCGACAATTTCTTTACCGACATACACCGCTACCTGCGGCTGCTCGAAGAAGCCGTTATCCTCACACTGGCCGATTACGGCGTGCGCGCCGGCCGCATTGCCGGGCTTACCGGGGTTTGGCTCGATTTTGAGGAGGGAGCGTCCAACCCGCGCAAAATTTGTGCGTTGGGCGTAAAGTGCAGCCGTTGGGTAACCATGCATGGTTTCGCCCTCAACGTAAACACCGACCTGAGCTATTTTGGCCACATTGTGCCCTGCGGCATAACCGACAAAGCGGTTACCTCGTTGCAACACGAACTAGGCCACGTTGTGCCCCTTATCGAAGTGCAGGAGCGCCTGATGCCACACTTTGCTGCTCTGTTCGCCTCCGACCTGATTTCCGTGAGTTCATGAAAAAAGATATACCCTTTCGGCCCGTTGTGGGAGTTGGCGTGGCCGTAACGCCCGACGAGCAGGCGGCCACAGCCACGACCGAGGCACTAGGCTGGCAGGTGTTCCTGCTCAACGACAATGACCAGCCCCTGCAGAACGTCATCGTCAGCTCGAACGGCTACGGTACCGATGCGCAGGGAGAAGCCATCCGTACCTCCACGCTGCGTCACGCGCTGCCCGAAGTGCCGCCGCACGCCGCTGCTCCCATCGAAGCCCTCGACTCGGCGCTGTTCCATCTGCATAACCAGTACTGGGTCAGCTATTACATAGATGGTCAGGTGTTTGATAGGAAGTTTGTGTTTGCCCCCGATTCCGTTGGCTTTGAGCAGCTGAAACCTATCAGCGTGCTTATTCCGCAGGGGATTTTGGCTACTTAAACCAGTCTTCTTTAGTCTGTCTGCTCCGTTCCGGCAGCAACAATCTTTTGTCACAAGCGCCAACCATCTCTATGAACGCACTCGGAATACAGTTGAGCCTATCTTTTCTGTGGGCCTTTCTGGTAGCTATGTTCGCCGTGCCGTCCATTATCTACATCGCCCACCTCAAAAACATGCTCGATACGCCCAATGTGCGGACCGTGCATGAGTCGCTGACGCCGCGTTTGGGTGGGGTAGCCGTCTTTGCCGGTTTCATGTCGGCTCTCACCATCTTCGCTCCGCTCGATAATGGAGTGCAACAGCTGCTGGCTGGCTGCATTGTATTGTTTTTCGTGGGCCTGAAAGACGATTTGGTGAGTATTTCAGTGGCCAAGAAGTTTGTAGGCCAGCTGCTGGCAACCGGCGTGGTAATGATTATGGCCGACGTGCGCATTACCAGCTTCCAGGGTATTTTGGGCATTGGCGAGTTGCCAATCGGCATCAGCTACGCCTTCACCTTTTTTGCCATTGTCGGCATCACCAACGCCATCAACCTCATCGACGGCCTTGATGGGCTGGCGGGCTCCATTGTGCTCATTATCGTGAGTACCTTCGGCTACTATTTCTATCAATACGGCGGGCCTGGTTTTCAAAACTACGCGTTCGTGGCGGTATGCGTGGTGGGCGGCATTTTAGGTTTTTTGCGCTACAATTTCCACCGGGCCAGTATTTTCATGGGCGACACCGGCTCGCTGGTCTGCGGCTTTATCG
Source organism: Hymenobacter terrestris (assembly GCF_013377905.1). Taxonomy (GTDB): domain Bacteria; phylum Bacteroidota; class Bacteroidia; order Cytophagales; family Hymenobacteraceae; genus Hymenobacter; species Hymenobacter terrestris. The sequence continues at coordinate 46,384 of NZ_JABKAV010000016.1, forward strand.
TGTCCATCCTCACCATTCAGTTTATTGAGATGGGCTTGAAAGTAGGCCAGCCATTTGGCAGCGCGTCGCCGGCCGTGGCGCTGGGTATTCTGTTTGTGCCTCTTTTTGATACCCTACGCGTGTTTATCGTGCGTATGATGGCTGGCCGTTCACCCTTCTCGCCCGACAAAAACCACGTACACCACCGCATTCTGGCCATGGGTTTCCAGCAAATCAGCACGGTTATGCTACTGGGCCTGCTTAACGTCGTTGTTATCCTGCTGGTCATCAATTTCGCCTACCTTGGTAGTATGATGCTGATTGGGCTGCTGGTTGGCTTCTCGCTGCTACTGAGCCTGCTGTTGGGAGTATACCACAGCCGGGCCGAGCGTCAGCGTATCGCCTCCTGAGTGCAGGCGCGTAGCAGTGAAGGTGCCGGGAGTATTTTGTTCGTTACTGCCTGTATAAACCCAGTTACCAACTTCGTGCGCTGCTCGCTCTTCATTCGGAACTTGTGGTTACTGCTGCTGATGCTGGGGGTATTTCCGCTGGTAGCCGGGGCTGCCGAGTACCGCCGGCTGCCGCCGCCGCCCCGGTCCGGCCTCACTACCGACTGGCTCATCAAGGATCCGAACCGTAACCGGCTGGTACTATACCTGCCCAACTACCATGCCCCCGAGCAGGCTTATTATCAGTGGCTGAGCGTGCGGCCCGGCCGGCCGCTGCCCATTACCTTCACGGCCCGCAAAGACCTGAGTTTGTTTCTCAATAACCAGCTCGTTTTCACGGCTCCTGCTCCAGCTTCTTACACTCTCGACCTGGCAGCGTTATTGCCCGCCGGGGCTCAGCAGGGCAAGCTGTACCTGCTGTGCGTATGGCACCCCGAGGCCGTTCCCAACCTCACCTCTTTTCAGAACGCTTTGGCTCCGGCCGAAAATCCTGTTGGGACCCGGGAGGCGCTGACAACCGGAGCGCAACCGAGGCCCCGGGGGCACCAGGGCCAGAACGTATTTTTGGGCTTTTTGCTGCTCATTGGTTTGGGCTACGGAGGGCTGCGGGCTACTTACCAGCCAGGTTTTGCCCGCATTTACCAATTAGAAGGCCTTTGGGGCAAGGGAACAGCCGAACAGGATTTTCTGGTAAAACCTACTCTCACCTGGCTCAACTTGGTGCTAGTGCTGCTGTTTGCGCTGTCGTTTGCGTTGCTGTTGGTGGCCATCCATACTAACATCGAAAATATCGTAATCCTGCGCCGCCTGTTCGACGTGGCCGAATCGACTATTGTGGTGAAAGTGCTGCTTTACACGGCGCTGGTTGCGGCCTTCGTGCTGGGCAAGTACCTGTTTCTGGAGTCAATGGGTTACATCTTCGACGTGGCTGAGCTGGTCACGATTCAGTACCGCGAGTTTATTCGCACGGTGCTGTTCATGGGGCTGTTTCTGCCTGGCGTGATGCTGCTCTACTTAGGGCTTAACCGGCAACTGCCCGAAACGGTACTATGGGTGTCCAACGGGGTGGTTTCCTTGCTGTTGGTTGGCACCGTATGGCGTGTAGCCCGGACGCTGCACCGTAAAAGGTCACTCCTGAATCTACATTTGTTTTCGTACCTTTGCGCCACAGAAGTGATTCCGTTGGTCATTTTGCTCAAATTAATCGTTTTTACCTATTAATCAGGTACTCACGCCGCTCTTCCCCGCTTTCTAACGCTTCCTTATCGCTCCAGATTTTACCCTCATTCTCTACCCAATGGCCGACAATAAAGACCAGCCGGGAAAAGGCCGTCATGCCGTTCCTATAGCCACTATCCTGGTCAGCCAACCAAAGCCGACCAGCGACGTTTCACCGTATTTTTCAATTGCTGAAAAGTATGGTATTAAGGTAGACTTTCGTGAATTTATTGACGTTCAGCCGGTTTCCTACAAAGATTTCCGCAAAGAGAAGGTCAACATTTCGGAGCACACGGCCATTATTTTTACCAGTCGCAACGCTGTCGACCACTTCTTCCGCATCTGTCAAGAGGCTAAAATCGAGATGCCGGCCGAAATGAAGTACTTCTGCATTTCGGAGCAGACAGCTAATTACCTGCAGAAATATATTGTGCTGCGTAAGCGCAAGCTGTTTGTGGGCCAGCGCACGGCTGCCGATATGTTCGACGTCATTCGCAAGCACAAGGGCGAAACGTTCCTGTATCCTTGCTCCGACATCCGCAAGGATGATATTCCGGAGTTTATGCGCGAAAACAAGTTCAAGTTCAGCGAGGCGGTCATTTACCGTACCGTTGCCGCCGACCTTTCGGACCTGACTGACGTGAAATACGATTGTATTGCCTTTTTTAGCCCTTCAGGCATCACCTCGCTGTTCGTCAATTTCCCCGACTTCATACAGAACAACACGCGTATTGCTGCCTTTGGCCCCACTACCGCCAAAGCCGTACTTGACGCGGGCCTGCTACTCGATATTGAAGCTCCGCATCCCAACGCACCTTCCATGACGGGCGCTATTGAAGCCTACATTCGGCTGCATCAGAATAACGGTTCGCCTAAAACTGCCGGTAAAGTATAAATCGGAGAACAAAGGGCAGATACGGCAGGGGCAGACGGTGCCTGCAAAAGCTGTTTACTTCGTGAGTTTAATGAAAAATTTAGCGCGGTTTTTCGTTACATTTGGGAACGTAGGCCCGCTACTACTCCGGGGCTGACTCACGGCAGATTATATGAAAAGATATATACTATGCGCCGGAGCGCTGTTGATCATGGGCAAAGCCACTGCTCAGCAACAGCCGCAGTTCAGCCACTATGGGTTCAATGGCATGCATCTGAACCCGGCTTATGCTGGTGTGAAAGGCTACGGCGAAATCACTGGCATCGGCCGCATTCAGTATTATGGCTACGATGCCTCCTTCGATTCCGGTGGTTCGCCTACTACGGCCTCCCTCACGGCCTCCCTGCCAGTGCCGGTGCTGGCCGGTGGTTTGGGAATAGGTATCTATCGAGACCGGATTGCCGAGTTATATACGACCAACGTGCAGCTCTCGTACTCGCGCCATCTCAAGTTGGGCGAGGGCATACTTGGTCTCGGGATTCAAGGCCTGCTCAATAATATTTATCACGGCACATACCGGTTCAACGACGAGAACGATATAGCCGTGCCGCGGGAGGGTTCAGATGCTAAATTTGATGCGGGGGTAGGTGTCTGGTACGAAGCACCAAAATTTTATGCCGGCCTGAGCATGAACAATCTGCTGCGTTCGGGCTACCGCTTTAAGAGTGAGGGCATCGCCAACGAAAAAACGGCGCAATATTTGACTGAGAACCATGTCTACCTGACTGGTGGCTACAATATTGATCTGACTTCGGACGTTGTGATTACCCCGACTGCACTAGTGAAGCTCGTGCTGCCGGGAGAATTTGGCGACAGCGACAAACTGACTTTGCGTAATGCTTCGTATGAGGTAGGAGCTAGGGCCACGTTCAATGACCGGTTCTGGGGCGGCCTGGGCTACCGCTCAGGAGATGCGTTTACGGCTCTGGGAGGAGTTTCCTTCGCTCAGGACAATGCGCTTCGGTTGGGATTAGCCTATGACCTAATTGCATTTGGCCAAGAAGCAAAAGCAACGAGCTCATTTGAGATAATGTTGAGTTACCGCTTGCCTAAACCAAGCTTAAATATCCGGCCAGCTATCCGGACACCCCGGTATAGCTTCTAGCAGACTGTTTTGAAGAGGAGAAAATGTGCTGTAGCTGCAGAAAATGAAATATTGGCTCAATCAACCGGCCAAACGGGTCTAGCAATCGTTTAACCGGCTGATACTTTAGTTGGTAGACAAATGTGTAGTGTTGGGCGGATTGCTTGCGTACCAACGGATGATTCACTAGATTTGCCAGCCCGAAAAATTGTAATCTTTGGTTATCCCCCTCGGTCGTCTTTTTACTTTTCATAATGAATAAGTTTTTCATCCTGCCCCTTGTCGCTTTCTCGGCTCTGCTGTTGGGCGGGTGCGGTTTCAGCAAAGGCCCTACCGGCGACTTGGTGGGCGCAGAAGACCGGCCAGAATTTAACCCGCAGGAAGTGCCCTACGGCATGGTTCCCTGCCCTGGTGGTACTTTCCACATGGGACAGACCGACCAGGACATTTCGGCCTCCATGGTTAACATGAACAAGCAGGTAACTATTGCCGGCTTCTACATGGATGAGACGGAAATCACCAACAACCAGTATCGCCAGTTCATGAATGCCATCCGGCAGGACTCGATTGACGTGCTGGGTGAGGAGTACGTAATGACCGAGCTCTACCCCGATACGACGGTATGGGTGCGCGACTTCACTTACCACATGGGTGACCCGCTGATGGAGTATTACTACACGCACCCGGCCTTCGACGACTACCCCGTAGTAGGCGTTGACTGGTTTGCGGCCAAGTATTTCTGTAACTGGCGTACCAAGCTAAAAAACCAGGCCAACGAAGAAGCCGGTCTGGCCCCTTATCCTAATTTCCGTTTGCCTTCGGAGGCTGAGTGGGAGTACGCCGCCCGTGGTGGCCGCGACCTAGCCACGTACCCTTGGGGTGGTCCTTACATGCGGAACTCCAACGGTTGCATGCTGGCCAACTTCAAGCCTGGCCGCGGCGACTATGCTTCCGACGGACATGCCTACACGGCTCCGGTTGCCTCGTTCTTCCCTAACGATTTCGGCCTGTATGATATGTCGGGCAACGTAGGCGAGTGGTGCGACGATGCCTATATGGAAGCTTCTGTGCCAGTGGTATGGGATATGAACCCGACTAACCCTGATGATAACGAGCCCCGCAAAGTAGTGCGTGGCGGTTCGTGGAAGGACATTGCGTATTTCCTGGAGACGGGAACCCGCAATTTCGAATACCAGGATTCGGCCCGCTCTTATATCGGTTTCCGCACCGCCATGATCCAGATTGGTTCGGGTGGCAGCCGTTAGGCCAGTCAGCTTTTCTTTAAGACTCCTTTTATACCTCACCACTTCTTCTTCAACAACACAATCAAATGGCAGCTAAAGGCGGTAATTTCCTGTACGATGTATTGATGCCCAAAATTTACGGTATCGGCGCAGCAGTCGTAATCGTAGGAGCTCTATTCAAAATTCAGCACTGGGATGGTGCCAGCGAAATGCTCATCGTGGGTTTGGGCACTGAGGCTGTTATCTTCTTTCTGAGTGCGTTCCAGCCTACGTCCAAGGAAGTTGACTGGTCAATGGTTTACCCTGAGCTGAGTGAGGGATATGACCCTTCCACTGGTAACGCCAGCTTCCTGCAGCAGGACAATGGCGGCACGGGCCTGACCCGTAAGCTTGACGACATGCTGAAGGATGCGAATGTAACCCCCGAAGCCATCAATTCGCTGGGCCAGGGCCTGAACCGCCTCAGCACTACCACCCAGCAGCTTGCCGGCTTAGGCGACGCTACCAACGCTACCGACGAATACACGACCAAAGTTCGCTCGGCTGCCCAGTCACTGGAACGCATCAACGATTCGTATTCGAAGACGGCCGATGCTATGAGCACGATGGCCGACGCCACCGCCGATGCGGGTGCCTACCAACTCCAGGTGCAGAACGTAACCAAGAACCTGGGTGCACTCAACGCCGTGTACGAAATGGAACTGCAGGATGCCAACTCGCACCTCAAGTCCATGAACCAGTTCTACGGAACGCTGGCCCAGGCCATGCAGAACCTGACCGAAGCTGGCAAGGAAACCGATCAGTTCAAGACCGAAGTAACTAACCTGACTTCCAACTTGGGTTCGCTCAACCGCGTGTACGGCAACATGCTGAACGCCATGCGGGCCGGTAGCTAAGCCGCATCCGGTATAGCAAGTCAACACTCATATAGTATAGCAACAGGCATACAAGATGGCGGGAGAAAAGGAAACTCCACGGCAGAAGATGATCGGGATGATGTACCTGGTACTCACCGCGCTTCTGGCCTTGCAGGTAGATTCAGCAATTCTGTTAAAATTTAAATTCCTCGACGACAGCCTTTCCTCTATCAACGGGAAGGTATCGAAGGCGAACGACGGAACGGTAAAGGGTATTCAGGCCCAGGTAGAAAAAGCACGAAACCAGCCCAAAGATGTGGCGGTGTTCAAGCAGAGCCAGGAAGTGCGCGAGCGTACCAAAGAAACCATTGCCTATTTGGCTTCGGTGCGGGACCAACTCCTCACTAAAACGGAGAACAAAGGCAAAAACGAGTTTGCCAACATGAGTGCCGAAGACAAGGTGGCCGAGCTGATGCTGGGTGCCAACAAGGACGGTGTCGGCTACAAGATGAAAGGAGAGCTGAACAAGTACTCCGATTACATCAAAGGCATCATTCCCGGCGTTACGCCCTTGGCCCTCGACGCCGGTCAGGATCCGATGGTGGTAGAAAAGAAGCAGAAGAACAAAAACTTCGCCCAGCTCAACTTCGAAAACACGCCGGTAGTAGCCGCTTTGGCTGTACTGTCGCAGAAGGAAGCTGAAGTGTTGAAATACGAGTCGGACGCGCTAAAAGTGCTGTCAGATAGAGTAGGTGGTACCATCATCGTATTCGACAAAATCGGAGCTTTTGCCAGCGCTGAATCGAACACGGTAGCGGCCGGCACTAAGTACAAAGCCGAGTTGTTCCTGACGGCTTCGGCCTCGGGCCTCAATCCTAGTATGACCCTCAACGGCTCGCCAGTTTCGGTAGGCCCTGATGGCCGCGCCAAAGTGGAGTTCACAGCTCGTCCGGGCAACTTTGATAAGGATGGCAACGCCAAAGCCAGCTGGACGGGTACTATCCGTTTCAAGCAGAACGGCCGCGACACCACTTTCAAAGTGACGATGCCTTACACCGTTACCAAGCCGGTAATGCAGATTCAGTCGGCTTCGGTGCAGGCGCTGTATTTCCGGTGCGGCAACAAGCTGAGCGTAAACGTACCCGCTTTGGGTGCCCAGTATGACCCGAGCTTCTCGGCTACCGGTGCAGCTACCATTAAAGGTGCTTCCAAAGGCGAAGTAACGCTGGTGCCTAACGCCAGCGAAGTAACGCTGAGCGTAAGCAGCGGTGGCAACCCCATCGGCTCGCAGAAATTCGAGGTGCGCCGCATTCCTAAGCCCGATATTCAGTGCTGGGTGGGCGGTCGTCCGGCTAACGAAAAGCAGGGCACGCCTATTACGGCCGTGCGCAACATGAACCTGAAGGCGGTGCCAGATGCTAGCTTCGCTACTTTCCTGCCCGACGACGCCCGATTCCGGGTATCGCGCTACGAGGTAACGCTGGTTCGCGGTAAGCGTCCGGCCATCCCAATGATTCCCGTAAGCGGCCCCAATGCTGATCTGACAGCTGTAGTGAATGCTGCTCGTGAGGGTGACCGACTCTACATCGAAGTGAAGGGCGTTCAGCGCCAGAACTTCCAGGGTAACGTTGAGGATGTGCCAATGTCCAAAGTGTTCAATATTCCGCTGAACTAAACGTTGGTATGGATATTGGGTAGTGGGGAAGGATGCATTGGCCCTCCCGGCTTTATTTGAACCCACTACTTATTACCCGAATCCTTTCAACTACTTTGGTATGAACAAGGTCCTTTCTTTCGCCGCTCTGGCGGCTGGTCTTATGCTGTCGGTGGCAGCTTCGGCGCAGGAACAAGCTACTACCGCGAGCAGCAACGGCTCGTACCGTCCAATTCCGAGTTCGGACATTATGTTCCGCAAAACGATTTGGCGGGCAATTGATCTGCGTGAGAAGCAGAACAAGCCCATGTTCTCCGAGGGCCGCGAAATTAGCGGTATCATCCTCGATGCCGTAAAACGCGGCGAACTGCAGGCCTACCGTAACGACTCGCTAACCACTACGCTGTCCTCAGCGGAGGTAGTAAGCAACATGTCGTATCAGGAGGCTGCTGCTGGCCTCAGCGAGGAGGAAAAGGCTGCAGGCTTCTCCAACGAATCAACTGATGATTGGGGCGCTCCTGCTAAGAAAGGTGCGGCCAATGCAGCTCCGGCCGCGGCCCCCAGCTATGGTTATCGTCCCAAGGATATCTACCAGATGGAATTGAAGGAGGATATGATTTTCGACAAGAAACGGTCGAGAATGTATCACGACATCAAGTCAATAACTCTGCTGGTACCTTCTACGCTAAGCGCCAATACGGCGGGCATTGAGAAGCCGATTGCCAGCTTCAAGTACAGCGACTTGGTGCGCGTGTTCCGGGCCAACCCCGATAAGGCTATCTGGTTCAATCCCCAGAACGATGCCCAGCACAAGAACCTGGCTGATGCATTCGAGCTGTGGCTGTTCAACTCCTATATCGTGAAGGTGTCGAACCCGACCGACTCGCGCCTCGACGAAATCTATGGCAGCCAGCAGCAGGGCATCCTCGCCTCGCAGCAAGCCGCCGCCGACCTGATTGAATACGAGTACAACCTGTGGTCTTTCTAAATCACAGGTGTTGCAGATGATAGGATGACGCAGACGCGGACGCCTTCCAGAAGCACAACAGTTAAAAAGCAACAGGCCCCGACCAAATTTGGTCGGGGCCTGTTGCTTTTTAACTTACTAATGTTCCTTATACAGCCGCGTCGGTTTGGCTGAAGTATTCGACCAAGATGCGGGCTTTAGCTTTGCCGACTTCAGTTACCAACTCGGCTTCAGACAGCTCGCGGATTTTCTTGACCGATTTGAACTTGAGCAGGAGTTTGTCGGCGGTGACGGGGCCGAGTCCTTTCACGTCGGTGAGCTCAGTTTTGAGGGTGCCCGCGTCGCGGCGGTCGCGATGGAAGGTGATGCCGAAGCGGTGGGCCTCGTCGCGCATGCGCTGGAATAAGCGCAAACTCTCGCTCTTCTTATCGATATAGAGTGGCAGCGGATCGTTGGGTACATAGATTTCTTCGAGGCGCTTGGCGATACCGATTACGGCCATTTGACCCCATAGGCCGAGGTCCTTAATGGCTTTGACGGCCATGCTGAGCTGGCCCTTACCACCATCGACGATGACGAGCTGGGGTAGGCTGGATCCTTCGTCGGTGAGGCGGCGGTAGCGGCGCGTGACCACTTCGTACATCGAGTCGAAGTCGTTGGGGCCGATAACGGTTTTGATATGGTAGTGCCGGTAGTCCTTTTTGCTGGGCCTAGCGTTGCGAAAACACACCATAGCGGCCACCGGATTGTCGCCCTGGAAGTTGGAGTTGTCGAAGCATTCGATGTGCTTGGGCAGCTCAGTCAGGCGCAAATCCTTCTTGATAGTTTCCATGATGCGCACCTCATTGAGGTCCTTGCTCCGGTCGTTCATGCTCTCCTTTTCCTTGCGCAGGTAAAGCACGTTTTTGAGGCTTAGCTCCAGCAGCTTGCGCTTGTCGCCAATCTGGGGCTGGGCTATTGCTACACCGGGCAGCGGCAAGGGCGGTAAGGCTACGTTGGTCAGGATTTCCTTCGACTCACTCTCGAACTCCTCGCGCATCTGCATCACCAGCACGGCCAGAATCTCGTCATCGGGCTCGTCGAGCTTCTTCTGTACCTCTACCGACTGGGTGAGCACGATGCTGCCATTCATCACCTTGAGGTAGCTGATGAAGGCCGACTTCTCGTTCGAGGCAATAGCAAACACGTCAATATTCGTCAGGTTGGCATTGACGATGGTGCTCTTGCTCTGGAACTCGTCGAGCTTGTCAAGCTTCACCTTAAATTGGTGGGCCAGCTCGTACTGCTGCTCCTGAGCCGCCTGCGCCATCCGCTCGCGGAAGTATTGCTTGGGTAGGCGCAGGTCGCCGTTGAGAATCTGCCGGATTTGCTGGATGTACTGGTTGTACGTTTCCTCATCCTGGTTGCCCACGCAGGGGCCTTTGCAGTTACCGATGTGGTACTCCAAACACACTTTGAACTTGCCAGCCTCGATGTTGGCCTCCGAGAGGTTATAAGTGCAGGTACGCAACGGGTACAGCGCCCGCATCAGCTCCAGCAGCAGGTTCATGCCCGTCACGTTGGCGTAGGGGCCGTAGTAGTGGCCGTCGCCGGGGCGCTTGGTGCGGGTGGGTATCAGACGCGGAAACCGCTCGTTGGTCAGCAGCAGATAAGGGTAGGTCTTGCCGTCTTTGAGCAGGATGTTGTACTTGGGCTGGTGCTGCTTGATGAGGTTGTTTTCGAGCAGAAACGCATCCGATTCCGAGTCTACAATCGTGAATTCGATGCGTCGGATGTTCTTGACCAGCTGCTGGGTTTTCTTGTTGTGGTCTTGTTTGGTGAAGTAGCTGCTGACTCGCTTGCGCAGGTCAATGGCCTTGCCCACGTAGATAATTGTGTCTTCGTCGCCAAAGTACTTGTACACCCCCGGACGGTGCGGGAGTTGGCGAATTTGGTCTTGCAGCTCGGGAGAGGCGGCCATAACATCACAGAGTTTCGCTGATTTTTCAGCTGATTACGCAGGTTCTTGGTAGAAGCACAGAACAATATAAAGCTACGCTTGCGGCTCGGCAGAAGATGCGCGAATGAGGAAAGCCGCTGGTAGCTTCAGGTAAGTTGCACCAAACGACCAACAAAAAATGTGGCCGAGATGTCCCGGCCACATTTCATAAAAGTCAGTGCATTGAGCAGAAAGCCAGCGACCATCCGCGAGGCTAGATGTCCTCGCCGCTCAAGTCTTCCATCTTCACTTGGTTAAGCTTCTCGCTGCTCGGGATGGTGTCGCGCTGGCCGCCGGGGCCGCCGTAATAGCGCGAGCAATCCGTTTCGATGGTGAGATTGGCGGGCTTGGGGAAGGCGCCGGTGTTGATGTCGAGGCTCTTGTCGGCGTACACCTTCTTCATGAACAGGCCATAAATGGGTAAGGCCATGCGCGAACCCTGGCCGTAAAAGCCGTTGCGGAAGTGAATGCTGCGGTCTTCACCGCCCACCCACATGCCGCACACCAGATCGGGCGTGAGGCCCATAAACCAGCCGTCGGAGTAGTTGTTGGTGGTGCCGGTTTTACCGCCCATCTCATACGGAAACTTGAAGCCGGTTTTGAGGATGATGCTGGTGCCGCCGCGCTCCTCGGTAGCGCCGCGCAGCATATAGGTCATCAGGTAGGCCGTTTCTTCGCTCAAGGCCTCGCGGGTTTGGGGCACGAATTCGCGCAGCACATTACCGTTCTTGTCCTCGATGCGCGTTACCATCACCGGCGAAGTCCAGATGCCTTTGTTGACGAACGTGCTGTAGGCGCCCACCATCTCGTACACGCTTACATCGGACGAGCCGAAGCCCACGGCCGGCACCGCCTCGATGGGCGAGGTAATGCCCAGGCGCTTGGCGTAGCTGACCACTGTTTCGGGGCCCAGCTTCTGTACCACCCAGGCCGTAATCGAGTTCATAGAACGCGCCATGGCTTCCCGGAGCGTGAAAGTGCGGCCCGAGTACGACCCCTCGAAGTTGCGGGGCGTGTAGGAGGCCCGGCCGGCAACAGCGGGGAAGGTAACCGCTACGTCGGGCCGCTGGTAGCAGGGCGAGTAGCCCTGGTCGATGGCGGCCACATATACGAACGGCTTGAACGTGGAGCCCGGCTGGCGTTTGCCCTGGCGCACGTGGTCGTACTTGATATACTTGTAGTTGACGCCGCCTACCCAGGCCTTAACGCGGCCATTAAGCGGATTGATGGCGATGAAGCCCGCCCGCATCAGCCGCTTGTAGTAGGCCAGCGAGTCCATCGGCGACATCGTCACCTCTTTCTCATTGTTGGGACTGTTCCAGTTGAAGACCTTCATCGGGTACTTCTTGTTTAAGTAGTACTTCACCGAGTCGGGCTGGTCAGGGAAGCGCCCCTGCAGCGAGCGGTATCGGCCGGTACGCTTGATGGAGGTAGCCAGAAAGCCCGGAATCACGCGGCCACTTTCGTCGCGCCAGGGTTGCTGGCCCTTCCACTGCTGCTCAAACCACTTCTGCTGTAGCTTCATGTGCTCCGCCACGGCCGACTCGGCATACTTCTGCATCCGCGAGTCGATGGTGGTGTATATTTTCAGGCCATCGGAGTACAGGTCGTGGTCGGTTTCCTTGGCCCACTGGCGCAGCTCTTTGCTCACCTCCACCCGGAAATAGGGCGCAATACCCTCGTTCTGGTTTTCTACCTGGTAGTCGAGTTTCATAGGCTGCAGCGTGTCGGCCCGCAACTGCTGGTCGTCAACGTAGCCGTACTTATTCATCTGGCGCAGCACCCAGTTGCGGCGGGCGCGCGAGCGGTCGGGATTGAACTTGGGGCTAAAGCGCGTAGGCGCATTGAGTACGCCCACCAGTGTGGCGGCCTCAGGCCGCGTCAGCTGCATGGGTTGCTTGCCAAAAAACGTTTTAGCCGCCGTGTTTATGCCGAAAGCATTGGAGCCGTAGTCGTTGGTATTGAGGTACATGCGCAGAATTTCGCGCTTGGTGTAGCTGCGCTCCAGCCGGATGGCCAGAATCCACTCCTTGGTTTTGGTAACCAGCATGCGCACGCCCGGCACATCGTTGAGTAGGCCGTCATTGAGGTCGTCGCGGGTGCGGAACAGCACCTTCGCCAGCTGCTGGGTGAGCGTAGAGCCGCCGCCGCCGCTACCGCCGGTCAGCAGGCCGGCCGCCACCCGGCCGGTGGCCTTGGCATCAATACCCGAATGCTCCTCGAACCGGGCATCTTCGGTAGCAATCAGAGCGTCTACCAGATGCTGGGGCAGGTCTTCGTACTCGGCGGGCGTGCGGTTTTCGCGGAAATATTTGCCCATCAGCACGTTGTCGGCCGAGTATATTTCCGAAGCCAACTCGCTGCGTGGGTTCTCCAGCGACTTCAGGTTGGGCATGCGCCCGAACAGGTTCAGGAAGTTCGCACTGACGGCCCACACGTAGAACACCAGCCCAATCAGTCCGAGCCCGAATAGCATCCAGAATGAGCGGGCCCATCCGGTAAAGCGCCCCGGGCGGTTAGGTTTAGGACGGGAAGCAGCAGTTTTTTTGGTGGCAGAAGAAGCCATGGATTTCAATTGGTGATGGGTACTTGGTAAGCTCGAACTGACTTCCGGAGCAAGGAAAGCAGGTGCAATAACCAGGGCAGACTACAAGCCGGTTTCACCTGAAGCACCGTAAGCGGTTCTTACCTACTGATTATCAAATATTAGCTCAGAGCTAGCGGTAGTTCTGGTTGTAGAAGCGCTGGTATTCGGCAGGCTTTCCTTCCTGTAGCAGCACCGGTAGGTTATCAATACCTACAACGAGGGTTTGGTAACCCGCGCCACGCAGCTTGCTCAGCGGCGACTGTGGTCCGCGTAGTTTTAGAGCGTAGCTCTGGGCCAGCTTGGCGTTGTCCAGGCCCTCTACTATAACAGCTTCTTCAGTGGCGTTCAGGGCCTGGCGGCGCACCTGCAGGCTGCTCGATTTGTAGAAGCGGCTGTTGTAAGCCGTTAGCTGGGCGGCCATGTCGGTCAGCTGGGGAGCGTCTTTGGCCAGTACGATAACCACCGAGTGGCCAGCCGCTAAATCGACTTTGTAGGGCGAAACCGGAGCCGCAGGTGCCGGGGGCGGCGTAGCAGCAGGCGGGACTACGGGAGAGGGGACGGGGCTGGTGGCCGGTGTAGTAGCAGGCACTACAGGCGCTGGTTCTACGGGAGTAGTTGGCTCGGCTGTCTTCTTTGGTGCGGCGGGTACTTTCCGGCCCCGGGCGCGGGCTTGGGCCGCGGCCCTACGGGCGGCAACGGCCTCCTCTGCCGGCGTAAGTGGAGTTGGGGGGACCGGCTCGGCCGGAACCGGCGTTTCGGTTGATGTCGGGACTGGCTGTGTGGGCTGGGTAGCTGAAGACGGAGTGGTAGTGCCAGCCGGGGCACCTGTGTTACGACCAGTAGGCGTGGCCCCCGGAGCCGGAGTTACGGGAGCGGGCAGCAACGCCTGCGGGCTGGGTTCGGGGCGGAAGCGGCGCACCGAACGGGGCTCAATCTCGCCGGGCCGGAACTCTGACTTACCCGGCTCGGTGGTGCTGGCCATGGCGCCGGCAATCTGGCCTTGTTCGTATTTCTGGTACGTTTCGAGTAGGGTGGCGGCTTTGGCGGCCAGCGGGCTTTGGGGGTAGTCCTTGTAGAACTTCTCCACTGCGGCCCTGGCGGTGGGCGGCGGCTGAGTGCGTACGCTCAATAGCGCCCCCAGGTAGGCGACCTGGTCGTTGAGGTCGGTTTCGGGGTACTCCTTCCTGGCTTGGTCCAGCGTAGTGCCGGCCTTCTTGAAATCCTGCCGTTTGTAGGCCGCAAAAGCCGAATCGACCAGCACCGCCACCTTGGCGTTGGCCACCGAGGTGCGCCGCAGGTAGTCGGGGTCGGCCACCAGGCGGGCATACGACGAGTTGGGGTAGGCCTGCCGCAGCCGCGCCGCGTACTGCTCGGCCTGGGTGGCGTCGCCCTCCTTTTTTATCAGGTACAGAATGTAAAGTGTTTCGGGCGTGTGCGGGCCCTGCGGATAGCGCCGCAATTGGGTTTCGTAGGTTTCCACGGCCCTTTCGGGCTCGCGTAGCTGCTGGTTATAGATGCCGCCCAACTGGTACAGCGCCTCCTGAGTCTGGTCGTCGGAGGCAGTCAGCAATGCGGGCGTCAGCGGCACGTTCTGCCGGTACTGGCTTACCAGGTCGCGCAACTGGGCCTGCGGGTCGGCGGCGGGCTCGGTAGTGCTTCCGGGTCCGCCCGGGTTCAACCCCGTGCCATTCACGGCGGTGCTGCTGTTGCCGGCAATGCTTACGGGCACATTACCCCCCTGTGGCGTTACGGGCGAGCTGCTGGCCTGCGTTACGGTGCGCCAGTTGTCCTGTAGCGGTCGGTCGCCCCAGCGCCTGATAAAGTCGCCACGGGCCGTACTCAGGGCCGTTGGATTATCGAAGTACCACTTACCCCCAGTGTTGCTCGCCAGAAAATCTTCGGAGTTGATGTTGGGTTGCAGGTCGCGACCCGGAGCCAGGCCCACGGCGGTTTGCTGCAGGGCCTGCTGGCGCTCCAGCTCCTTGGCCTGGCGGGCGGCCAGCAGGTCGGCCTGGCGCTGGCGTTCGGCTAGCTCGGCCTCGGCGTAGGTCGTCAGGCGGGCCGTCAGCTCGTCGGGGCCGAGGCGGGCCAACGCCTGCAGGCTATCCTGGGTTTCTACGATAGTGAGCTGCGTAGCAAAATCCTTCAGAATCCCGGCTCGTTCGGCCACGGCTTCGTAGGTGGGGTTTTCTTTGGGCATGGCCTGCACCGTGCTGTCGTAGTAGGCCGCGGCCAGCCGGTAGCGCTGCAGGTTTTCGTAATAGATGCGGCCCTGCAGCAGGTGGGTATACGCCTTCTGCGCTGGGTTGCCCTTGGGTACGCGCACCGACTTTTCGAGCAGCGCCAAAGCCGCTGGGAAGCGCTGCTGCCGGTACTCGAACCGACCCATCTCGTAGTAGATCTTGTCGGTGTACTCCTTGTTGTTGGGGTCTTTCAGCAGCTTGGCAAAGTACTTATCCAGCCGGGCACGGTCGTTCAGGTTCAGGTCCGACACCTGCCCGAGCATCAACTTGCTGTAGAAATCCAGCTCGTACGGCGGGTTTTTCTTCAGAATCTGGTTGAGCTGGGCGTATGCTTTTTTGTCGTCGCCCTGGGCCTGGTACAGCTGGGCCAGCACATAACGGGTGCGCGACTGCTCGTTCTTCTCCTCAATATAAGGAATAGCCTTTTCGAGGTTCTCAATGGCCAGCAGCGGCTCATTCACCCGCTGGTAGTACTCGGCGCGGGTCAGAAACAGGGCCCGCGCATTACGCTCGGTACCGACCTCTTTGTCGAGGATGTTCGACACGGCGGCCACATTATCCAGCTCATCCAGGGCCAGGAACGTGCGCATAAGCCAGACGAGCGCCTCGTGGCGGGCGTTCAGGTCTTTGCCGGTGCTGTTAACGTACTTGAACGATTTAGCCGCATCCTCGAACTCGCGCTTGTAGTAGCGGGCCTGCCCGATGAGCAGGTAGGAGTCGTCGGTCCAGTCGGAGCCGGGGCGGTACTGCACCGGTATCGAGGCCTTTTTGATGATGTCGTCCATATCGGCCGTCAGGCGCGTGGCCGTGGGCTGGTCAATCACCGGAAACAGCGGCAGTACGCGGTTGTAATCGTTTATGCGCTCCGTATTAAGCTTGGCCTCCACCTGCCGCATCTTCTCGCGGGCCAGGAAGTAAGCGTTGTCGCGGGCCACCACGTTGTCGTAGGTGCGGCCCACCAGCGAGCGGCGGTCGGAGCCGGCACAGCCAGCTAGGAGCGTGGCCAGCAGCCCGGTGGCCGCCAGTGCTGCTAAGGGGCGGGAAAGAGCAGCGCGAAGGGTCGTCGGGGTCGTCGTCAAGGCGGCAGAGAGGCTCGGGGCAGAAAAGAAGGACGGACGGAAAACGCCCGCCACCCACCGATTCGTTCGGGGGCTTGGGTTTTTCCTGCAACGTCGCAACCTGGGTAAAAGTACGGCTTTCTGCCCGGACGTTGCCGGCAGGGGCTTTGAGACGTTGCTAACGCGCTAAGCCCTAATTTTGTCGCCCCATCCTACTGCCCCATTGGTTATGGCCAGCCCTATCAAGTCCGACGACCCCAATAACAGTTCCGACCGCCTGCGCGCTGTGGCCCGCTACTCGGGTATTGGCGTGCAGATGGCCGCTACCATTGGCCTAAGTACCTGGGCCGGCTATTGGCTCGACAAGCATTACCAGACCAAAACGCCTTGGTTTACGCTGGGTCTGATGCTGCTGGGCCTGTTCGCGGCGCTGTACAACGTAATTCGGGCCGTGAGCAAGGGTGAATGAATGTTGAGTTAACCAGCCGACCACTTTCAATAGGATGAAAAGCGTCACATGCTCTGCAATGACGTTTTTCGACAGGGGCAGCCAATAATGCGCCCACATATTGCCGCTATGAAACCCTTTCTCAAAACCTACTTACTGTTCAGCCTGCTGGTGGGCTTTGTCCTATATGCGCTCTACAGCGAGTTTGGGCCACGCGTCATCCACCCGTTCACGGTGTATACGTTTGCCTTCTTCTTCGTGCTCACGCTGGTGCTCTACCGGATGATCGAGCGGCTGTTGCGGGCCGATGCCGACAACTTTATAGTAGCCTATTTCGGAGCCATGGTGGCCCGGCTGCTTTTGTCGCTTACACTGGTGCTGGTGTACCTTTTACGGGGTGGCGGGCAGGAGGGAAATGCCCGCTGGGCCTTCCTCGGGAGCTTCTTCGTATTGTATTTTCTCTTCGCCGGGTTTGAAGTATGGGCCGTTCTGAGTAACTTGCGCCCGTTTTCAAAACGGGGCGAAATTACGAAATGAAGATTTTGTGAGTAAATCCCTAAGCCACTCTGAATGAAGCGCTTACTTTTTGCCCTCCTCTGCCTCCTTTCGCTGACGGCCCGTGCCAGCGAGCCGATAGCCACTACGGCCGACGCAACGGAGTCCGAAAACTTCAACCCGGGCGAGATGATTCTGCACCACATCGGCGATTCGCACGAGTGGCACTGGTTCTCGATGGGCGAAACCCATGTGACCACCTACCTCCCCGTTATCGCCTACCGGGCGGGCAGCGGTCTGTCGGTGTTTTCGTCGCATGAGCTGGCCGAGGGCAAGGTACATGAGGGCCTGAAGCTCGAGCACGAGCACCTGATTTCGACCGACGGCGCCAAAGTGTACGACTTCTCCATTACCAAAAACGTAGCCACGCTGATGATTGCGTCGGTGCTGATGCTGATTGTGTTTATAACCGTAGCCCGTGGCTATGCCAAGCGCGGCACTGCGGCCCCCCGCGGGATGCAGTCGTTCTTTGAGCCCCTCATCATCTTCATTCGCGATGAGGTAGCCAAGAAGTCTATCGGCCCGAAGTATGAGCGCTACATGCCGTACCTACTCACCGTGTTCTTCTTCATCTGGTTCAGCAACCTGCTGGGCCTGCTGCCCGGCGGCGCCAACCTCACCGGCAACATTGCCGTGACGCTCACGCTGGCCGTTATTACGCTGCTCATCACCCTGTTCAGCTCCAACAAAAACTACTGGGCCCACATCTTCGCCACGCCCGGTGTGCCCAAGGCCCTGCTGCCCATCATGATTCCAGTCGAGCTCATCGGCATCGTGGTAAAGCCCTTCTCGCTGATGGTCCGGCTGTTTGCCAACATCACGGCCGGTCACATTGTAACCCTGAGCTTCATTTCGCTCATCTTCATCTTCCGCAACATCGGTATTGCACCCGTGTCGCTGGCTTTCGGTCTGTTCATCTTCTTTCTTGAACTGCTGGTTGCCATTCTGCAGGCCTATATCTTTACGCTCCTAACCGCCATGTACATCGGCGGTGCCGTAGAAGACCACCACGATGCTGACTACCAGATGGGTGGCGGCGACGGTGCTGCGCCGGCTAAGGCTCACTAAGTTCGCCTTCTGTTTTTTCCTCTGAATTTTTTCCGTTTTTCACTTCCCCAAATTCTTTTTTATGCTTCTTTCTCTGTTGTTGCAGGCCATTGCTAACTCTACTGGTCTGGCTGTATTCGGTGCCGCTATCGGTGCTGGTCTGGTTGCTCTGGGTGCCGGTCTGGGCATTGGTCGTATCGGTGGTCAGGCTATGGAAGCCATCGGCCGTCAGCCAGAAGCGTCGGGCAAAATCCAGACGGCTATGCTGATCGTTGCCGCTCTGATTGAAGGTCTGGCTCTGTTCGCCGTAGTAGTCTGCTTGCTGATTTCCTTCAAGCTCTAAGGAAAGAAGTAATACCAGAGCAGCCCGCTGCGCTAGGGCGCTTTAGCGCATAGCGTAGCGGGCTGTTTTGGCTTTTCCGGAGCCGGCACCCACGGTGGCCCTTCCGGATTTCAGAGTCTTAAGTACTCCTTACTGATTACTTCCCATGAATATTGTAACGCCCGACCTCGGCCTGATCTTCTGGCAGGTGGTGATTTTCCTCATCGTGGTGCTCCTGTTGCGCGCGTATGCCTGGAAGCCCATCCTCAGCTCCCTCAAGGAGCGCGAAAGCTCCATCGAAGGTGCCCTGCGCATGGCCGACCAGGCCAAGCTCGAAATGCAGCAACTGCAGGCCGGCAACGAAAAGCTGTTGGCGGAAGCCCGCATGGAGCGCGACCGGATTCTGAAGGAAGCCACCACCATGTCGAACCAGTTCATCGAGCAGGCCAAAACCAAGGCCACCGAAGAAGGTGCCCGCATGATTGAGCAGGCCCGCGAAGCCATCCGCAACGAGAAAAACGCCGCGCTGGCCGAGGTGAAAAACACCGCCGCTCAGCTCTCCATCGACATTGCCGAGCGCATCCTGCGTCGCGAGCTGACCGATCAGCCCGCCCAGCAGCAGCTTGTCGATTCGTACCTGAAAGAAGTAAAGCTTAACTAAGCGTCAGGCTGTAAGCTGCAAGCTGCAGGCTTCTGTTTTAAAACGGAAGCAATGCGGAAAACTTGCCGCTTGCCGCTTGTTGCTTGCAGCTAACATAATATGTCTGAACTACGAGTTGCTTCCCGTTACGCCAAGTCGCTGATTGATTTGGCCCTGGAGCGGGGTGAGCTGGAGCAGGTGAAGCAGGACATGGACCTGTTCAGCAAGACGCTGGGCGAGAACCGCGACCTGCGGATGCTGCTGCGCAACCCCATTGTGAAGCACGATAAGAAGCTGGCGATTCTGCAGGCTATTTTCGGCGGCAAGGTTACGAACATGACGGAGAAGTTCTTCACGCTCGTAACCCAGCACAACCGCGAAGACTCGCTCGTTTTCATCGGCGACGAGTTTCTCAAGCAGTACAACCTGAAGAAGGGCGTACAGGTGGCCCAGGTAACCACGGCCACGCCTCTCGACCCCGCCCTGCGCGAGTCGCTCAGCCAGCTCGTACGCGAGCAGGCGGGCATGCCCGGGGTAACGCTCCAGGAAAAAATTGACCCAGCGCTGATTGGGGGCTTTGTGCTCCGCATCGGCGACCGGCTCATCGATGACTCGGTGAGCTACCGGTTGCGCAAGCTGCGCACCGAATTCTCGAAGAATCCCTACCAACCCCAACTATAACCCACCATGGCAGACGTACGTCCGGATGAAGTATCCGCCATTCTGCGGGAGCAACTCTCCAACTTCAAAACCGAAGCCGAACTCGAAGAGGTGGGCACGGTATTGCAGGTTGGCGACGGTGTAGCCCGCATCTACGGCCTGGGCAACGCCCAGTCGGGGGAATTGCTCGAATTTGAAAACGGCCTGCAGGCCCTGGTGCTGAACCTGGAAGAGGATAACGTTGGTGCAGTAATGCTCGGCGACTACTCCGAAATTCGGGAAGGTGCCACGGTGCGCCGCACCAATAAGATTGCCTCTATTAAAGTGGGCGAGGGCATCGTGGGCCGCGTGGTAAACACGCTGGGCCAGCCCATCGACGGTCGTGGCCCTATCCAGGGTGAGACTTTCGAGATGCCCCTAGAGCGCAAGGCACCCGGTGTAATCTACCGTCAGCCGGTAACCGAGCCCATGCAGACCGGCATCAAGTCGATTGACGCGATGATTCCGATTGGTCGTGGCCAGCGCGAGCTGATCATCGGTGACCGGCAGACGGGTAAGTCGGCCGTGGCCATTGACACCATCCTCAACCAGCGCGAGTTCTTCGAGCGTGGCGAGCCCGTTTTCTGCATCTACGTAGCCGTAGGCCAGAAAGCTTCGACCGTAGCCCAGGTAGTGCAGTCGCTCACCAAGGGCGGCGCAATGGACTATACCGTGGTGGTTTCGGCTTCGGCTTCCGACCCGGCGCCGCTGCAGTTCTACGCACCCTTCACCGGTGCCGCCATCGGCGAGTACTTCCGCGACACGGGCCGTCCGGCTCTGGTAGTGTACGACGACTTGTCGAAGCAGGCTGTGGCGTACCGCGAGGTGTCGCTGTTGCTGCGTCGTCCTCCAGGACGTGAGGCATACCCCGGCGACGTATTCTACCTGCACAGCCGTCTGTTGGAGCGCGCCGCTAAGATCAACGCCTCCGACACGATTGCCCAGGCGATGAACGACCTGCCCGAGAGCATAAAGCACTTGGTGAAAGGTGGTGGTTCGCTGACGGCATTGCCCATCATCGAAACTCAGGCCGGCGACGTTTCGGCGTACATCCCGACCAACGTAATTTCGATTACGGATGGTCAGATCTTCCTCGAGACCAACCTGTTCAACTCCGGTGTGCGTCCCGCTATTAACGTGGGTATCTCGGTGAGCCGCGTGGGTGGTAACGCCCAGATCAAGTCGATGAAGAAGGTGGCCGGTACGCTGAAGCTCGACCAGGCCCAGTTCCGCGAGCTGGAAGCCTTCGCCAAGTTCGGCTCCGACCTCGATGCCTCGACCCGCCTCACCATTGAGCGCGGCCGTCGTAACCTCGAAATCCTGAAGCAGCCCCAGTTCTCGCCCCAGCGGGTGGAGGATCAGGTGGCCATCATTTACGCCGCCACCAACGGCCTGCTCGACAAAGTGCCCGTGAACAAGGTGCGCGAGTTCGAGAAGGAGTTCACCCAGACCATGCAGACCCGCCACGCTCCCGAGCTGGCGGCCCTGAAGGCCGGCAAGCTCGATGACACCATCATCGGGGCCATCCGCCAGGTAACCAAAGACCTGTCGGCCCAGTACGCCGCTTAATTTAAGCTGTTAGCCAGTAGCTGTTAGCGGTTAGCTTCCGATCAGGAGGCGCCGCTGACAGCTACTGGTAAATGCTTCTTGCCGCCCAAATAAGGAGGGTAGCAGGTGAGCTAACAGCTAACAGCTAATAGCTAACAGCTCAAAGTAATGGCTAACCTAAAAGAAGTCCGTAACCGCATTACGTCGGTGCAGAGCACGCAGCAGATCACCAAGGCCATGAAGATGGTGGCGGCGGCCAAGCTGCGGCGCGCCCAGGACAACATTCTGCGTATGCGGCCCTATGCCCAGCGGCTCAACGGCATTCTGGGCAACCTCACGGCCCTGGTCGGCGAGGAGCTACAGAGCGAGTACGCCGCCGTGCGCGGCGTACGCCGCGTGCTGATCATCGCCATCACCTCCGACCGGGGGCTGGCGGGCGCGTTCAACAGCAACGTGTTCAAGGCCACGAATGCGCTGGTAAACAGCCGCTACGCCGAGCAGGCCGCTTCGCGCAGCCTGACGGTAATGGCCATCGGCAAGAAAGCGCACGAGTACTTCGGGAAGCGTGGACCGTTGCTGGGCGATTACCAGCACGTGTTCGGGCAGCTCTCGTTTGAAACCGTGCGCCAGGCTGCCGAGCAGGCCATGGACGGCTTCCGTAGCGGCGAGTACGACGAGGTGGTGATGGTGTACAACGAGTTCCGCAACGTGGCCACGCAGGTGGTTCGGGTGGAGCAGTTGTTGCCCCTGGTACCCATCGAGCAGCCAGTTTCCGACGCGGCCACCAGCAACGTGGACTACATCTTCGCGCCTTCGCAGCAGGAGATTATGCAGACCCTGATTCCGCAGTCGCTGAAGATTAAGCTGTACAAGGCGGTGCTGGAAAGCAACGCCTCGGAACACGGCGCCCGCATGACGGCCATGGACAAGGCTACCGACAACGCCGGCGAGTTGCTCAAGGAACTCAAACTGACCTATAACCGCACTCGTCAAGCGGCTATTACCACCGAGATTCTCGAAATCGTAGGTGGCGCCGAGGCTTTGGCTGCGAGTCGGTAGTACCCTTTCAGCTATTAGTTGACAACCTTCGTTTAACGGCCCGCTTCCGCAAGGAGGCGGGCCGTTTTGCGTGTGTTTCACCTCTGCATATACTGCCGTTTCGCCAGCTGCTTGCTGGGTTTGGGGGCTTGGGGGTGCTGCTCCAGCAGCGCCAGCACCTGCTGGGGCGTGATGTGGGTGAAGTCGGGGATGACGGTGAGCGGGGCCTGGAAGTCGGCGGCTTTGAGGGTGGTGCTTACGGCTATGCAGCGCATGCCGGCGCGGTAGGCAGCCTGCTCGCCCAGCAGCGCATCTTCGAACACCACGCACCGGGCGGGCTCGATGCCCAGCTTGCGGGCCGTGGTGGTGTAGGTATCGGGGTGGGGCTTGCCCTTGGCTACGTCGTCTTTGCCTACTACCACATCGAAGTATTGGCGCAGGTCGAGGTGGTCGAGGATGTAGGCGATGGTATCGTCGCCGGAGCCGGTGCCCAGGGCTATTTTGAACCCGACTGCGCGAGCCGCCTGCAGGAACCCGCGCAGGCCCGCCACCTCCTGTCGCTTGTTCCAGTACAGCACCCGGTACAGCAGCTCGCGCTGGGCGGCGTACTCCTCCAGCTTCTTTTGGGGTACGGGGTTGGTGAAGACGTGCTGCAGGATGTCGCCGGCCGGCATGCCGTTCAGCCGGCGCAACAGCCGGCGGGCGTTGGTGGTCAGGCCCAAATCGCGGAACAGCAGCTGAAACGCCCGCGCCTGGGCGGCGGTGTTGTCGATGATGACGCCATCCATATCGAAGATGAGGGCGTAGGGAGTGGAGGAGGTTGGCATGGGAGAGCGGGGTTGATGGAGGCGTTTGGAGAAGTGGCGGTGCGGGGCCGGCGCGGGGGAGCTTAACGTGGCGGTAACTGTAATAAAACGACTTAGTAATGCAGGGGTTATCCTGCCGTAACAGCGGCGAGATACTTTTGGGCATCCTTTCCACCTCCCCTTTGCCGGGGCAAATTGCTGCCTGAATATGTTGAAAACCACTACTTCTACCCGCCTCCTGATCGCGCTTGCCCTAAG
Source organism: Hymenobacter terrestris (assembly GCF_013377905.1). GTDB lineage: Bacteria > Bacteroidota > Bacteroidia > Cytophagales > Hymenobacteraceae > Hymenobacter > Hymenobacter terrestris. The sequence goes on from NZ_JABKAV010000016.1 coordinate 69,997, forward strand.
TACCGGGCTGGCCGCCTGTTCCGACGAAACCACCCCTAACGTAGCCCAGACAACGGCTGTGAAGCTTGATAACTATTCGGCAACACCGGTGCTGGCCAAGGCTCAGTCCGGCTTCGAAAGTCTGAAGCTCTACTCGCTCGTCGGCTCCGACGACCAGTTCGCGGCTACGCCCGACTTTATGTTCGGCGGCTCGGCCGACGGGGCCGGGCTGCTGCGCAACCCCGACGGGAAGGGATTTACCATGCTCGTCAACAACGAAGACAACCGCGCCATTTCGCGAGTGCGCTTCGACGAAACGCTCCGGCCCGTTGGGGGCGAATACATGCTGAACTCCGACGGTGGCCGGTGGCGGCTGTGTTCGGCTACCCTTGTAACGCCCGAGGAGCACGGTTTTGGCCCCTACTTTCTGAGCGCGGGCGAGAGTGCCGTCGATGCCCAGACCCACCTGATTCAGCCCTTCGCCGATAACAACACCCAGAACACGCCCAAACCTGTTAAAGGGCTGGGCTACTGGAGCGCCGAAAACGCGGTGCCCCTGCCCAAAACCGCGTACGCCGGTAAAACAGTCATCCTGACGGGGGAAGATGCCTCCGACGCCAGCGGCGGGCAGGTGGCGCTGTATGTGAGCAACACCGTGGGCGACCTCGACGGGGGCCAGCAGTACATGCTGCGGCGCAAAGACCTCAACCAGCGCGAGAAAGATATGGTGGTGGGCCAAAAATACGAGGTGGAATTTGCCGCTATTCCGAATTACCAGAGCCTGACCGGCGCTCAGATGCAGACCCAGGTCGACCCATTGAAAGCCATTAAGTTTGGCCGGGTTGAGGACCTGGACTACCGCAAGGGCGGCGGGGTCAACGGCCGCGAGGTGTATTTCAACGTAACGGGCCAGGCCATCTCGGGTGCCAACGCCGACCAGAGCCGCACGATGTGGGGCCGGGTATACCGCCTCGTGCTCAGCGAGCAGAACCCGTTGGTGGGTACATTGGAAGTGGTGCTCGATGGGGACGACCGCAACGGCAAGGCCGGCGCGTTTCAGAACCCCGACAACATCTGCGTAACCAACCGCTACGTGTACGTGCAAGAGGATTCAAACGGCTACGGCCCCGAAACGCACGATGCCTACGTGTACCAGTACGATATTGCCACCGGCGGCCTGAAAACCGTGCTGGAGCTGGACCACCGCCGTACCGCCCCCGACAAGGACAAGTACAACGTAACCGGGGCCAGCTATACCCCCGCACTCTCGGACAAGGGCGACTGGGAATACGGTGCCCTCGTCGACGTATCGGACGTAGTCAATATCCCCGATACGTTTATCCTCTGCATTCAGCCCCACACTTGGCGGGCGCAGAAATACAAGGATGGCGGGGCCAAGCCTAACAACGGCAACGACCAGGCCAGCCAGGTTATCATCGTGAGCGGTCTGCCGCGCTAATTCGCCGCTTTGCCGGCTTTGCTAGGGTGCTATATAAGTGGCTGTTCAGGTGCATTATTACGCGTGGAATCGTCAGCCGCGTCGCCCCCTGCAAGGGGCGGCGCTTTGGCCTTTGGCGGGTTTTGTCACTGCCAACTACCCATTAAGAAACGATAATTCATGTTCGCTTTCAACCGCTTTTCTGCTCAAATGCTGCTGCTCGTGCTGGCGGCCAGCCTGCTGCTGTGGGTGAGCTGCCGGGCCCCCGCGCGCCCGGGCCGTCGGGCCGATACGCCCACCCACCAGGCCCTGCGCGACTACCAGCAGCACCTGGGCGGCCTCGACTCGGCGGTAGCGCGCCTGACGCGGCACGTAGCCGCCAGCCGGCCAATGAAAGAGCAGCAGGCGGCTTTTCTGGCGGCCCGCCGGGCCTGGAAGCGGGTGGAGCTATGGGCTGAGTACTACAGCCCTTCGGCCGCCAAGGCCCTTAATGGCCCGGCTCTTTTCGAGGTGGAAGAGTTTGACCAGCAGCAGCGCCTGCATGCCCCGGAAGGGCTGCAGGTGCTCGAAACCTACTTCTACCCCGATCCTTACGGCCCGGCCCGGCGGACCGAAGTGCTGGAGCAGCTGGCCTTCGTGCGCAGTACGCTGCTGGGCCTGCGCCACACCGCCGCGAGCCTCACGCCCACCGACCGTCAGCTCTTCGACGCGGCCCGGCTGGAGGTGTTTCGGGTGATTGCACTGGGCGTAACGGGATTCGACACCCCAGCTTCGCCCGGGCTGGTGCCCGAAACCGCCGCGGCCCTGGCCGGCGTGGCGGCCGCGGTGGCGCCCTACCGCGGCCGCCTGCCTGCCCACCCGGCCGGCCGCCTCGACAGCCTGCTACGGGCCGCTCAGGCTTACCTGCGTCGCCACCCCGAGGCCGCTGCTTTCGACCGGCTGGAGTTTATTGCGGCCTACGCCAATCCGCTGAGCCAGCGGCTATGGGAAGCGCAGCAGGCCCTGGGCATTACCCCCTTCGCCGAAGTACGGGCACTACGCCCCGACGCGGCTTCGTTGTTTGCCCCCAATGCCTTCGAGCCGATGGCCTTTGCCCCAACCACCACTGCGGCCGTACCAGCAGCGCGGGCAGCGCTGGGCCGGCTGCTGTTTTTCGACCCTGTACTCTCGGGTAATGGAAGCCGCAGTTGCGCCAGCTGCCACCAGCCCGCCCGCGCCTTTACCGATGGGCAGGCGCGAAGCCTGGCTTTTGCTGGGGCCGGAGCCGTGGGCCGCAACGCGCCTACGCTGCTCAACGCGGCCCTGCAGCGGGGCCAGCGCCACGACGGGCGGCTGTTCTATCTCGAAGACCAAGCCGCTGACGTGCTGCACAACCCGACCGAGATGCATGGCTCGCCGACTGCCGCTGCCGGGCTATTAGGCCGCAGCCCAGCCTACCAGAAAGCCTTTGGCCAAGCTTTCGACCGCGACCCGGCCGGAGCCGTAACCGGGGCCGAAGTGCAGGCTGCGCTGGCGGCCTACGTGCGCTCGTTGGTGCGCCTGCAAGCTCCGCTGGATGCCTACATGCGGGGGCAGCGCCAGGCACTGAGTCCGACTGCCCGGCGCGGGGCAGCGGTGTTTTTGGGCAAGGGCAAGTGCGCCACCTGCCACTTTCTGCCTCTACTCAATGGTACAGTGCCGCCCGGCTTCGAGCGCACCGAGTATGAGGTGCTGGGTACGCCCGCCCATCCCAATAGCCGCCGCCTCGATACCGACCCCGGCCGCGGCGGGGCCACGGGCATCGAGTGGCAGCAACATGCTTTTAAAACCCCCACGCTACGCAATATTGCCCTTACTGCGCCTTACATGCACCAGGGTACATTCCGGACGCTGGCCGATGTAATTGAGTTTTATGACCAGGGCGGCGGGGCCGGCCAGGGTCTGGCCGTGCCTAACCAAACTCTGCCGGCTGACCCACTGCACCTGACCCGGGCCGAAAAGGCCGACCTGCGGGCCTTCCTGGAGCAGGCGCTTACCGACACTACCGGCCTGTACCAGGCCGCCCCGGCCCGCTTGCCCGCCTTTTCGGCTGGGCTAGCCCACCTCAATGCCCGCCCCGTGGGTGGCCGGTACTAAGCGGTCGGATACTGTGCGAACGTATGGCCCGGGCTGGCAACTCCGGCCCCATAGTTTACCTTTGCCTGTTGAACCATCTGCGGCCCTCGGGCGGCGGCCTTATCAACCTCTGCCTTGAAAATACGCCTGACCCTACTGCTGGCCGCCACCCTGGCGCTGCCCGCCTTTGCCCAGAAGAAGAAGCAAGCCACCACCCTGGAACGCCCGAAGCTGGTAGTGGGCATTGTGGTGGACCAGATGCGCTACGACTACCTTTACCGCTACTGGAGCAAGTACGGCTCGGGGGGCTTTAAGCGGCTGCTGGGCGAAGGCTTCAGCTACGAGAACACCCACTACAACTACGTGCCCACCTACACCGGACCGGGGCACGCCAGCATCTATACCGGGGCCACGCCCTCGGGCCACGGCATTATCGGCAACAACTGGCTGGTGCGCGAAACCGGCAAGGCCACCTACGTCACCGAAGACAAGAAGGTGCAGGCCGTGGGCGGCTCTATGGAAGCCGGCCAACAGTCGCCGGCCCACATGCTGTCCACCACCATCACCGATGAGCTGCGGCTGGCCACCAATTTCGAGAGCAAGGTGCTGGGCGTGTGCATCAAAGACCGGGGCTCGATTCTGCCGGCCGGCCACGCCGCCAACGCCGCCTACTGGTACGACGGCACCAACGGGGCCTTTATCAGCAGCACGCACTATATGCAGCAGCTGCCGGCCTGGGCCACCGCCTTCAACGCCGAGAACCGGGCCTTAAAGTACCTCGACTCGCCCTGGAACACGCTGCTCCCCATTGCCCAGTACACCGAAAGCACCGCCGACGATGTGGAGTGGGAGGCCCCGTTCCGGGGGCAGGAGCGGCCGGTGTTTCCGCACGACCTGCCGCGCCTGAGCGCCCGGCTGCCGGCCGCCGTGCAAGGCGCGCTGCAGGCCACGGGCGAGAAAACGGCCCCCGTCCGCAACCTCGACCTCATCCGCTCCACGCCCTTCGGCAACTCACTGACCCTGGACTTTGCCCTGGCCGCCCTACAGGCCGAGCAGATGGGCCAGCGCGGCACCACCGACTTCCTGGCCCTGTCCTTCAGCTCGACTGATTACGTCGGCCACCAGTTCGGGCCCAATTCGATTGAGGCCGAGGACACCTATCTGCGCCTCGACCAGGACCTGGCCCGCCTCTTCGACTACCTCGACAAAACGGTGGGCAAGCGGCAGGCGCTGGTGTTCCTGAGCGCCGACCACGCCGCCGCCCACTCGCCTAACTTCCTGCTCGAACACAAGCTGCCGGCCGGCTCGGTGGGCCCGCGCCTGATGCGCGACTCGGTGCAGCAACAGCTGGTGCGTCGCCTGGGCCCTGGCAAGTGGGTGCTGAGCTATGAGAACCAGCAGGTGTACCTCAATCGCCCGCTCATCGCCCAGAAAAAGCTCGACCTCTACGAGGTGCAGCGCCTGACGGCCGGGCTGATGCTGGAGTTTGCCGGCGTAACCCGCGCGCTGGCCGCCGAAGACGTGCAGAAGTCGCACTGGGAAAGCGGGCTGCTGATGAACCTGGAAAACGGCTACTTCCCCAAGCGCAGCGGCGACGTGCTGGTGGTGCTGGCCCCCGGCTGGCTCGAATCGTACGCCTACCCCGTAAACCGGGGCACCACCCACGGCTCGGGCAGCGCCTACGACACGCACGTGCCGTTGGTATTCTGGGGCTGGGGCGTGAAGGCCGGCAAGTCGTCGGAGCGGGCCAACATCACCGACATTGCGCCCACGCTGGCGCGCTGGCTGCACATCCAGGAGCCGAGCGCCAGCACCGGCGAGCCGTTGCGCGAGGTGCTGGGCTGGTGATTTTTGAGCTGTTGGCTGACAGCTGGTAGCTTTCGTTCGTTGGCCGGTTACTATAAAACGTCATTCAGAGCGCAGCGAAGAGTCTCGCTCACTCTTATTGTCCTGCAGTAGCACAACGACTTTACGCGAGATTCTTCGCTGCGCTCTGAATGACGTAAATTGTGGCCCCGAAAGGGAGTTTCGTTCGTTTAGACTTCGGCTTTCGACTGCTTACCTTTGCAGCCCGCATTTGCGGACCGGCCGGCGCTGCCTGCCTCTTTCTTTTGTTTATTCACTTTCAAGCTAACAGCTAGCAGCTAAACGCTAATAGTTCTCAAAAATGGCCAAATTCAACCCCTGGCACGACGTAAGCCGCGGCGACAACGTTCCGCAAACCGTAACCGGCATCATTGAAATCCCGAAAGGCTCGAAGGCCAAGTACGAGCTGGACAAAGACAGCGGCATGCTGAAACTGGACCGCGTGCTGTTCTCGGCCGTGCATTACCCGGCTGCCTACGGCTTCATCCCCAAAACCTACTGCGACGACAACGACCCACTGGATATTCTGGTGCTGTGCTCGGTGGAAATTGTGCCCATGTGCCTGGTAGAGGCCAAGGTAATTGGCGTGATGCAGATGGTGGACGGCGACGAGGAAGACGACAAAATCATTGCCGTTGCCGCCCACGATATCTCGGTAAATCATTACAACGAGCTCGACGACCTGCCGCCGCACACGCTGCGCGAGATGCAGCGCTTCTTCGAGGACTACAAGGCCCTGGAGCACAAGTCGGTGACGGTGCAGCGCTTCTTGCCCCGCGAGGAGGCCTACCGCATCATCGACGAGAGCATCAAGCTTTACAACGAAACCTTCCCCAACGGCAACGACCACGAGGCAGTGTTGGCCAAGGAAGAGTTGGGAGACAGAAGCTAGCAGCTAGAAGCGCAACCAGCACGATGTAGGGGCGGGGGTTGTTCCCCCCCCCCCCTGTAAAAAATCCCTGCTGGTCCCTTACCCGCCAATGGGGGCGTTCTAAGGCGGGGGGGGGGGGGGCGCCCCCCCCCCCCTCTCCTTTCTTTTTTTTCCACACTCACACCCCCCCCCCCCCCCCTTTCTTTTTGTTTGTTGCTTTACGTGAGTCCAGTAGCCCGTGCGCGCTCCCCCCTT
>NZ_JABKAV010000160.1 GCF_013377905.1 Hymenobacter terrestris
CCTGCTGGTCAGCGCTTTTTGAGTTTTGGGTAACGACAAGCCTGCTGGCCGGGGACGAAAGGCGGAAGCTAGCGCGTCGCCGCAATAACGGCCGAGTCCACGTCGGCTCGTAGCCCCTTCGCAATCCGCGGGTGGCGAACATGGCCTTCTTTGTCTACCTCGAACTGCACGAACACGCGGCTGTCGGGAGCGTCCAGCGGCACAATCAAGTACTGATTGATGGCAGTAATGCTGGCTGTGACCGCGCCCTGGCCGTTCAGCGTTGGCATTTGTTCTACGTAGGTATGGACGCGATCCAAGTAATCTAGCGGTTCTCCAATGGGAGGGGGAAGAGTCCACCATTCATGACCAATCCATCGTATCGATTCAGGCCCCGGCCCCGGCCCATCCTGTAAAGTGTCCGGCACTGCTACTATCTTATTAGCGCGTTTCTTATGGTTAGTTTGAGCAGAAGCAGTGCTCCCTAATAGCACCATTGACAGTCCAGCGTAATAAAAATGTTTCCAGGTCATAAGTAGGGACAATTTAAGAGCTGGCCAAGATGATGAACTAAACAACACAACAGTCTAGCCAAAGGGTCCGAAGGTAAACGCGCTCTGTTTGA
>NZ_JABKAV010000161.1 GCF_013377905.1 Hymenobacter terrestris
CGTGCCACTTCGACGCTGCCGACCTCGGCCACCACTTGGGCCTGCTGCCAGCGGTAAAGCAGCTTGGGGCTGATGCCTAACTGCCGGGCGGTCGCCTGCGTGCTGCGGCTCTCGGACGCCAAGCGCAGGGCTTCAGCCTTAAACGCCTCGTCGTATTTACGCCGTTTATCGGGCGACACCCCGCTGGTTTTGGTTGCCATGACAAAAGAAATATACGTCCTTCTTATGTCCGTCTTGCCTAGACCACCTCACACTGTAGGCGGCGTACTACCGGGGCGGCGAAGGTTTTGGGGAAATATAATGTTTGGTGAAACTGTATCGACTTTGAGCGTTGAGAGACACATAATAGGAAAAGAAGAGGGAGGGGCAGCACTTAGGAGGCTTACTTGAATTTAGAGCAGTTCTCAGGTTACTGTACATGGTAGCCAGAGTGGTCAAACCAGTTTTTGGCGTCCTGTTCGCTTATCCAGCCGGCCGCCGCTTGGATGATGTCTTCCAACGCCTCGCGGGTGCGGGCCTGGGCTGTGCGCAGCCACGTTTTGAGCTTGCTGAAGGCGAGTTCAATGGGG
>NZ_JABKAV010000162.1 GCF_013377905.1 Hymenobacter terrestris
TAAGAGTGCTTTCGAGGCCCTGCACCACGTCCAAAGGGGCAAAATTCTGGCCGCGGTCCATGTGGCTATACGTTTTCACATTGGCCACCAGCGTGCTGATGCGGGAGCCCGCTTCCTGCACGTCCTGTACCAGCCGCCGGGCCGTAAGTTGGCTTTCCAGCCAGCTCAGCGCCGCTGGTCGGGCAACTTTTTTCCAGTCGGCGAGGGCCGTTTCGAGCGCGGGGCGAGCCAGGCCGGCGTCGAGCAGGCCAGCGGCCAGGTGGTAGCCATCGGCTACACCCTGCTGCTGCTCTAGCCAATCGGCCAACTCGTCTTCCGCGTCGGCCCGGGCCAGGCCGGTAAGAGCCGAGGCCACGGGTGGCGGAGTGCTCAGGCTGATAAGGGCCGCGAAGGCCGCCGGGGAGGGGCAGTGAAGCAGCAGCTGCTGAAGTAGCTCGGGGCGGGCCTGCAGATTGAGCGCCAGGTTTTCGGCGGCGCGGGCAATGGCGGCGGCGGGGTTGTTGAGCTCGTGCGCCAGCCCGGCCGACAATTT
>NZ_JABKAV010000163.1 GCF_013377905.1 Hymenobacter terrestris
GACCCTTTTGGTAGACCACTAGACCTCAGTTGGCTGCCATTCTTCTTTGAGGACCGACATCACGATTTTATCGTGGAACAAGCCGTCGCGACAGCAGGCTGCTCGTAGGCGACCTTCGACCACAAAACCGGCGTTGGTGTAAGCCTTGATGCCGCCCGGATTCAATTCCGAAACCGTGAGCATAATCCGGTTGAGATGGTGTTCAGTAAAGCCCAAGGCGAGCACCTGTTTCGTCACCGCCGTGCCCACACCTTTCCCCCAGTAGGCTTTCTCGCCAATCAGGATGAAATACTCACCCGACCGGTTGGTGGCTGACAGGTTAGAGATGCCCGCGTAGCCAATCAGCGTGTCAGTCTCCTGCAGGTAGATGCCGAGGTTGAGGCTTTTCTCATCCCGTAAGGTCGCCGCGAACCAGTCGTCAATCTGCGCCGGCGTCTTCATTGCTTGGAACGCGGACAGCGAATACCGGATGACTTCGGAGTCGGCAATCCAAGGGTAAAAACAGGCGTCCTC
>NZ_JABKAV010000164.1 GCF_013377905.1 Hymenobacter terrestris
ACTACCCAGAAGCAAATGCCGAGCAGGACTTTGCTTTGCTGCCGACGCTTACCGCCCTGGGCATTGCGCCCCTGCCGGAAATCTTTATCAATTGGGCCCGATTCGAGGAAGTGGACGCCTTTCAGACAGCCGACGTGGCTCGCTATTTTGATGACCTCTGGTACCCGGTCGCCGATGACATTGATTTGTTCGATGCCAGTATCAACTGGCTCGTCTCCATTCGGCATGACGGAGCTGTGAGCTTTCTCCGCTAAACCCTCATTCCCACGGAGGAATGGGGTACGCTCGAAGGGGCGCAGCCTGATATCGGTTCCTTGTTCGACGATGTGGCAGAACTGAAACGTGTGGCTCAGGACCGCATCCCCTTCTCTTCGGTTGACTTGGACCGCTTGGCTGCGGTGTTAAGAGCAGTAAGTCAACTGATAAACCCAGTTTAACTCTCCTATTTTTGAACGGAGCGCGTTCAATCCACCACCGTTTG
>NZ_JABKAV010000165.1 GCF_013377905.1 Hymenobacter terrestris
GTGAGCATGTATAGCAGCCACGGCTCCCAGTCGCCGGTGTCGCGCACGGCCTGCAGGTGGCGGTAGTAGTCGGCTTTGTGCTGGGTGATGAAGCGGCTCAGGTAGAGGACGGGCAGGTCGAGCAAGCCCTTGAGCACCAGGTACACGATGTTGAGGATGCGCCCCGTGCGGCCGTTGCCGTCGTAAAAGGGGTGGATGCTCTCGAACTGGAAATGGAGCACGGCCATTTTCACCAAGGGGTCCACGTCGTGCAAGGTGTCGTCGTTGAGGTACTGCGCCAGGTTGCCCATCATGTCCAGGATGAGGGCCGGGTCCTGCGGGGGCGTGTACACCACCTCGCCCCGTTGGTTCTTCAGGGCGGTGCCGGGCAGCTTCCGGTAGCCCCCGCCGTCGCGCTTGAGTTCCTGCTGGATGCGGGCGATGTGGTTGGTGCTCAAAAACCCGTGCTGCTGGACTAGCGCCGTGCCCA
>NZ_JABKAV010000166.1 GCF_013377905.1 Hymenobacter terrestris
CGTGCCTTGAACGAGCTCTGTTCAGTTGAAGGAGCGTTCAGGTAGCCGGCTGGTGAACTGCCCATTCAGGGGCAAGCCGACGGAAAAGGTGGTGCCTTGACCCTCTTGGCTCTCTACGCTGAGCGTTCCGCCATGACCCTGGGCGATGATGTCGTGCGATAGTGATAAGCCTAAGCCGGTGCCCTCGCCCGTGGGCTTGGTGGTGAAGAAGGGCTGGAACACCTTCTGCTGCACGGCCGCGCTCATCCCCGGGCCGTTGTCCGACACCTGAATCTGCACCTGCTGATTTAGCACGAGCGTGCGTAGGCCCACCTGTGGTTGATAGCCGGGCTCCCCCTGTTGCTGACGCTGGCGCACAGCGTAGAACGCGTTGGCCAACAAGTTGAGCAACACCCGACCCACGTCCGCCTCCACGAGGATTACCGGCGGGAGCTCGGCCCCGAAGTCGGTGGTGAGGGA
>NZ_JABKAV010000167.1 GCF_013377905.1 Hymenobacter terrestris
GCTGAACTCGGGAAGTCCAACGGCCAAGCATCCAGGATTTCCGCATCGGGCCCTCGGCTAGGGCTCCTGTCGCGTGTGATTCGTCCGCGCGCTGTCCAATCGGACGCGCACCCATCGCCCCGCAGGCGTAAGCTCGAAGCGGGTCACCACCGAATCGCGGTAGTAGGCCGCTCCCTCGTCCTCCTGGTTGTCGGCCAGATGCGTCACCACCAAGCGGCCCTCCGAGTCCCGACGTAGGCGCGATTCGGCCTGCCAGAAGCCATCGGCCCCGCGCTGGGCCACGCGTTGCCAGCCCACCAAGGCGGACCGGTCCGGGGTGTAGGTCACGTAATACAGGTCCTCGCAGCAGTCCTCGTGCTCGTAGAACATCGTCACCAGCGTGTA
>NZ_JABKAV010000168.1 GCF_013377905.1 Hymenobacter terrestris
GGCGCAAGGCCTCGCTGACCAGGTCTTCGGGCATGGACTCGCGCACGTCCCAGCCCACGATTTTGCGCGAGCAGCGGTCGAGCCACACGGCCAGGTAGAGCCAGCCGCCGCCTTGGCGGGGCAAGTACGTGATGTCGCCCACCCAGACCCGGTTGGGGGCGGTGGGGGCCGGCTGGCCGAGCAAGCGGTTGGGTGCGGCGCGCACGGCCGGGTCGGAATCGGTCGTGCGGGGCACGAACGAGCGGGGCTGCTGAGCGCGCAAGCCGTGGGCTTTGAGCACGCGCCGAACGCGCCAACGGCCTACGCCGTGGCCTTCGGCCTGCACCTCGGCCCGCAGCCGGCGCGTACCGTAGCGCTGGCTGTGGCGTA
>NZ_JABKAV010000169.1 GCF_013377905.1 Hymenobacter terrestris
AGCGCAATGCCTCGCTGACCAAGTCTTCGGGCATGGACTCGCGCACGTCCCAGCCCACGATTTTGCGCGAGCAGAGGTCGAGCCACACGGCCAGGTAGAGCCAGCCGCCACCCTGGTGGGGCAAGTACGTGATGTCGCCCACCCAGACCCGGTTGGGGGCCGTGGGTCTAGCTGGCCCAGCAATCGGTTGGGGGCGGCGCGCACGGCCGGGTCGGAGTCGGTGGTGCGGGGCACAAACGAGCGGGGCTGCTGAGCGCGCAAGCCGTGGGCTTGGAGCACCCGCCGAACGCGCCAGCGGCCCACGGCGTGACCCTGCGCCTGCACTTCGGCCCGCAGCCGGCGCGTGCCGTAGCGCTGGCTGTGATGCG
>NZ_JABKAV010000017.1 GCF_013377905.1 Hymenobacter terrestris
CCTACTGCCCTACCAAAAATACCGCCGGCTGCTTGTGGATATCCGGTTTGGGGCGCTTGCGCCAGCCAGCTACTGTGTCGGTGACGATGAATTCGTTGGGGGCGGTGAGACTGGCCGCTACGCAGAGCCGGGTGCCGGAGTGCAGGCCGGCAAGCAAATCATCGAGCAGGGGCAGGTTGCGGTAGGGCGTTTCGATGAACAGCTGGGTCTGGTGCAGCTGTAGCGCCTGTTGCTCCAGTTTCTTGATGGCCGCCAGCCGCGGGCCCCGCTCAATGGGCAGGTAGCCGTGAAACGTGAAGCTCTGCCCGTTCATACCCGAAGCCATCAGGGCCAATAGCAGGCTGCTGGGCCCCACCAGGGGCACCACCGTAATGCCCAACTGATGAGCGCGGCGGGCCAGCTCGGCCCCCGGGTCAGCAATGCCGGGGCAGCCGGCCTCCGAAATTACGCCCGCATCCTGGCCCTGCAGCACGGGCTGCAACGCTGCCTGCACCTGGGCTTCGGTGCTGTCTTTGTCAATCACGCTGATGCGCAGCTGCTCGATAACGTGCTCCGGCGCCACACGCTTGATAAAGCGGCGGGCCGTACGGGCGTTTTCCACCAGAAAGCACGACAGCGCCGCTACCTGCGCCGGCACCTGTGGCGGCAGTACCTGCGCCTCCGTGTCGTCGGCCAGAATGGTTGGAATCAGGTAAAGCGTGCCGGGCATCTTGGGAGTGGATGAATGAGTAACTCGGTGAATAAGTGGGCAAAGGCTCTTGTCATCCTGAGCTTGCGAAGGACCTACGCAGAAGCTGACTCAATCAATAAAAAGCCTCTGTGCAAGTGCTTCGTTGCACTCAGGATGATAGTTATGCTCAGCTACATCCCCACAAAATCCTGCACCAGCCCGAACACTTCGTCGGGCTTTTCGGAGTGTACCCAGTGGCCGGCGTCGAGCACGGTGGCTACCTGCGAGTTAGGAAACAGGGCCGGGATGCCGTGCAGCTTGTCTTCGGCGTCGATATAATCGGACGTGCCGCCGTTGATGAACAGTGCGGGCTTGAGGAAGGGCTGATTACCCGTTATTTCGACCCCGATGCTGGTCATCTGCTCCGTGAGCACGGGCAAGTTCACGCGCCAGGCAAACGAGTTATCGTCCTGGCGGTAGAGGTTTTTGAGTAGGAACTGCCGTACGCCGAAGCTAGAAATATGGCGGGCCAGTGCGTCGTCGGCGGCTTGGCGGCCGGTGCACTGCGTAAAGTCGACCGAGTTCAGTCCGTCCAAAATGGCATCTTGGTGGCGCATATCGGAGGCGCGGGGGGCAATATCAACCACAATGAGCTTGCCCAGGCGGTCGGGGTAATCGAGGGCGAAGCGCATGGCCGCTTTACCGCCCATACTGTGGCCGAGCAGCGTCGTATCAGGGCTCAGGCCCAGCTGGTCGAACAAGCCCAGCACATCGGCAGCCATGGCGTTGTAGGTGTGCTCGGGCGAATGGGGCGAGCGGCCGTGGTTGCGCAAATCAACCGAAATGACGCGGTGGCCGGCCTCAGCCCAGCGCCGGGCCAGCGTCTGCCAGTTGTCGAGGGTGCCAAACAGGCCGTGCAGAATGACCAGCGGGGTGCCCTGCCCCGTTTCTCGGTAGTGAAGTTGCAGCATATCCGCAAAAATAGCGAAATGGGTTGGGCAGCGGCGACTTCCTTCTGTTAGCGCTCCACTTAACTCTCTTGGGCCGGTGCCTCGGGCAGGGCTGCGGGTAGGGTAACATATACCGTGGTGCCCTGGCCAGGCGTGCTTTCGATGCGCAATGAGCCGGCCTGCCGGCTGGAGAAAGCCCGGCACAACAGTAACCCCAGCCCTGTGCCCGAGCGCGGGCCCTGCAGGGGCGGAGCCAGGGCTTCGGAGCGGTGCAGCGCGGCCACCTGCTCGGTCGGCATCCCTGAACCTGTGTCCTCTACCCGCAGCGTTATCCGTCCGGGGCTGCTCTCCTGGGCTTCCAGCCTAATGTGCCCGCCCGAAGGTGTAAACTTTAGGGCATTGCCTACCAGGTTGCGCAGGATGGTCTGGGTCATGTGGGAATCGGCCCAGAGCAACAGGTCCGGTCCGGCATCGAGGTGCATAGTAAGCTGTTTGGCCACCAATGCGTTGGCATACAGACGGTGGATGTCTCCGAATAGATCGGCCACGCCCAATAACTGCGGCCGGAAGGCCAGTTCGCCCGTCTGACTAACGGCCCAGTTGAGCAGGTTATCGAGCAGGTGATTGAGTTGGTGGGCCGATTGGCGCACCAGCTCGGGCAGGCGGCGCAGGCCGGCCTCGTCGCCCTGACGCAGGTAAAAATCAATCAGTTCGGTAACGCTGGCAAACGACGTGACGGGGCCGCGCAGGTCGTGAGCCACAATGGCGTAAAGTCGGTCCTTGGAAGCCGCTACCTGGCGCAACTCGGCCGAAGTGCGCTCCAGTGCCTGATTATTGGCGGCCACTGCGGCGCGGCTACGGCGGAGCTTGGTATAGAGCAGCCCGGCCCCGCCCAGACCCAGCAGCAGCGTCACGATGGCAACAATCTGGGCCCGGTTGCGCTGTTGCATCACGTTTTCGCGGTCGGTGAGCTGCTGAATAATTCGCTCTTTATCGGCCGTTTCGTAGCGGGTTTGCAGGGCCAGCAGCGTTTGTAGGCGCGAGCGGCTGTTAAGGCTGTCGTTGAGGCTGCGAAACCGCAGCTGCCACTCGTAGGCTTGGTCGTACTCGCGGCGGGCAGCATTGATGTCGGCCAGCAGGCTGTAGGCATCGAGCACCCGCTCCTGATAGTCGAGGTTGCGGGCCAGCGTCAGGGCCCGGCGGGTGAGTTCCTCAGCCTCCTCCAACTCATTGTTGAGCAGTAACACCGTGGCCAGTAGCTCCAGGTGGCCGGCCTCGAAGCGCTGGCCGGGCAACGGCTCCAGCAGGCTCACGGCTTTGCGCAGCAGGCCTTCGGCCGTGCCCATCCGCTTCATCTGCAGGTAGTATGTGCCCAAGTTGGCCAAGTACAGCGACTCGCCGGCCTGGTCGCCGTGGCGGCGGGCCAGCTCCAGCGCCCGACGGGTAAACAGCATACCCCGCGAGCGGTAACGCATCGTGAAATACAGGTTGCCCAGGTTGCCAAACAGCATGAGCTGCGAGCTTACCTTCACTTCGGGCTCATAGGCAAAGCGCAGGGCCCGGCGGTAGTTGAGCAAGGCGGCAGCTGTGTCATTGCGCTCGTGGTACACGCTGCCCATGCCCGTAAAGCTGCGCACCAACCCATCGTTGGAGCGCAACTGCCGGGCCAGCAGCAGGGCTTCCTGCTGCAGCTCCAACGCGTGCGGGCCATCAGCCAGGTTGGCGTAGCAGCTGGCCAGCGCCAGCAGCCCGCGCATCAGGCCGGGGCGGTCGGCTAACTTGCGGGCCAGTACCACGGATTGTTCGCCGTAGCGCAGAGCCTGGGTCGGGCGGTTGTCGTGCAGTATATAGCACAACTCGTTCAGCAGTCGTACGCGGCCCGTATCGGCCGGCTGGGTCTGCAGTTGCTGCCGCAGCTCGGGTACAGAGGCTGCCTGTCCCCACAGGCTGCTGAGCAGCAAGGCAACGAGCAGCAAGGCAACGAGCAGAAGGCACCGCATTAGAAGCAGATAAGGGGAGAGTTTATATACTCTGGCGCAACGGGGCCCAAGTGCGGCACTGATGGCTAAATGTACTATTATTCTGCAGCTGCGAATCAACGCTTAATCTTGGTGTCTATTCTGATTACGGCTGATAACGCAGCCACCCGGGAGTGTGTTGGGGGCCTGATAACTGAAAAGCTACGCACAAAGCGCGAAGAAACCAGCATAAGTGGCCTGTATGTAATAACCGATATGCGGGCCTCTACAGCCAGCAAATCCAGGCCTGGCGCCGTTCCAGCGGTGTGTTGCGCAGGAACTCCGTCAGGGACTGCAGGTCAGTCAGCGCCGAAGTCAGGGTGATGCTTTGTCCGTTGCGCAGGTGCAGGCGCAGGTAGTCGTAGGGGCTCCAGAAGGGGCGGCGCGAGCGGCAAGTAACCCGCTCAACGCGCAACAGGTCGTGCTTCTCAAACGGAATCCGGGTAGCATCCTCGTACACTTCCAGCCGGTTCTGCTTGGGCTCGAAAACCAGCGTAGTGTGCAGGTTACTGATGCCGTACTGCCCATGTAGTAACAGCGCCGGCCCCGCAAAGCCCAGCACGACCACCGTCATCAGCAGCAGCAGAATCCATTCGTGCGGAGCCAGCGTGTCGGCGTAAAAAAACGCCCCCAGAAACGGCAGTCCCACGCCCAAACACAGCAGCGGCCAAAATAACAGCCGCAACTGCCGGGCATAGTTGAGCCGGTAGGTGTGGCTTTTGCGGCTGAACAGGCCACTGAACAGCCGCAGCCCCAGCACCAGCGCAGCCCCCAGCGCGGCCACCTCCAGCAACGGCCGCAGGAAAGAGAGGAGCTTCATCCGGTAGGCTTAGCTCACCAGAATCCAGGGTTCGTCGGCCTGGTGGGCGCGCAACGTACCAAACGGCTCCAGCGCCAAGCCGTGCTGTTCGAATACGGTCCGCACCGCCTCGCGGCCGGCGGGGTCAACGCACACAAGCAGGCCACCCGACGTCTGGGGGTCGCAGAGCCAAGCGCGCTGCTCGTCGGTTACGTCGCCCACCTTGTGGCCATACGAATCCCAGTTGCGCACTGTACCACCCGGAATCGACTTCTGGGCGTAGTAGGCGGCGGCCTCCGGAATCAGCGGCACTTTATCGAACTCGATTTCAGCGGTCAGGTTGCTGCCCTCGCACACCTCGGCCAGGTGGCCCAGCAGCCCAAAACCCGTTACGTCGGTCATGGCCCGCACGGCTTCCAGCGGCCCCAGCTCGGCCCCGATTTTATTCAGCATCATCATGCTCCTGGGTGCCAGCTGCTCGTCTTCGGGACGCAGAATGCCTTTTTTCTGGGCCGTAGTCAGCATACCTACACCCAGCGGCTTGGTTAGGTACAGCTCGCACCCAGCGGTGGCCGTGTCGTTTTGCTTGAGGTTTTTGATGTCGAGCAACCCCGTTACGGCCAAGCCGAAAATGGGCTCCGGCGAGTCGATGCTGTGGCCGCCGGCCAGCGGGATACCTGCCTCGGCGCAGATGCTGCGGCTGCCTTCAATCACGCGGCGGGCCACTTCGGGCGGCAGCTTGTCAATGGGCCAGCCCAAAACGGCAATGGCCATAATGGGCCGCCCGCCCATGGCGTACACATCCGAAATAGCGTTGGCCGAAGCAATTCGTCCGAAATCGTAGGCGTCATCCACAATCGGCATGAAGAAGTCGGTGGTGCTGATAACAGCCTGTCCGCCGCCGATGTCGTACACGGCCGCATCGTCGCGCGAGGCGTTGCCTACCAGTAGCTTGTCGTGGGTGGGCTGGGGCAGGCTGGTGTGCAGAATCTGGTCGAGCACCTTGGGCGCGATTTTGCAGCCGCAGCCCGCGCCGTGGCTGTATTGGGTCAGGCGGATTTTATCGGTTTCAGTCATGTCGATTGTTTCAGGTTAGGTTCCTACAGAGAGGCGCAGCGGGATGCGGGGATATTGGCAGAACTATTCAGCTTGCTTTCGTAGGGAAGGCCGCTTGCGCCGCCGCCAACACCAGCCCGGCGTTTATCACCGGGTCGCAGGTGTCGGAGGGCACGGTGATAAAAGGGCGGCCGTCGAGGCCGTGCGAGTAGGTTTTATCGTAGTAGTCGAGCACGAGGCTCACCATTTTAGGCATGTCGTTTTCGCCGATGGCCGATAGGGCTTCCTTGGTAGCCAGCCCGCCCAGGCGCTTACGGATGCGCAGTATCGAGGCAGCCAGCGCGGCCGGGTCCTGGCGGCCATACTCGTCGGCCAGCTTGGCCACGCGCACCTCGCGCGGAATCTCCAGCACCACCAGCGGAGCCATGCGCAACTGCTCGAACAGCCCGCCGGGCACTGCCACGCGCCCGATGCCGCGGCTTTCATCTTCCACCCAAAATGGGGCCTCGGCGGACAGCGCGGCCAGTTGGGAGGCTAAGTCATTTTCAAATTGCTCCTGGGTGGGCTGCTCGGGCTGGCCGATGCTACCGAACGCCGACCCCTTGTGAGATGCCAATCCTTCGAGGTCGAGCATGGGTTGGCCCTGGGCCGCCAGCGCGTGCAGCACATCGGTTTTACCCGAGCCCGTAAGGCCACCCAGCACCCACATAGTGCGAGGCTGCTCAAACTCGGCCAGCGCCCAGTGGCGGTAGTCCTTGTAGCCTTTATCCAGCAGCTGCACCTTAAAACCGGCCAGCTCCAGCAGCCACTGCACGGCTCCCGAGCGCATGCCGCCGCGCCAGCAATGCACCCGCACCTGCTTGTTCGAGGCCAGCTTGCCGGCCAACTTCACCATCTGGCTCATGCGGGGGCCGAACAAATCGAGCCCCAGCAGCACGGCTTTGTCTTGGCTTTGCTGCTTATAGGTAGTGCCAATGCGCGCCCGCTCCTCATCCGTAAACAGCGGGAAGCTCACGGCCCCCGGAATGTGCCCCTGCGTGTACTCGACCGGCGCCCGCACATCCAGAATAGGTCCGTTGGCTTCGGTTTGCAGAAAATCAGGCAGGGTAAGACGGGGCATTGATTGAATTAAAATGACTTTGCTGAATGAAACGGAGCTTGAAATCTACACTTTCGTTCTAATTCTTAACCGCTGAAAGACACCGCTTGTACAGCTGCACCGTGTTTTCTAGCCCCAGGTACAGCGCGTCGCATACCAGGGCGTGGCCGATACTGACTTCGGCCAGGCCGGTCAGATTCTGGGCCATGTAGGCGAGGTTGTCGAGGTCGAGGTCGTGGCCGGCATTGAGGCCCAGGCCGAGCTGCTGGGCCAACTGGGCGGCTTCACGGTAGGGCAGGAGAGCGGCTTCGCGGTCGGCGTGGTAGTGGCGGGCGTAGTCTTCGGTATAGAGCTCGATGCGGTCGGTGCCGGTGGCGGCGGCGGCGCGCACCAGTTCAGGCACGGGGTCGAGGAAGATGCTCACGCGGCAGCCCAGGCCTTTCAGTTCGGCCACAATGCCGTGCAGATAGTCTTGGTGCTCAATGGTATTCCAGCCGGCGTTGGAGGTGATGGCATCGGGTGCGTCGGGCACCAGCGTTACCTGCTCAGGCCGTACTTCGCGCACTAAATCCAGGAAATCGGGCGTCGGGTTGCCCTCTACGTTCAACTCGGTTTTTACCACGGCCTTTAGGTCGCGCACATCCTGGTAGCGGACGTGGCGCTCATCGGGGCGGGGGTGCACCGTAATACCTTCGGCGCCAAACCGCTCAATGTCGCGGGCGGCCTGCAGCAAATCGGGACGGTTGTGACCGCGCGCGTTCCGCAGGGTGGCTATTTTATTTATGTTTACGCTAAGCTTCGTCATACCGGGGGCGGGCTGAAAGAAAAGTACGGGGCCGTAAAGATACGTAGCCCCAACAGCCCGGGGTCTTTTAAAGTTGAAGTTCATGACTGCCGCGCCGTTTGCCCGTTACCGCTTTGCCGCCGGGTTTGCCCTGTTGCTGCTGGCCGTAGTCGGGGTTGAATTTCTCATCATCCAGCGGTCAGACTTTGCGTTTAGGCCCGCATTGCCTGCTGCCGTCAGCTTCGATTTGGTGGTGTTGCTGCCAACGCTGTTCTATCTGCTGGTGGTGCGGCCCTACCGCCTGCCGGTCGGTACGGTGGCTACCGCCTTCGCCGGCGCGGTGGCGCTGGCGTTCTGGCTGCTGCCGCCTGCCCAGCAAACCTATTTGGCCTGGACCAAATACGGCCTGGTGGCTGCCGAGGGGCTGGTGCTGATGCTGGGGCTACTGAATCTGCACCGTCTGCGCCAGGCTTTTCGCTTGGCTCATGTCCAAACCCCCGACGTGGTAGCCAGCCTGCAAGCCGCCTTTCAGAGTGTTTTCGAAAGGCCGCTTACGTTCGTGGTTACCGAAATCAGCCTGGTGTATTACGCTTTGCTGAGCTGGCGGGCCCGCGCCGAAGTCCGGCCTGCCGACCATGTTTTCACTGCCTACCGCAATTCGGCATTTACGGCTTCCTTGGCCACGGTGGGGCTGTTGTCGGTGGTGGAAATGGGGGTGGCGCATGTGCTATTGTTGCGCTGGAGTCCCACGGCGGCGCTGTGGGGAGGGCTGTTGCACGGTTATGGTTTGCTGCTGCTGCTGGCCCATCTGCGGGCTGTGCGCTTACGGCCGGTGCGCCTGACGGACAGCGGCGAGCTGGTGCTGCGGGTGGGCTTTCTGTGGGAATTACGCCTGCCCGCTACGCTCATTACCGCCTGCATTCCAATCAACGATGTGCCGTCTGCCACGCCGGGCCTCGTTAATGCGGCTCGCTTGCTGCTCACCCCGCCTAACCTGCTACTCACTCTGAACGAGCCTCACTATGCCAGTGGACCCTACGGCCGGCCGCAAAAAGTCAGCCAGCTGGCCCTTTACCTCGACGACCCGGCCAGCTTCCGCACGGCCCTGCTGTCATTGGTCGGGCCGGGGTGCTAACTGCGCTGCATCCGGGATTAAGCCGTAATTTTGCCTCTTCCTTATCCCCTGAACCATGTCCCTGAAAGAAACCATCGACGCCGACATCAAAAAAGCCATGCTGGCCAAAGACAAGCTGCGCCTGACCACGCTGCGCAGCATCAAGTCGCAGATACTGCTGGCCGAAACGGCCGAGGGTCAGCACGGCGCGGCCCTCACTTCTGATGCCGAAATGAAGCTGCTCACCAAGCAGGCCAAGCAGCGCCGCGAGGCCGCGCAAACCTACAACGAGCAGTTTCGCTCCGACCTCGAAGAAGTGGAGCTCAACGAGCTGGCCATCATCGAAGAGTATCTGCCCAAGCAGCTTTCCGAAGCCGAATTGGTGGAGAAACTTGTCCACATTATCCAGCGCGTAGGCGCCACCGGCCCCTCCGACCTGGGTAAAGTAATGGGCGTGGCCGCCCGCGAGCTGGCTGGCCTAGCCGACGGCCGCCTCATCTCCCAAACCGTCAGCAACCTGCTCAACAACACGAATTTCTAGCGAATATCTGCGCACGGTGTAGGGTGCGGGGCTTGTTCCCGCCCGCCGTTGAACGGCTCGGATTTGAATCGTCTAACAGCGGGCGGGGGCAAGCCTCGCACCCTACACCGTGCCATTAGCAGTGCCCTCAGTCCTCTAGGCTTTCCCGTTACATGTCCACCTTCGATATTTTCCTGCTGATTCCGCTGGGGATCGGGGCCGTGCAGGGCTACCGGCGCGGACTGGTGCTGGAGGTTGCCACGCTGCTGGCGCTGGTGCTGGGGCTGGTGGGCGGGTTGGCTCTGCTCAACGATGCCATTCCGCTGGTGCGGCACTATGTGGGCGAAGCCTTCGGGCTGCTGCCGCTGGTATCGTTCGTGCTGGTGTTTGCCGCCATTGGCTGGGGGGTACACCTACTCAGCGGCCTGCTTAAAACGGCCGTGCACCTCACGCCGCTAGGATTTCTCGACAACCTGGGCGGGGCCGTGGGCGGCATACTGAAATGGGTACTGGGCCTGAGTTTATTGCTCTACGGTGTCGAATCGGCCGGTGTGCCGCTTATTTCGCCCCAGCTGGCCGCCGATTCGCAGGTGCTGCCCTATGTGCGCGAGGCCACGCCTGCGGCCCTGCAAGTCGTTGGTTTCGCCATGCCTTTCGCCAGCACTCTGCTCACCCGCCTGCGGGAAGTATTCTAGGTTTAAGCTTGATGTTTGGGGGATAATACTTAAGCCGTTCAAGCGGAATTCAGCCTTTTTGGAGCGGCCAAATCTCTACTTGTCAAGCACTAAGCACTGATCAAAAAGATGCGCCTGTTGCTACTCGACAACTTCGACTCTTTCACCTACAACCTGCTCGACTATTTGCGGCAGCTGGGGTGCGAGGTACTGGTGCGCCGCAACGATGTGCCGCTGGCCGAGTTGGTGGCCCTAGCCCCCGAGGCCGTGGTGTTGTCGCCGGGGCCGGGTACACCGGCGGGGGCGGGCAATCTGCTGGCCGTTATCGAGGAGTTTCATCAGCGGCTGCCGATGCTGGGCGTATGCCTGGGTCATCAGGCGCTGGGCCAGTTTTTCGGGGCCGAAGTGGTGCGTGGTGCGCGGCCCATGCACGGCAAGGTGTCAGACGTTATTTGGACCGTGCCCGACATGCTCTGGGCAGGCTTGCCGGCCCGCATGGCCGTTACGCGCTACCACTCGCTGGCCGTGCGCGGGCTGCCGCCGGTGTTAGAGGCGTTGGCCGTTACCACTGATGCCAGTGCCGAAATCATGGCCCTGCGCCATCGTAGCTTACCTTTGCACGGCGTACAGTTCCATCCCGAGGCCCTGCTTACCACCCACGGGTTGGAAATGCTCGGCAATTGGGTGCAGAGTTGTATCATTGCAACTACCGCCCCGGCCCCGCCGGCCGGTTTATTAGGCTAGTGAAAGATGACGTTGCGGATTCAGGAGAAAAGCGAGTTTCGGTACGTAGATGAAGGCACCGGCGAGGTGCTGTTGCTGCTGCATGGCCTGTTTGGGGCGCTCAGCAACTGGGAAGATGTTATTACCGAGTTCAGGACCCGCTACCGTGTCGTTATTCCGCTACTGCCCATCTACGATATGCCCCTGCTGAAGGCCGGTGTGCCGGGACTGGTGAGCTTCGTAGAGGAGTTTCTGGCCGAAATTGGTTTGCAGGAACCCTGCACGGTGTTGGGCAACTCGCTGGGCGGCCACATTGCGCTGGTGTACGCGCTGCAGAACCCGACCCGCGTGGCCCGGCTGGTGCTCACCGGCAGCAGTGGCCTTTTCGAGGACGGCATGGGCGGCTCGTTCCCAAAGCGCGGTAATTATGCCTACGTGGAGGAAAAAGTGGCCTACACCTTCTACGACCCCACCGTGGCTACCCGCGAGTTGGTCGATGAGGTGTTCAGTGTCACCAACTCCAACGCAAAATGCCTGCGCATCATCAGCATTGCCCGCTCGGCTCAGCGGCATAATCTGTCCAAGGAGCTGAGCCGCATAAAAGCGCCCACACTGCTCGTTTGGGGCCTCAACGATACTATTACGCCTCCCGTAGTGGGGCACGAGTTCCACCGGCTATTGCCCAACTCCGAGCTGCGCTTTCTCGACCATTGCGGCCACGCCCCCATGATGGAGCGTCCCGCCGAGTTCAACAGGCTACTCATGGGCTTTTTGCAAACCACTGGCCGCCAAGCTTCGTAGCTTCTTAACTGGCCGCCAGGGTTTATGCAACCACTGGCCGGTTGGGTGGCTCTTTGTTTTTGATAAGAAGTGTCTTATCTAGCGTACATAGCGTAGGCCCCGGCGAGGCCGCGCAAACCTTCGGCCGGGCACCGGGCTTATACGGCCGGCGCCTGCCCTGCTTTACTGCTCTGCTCATGAACTCCATCCTCGCCGAAGAACTACTGAACCCGCTGGTGCCGCCGCTCAAGGTGACGGACACTACGGAGAAGGCCGCCCGCTGGCTGGAGGAATTCCACGTGGGCCAACTGCCGGTACTCGACGAACGTCTCTACCGGGGACTCGTCACCGAGTCGGATCTGCTAGACCAGGAAAGCGAGGGTGGTGAGGAACGCCTGCTCGGTAGCCTGCAGTTGCAGTACGCCGATGTGCACGTGCAGCACGACCAGCACTTCTACAACATCATCGAGCTGGCGGTGCAGAACAACATCCAGCTCGTGCCCGTGCTCGACGACCAGCGCGAATACTTGGGCGTGGTAACGGTGAGCGATACGCTGGCCGCTTTTGGTAAGGTGCCGGCTTCCAGCGGGCAGCTGGGTATTCTGGTGCTTTCGATGGAGGAGCGCGACTATTCGCTCACGCAAATCAGCCGCTACGTAGAGGAAAACGACGCTAAAATCCTCAGCGCCCATGTGGCCCAGGACGAGCACGACCCCTACCGCATCCGCCTCACACTCAAGATAAACACGCCTAACCTAGCCCGTATTATAGCTACGCTGGAGCGGTTCAACTACTCCATCACGGCCCAGTTCAGCGGGGCCGGGGAGCCCGATGAGGACGAACAGCAGCGCTACGATGCCCTGTTGCGCTACCTGAACGTCTGAGCCGGCTGATACGGGTGCTGATTACGCTGCTGTTGCTATGGTTGAGCGGGCTGCCCGGCTCGGCTGCCCCGCGCATTCCGGCGGGCCCTGCTCCGGCCGCTTCGCTGCTGGCCGCCCCGCTCTCCGACACGCTCCGCCGCGCAGGTCCCGATAGCCTTGTGCAGGCCCAATGCCCTGGCTACGACCGGCTGCGGGTGGGTCGGGTGCTGTTTGCCGGTAATCAGGTAACTAAAGAAGTGGTGCTGCGGGCCGAGCTCGACTTCACCGAGGGCGACACGCTGAGTGCTGCTACCCTGGCCCGCAGCCTCGAACTCAACCGTCGCCGCCTGTTCAATCTGCAGTTGTTTCACCAAGTATTGGTGAAGGCCGTGTGCCGCGAGGGCGAGCTAACCGTGCTCTACAGCTTTCAGGAGCGCTGGTACCTTTTCCCTGTTCCCATCTTCTCGCTGGCCGACCGCAACTTCGCATCGTGGCGCGAACGCCCCGACCGTTGGCAGCGGGTTGATTATGGTCTGCACGTAGTGCGCCGCAACTTTCGGGGGCGCAACGAGCAGCTGTTAACTAATCTGCAGCTGGGTTTCAACCGCAAGTATGAGCTGTTCTATGAGGCTCCTGGCTACGGACGCCGCCGCCGGGTGGGCTTCGGGGCCGGCTATTCCTACTACCGTGCCCGCGCCCTCGACTACGCTACCCTCAACGACCGCCTCCGCAACCTGCGCCAGGAGGAAGGGTTTCCCATCGAGCGCCAATATGCCACCGTGGGCCTGCGCTGGCGCCGCACTGTGCAGTTGCTGGCCGCCCTCGACGGCTCCTACCACCGCGAGCAGGTTTCCGATTCAGTCCTCTACTACAACCCGCGCTACTTTCTCAACGGCCCACGGCGCGAGTACTTCGAACTCAACCTGACCACCACAATCAACCGCCGCAACACCTTTGCCTATCCACTCACCGGCCAGTATGCCCAATTGCAGGTTGGCTACCGCTCCTTCCTAGATAGTTATACACCCGGCAGCCTCACACTACGGGGCCGCTACGCCCGCTATGTAGCTTTGGGCGGGCCGTTCTACTATTCTGTGGGTGCCACCGGGCAGCTGCGGGTGGCCCGCGCCCTGGCCTACCCCGACAACCGCGCTTTGGGCTATGACTTACTCGTGCGCGGCTATGATGCCTACGCCGTGGAAGGCCGCCGGCTCGGCTTACTGCAGCAGGGCCTTTCGCTCCGCCTGTTGGATTTGGGAAAGATCCGGCTCAATGGCGTACCCAGCAGCCGCTTCAATAGCATTCCGCTGGTGTTTTATTTAAATACCTTTGCCGATGTGGGCTACGTCGGGCAAAAGGCTGCGCCAGCTACCAACCAGTTACCCAACCGCCTGCTGGCATCGGCCGGTGTCGGCCTGCACCTAGTCACGTACTATGATTGGGTGTTTACGCTCGAGTACGCCCGTACCCGCGAGCAGCAGGGCGGCGTTTTCTTCCGCACCCAGTTTCCTATCTGATGCAACCGGTTAAAGCCGCTCACGCTATCTTGTCAACATGAAAATAGCTATTCTGGGCAAGCCGTTCGCCGAGCAGCAGGCTCCTGTACTGCAAGCGTTGCTCGACGATTTGCTGCGTCGACAGGCTGAGGTTTGCATCGAGCACAGCTTCCACGAGTACCTCAGTCAGTACGTAACCATCCCCGAAGGCATGAGTTGTTTCGGCCGTACCGACTCGCTCGCCGGCTGCCGCTTTGTGCTCAGCATCGGCGGCGACGGTACGCTGCTTGACACCGTTACTTATGTAGGGGCGCTGCAAATTCCGATTCTGGGCATCAACACCGGCCGGCTGGGTTTTTTGGCCACCATTTCGCCCGAAACTATTCTGCCAGCCATTGATGCTCTGTACAAGGGCCACTTCGTGCTCGAAGAGCGCAGCCTCATCCGGGTTGATACTGACCCCGACACGTTCGGTGACATCAATTTCGGCCTCAACGAGTTCAGCATTCTCAAGCGCGACAGCTCGTCGATGATTGTCGTGCACACCTATATTGATGGCGAATATTTGAACTCCTACTGGGCCGATGGCCTGATTGTGGCCACGCCTACCGGATCAACGGGCTACTCGCTTAGTTGCGGCGGCCCGGTAATGCTACCCCAAACGAACAATTTTGTTATCGCTCCCGTATGCCCTCACAATCTGAATGTACGACCTCTAATTGTGCCCGACCGGAGCGTAATTTCCTTCGAGATTGAAGGAAGAAGCAACAATTTCTTATTGTCGCTCGATTCCCGTTCCCGCACCGTCGAAGCTGGTATTCAGGTCGCTGTTCGTCGGGAAAACTTCAACGCTCAGCTAGTCAAACTCAATCAGGTCAACTTCCTTAGTACCTTGCGCAGCAAATTGAACTGGGGACTAGATCGGAGAAATCCTGCTGACGTGTCGATTTAATCCTTTTTTTGGACATTTCT
This sequence comes from Hymenobacter terrestris, assembly GCF_013377905.1. Taxonomy (GTDB): domain Bacteria; phylum Bacteroidota; class Bacteroidia; order Cytophagales; family Hymenobacteraceae; genus Hymenobacter; species Hymenobacter terrestris. Next base: position 14,519 of record NZ_JABKAV010000017.1, read on the forward strand.
TTTTTTAGTTCCTACGAAGCATTACTTTTGTCTTCGGCTGAAACTGTGGTTTTTACACTTTCAGCTCCCTCCCCGGAAACGATATTTTTAAATAACGCCAGAGTATGAAACAGTTTTTCGCCCTTACCGCCGCCCCGCTGTTGGCCCTCACGATGCTGGCATCGGAGGCCGATGCGCAGCAATTCAGCAAGCGCAAGCAGTATAACACGGTTGGTGTGTCGCTGAATGCCATGAACTACTTCGGCGACATTACGCCGAAGCCAAGCATTCCCAGCTTCCGTGCCGGTGCTACCCGCCCTAACATAGGGCTGAACCTTACCCACCGCTTTACGCCCCGGATATCGGCCCGCGCCTCGCTCTCGTATGGCCGTATTACAGGAGACGACGCCAAAGCCGCTGATCAGAACGATGGGGACGCCAAGTACCGTTACAATCGGAACATGAACTTCCGTAACGACATCTTTGAATTGGCCGGCGTAGGTATATTCGACTTAGTCGAAAACCGGAATAACTATATCAAGCGTCCTGACTTTGTTCCTTATCTGTTTGGTGGTGTAGGTGTTATCCGCCATAACCCCAAAGGTGAGAATCAGACAGGCAATATAGTCGCTCTGCAACCGTTGAGGACGGAAGGACAATCGAGTGGGTATAGCCTCACGCAGTTTGTCATTCCTTTCGGTGCTGGTGCCCGCTACAAGCTCAATAAGAGTTTTGATATCGGCTTAGAGTTGGGCTTCCGCAAGACATTCACTGATTACCTGGATGACGTAAGCACCAACTACGTTGCCGACCGTTCTTTGCTCGGTTCAGATGATGCTAAATATTTTGGCTGGGATGTCACCCGTGAACTAGCTGGCACTTATACCGAGGCTCAGCAGGCAAATGGTCAGCGAGGTAAGAGCAACGAAAAAGATTGGTACACCACGTTGGGTGTCTCGGTAAATTATATACTTGCACCGCGGGTTCGTAACCCTAAATTCCGGTAGCCATTCTTACTGGCTGTCGTATTACTCAACTGCCAGTCAGTCTAATGATGAAAGTAACTTCTCTTGAAACGCTCCTTATCGGCCTTGGGTCGGTAGGGAGTGTTTTTTTTGGCGGTATCGTAAAAGCGCAGGTTCCCGGAGCCCAGACGACCAGTGAAATTGGGCTGGGTGCAGGTGGGCTTGTGTATAAAGGTGAGCTTGCCCCACACTACCAGTTCCGTAACAACCGCCCTGCTATAACGGCCTTTTACCGTCGCGACCTTTCGGGTGCGGTAACTGCCCGGGCTGCAATAATGGGTGGTATGCTACGTGCCGATGACCGCAATGTGCGTGGGCTCAACGGAAATCAGCTGCCACTATCGGCCTACCGCGACGCCCACCTGAAGGGTAATTTGCTGGAACTCTCGGGTGGCATCGAATATAATTTCTTCGATTTCCATGACCGGCTTGATAAGGTCCACTTTACGCCCTATGTATTTATAGGTTTGGCGGGCTTCTACGCTAATACGGAGGTAGAGAGCAACGCTTTTCCAGAATTGGATAAGAAAGGAAGCACGCTCAGTCTGGCCGTGCCGGTGGGGGTTGGGTTCAAGTATGCGCTTTCGAGGCACTGGAACTTAGGATTGGAAGTGGGTGCCCGCAAGACCTTTACCGATAACTTGGACCATATCGACGGCAAAAGTCGTGGGCAGACCGATAGGATAGGCAACCCGAATGACCAGGACTGGTATTTCTACAATGGGTTGAGTATTTCGTATACTTTCTATAAAATCCACTGCCCTGACAAACGTGACGACAAGGTGAAGATGAAGTAGCCCTGAAGGGCTATTAAGCCTATCGGTCTGCTCGGCCTCCGCTACATATCGTGGTGGGGGCCGTTGGTTGTTGGGGGGAAGGGGTGACAGTCAGTATTCCGGGACAAGTAATGCAACCATTTACGTAACTTGCGACCTCTTTACGCAAAAAGCGCCAATGGCCGTCCGGTCCGAAATTGATTCTCAAAATATTCCCGCGCACGTTGCCATAATTATGGATGGCAACGGCCGTTGGGCTAAGCAGAAGGGTGGCTTACGCATCTTCGGCCACCAGAGTGCCATTACGGCAGTTCGGGAAACGGTGGAAGGTGCGGCCGAAGCCGGCGTGCGCTACCTGACGCTTTATGCTTTTTCGACCGAAAATTGGGCGCGCCCGGCCATCGAAGTGACGGCCCTGATGCAACTGCTGGTACATACCATCCGCAAGGAAACGCCTACACTGCTTAAAAATAGCATCCGGTTGCAAGCCATTGGTCAGATTGACAACCTGCCGGCTTCGTGCCAGAAAGAACTGGCTGAGGCGATGGAGTTGACCAAGGACGGTAACCGCATGACGTTGGTGCTAGCCCTCAGCTACAGCGGCCGCTGGGACCTGGCTCAGGCCAGCCGCCGTATTGCTACGGAGGTAGCGGCCGGGCGGCTCCAACCTGAGCAGGTAACCGAGTCAACCGTAGCTGGTTATCTTTCCACGGCTGGCATTCCCGACCCCGAACTGCTCATCCGCACCAGTGGCGAGCAGCGCATAAGTAATTTCCTGTTGTGGCAACTGGCCTATACGGAACTGTTCATTACCGATTTGCTCTGGCCCGATTTCCGGCGCCAGCACCTTTATGATGCCCTGCGGGCCTACCAACAGCGGGAGCGTCGGTTCGGTAAAACCAGTGAGCAGCTAACCGTTTCGTAATCGAAGATGAGTTCTCCCTACCACAAAATCCTTCCGGTAGCCGCCCTGGCCTTTACGCTGGGCACGGCACCGCTTACTACCGCCCTCGGCCAGGTAGCCGCTCCAGCCGCTGCCGCCAGCACGGCCGATGAGCCCCAGCGCTACACGTTGGGCGGCATCACCATCAGCGGCGCCCGCTACCTCGATCCTAATACCCTTATCGGCCTTTCGGGGTTGAAAGTGGGTGACCCCATCACAATTCCGGGTGAGGAAATCGGTCGGGCTATCCGCAAGCTCTGGGACCAGGGAATTCTGGGCGACGTAAGTGTGAGCATTGCCCGCGTGGAAAGCGGGCGTGTGTTTCTGGATTTTAACCTCAAGGAGCGCCCCCGCCTGTCGAAATTTGTATTCGAGGGCATTAGCAAAGGCCAGGGAGAAGAACTGAGAAACAAGATCAAGCTCATCCGCGGTAAGGTGGTCACTGATGCGCTGCTGAGCAATACTCGTGCTCAAGTGCGCAAGTTTTACACCAACAAGGGGTTTCTCGACGCCAAGGTGAATATTGTGCAGCGGCCCGACTCGTCGCTGTCGAACAGCGTGGTGCTGGCCATTAACGTGGAAAAGGGCTCCAAAGTCAAAATTGAAGAAATTGATTTCTTGGGTAACACGGCTTTCACTGATGGCAAGCTGAAAGGGAAGTTCAAGAAAACCAAGGAGAAGAAATTTCCCAAGTTCTTTAACTCGGGCAAGTATCAGGCAAAGGAATTTGCGGACGATAAACAGCTGCTGCTCGATTTCTACAACGCGCAGGGCTACCGCGACGCAACTATCGTGTCGGACTCGCTGACCCGGGTAGATGACGGGCTAAAGCTGACCGTAAGGGTAGATGAGGGGCCGAAGTATTACTTCCGCAACATCAGCTGGAACGGCAACTACCTCTACGACGACAAGACGCTGGCCTCGGTGTTGGGCATTAAGGAGGGCAGCGTGTACAGCAAGGAAACGCTTGATAAGCGCCTCAACTACAACCCTACCGGCCAGGATGTAACGTCGCTTTATATGAACGACGGCTACCTGTTCTTTAACATCGAGCCGGTTGAAACACGCGTGGATGGCGACTCTATCGACATCGAGATGCGCGTCTCGGAAGGCGTGCAGGCGCGGGTGAAAGAGGTGCGGATTGCGGGTAACACCAAAACCTCCGACCACGTGGTGCGCCGGACGCTTTACACCCTACCCGGCGACAAGTTCAGCCGCGAAAACCTGATTCGTAGCCAGCGCGAGTTGGCTACGCTGGGCTACTTCGACCCCGAGAAAATTGGTCTCAACCCGGTGCCTAACCAAGCCGACGGTACCGTGGACATCAATTATACAGTGGAGGAAAAGCCTTCCGACCAGATTACACTTTCGGGTGGCTGGGGCGGTTACGCGGGCTTTATCGGTACAGTGGGCCTGGTATTTAACAACTTCTCACTACGCAAGGCTGCTACCTTGAAAAACTGGACGCCTGTGCCATCGGGCGACGGCCAGCGCCTGTCGTTGAACGTGCAGGCCAACGGCCCCCAGTACCAGGCCTACTCGTTCTCGTTTACCGAGCCCTGGCTGGGTGGGCGTAAGCCTAACTCGCTGTCGGTAAGCCTGACTAAAACGATTCTGCGCAACGGCAGCAGCTTCGATGCCAATGCGGGGTCGCTCAAGACTAACGGTGCCAGTTTGGCACTGGGGCGCCGCCTACGCTGGCCCGACGACTACTTTACGCTCACCAACGGACTGTCGATAACGCAATATAAGCTTGACCGCTACGGCGATATTGGTGGAGGCTTTTTCCCAACTGGTTCGGGCAACGCTACCAATATTACGCTCAACACTACGCTCTCGCGCAACAGCATCGATAACCCGACCTTTACGCGGCGTGGCTCCTCGCTGTCTTTGAGCCTGAGCCTGACGCCGCCATATTCGGTGTTTCCAGGGTCGCACCCAGACGTAATCGAGTGGGTGGAGTTCCATAAGTGGATGTTCGATGCCTCGTGGTTTACGCCTATTGTGGGTAAGCTGGTGCTTAATACCCGGGCGCACTTTGGCTTTATCGGGACGTATAATTCGGGCCGGCAAATCGGGCCTTTTGAGCGGTTTAAGATGGGTGGCGCTGGTCTGGGCTTTGGTGGACAGGCCAATTTTATTGCCGGTACTGAGTTTATTGGTTTGCGAGGCTACGCCGACCCCAACGAGGCAAGTGCCATCCCAACAGCTCGCTCTAACTCGGCGGGCGGGGTTGTGTACAATAAGTTCGTAATGGAAATGCGTTATCCGGTCAGCCTAAACCCAGCGGCCACGGTATACGTGCTTGGCTTCGCCGAAGCGGGCAACTCGTTCGATAACTACACCAACTACAACCCCTACAAGCTGTATCGCTCGGCAGGCGTGGGGGCCCGCGTTTTCATGTCGGCATTCGGTTTGCTAGGCTTTGATTACGGCTGGGGCTTCGACCAGGTGCCGCGTGTAGCCGGCGGTTCGGCGCAGAAGAGCGGTATTTTCCACTTCATCATCGGCCAGCAGATTCGGTAGCGCCAATGGTGAGCGGGCCGGGGCCACCATTTTTTCAACAACATGAACCACTTAATTTTCCGCGTTTCGGCCGCTTTGGCCCTGTTGTTGGTACTGTTGGGTGCTTCTAGGGCGCAGGCCCAGAAGTTTGGCTACGTCGATTCCGAGTTTGTTCTGGGTAAGCTGCCGGCGTATGCGCAGGCGCAACAGGAACTGAATACCCAGGCCGCTAACTGGCAGAAAGACTTAGAGAATCAGAAAGCGGAACTAGATAAGCTGCTTCGGAATTATCAGGCCGAAGAAGTCGTTCTGACGGAGTCCATGAAGAAAAAGCGCCAAGACGAAATTCTGGCGAAAGAGCAGGACATCAAAACCAACACCAACAAAATATTTGGCTTTGAAGGCCAGTTGTTCCGCAAACGGCAGGAACTAACCAAACCGGTACAGGATGTAGTATTTGAGGCTATTGAGAAGGTGGCCAAGAAGAAGCAGTTGGCTATCGTTTTCGATAAATCCGGCGACCTTACCATGCTCTACACCAATCCCGTTCACGATTACACTGAATTCGTGATCGAGGAGTTGGGTTTGGCTTCGCCCGATGCCAACCAGCCGGGCCAGAAGGGTCCGGTGAAATCCATTACGCCGCCCACCACCCCAGCCGGCGAGGCCCCTACGGCCGACACCGACGAACCGGCTCCGCGCCAGCCTGCTGCCCGCTCTGTGCGGCCAGCCAGCCGAAAAAAGTAACTTTGTATATTCAACTTTCTGACTTTTTCCTTTTTTGATGACGACTACCATGAACAAAATCCGCGTTGCTCTGGCTATTGCCGCTCTTACCCTCACTACTGCTACTGCCTCAATGGCCCAAGCGCCGCTGAAAATCGGCTACACCAGCGTGGAGTATGTGCTGAGCCAGATGCCCGAAAGCAAGCAGATTGAGTCGCAGCTGAAAGACTATAGCACCCAGCTCAAAAACCAGCTCGACACCAAATACGCCGAGTACCAAACTAAGGGCGAAGCCTTCCAGAAAGGCGCTGCTACCATGCCTGACCCCGTGCGGGCCGACAAGCAGAAGGAGTTGCAGAACCTACAGCAATCGATTCAGGAGTTCCAGCAGAGCGCCGAAACGTCGTTGCAGCAGAAGCAGCAGGCCTTGCTTAAGCCTGCTCTCGACAAGCTCCAGCAGACTATTGATGCCGTAGCGAATGAAAACGGCTTCACGTACGTGCTCAACTCCGATGGTGCCAGCCCAGTACTGCTGCATGGCCCTAAGGAGGGTGACATTTCGGACTTGGTACTGAAGAAAATGGGTATTACGCCCGGTGCTGCCAGTGCTGCCAAGGTAACCACGCCAGCTGCTCCAGCCGCTTCGGCCGTGCCCGCCGCCGCTACCAAAACCAAAACTAAAACCAAGAAGTAAGCGCCCCAGCGCGTTACCTTACGGCTTTACCGGCGCAGCCGGGGCTTCCGCCCCGGCTGCTGCTGTTTGTTAATACGTCGCGCCCACGTTACGGGCGCACTCCAGACCACCGATTTTTCCGTTATATGGCAGAACTGGATCAAGAATTCCCTTCACCTCACACGCATGGGGCTGCGTCCGATGAACTCCATGCTGGGGAATTAGCCGATGATGAGGGTGACGATAGTGAAGGGGGCGACGAACTATACGAGCATCACCGCATCCAGGCTAATCGCAAGCAGGAGCTACTGCGGCTGGATAAGTTCCTGCTCCTGCGCATCCCCAAAACCTCGCGCACCCGCATTCAGAATGCTATTCTGGCTGGCGCGGTGCAGGTCAATAGCCAAGCGGTGAAGTCCAACTACCGCGTTAAGCCCCTCGATATTATCACGGTAACGCTGCCGGAGCCTCCCCGTGAGTTCAAGGTGATGCCCGAGCCCATGGACCTCGATATTCGTTATGAGGACCCAGAACTGCTGCTGGTGAATAAGCCGGCCGGACTGGTAGTACATCCAGCTTTTGGCCACTGGCAGGGTACACTGGTAAACGGACTGGCGCACCACTTAGCTAATCTGCCTACCGGCCGCAATGGCGAAGTACGCCCTGGCCTTGTGCACCGTATCGATAAAGACACGTCGGGGCTGCTGGTTATCGGCAAGTCGGAGTACGCCATGACTTACCTATCAAACCAGTTTTTCCACCATACCATCGAGCGTACCTATCTGGCCTTGGTGTGGGGCGTGCCCGCCGAGGCGCAGGGTACCATCAGCACCAACATCGGCCGCAGCATCAAGGACCGCAAGGTGCAAGCTGTATTTCCGTTTGAGGGGGAGTACGGCCGCACGGCGGTTACGCACTACAAAGTGCTGCAAGCCTTTGGGCAGGTGGCGCTGGTGCAGTGCAACCTTGAAACCGGCCGCACCCACCAAATTCGGGTACACATGAAGCACATTGGCCATCCGCTGTTCGGCGACGCTACTTATGGCGGCGACCGGGTGGTATATGGGCAGCGTACGGGGGCCTACAAGGCCTTTGCCGAGAAGGCGCTTGCCTTGCTTCCCCGGCAGGCCCTGCACGCCAAATCTCTGGGTTTCGAGCATCCCATCAGCCGCGAGTTCATGCAATTCGAAGCCGAGCTACCAGCCGATTTTGCAGATGTGCTGAAAATGTGGGAGGAGCACGCCGCCGCACCGGCCCCCAGCTAACGGAGTTTTCAGCAAAGCACAAAAAAAGCCCACTACCGAAGTAGCGGGCTTTTTTGTGCTTGATAGGACAGCCTGTTGCTAGCCCTACTTCCGGCGAGCCGGAGCCTTAGCGGGCTTAGTGATGGCATCAATAGCCGTCTGGGCCTGCTCATCGGCGGGGTTCAGCGTCAGGGCCTGCTGCCAGTAGGGCAGGGAGGCAGTCTTATCTCCCTTCTGGTAGTAGTAGTAGCCCAGATACTTGTTGGCTTCTACGAGGCCCGACTTGTAGCTTTCGGGTTTGTCAGAGGCAGTAGCCATCTTGATGTACTCCTCATAGTAAGGCTTGGCTAAGCCCTTCTTCGAGTCTGGGTCAAGGTTGGCATTAGCGCGGGCGCGCATCTGGTATCCGGGTACGTACTCGGGGCGCTCTTTCAGCAAGGCACCGTAGAGGCTGTCGGCGGGCATGTACTGCTCGTTCTGCTCGTAAGCCCGGGCAAGATAAACTTTGTCAGTCAGCTCTCCACCGTTGTTCTCCTGCATCATCTTTCGGTAGGTCGAGATGGCCTTGGGATAGTCTTTAGCAGAGAGGTAGGCCTTGGCCAACTCCTTGCGCAGCTCGGTTGCCTTTTTGGGGTCGGCCTTGATAGCGGCATCAACCAGCGCAGCACCTTCGGCTGTTTTACCGCTCTTGATCAGCATCTTGCCGTAGTACACGTTGTCGTCGGCAATCAGCTTATCCTGCGCCTTGGCTACAGTCATATACTGCTGCATGGCGGTCATCGCCTCATCGTTCTTTCCCATCTCGTACAACGAGTATGCTCTGATGCGGTTCATGGCGAGGTTGTCCGGGTCGGCGGCCAACACCTTGTCAATTTCCACCATGGCCTCAGGATACTTCTGGGTCAGGTACAGGAAGGCCGCGTTCTTAGCCGTAGTTTCGGTCGAATTCTCGGCCAGGGCGGTGTATTTCTGGAACTGAGCCAGTGCGTCGTCGTAGCGGCCGGCGAAGTAATAGGTTTCGGCCAGCGCGTTGTAGGCCGGCGCATAGTTTGCATCGATGCTGATGGCCTTCTCGAAGTTCTCCTTGGCGCGGTTGTAGTCGCGGGAGCGTAACGCCAGCTGTCCGCGTCGTACGTAAGCCTGCACGTTGTTCGGCTCGCCGGTGTTGGCGCGCTCGTAGCTATTCATGGCCTCGCCGCCACCCGTCTCGATCTTCTGGTACAAGTCGCCGCGGGCAATCATGAGGGCCGCATCGTCTTTGCCGGTCTTGGCAGCGAATTTCTCGCCTTCTTTCACGTACTCCAGCGCCTTGCTGACATCCTTGGTACCCGATTCGGCATATGCCTGGGCAATCATGGTGAATACGCTCAGGTCTTTGCCCTTCGAGGCCTTTACGGCTTCGTCGAACTTGGACTGCGCCTCGGTGGCGTTGCCTTTAGCCAGCGCGGCACGGCCGGCGGCTATCATCGTCATCGGTTCCTTTTTGTCGTAGCTGACACGGCTGAAGTAGTACGCAGCCGAATCGGGCATTTCACGCATCTGGTACAGGCGGCCCAACTGGAACGAGGTTTCATTGGACTGGCCCTGCCGAAGAAGCGTAGACCGGGCTTCATTGTAGCGCTCCATTTGCAGCGCCTTGTCCACGGCCGTGTTCTGGGCCAGGGCGGCAGTGCCGGAAACAGATAAAGCAGCGAGGAGTGTGAGCTTCCAGGGCTTAATGTTCATAAGAGAAAGGTTTGGTGTAGAGTAAGGAAAAAATCAGTTCGATTTCACGTCAATGATACGAACCTGGCCGGTGGCGGGCATCAAACCGGACTTGAGCATGATGAGCTGGCCCTTATTGCCTGCCACAAACGATGCAAAACCGGTGCCAAGACCGGCCCGGGCCTCGCGGCTGATGACATACAGCTCACGCCGAAGCGGATACGTTTTCTGAGCCAGGTAGGCCTGGTAGGGCTGCACGTAGTCGTCGGGGCTGTTATTACTGGCTTTAGCGCTGATGCCCGCTACACGCACGCGTCCAAGTAGCTTTTGCACCCCCTTATCATCACGGTCCGAAATCCAGTTCACGCCAATTACGCCAATAGCATTCGGATGACTCGCAACGTAATCCAGTAGGGCCGGGTTCGACTCGGAGGCAAAAATACCTTTGGCCAATGCCGTTCCGCGGGTGATGGAATCCTGCACAAAGCGGGCGGTGCTGGAGTTATTGTTGTCGAAAACAGCTGTAATCTCGCCCTTTTTGTTGCCGGGGCTCAACTGGTTCCACTGCGTAAGCTGGCCCGTAAAAATACCGCGCAACTGGGCCGTCGTCAACAACGAATCGGGGTTACTGGGGTGCAGGATGATGGCGACGCCATCAACTCCAATCCGGATGGCGCGGGGCTCTATCTGAATGCTTTTGAAGCGGGCTAACTCGGCTTCCGTCAATTGGCGCGATACTACGGCCAGCCGCACGCTGTCGTCCAGAAAAGCCTGCATTACGTCGCGCTCGGGTTGGTAAACGGCCTGTAGGCGAGCATCCGGATACAGTTTCTGAAAGGTATCGACCTCCGACTTAATGATGGGGGCAAACGTCTCATCTACCCCGATGCGGATGGTTCCGCTGGTAGGCGTGTCGAGCACTGCCGTCGACTTGGTGTCGCCATTGCAGCCTGCCAGGCCCATTACCCCGAGCAAACCGGCCGTCAGGCCCGTAAGAATGCTATGCTTCATGCCGGTTCTTTTTGAAGTACTGTTGGTAGGTGCGAACAAATCTAATGATTCCGTAAAATACGAAGACACCAGCCAACAGTTTGCGGGCCGTTTCATCGAGGCGAAGCATACCGGCTGGCACCAGCCACAAGCTTACCCCCAACGCCATATACAGCACGGCCATAAACAGGGTAAAGTAACGGATTAAGCCGGGCGACTGGCTAGGACGGCCCAGGCGCTCGTGGGTGTGCGGCAGGTTGGACATGATAACTGAGTGAGGCAAAGCAAAAAGACCCGAATAAGGAGTAAACGTAAAAATAAGCGCTTTTTGTTCGGCTGCCAGCTGCTGATGCACGCCGGTAAGCAGAAACGCAGACACCCAACCGGTTATTTCACCAGTTGGGTGCCAACGATAAAAAAGGCAATAGCGCAAGCTGTCAGCAGCCGGCTACCATGACTATTGGTAAGTAAAGGTAATAGGCAGATTGTAGCGCACCGGCACAGCGCGGTTGTTCTGGTAGCCGGGCTTCCAGACGGGCATCTGCCGGATAACCCGGATGGCTTCCTCATCGGTTCCATAGCCCAAGCCCTTGAGCACTTCCACATCGGCAATGGAGCCATCGGTGTTCACGGTGAAAGCAATGTATACCCGGCCGCCAACGCCTGCTCTCAGGGCCGAGGTAGGGTAGCGCAGGTTGCGCTGCAGATACTTCGCCAGCGCTGCCTGGCCACCGGCAAACTCGGGCATCACTTCCACCGAAACAAAGGGCTTGGTAACGGCCGGAGCCGCCGAATTAGCTGCCGAGTCGTTGCCCGGTGTGCCGGGGTCGGCTGTGTCGGCAAAACCACCAGTACCGTCGCGGTTGATGTTGCCCAGCGCCACCGGCCCGTTTATGTTTGGAGCGGCCACATCGGGCTGCTGGGGCTTTTGTGGCTGCGTGTCGTCAACTACAGTGGGCGGCAGGTTTTCGCTGATTTCCGTGCGCAGCGTGATGGTGGCCTGCGAGCTGGGTGGAGGCGTAACTACCGGCGGTTGCTCGATGGTAGGCGGGGGCAGAATATCGATTACCGGCCCAGTTGCTACAATGGGCGGCACCACAACCACCGCTGGCCATAGGTAGCTGATACCAAGCGGTAGGGCAATAAGCAGCGCTGCCAACGCCACAGCCAGTGCGACAGCCCGGAAAAGGTGGCGGCCATAGAGTTGACGTAGCGCGTAGGCCCCGTAGGCTTTGTTGCGGCCCTCGAACACGATGTCGTCGAGAGAGGGTAGAGAAATAGGTGCGTTGGTGGTCATGGCATATAGGGATTAAGTGAACGAAACACGTTAAACTTCCCAAGCCATGCCTACCATCAGTTGCTTCCCACGCGCTGGCTTTCAGATAGTAAACGCCAGTGCTACTACGGGTAGTATGCGTGCCTACTATATTTTTCGGAACCGATACTTGCAGATCCGACTGGACATAACCGCAAAAGCAAAACCCCGAACCAGACAGGTGTCTGATTCGGGGTTTAAGAAGTTGATTGACGCAAGCGGTCAGCCAGAATTACTTGATCGAGAAGGTAATCGGTACAGTGTAGTAAACCGATACAGCCCGGCCATTCTGTCGGCCCGGCGTGAAGCGCGGCAGGCTTTTTACAACCCGTGTAGCCTCTTCGTCGCAACCAGCACCAATGCCTTTTTGCACCTCTACGTTCGAAACAGATCCATCAGGACCTACTACGAACTTAACGAATACGCGGCCTTCTACCTGATTACGTAGAGCCATGGCCGGGTACTTGGTGTTCTTGCCAATGTAAGCTAGTAACGCCTCCTGTCCGCCGGGGAATACCGGCATCTGCTCTACGTAAGTGTACGGCTTGGTCACCACTACTTCCTCAATGGCCTTGTCGCCCTCACCGGGCTCCAGCCCTTTCAGGTCGGCAGGGTTGTCGGTGTTACCCTTTATCGTCACAGCGGCCACCGTTTTCTCCTTTAGCTCTTCCTGGTCCGGAATTTCTTCCTTGCGCACCTCCTCGTCTTTTTTCACGACGGGCGGGGTGAACTTAATGGTGGAGAGCTTGGGTGGTGGCGGTGGTGGCGCCTCCGGTGGTGGTGGCGGTGGTGGCGGGGGAATGTTTTTGTCCAGCGGGGGCGCTTCCATCAGCTCGTTCACCTTGAGCATCTTGTCCTCCACAACCACCTCGTCCTTCTTCAGCATCCGCGCAACAAGCGGGAAAGCAATCAGAAGAGCCACAATGGCCACGGAAATCAAGACAGCCCGGGTTACGTGCTTGCCATACACCCGCCGGATTATGTAAGCCCCGTAGGCCTTATTGCGTCCCTCAAAAACGATGTCGTCGAGGGAGGCGTTGGCCAACTGCGTGTTGTCCATCATAATCCAGAAGATTTTATCAGTTCGTTATCGGCCTTCGAAATGTCCACCAGCGCATACTTTTTCTGGTCGGTAATGTTCATTTCGTCGAGGATATCGACCATGTTTTTGTAGTTCGAGTCGTCGGCCGGCTTGATCAACACCACGAGGTTGGGGTTGGTGTGGCGGGAGAGCAACTCTTTCCGGATGCCATCGGCTCCGTAGCTCGACTCCTTCAACTCTGGCTTAACGTCACCGCTAAGTAGTCCGTCGTAGTAGTAAATCTTGTTATCGGCGCTGAGCAGAACGGTAAAGGCGTTGGACGCCTTAATCTCCGATTTCTCCTCTTCGTTCTTGGGCTTAACCGGCATGTTGATTTCCATGACGGTAGGCTTGCTGAACGTGGTCGTCAGCATGAAGAAGGTCAGCAACAGAAAAGCTAGGTCAACCATCGGGGTCATGTCGATTTTGGTCGACATTTTCTTCGCCCGCTTCTTGCCGCCTTTTCCGCCGCCGCCGCCACTTTGTGGGATTTCTGCCATAGTTTCTGTGCGGATTATTTACCGGCCACCGGTTTGGTTTCGAGGTCGGTAATGAGATTGAACCGGTTAATGTTCTTCTCCTGCATCAGTTTGATGACTTTCTTCACTGTCGGCACATCGGCCTGTCCATCACCCTTAATGGCGATATAAGGGGCCGTGTTGAACTGCTTCTGGCTAAGCGAGCGGGCAGCAATTACCCACTCAATCAGCTGGTTGTTCAGCGAGTCGGCCGGAATACCGTCCTGGGTAACCTCTTTCCGCTGCTCAGGGTCGAGGCTGAGCAAGGCTGGCAGCTTTTCGATAGGAGTGCCAAAGCTGGCACCGGCCCCACGGAAAGCCTTCGACTGAGCGGCCGTGAAGCTGATACCATACTTAGCACCCATCTGCTTTAGCAACTCTTCCTTGATTTCGTCGTCGCCGACGCCAAAGAAGATGCGCTTGTCCTTGTCGATGGCTACGGTGAGCACATGCGACTCGGGCAGCCGGATTTCAGAAGTAGAGGAAGGCGTGTCCACCACCACGGCCTCTTCCGGGGCAAACTTGGTGGTGAGCATGAAGAAAGTCACCAGCAGGAAGGCCAGATCCACCATCGGCGTCATATCGAGCGACGGGGATGTTCTGTGAGGCTTTACTTTAGGCATTGCTGGAGTTATTAAACGCGTGATTCAGAAACGAACAACTCGCGGTTTTAGTGCACAAAGGCGCTAAAACTAAACGGTGGTCGTGGTAACCGGGGCCGAGTGGTCGGTAGCGCCGTGCTGGGCCGAGAAGGTCTGAATGATGCTGAAGCCAGCCTCGTCGATGCTGTATGTCAGCTCGTCAATTTTGCTGGTGAAGAAGTTGTAGGCAACGATAGCCAGGGCCGAACCGGTAATACCGAGGGCCGTGTTGATGAGAGCTTCCGAGATACCGTTGGCGAGGCCTACTGCATCGGGGGCACCACCCTGGGCCAGAGCCGAGAAGGCCTTGATCATACCCAGTACCGTACCGATCAGACCTACCAGTGTAGCGATAGAAGCCAAGGTCGAGATGATAACGAGGTTTTTTTCCAGCATGGGCAGCTCCAGAGCAGTCGATTCCTCGATTTCCTTCTGGATAGCCAGTACTTTCTGGTCTTTCTCGAGGTAACGGTCACGCGACATCTCCTGGTATTTCACCAGACCGGCGCGTACTACGTTGGCTACCGAGCCTTTCTGCTGGTCGCAGGCGGCAATGGCACCAGTGATGTCGTTTACGTTCAGTTTCTGACGGATGGTGCGTACGAACGACTCAATGCTCTTCGAGCCTTTAGCACGGCTCAGCGTCAGAGCCCGCTCAATCGAGAAGATGATTACCAACAGGAACATGGTCATCAGTACCGGTACTACCGGGCCACCCTTGTACACTACGCCGAAGTAGTCACCGGCAATAGGGTTGTTGGCGTTGTCGCCGCCTTGGAAGTGGCTGCCGTTACCGAAAATGAAGATGTAGACCAGCACGCTTACAATGAATGCCGCGATGATGGCAATAATGGCAAATGCGGACGAACCACTGCCTCTCGAGTCGCCTTTTGGCGTAGCAGCAGCGGCAGGCCGGGCCGCGGGCTTATTCATAGCATTCTTTTGTTCCATTGGTCCGGAGAATTAGGGGGTTGTTGGTGAAAGGTTGAGGTGCTTGTTGAAAAATGGTAAAAAAGTGGGTGGACTGCCTGCCGCCCGACCCATTTAGTTACGTTAGGGTTACTGACCGTTTAGAAAGAAACAGACAACGACTTTGGCGGCGAAATGGGTGAGGAAGCGAAGTTAGCCTTGGCAAACCTACTTAAAAAAGCTGACTGCTACCAAAAGAAAATCGTGTTTAAACGCGCTAAACCGACATAATCCGCAAAAAAAAGCGCTTTGTCCTAAAAAATTAGACGCTTTGCCGGCCTGTCAAACGCTTCGCTTCTTCCCAATACACGTCCATCTGCGCAAGTGTTAGGTCGGTTAACTGATGACCTTGGCTGGCTGATTGCGTTTCAAGATACTGAAAACGCTGAATGAATTTTCGGTTGGTTCGTTCCAGCGCTTCCTCCGGATTGATGCCGGCATGGCGGGCAAAGTTGATAAGCGAAAACAGCAGGTCGCCAAATTCAGCGGCTGCCCGTTCGGTGCGCGCTGCATCAGCAGGGGTGGCATCATCGACGTATTTGTCGGCAAACTCCTCCCCGAACTCGGCCAACTCTTCTTGCACTTTCTGCCACACTTGCTCGGGCTGCTCCCAGTCGAAACCCGCACCGCGGGCTTTTTCCTGGATACGCATCGCCTTAACGAGGGCCGGCAGAGAAGCGGGTACGCCACCCAGCACCGAAGTGTTGCCTTTCTCGCGCAATTTCAGTTGCTCCCAGTTTCGCTTTACCTCTTCTTCAGTTTCGGCCTGCACATCGCCATAGATGTGAGGATGACGGAAAATAAGCTTTTCGCACTGGGCATTTAGTACGTCGGCAACATCGAAAGCACCCTGCTCGCCGGCAATTTTAGCATAAAAAAGTAGGTGCAGCATCACGTCGCCGAGTTCTTTTTTCAGGTCGGGAAGATCGTGGCGGATGATGGCGTCGCTGAGCTCGTAGGTTTCCTCAATAGTGAGGTGGCGCAGGCTCTCGAGGGTTTGTTTTCGGTCCCAGGGGCACTCGGCACGCAGGCGGTCGAGCACATCGAGCAGGCGGCCAAAAGCGGCCAACTGTTCAGTTCGGCGGTTGGGGGTGGCGTTTTGCATCAGGCCAAATATACAAAGCGGGTGGGCATTGGGCCGAAGTGGCCGGGCTAGTATGCCAGTTGCTTCAACCGAAGAGGTAGCCGCTTACGTAGGGAAAGCAGCGGCGGCTAGTTACTTTTGCGGCCGCTTACGGGTCATTTTGCCCCTTCTACCTTCAGCAGCACCTTCCGTGGCTCTTATTAAATCTATTTCCGGCATCCGGGGCACTATCGGCGGCGCGGCCGGCGAGGGCCTCACCCCCATCGACGTTGTGAAGTACGCGGCGGCCTTCGGCACCTGGGTCCTCCAGCAGACGCAGAACAATACCATCGTTATCGGCCGCGACGCCCGTATCTCGGGCGATATGGTGAGCCGGCTGGTAGCGGCCACGCTGCAGGGCCTGGGCATCCACGTCATCGATCTGGGCCTGAGCACTACGCCTACCGTCGAAATGGCTGTGCCCGCTAAAAAGGCCGGTGGCGGTATCATCCTCACGGCCTCGCACAACCCCAAGCAGTGGAATGCGCTGAAGCTGCTCAACGATAAAGGCGAGTTTATTTCGGAAGCCGATGGCCAGCAGGTGCTGGCACTGGGCGACTCGGAGGCCTTCGACTTTGCGCCCGTTACCAAGCTAGGCACCTACGTAACCGACGACACTTTTCTGCAAACCCACATCGACGCTATTCTGGCTTTGCCACTGGTTGATAAAGCCGCCATTCAGGCCAAAAACTTCCGGGTAGTGGTAGATGCGGTGAACTCCTGCGGGGGCTTTGCCGTGCCAATGCTGCTGGAGCAGCTGGGCGTAACAACTATTGAAAAGCTGTTCTGCGAGCCTACTGGCGACTTCGCCCACAACCCCGAGCCGCTACCCGAAAACCTGCGCGACATTGCCCGGCTGATGGAAAAAGGCTCCTTCGACCTGGGCATTGTGGTGGACCCCGACGTGGACCGGCTGGCGCTAGTGAACGAGGATGGCAGCATGTTCGGTGAGGAGTACACGCTGGTAGCAGTGGCCGATTACGTGCTGGGCCAACTCGGCGGGGGTAATACCGTGAGCAACTTAAGCAGCACCCGTGCCCTGCGCGACGTGACTGAGAAGCACGGCGGCCAGTACGCGGCTTCGGCCGTGGGGGAGGTGAACGTGGTAAACAAAATGAAGGAAACGCAGGCCGTTATCGGCGGCGAGGGCAACGGCGGCATCATCTACCCCGAGCTGCACTACGGCCGCGATTCGCTGGTGGGCATTGCGCTGTTTCTAAGTCATTTGGCCAAAGTTGGCCTGCCGATGACGCACCTGCGGGCCTCGTACCCCAACTACTTCATCTCGAAGAACAAGATTGAGTTGACCCCCGAAATCGATACCGACCAGGTGCTGACCCAAATGGAGCAGCGCTACGCCGGCCAGCCGGTAAATACCATCGATGGGGTGAAAATTGAGTTTGATAAGGAATGGGTGCACCTGCGCAAGTCGAACACCGAGCCGATTATCCGCATCTATGCCGAGTCGGAGTCCAACGCCACGGCCGACCATTTGGCCAATAAAATTATCGGCGACATCAGGGAGATTATCAGCCACTAGTTTGCGGCCTAGCGGCGACGCTAAAAAAACCGGCCGACACCAACCCCAATAAGTGGGTTGATGTCGGCCGGTTTTTTGTGCCCATTTGTCTGGGCTCAGCGTCAGGCACCGGGCCGGGTCATTCGGTAGCCGCCGCGAATCCGCTATTTTTGTAGCTGACTTCGGCTGGCCGTCCTTCCCGGCTGGTTTTCACTGCCTTTTCGCTTCGCCCATGAATGTGTATTTCGATAACGCCGCCACTACCCCGCTGGACCCCGAAGTGCTGGATGCCATGTTGCCGTTTCTGCAAACCCATTACGGCAACCCCAATAGCATTCATGGTCCTGGCCGGCAGGTTCGTGCCGCCATCGAAAATGCCCGCAAAATGGTAGCCCACCTCATCAATGCCTCCCCGGCCGAAATCGTGTTTACCTCGGGCGGCACCGAGGCAGACAACTACGCTGCCTGCGGGACAGTGCGCGCACTGGGGCTTAAGCACGGCATTACCTCGAAGCTGGAGCACCATGCGGTGTTGCATACTATGCAGGCGCTGGAAAAAAGTGGGGAGATGCAACTCAGCTACCTGCGCCACGATGCCCACGGCCGCCTCGATCTGGGCCACCTGGAAGAGTTGCTGGCTGCCAACCCGCGCACGTTTGTGAGCCTGATGCACGCCAACAACGAAATCGGTAACCTCAACAACCTGACTGCCATTGGGGAAGCCTGCGCTCGTCATCAGGCTGTGTTTCATACCGATACGGTACAGACCATGGGCCACTACCGGCATGACCTGCAGCAGCTGCCAGTGAATTTCCTGGTGGGTTCGGCCCACAAATTCCATGGCCCAAAAGGGGTGGGCTTCCTGTACCGCCGCGCGGGCCAGATGGTCGACGCGCTGATTCAGGGCGGCTCGCAGGAGCGCAACCAGCGCGCCGGGACTGAAAACGTGTATGGCATCGTGGGCCTGGCCAAAGCACTGGAAATAGCCTACCGCGACATGGCTGAGCACCAGCGCCACATTCAGGGCCTCAAAAACCGGCTTATTGAAAAGCTGCGGACCGAAATAGAAGGAGTACAGTTCAACGGAACTTCAGCCGACACCGACCAGAGCCTGTACACGGTACTGAGTGTGAGTTTGCCGCCCTCCGAATTCAACGAAATGTTGCTCTTCAACCTAGATATTAACCGGGTAGCCGTATCGGGAGGCTCGGCCTGTACCAGTGGGGCCAATGCCGGCTCCCATGTGCTCAGTGCATTGGGCTGCGACCCCGACCGCGGCACTGTCCGCTTCTCCATGAGCAAATACAACACCGAAGAGGAGGTGGACTACGCCGTGGAGCAGCTGGCCAAGATGTACCGTAAAAACGAGGTGATGAGTTAACGGCAGAGCACTCCAAGGATAGTAGAGTTACTTCAGCTTCCAATCAGGGTGACTTCTATCAAGCGCAAAGCCCCTAATGTCTGTGGTGACGTCAGGGGCTTCGTATTTGATGGGAACTACTTCTGCGTGCAAGCAGCAAATTTGGCTAGGCCTCGCAGTGGGGGGCGGGCAATCATCCATTCACAGCCTCATCGGGTCTTGGCTGGCCCTCCGTGCTGCTACTGCCGCGCTAGCCATACGTGCTCCGACCGAATCATAATTAGGCCGGAGCGCGTATGGCTAGCGCACGCTTTACTTCTCTCGTTATGGCCGACATCAATATTCAACGCAAGAAAAACACGCCCAGCCCCTGGCTGCTGCTGCTAGTAGTGCTGGCCGTAGTGGGCTTGGGTGCTTGGTTTCTGTTCAGGGCCGAAATAAATGCCACCCGCGATACGCCGCCTCCACCGCCGCCGCCGCCCGCCGAAACGCCGCTCGTGCCCGCCGATACGCTTGTTGGTGCCGAAACCGGCCCCCAACCCGCCACCGACGTAGCCAACGAAATGGCCGCTACTGCCCCGGTAACACCCGATGTGCTGGCTGCTTTCGTAGCCAGCGACGCGGCCCGGCCCGGTTACGGCCACGAGGCCCTGCGCCTGCTCACGTCGTCGTTGGTAGGCCTCGTGGACCGCGACGACCTGCGCACACCCGAAATCCAGACCCGCCGCGACGACCTGACCAGTGCCACCGCCCGGCTCGACGAGCCCGCCGCCCGCCTGCGCCCCGGGCTGGTGGCTGCTTCCAACCTGATGCAGGCCATCCAGCAGCAGGGGTATCCGGAGCTGCAGGAGGAAGCCCAACGCCTCAATGCCCAGGCCACCGACCTGAGTGGCCAGACCGCCACGCCCGAGGAGCAGCAGGCGCTGCGCAGCTATTTAGAGCGGGCCACCAAATTGCTGCGGGCCTTCAACGCCCCGCCCGCGGGCCGCTAGGCTTCGCCGGCTTTTTTCTTCCCGATTTCAACCCCGCTTTCTTCTATGGAAACACCTTCCGACCCAATACCCTCTGCTCAGGGCCTGCACCTGCGCCGCTTGCGCGACCTGACCGAGTTTGAAGTGGCCGATGACAACCCCGATGTGCGCGGCTGGGCCGTGCGTGGGGCCGACGGCCGCCAATTCGGCCAAGTGTTCGAGCTGATTGTGGACGTGGACGCGCTAAAAGTGCGTTACCTCGACCTGCAGCTCGACGAGAGCCTGGGCCTCGATGCGCGCGACAACCACATCCTGCTACCCATTGGGGTGGCCGCCCTCGATGAGGAGGCCGACAACGTATTCGTGCCGTCGCTCACCTACGAATCGGTGGCCCTGTACCCGCCCTACAACGAAATCCAGATAACCCGCGAGTACGAACAGTCCATGCTCCGCGCCCTCAACCTGGGCCTTCCCGAAGCCTCCACCGAACCCGACTTCTACAACCAGCCCAGCTACGACGCCGCCACGTTCTACCAGCGCCGCCGGTTGAAGTAGCAGGGGAGGACTTAATGCAGAACGTCATTCAGAGCAAAGCGAAGAATCTCGCCTGCCACGGTAATCCTTACGTGAGGAATTACTGTGGCAGGCGAGATTCTTCACTTTGCTCTGAATGACGTTTTACTTATCCGAAAACCAACCTTAATTCCGCCGAATCATGCCGGCTACGGCTTCTACCCACATGGGTTGGGAGTTTAGGCTGGGTACAAGCTGCCAGTGCTTGCCGCCGGCTTCCTCGAACAGCTCCTTGAATTCCTCGCCCACTTCAATGGTGGTTTCGAGGCAGTCGGCCACGAAGGCGGGGGAGAAGGCCAGCACATTGTGAATGCCTTTGGCCGGATACTCCTTAATTACCTCGTCGGTGTAAGGTTGCAGCCACGGGTCACGGAGGCGGCTTTGCAGTCGGCTCTGGAAAGTGGTCGTGTACTGCTCGGGTGTGAGGCCCATGGCTTTGCCCAGCTGGCGCGAAGTTTCGTAGCACTGCGCGCGGTAGCAGTAGCGGTTGTTTTTGTTGTAGGATTTGCAGCAGTCGGCCAGTTTGCAATAGCCTTTGTGGCTGCCTTTCAGCACGTGCCGCTCCGGAATGCCGTGGTAGCTGAACACCATGTGGTCGTAGTTGTGCTTGGCCATTTCGGCCTTGCCCAGCATAGCGAATGTTTCGATGAAGCCCGGCTCATCCACGAAGTTGCTAATGAAGCTGATGTTGGGTACAATCCACCACTTGCTCACGATATCCATCACCTTCTCCTGCACCGAGCCGGTGCTGGCCGATGCATACTGCGGAAACAGCGGCAGCACAATAATCCGGCTCACGGCTGCATCACGCAACTCCTGCAAGGCGCTTTCGACACTCGGGTTTTGGTAGCGCATCCCGAAGGCCACCAGATAGTCGGAACCCAACTGCTCCTGCACTTTTTTCTGTAGGTCGAGGCCGTGAAAGAGTAGGGGAGAGCCGCGCTCGGTCCAGAGTTGCTGGTAGATTTTAGCCGATTTAGGTGCCCGCAACGGTACCACCAGCCCCCGAAACAGCGGGTAACGAATGGCCGCCGGCATGTCCACCACGCGGCCATCGGTCAGGAATTCGTTGAGGTACCGACGCACATCGGGCGTCTTGGGTGAGTCGGGCGTGCCGAGGTTGACGAGCAACACGCCAATGCGGCCTTGGTTGGAAGCAGACATTTGTTTGAGCTGATAGCTGACTTTTTAGCTATTGGCTGACAGCTGTTAGCCAATAGCTTTTTTCGATCGGGATGGCAACTTGCACCGTCGCCGTCAGATGCAACGCCGGATGTTTTGTAGTAACCGCAAAGTTGGCCGGTTATCCCTAAATCAAACCACAAAAAAGCGAACCGCGAACCGCTAATAGCTAACGGCCTAGAAAAGAGTTACCTTTGCACCCCAAATTTCAGCTACTGAAATGAATACCGAATCAACCCCGCACCGCGCTGGCTTTGTGAGCATTATCGGCAAACCCAATGTGGGCAAGTCAACGCTCATGAACGCCCTGATGGGTGAGCGGCTGAGCATTGTAACCAGCAAAGCTCAGACCACGCGCCACCGCATCCTAGGCATCCTCAACGGCGACGACTTCCAGTTGGTGTACTCCGATACGCCGGGCATTATTCAGCCCAAATACGAGCTGCACAACGCCATGATGTCGTTTGTGTACTCTTCTTTGGAGGATGCCGACGTGGTGCTGTTCGTGACTGATATTTACGAGAAGCACGACGAGGAGCCGGTAGTGGAGCGCCTGCGCAAAATGGTGGATACGCCTATTTTGCTGCTGGTAAACAAGATAGACCAAGCTGATCAAGCGGAAGTGGAAGCCAAGGTGGATTACTGGCGCGAACACCTGCCCAACGCGGCCCGGGTGCTGCCCATTTCGGCCCTCGAAAAGTTCGGCACCGGCGAGCTGCTTGACCTGGTGCTGGGCTACCTGCCCGTACACCCGCCGTATTACCCCAAAGACGAGCTAACCGACAAACCCGAGCGGTTTTTCGCGGCCGAAATGATTCGGGAGAAAATCTTCAAACTCTACAAGAAAGAAGTGCCCTACAGCTGCGAAGTAGGGATCGAGGAGTTCAAGGAAGACGAAACCATCATCCGAATCCGCGCCGTGATTTATGTGGAGCGCAACTCCCAGAAAGGCATCATTATCGGCCAGCAGGGCGCGGCTCTCAAAAAGGTAGGCACCTGGGCCCGCGAGGAAATGGAGAAGTTCTTCCAGAAGAAAGTCTTCCTCGAAACCTATGTTAAAGTCGATGAAAACTGGCGCACCGACCCAAAGGCCCTGAATCGGTTTGGGTACAGCCAGTAGGGCCATGTGGAATTTTCAGGTATTGCGCATCTGAAAAAAACACGCACTGCCTGCTTCGACGATGAAACTACTTATCACTCTTCTCTTGCTAACCTTCAGTTTAATCGCTCGGGCACAAACCAGTAAGGTTCCGAGTGACCTCAGAATACTGGTAGAAGCAATGCAAACAGTCGTGGTACCGCACCAAACGCCCGTTTGCTATATGCCAGTGCAAGGGAAAATAGCAGTAGCGAAAGACTCGGTTGTTCTACAATCTGTAAGAGAAAAGAGAGCCTATTTACCCCTCACGCTGAACGGAAGGAACTTCCGCGCTGATAGTTTGGATTACTACACGCTACAGGATGTAGCGTCTGTTTCGCTTAACCGGGATAAGCTGCTGCCAGCGCTATACGGGGAGAGTGCCTCGCAAGGAATAATCGAAATCAAGCTGAAGAATTACAGTACTCAGCCACCCAAAAAACGGCTTCGCCGATAGTATTACCGACCACTCAACAACTCACTTAACTACTCCGGGCACTGCCGAACTTGGTCGGGCCGGCGGCTGGAGTCAGACATATGAAGAATACCATTGCCATTGTCGGGCGCCCCAATGTGGGCAAATCGACGCTTTTCAACCGCCTCGTCGGTCAGCGCAAAGCCATCATGGACGACGAGAGCGGCGTAACCCGCGACCGGCACTACGGCTACGGCGACTGGATCGGGAAGTACTACACCGTGATTGACACCGGTGGCTACGTGCACAACTCCGACGACATCTTCGAGGGCGAAATCAACAAGCAGGTAAAGCTGGCTATTGATGAGGCCGACGTCGTGCTGTTTATGGTAGACACCATCGCTGGAGTACACAGCCTCGACGAGGAATTTGCCAGTGTATTGCGCCGTTACCAGGGCAAAAAGCCCATCTACATCGTCGCCAACAAGGCCGACACCAACAACCGCATCCACGCGGCCGGCGAGTTCTACGCCTTGGGCGTGGGCGACGGCGAAATCTACCCTATCTCCTCGGCCAGCGGCTCGGGCACCGGCGACTTGCTGGATGCCGTAGTAAGCCACTTCGAGGACGAGGGCGTAGAGGAGCCCGATCTGGGTATCCCCAAAATTGCCATCGTGGGCCGCCCCAACGTGGGCAAGTCGTCGTTTGTGAACCTGCTGCTGGGCACCGACCGCAGCATTGTAACCGATATTGCCGGTACCACCCGCGACTCCATCCAAGCCCGCTACAACGCTTTCGGCAACGAGTTCATGCTGGTGGATACGGCCGGACTGCGCCGCAAGACCAAGGTGCACGAAGACGTGGAATTCTACTCGGTGCTTCGCTCGCTGCGGGCCCTAGAAGAAGCCGACGTGTGCGTAGTGATGCTGGACGCCACCCGCGGCATCGAGTCGCAGGATGTGAACATCATCGGTCTGGCCGACAAGAACCGCAAGGGCATCGTGATTCTGGTGAACAAGTGGGACCTGATCGAGAACAAGGAAACTAACACGGCCAAGGAGTTCGAGGCGAAAATCATGGAGAAGATTGCGCCTATCGCGTATCCGCCTGTTATTTTTACCTCAGTGCTTACCAAGCAGCGGGTGCACAAAGCCATCGAAACGGCGGTGGAAGTGTACAACAACAAGCGTCGTAAAATCCCGACTTCGGAACTGAACGAGGTGATGCTGAAGGAAATTGAGAAGTACCCGCCGCCCATCCAGAAGGGCAAGCTGGTACGCATCAAGTACGTTACCCAGTTGCCGACGCACAACCCGGTATTCGCCTTCTTCTGCAACTTGCCGCAGTATGTGAAGGAGAGCTACTCGCGTTACCTCGAAAACCGGATGCGCGAGCATTTCGACTTCACTGGCGTGCCCATCGGTATCGTGTTCCGTAAAAAGTAAGCAACCCTACCGGCAGGTTATCAATAGGTTAGGCCAGTAGCTGAAAAAATAATAGTTTTTTTTAAAACCTGCGGGTTACCTGCCGGCAGTTCGGGTATAAAGACCCAAATCAGCCAGGATTTCCGGGCTGGTTTATCCAAATCGACTTTTCAAATTCCAACAACCCCCCATCATGAAAAAAGTACTGTTCCTCGCCCTGGCTGCTGTTTCGTTCTCGTTCGCTTCGTGCGACAGCAAGACTGAAGACAACATGGAAAACTCGGCTGACAACGTAGAAGAGGCCGGCGAAATGAAGGCTGACGCTATGGAAGAGAAGGCTGACATGGTACGTGACTCGGCTGATGCCAAGGCTGACGCTATGGAGAACTCGGCTGACGGCATGGATGCTACGGCTCCTGCTACCGTTCCAGCTCAGTAATTACTGACGCATCCTTCACCGGATGCAAAAAAGAGGTCTCCCGCTTGCGGGAGGCCTCTTTTTTTGTGCTGGTTGCGTAGGGACGGGGCTTGTCGCCGCCCGCCGTCGGAACGAAATCGTTGAAACGGTACCAAAGGCGGGCGGGGGCAAGCCCCGCCCCTACCCCAATACTGTCAGCCCAGCCGGCGTTGCAGCAAGCCATCTACTACTTCGAACAGCTTGGTGGGCGGGTAGGTACGCCAGGGTAGGTCGTCGAGTTGACCGCCGAAGTTGAGGTAGGAGTCGATGTTGTACTGGCGCATTTCGCGGCTCACGTGCTCCTGGAAGTTCACGGCCGCAATCCAGCCGTCCTCCACGTCCTCAAACCACTCCTCGTAGTAGTCGTCTTCCGAACCGTGGAAGTTGAATACGTTTTCACCGATCAGAATGAATTTGCGGATGCCCTCGTGCGTCATCAGGTCGATAATGTTGCGCTTGAGCTCCATGATGTCGTTTTCAATGGCGTCGTTCCACTCCCCGATAAACTCGATGATGGCCGCGCCCAGCTCGTAATCCACGAACAGAATCTTCAGAAATAGCGTCTCGGAGCCCAAGCTGTCCCACTGCGGATGAATGTAGTAACCGTAGATGGTATTAACGTAAGAATCGAGGCTGTTTTCGGCTTCATGCAACGGCGAGAGCGGGTCGTCGGAGGCCGAATAATGGTCCAGCCAGGCGTAGTGCGGCTCAATAGTATGCATAGGGAAGTGGATTCAGCTTGCGGAGTCGTTAGAACAGCACTTAATGCCGGCTACGTTCTAGGTACGACACTTTTGCAATACCGACTGTCAGGATAGTATTTACACTCTTGATTGACTCAGTGCCGCCATTATCCAAGCCATTGAGTAAAGAAGACCGGGTGCGCCGCATAATGCTGTCACCAGCCCAAGCCAAATTCGACCTCGGTTAAAGGCTGCAACAGCTGTTACAACCAACAATGCGCTTAATAAGCATAACACCAGTAAATAGATTGTAACCAGCCAATCATAGTTGATTAAACTCAGTGAATAGAGTCCGAGCAACAAGCCGCACTGCACCAAACAAAGTATTAGCGTTCGGCTGCCAAAATTCATGCGATTCAAGGGGAATGATAGAGTCTAGTGATTGACTAATGCCCGCTGTAGGCCGCCAACGCCGCCCGCACCGAGCCGTGCAGCTCCAGCAATTCGGCCGCTTTGGATTGCTCCAGACCCAACTCGTCCATCAGCATCTTTTCGCCCCGATCTACCAGTTTGGCGTTGCTGAGCTGCATATCCACCATTTTATTGCCCTTCACGCGGCCCAACCGGATAAAGGTGGCTGTGGTGAGCATATTGAGCGCCAGCTTCTGGCCAGTGCCGGCCTTGAGGCGCGTACTGCCGGTTACGAACTCGGAGCCGGTTACCACTTCCACCGGAAACTCGGCCGCCGCCGCCACTGCCGAATCGGCGTTGCACACAATGCAGCCCGTAGCCAGCCCATGCTGGCGGGCTTGCTCCAGCCCGCCAATCACGTAGGGCGTGCGGCCCGAAGCAGCAATGCCCACCACGATATCCTTATCGGTAATGTCGTAGGCCTGCAAATCCTGCCAGGCCTGCTGGGCGTCGTCCTCCGCGTTTTCCACGGCCCTGCGGATGGCCGTGTCGCCGCCCGCAATGATGCCGACAACCACACCATGGGGCACGCCGAAGGTCGGCGGACACTCCGAGGCATCGAGCACCCCAAGCCGGCCGCTGGTGCCCGCTCCGATGTAGAACAGCCGGCCGCCCGCGCCCAGCCGCGCCACGGTGGCTTCTACCAACGCCTCCAGCTGTGGTAGCGCCCGGGCCACGGCTTGCGGCACGGTTTGGTCGAGCTGGTTCATGCCGGCTAGCAGCGCGGCGGTGGGTAGCGTTTCGAGGTTGTTGTATTCGGAGGCGCTTTCGGTAGTCATCGGGGAGAGATAAGGGGGAATAAGCAATACTGCACAAACGGCGCGAAGTTGCCTTTCCGCGCCATCAACTGGTTTATGCCAACCGGCCAATCACCGGAAACCGGTCGAATACAGTGGGTAGGTGAGGGGCCTGGGCCATTTCGGGCGTCAGGTCTTGGCCAGCCCAGTGTTCGTAGTGGTTGCCGCGCTTCCACAGGCGCGACCGGCTTACGTCGTAAATAAGCCCCCGGAAGGCCACCCATATTTCGTCGCGGTCCTGCCCGTTGCGCAGGGCTAGCTGCCCGCGCGTATAAAAGGGCTGTTCCGCTACCGGCCGCCCATCGCCCGTAATCGGCTCAAAATCGGCTTCTGGGCTATCCATTTTTAGTTTTTTCTGTTGATTTCCGACTTCGGCTTACCCCAGCAGGGCCTGCGTGAGAATCCAGCGGTGGGGCACGTCGCCTTGGGCGGCGCGCAGGTAGTCTTGGTAACTGCAGGGTACAATGCGGCGGGCGTTGCCAGTCAGATTCACCACTTCCATCCACCAGCGGTCCGTCTGGCGCGACTTATAGAACACAATACGGTCGGGGCCATCTTCCTCCTCCTCATCGGTGGGCCCGCCGGGGTGCGACTGCGTGTAGCGAACCGGGCCGTGCAGACCCGCGGCGTATCGCAGGAAGGTGGGTCCGCGGAAGTCGATTTCGCGACGACGGTAATAATAGCCTTCCACAAAATACCACAGCATAGTGGCCTGCACCATGGCGGCCAGCCCGTGCGGGTCGTGGTTGGGGCGGTAGCCGTAGAGGCCGAAAGAGGTGAGCTGGTCGTTGCAGCCGGCGTACCAGGCCAGCTTGGCCGCTTCCTCGTTGGTGAGGCCGAACGGGTTGGCCGGCTGGTAGCCCGGCGCGTCCTGCCAGCGTACGGCCGCTACATCGAAGCTCACGAAGTCGGCTTGCCGCAGCAGCGGCTCGGCCTGTCGGATGTCGTCGCGAATCTGGCCTACGCGCAGGGTTTCAAAGTGCAGCTTTTCGAGGGCCGCCAGCACGTCGGGAGCCACCAGATACTGCTGGTGGGCCAGCTGCGAGAAGTTGAACAGGAAGCTGGGCGCGTGGAGCAACATGCGGCGCAGGTGCGTGTCTTCGGGCGCCGCCCCGCTGCCATCGGGCTCGGCCATATCCACGCGGGCATCCACAGTAGCGAAGCTAATGGCCCGCTCCAGGGTTTCGTAGGCCAGAAACTGCCCGTAGTCGAGGTCGTGGGAGCCGCCCAGCAGGATGGCCACGGTACCCTGCTCTAGCAGGGCAGCAATAATTTCGCGCAGCCGCTGGTAGGTGTCTTCCAGCGTGAGGCCGGGGCGCAAGTTGCCCAAATCGGCGAGGCGGCAGGGGCTGCTGCTTTTCTGAAGCTGGTAGAGCTGGCCGCGCACGGCGTTGGCCCCATGGCCGGCCGGTTCGCCGGCTGCACTACCGCGCCACTCGTCCAGGCCAATCAGGGCCAGGTCGGCGGCGCGCCAATCGGGGAAAGTGCCGCCGGTAAAAGCCGAGATGGCCCCAGCCAGCACGGTAGCCGGAGCACCGGCCGGAACAAGTTCTTCAGGCAGCGGATCGAAAAAGATAGCCAGATTCATCGGGCGCGGAAGGGGCGTTGGACAAAGCTACGCAAAAGCCTGCCACGCGGCCGGTGGTTTTTAGGGCCGTATGACTGAGGTTTACAGAAAAAAGCAGTTATTTAAGGTGCCTTATACCCTGGTCGGGACCAATGCGCTGCCGCTTTGCGCCTGTCTTTATCTTCTCCACTCCCATCCTCGCATAGTTTGTTGCCCATGGAAATCCGCCGCACGTTCGATATTCTGCCCCTACTGCAGCAGAAATACAATAAAGCCGACTGCCTAGCTGCCAAAATAGACGGCCGTTACCAGCCCATGAGCACCGACGAAGTAGTGCGGCAGGTGAACGAGGCCAGCTTGGGCCTGCGCGCGCTCGGCATCGGCAAAGACGACAAGGTGGCCCTGATTTCGTTGAACCGGCCTGAGTGGATGATTGCCGACTTCGCCATTGCCCAACTTGGGGCCGTGAGTGTACCCATGTACCCTACCATCACTACCGAAGACTACAAATTCATTTTCGCAGATGCCGGAGTGAAGGCCGTGCTGGTATCCGACCAGAAGCTGCTTGAGAAGGTAACTGAGGCCATCGAGAGCCTCGACATCCCGACCGAAAATGTGTTCAGCTTCGATAAGCTCGACGGGGCCCGCTACTTCGGCGAGTTGCTGGATATGGGAAAGAAAGGCAACTTGGCCGATCTGGAGCCGCTTAAAGCCGCCGTGCAGCCCGACGATTTGCTTACGCTCATCTACACTTCGGGTACCACCGGCAAACCCAAGGGGGTGATGCTCACGCATAACAACCTGCTCAGTAACTGCCGCAATGCCCAGCGGTTTGTGCCGGTTACCAAAGACGATAAGGCCCTGAGCTTCCTGCCGCTCTGCCACATCTTCGAGCGCATGGTTACCCACCTCTACCTCATCAACGGCGTAAGCATCTACTATGCCGAGAGCATGGAAACCATTGCCGACAACCTGCGTGAGGTGCAGCCCGAAATCTTCACCACCGTGCCGCGCCTGCTCGAAAAAGTGTACGACAAGATTGTGGCCAAGGGCCACGCGCTGGAAGGCGTGAAGAAAAACATGTTCTTCTGGGCGCTCAACCTGGGTCTCAAATACGACAACCAGCAAGACCACGGCTTCCTGTACAACACCCAGCTGAAGCTTGCTAATAAGCTTATTTTCAATAAGTGGCGTGAGGCGCTGGGCGGTAAGCTTCGCTGCATCGTGAGTGGGGGCGGGGCCCTGCAGCCCCGGTTGGCCCGAGTGTTCTGGTCGGCTGGCATTCCGGTAATGGAAGGCTACGGCCTCACCGAAACCTCGCCCGTAATTGCCGTGGGCGGCTACGACCCCGAAAACAACATGATTGGCACCGTAGGTCCAATCATCGATAACACCGAAGTGAAAATTGCCGCCGACGGCGAAATTCTGACCAAGTCGGAATCGGTGATGAAGGGCTACTACAACCAGCCCGAGCTCACGGCCAAGGAATTCGATGCCGACGGCTGGTTCCATACCGGCGACATCGGCGAGATGGTGGACGGTAAGTTCCTCAAAATCACCGACCGCAAAAAGGAGATGTTCAAGACTTCGGGCGGTAAATACATTGCCCCGCAGGTGCTGGAAGGCAAGATGAAAGAGTCGCCGCTGATTGAGCAATGCATGGTGGTTGGTGACGGCCAGAAGTTCGCTTCGGCCCTCGTGGTGCCCTCCTTCGACGACCTGAAAGGCTGGTGCAAGCGCAACAACGTATCCTCGGACGGTGGGCCGGCCGAGTTGGTGAAGAACGAGAAGGTGGTGAAGATGTACGAGGACCTCGTGCACAAGTACAACGAGAGCTTTGCCAAGTGGGAGCAGGTGAAGAAAATCGTACTGCTGCCCGAGCACTGGACCGTAGAGTCAGGCGAGATGACGCCTACCATGAAAGTGAAGCGCAAGGCTATTACTGCCAACAACAAAGACATCATCGAGGGCCTGTATCAATAGGCTTTTCGCGATACCAACCGGTATATGTCAGCAGCGTGCTGCTAGCTATTAGTGGTCTAGTATAGATGTAACCGTTTGAACAGTAACGATGTGTGAAGTTGGTCCGGCTTTCAGCGCGTATGCGGGCTGTAAGCCGGACCTAAACTTTTTTTGACGAACATAGTATGCAAGCATAACATATTATCCGTATGTTTACCGGACTTGCGATACTCTCCCATGACCCCCGAAGAAACCGTCGATTACAATATTAAGGTTGCCTGGCACGCCATTTCGCGCATGTATAATACGCAGGCGGCCAAGCACGATATTACCACCAGCATCGGTTTCGTGCTGCTGAACATCGACCAGGAAAACGGCACGCCCGCGACCAAAATCGCGCCCCTGCTAGGCCTCGAAACCCGCTCCCTGACCCGCATTTTGCGCTCGATGGAAGACAAGGGCCTCATCTATAAGCAGGCCGACACCCACGACAAACGTTCAGTGCGCATCTTCCTGACTGAGGATGGGCTGCGCAACAAGGAAATCTCGCGTCAGACTGTGCGTCACTTCAACCTGAAGGTGCGCGAGGAAATCCCGCAGAGCGAGCTGGACGTGTTCTTCCGCGTGGTGAGCCAGATTACGGGGATGATTGAGGGCAAAACGCTCTACGACAATTTCAAGCTTAAGCCCCTGCGCCCCGCCGAATCATCGGCTGCGTAACGGGCTTTTTGTCTGTATGAGAACAGTCATGCTGAATAATGGCTGTCATGCTTCGGCAAGCTCAGCATGACGTGCTTTTACGCATGCCTCCACAACTGACTACTAACCACTACCCACCAATATGAATCGTACCATCAAGAAAGTAGCCGTACTGGGCTCCGGGGTGATGGGCTCGCGCATTGCGTGCCACTTCGCCAACATCGGTGTACAGGTGCTGCTGCTCGACATTGCGCCGAAGGAGCTGCTGCCCGCCGAGGAGGCCAAGGGCCTGAAACTCGACTCGCTGGCAGTGAAGAACCGCCTCGTCAACAGTGCCTTAGAGGCCACGGTGAAGGCCAACCCTTCGCCGCTGTACCGCAAGGCCGATGTGAGCCGCATCAAAACCGGCAACTTCGATGATAACCTCAAGGATATTGCCGGCTGCGACTGGACGATTGAGGTAGTGGTGGAACGGCTCGATATCAAGCAGAGTCTGTTCGAGCGCGTGGAGCAGTTCCGCAAGCCCGGCACCCTGATTACGAGCAACACCTCGGGCATCCCGATTCATATGATGACCGAAGGCCGCTCGGAGGACTTCAAAAAGCACTTCTGCGGCACGCACTTCTTCAACCCACCGCGCTACCTGAAGCTGCTCGAAATTATCCCGACTCCGGACACGGACCAGGCAGTGGTGGATTTCCTGATGCACTACGGCGACCTGTACTTGGGCAAAACCACCGTGCTGGCCAAGGATACACCTGCGTTCATCGCCAACCGCGTGGGCGTGTTTGCCATCATGGATGTAATCCAGGTGATGCAGCAACTCGGCCTTTCGGTGGAGGAAGTCGACAAGCTGACCGGCCCGGTTATCGGCCACGCCAAGTCGGCCACCTTCCGCACGTCGGATGTGGTGGGGCTGGATACGCTGATGAATGTGGCCAACGGCCTCGCCCAGAACCTGCCCAACGACGAAGCCAAAGCCGTTTTTGCCTTGCCCGGCTATCTGAAAAAGATGGGCGAGAACAAGTGGCTGGGCGACAAAACCGGCCAGGGCTTCTACAAGAAAACCAAGGACGAAAAGGGCAGAACTGCCATTCTGGCCCTCGACCTGAATACGCTGGAGTACAAAGCTAGCCAGAAAATCAAGTTTGCCACCCTCGAAAGCACCAAGCCCATCGAGAAGCTGGCCGACCGCTTTAAGGTGCTGGTGGCCGGCAAAGACAAAGCCGGAGACTTCTACCGCAAGACC
Organism: Hymenobacter terrestris; assembly: GCF_013377905.1. Lineage (GTDB taxonomy): Bacteria > Bacteroidota > Bacteroidia > Cytophagales > Hymenobacteraceae > Hymenobacter > Hymenobacter terrestris. The sequence continues at coordinate 47,198 of NZ_JABKAV010000017.1, forward strand.
TTCGCGGGCCTGTTTGCCTACGTGAGCAACCGGATTCCCGAAATCACCGATTCGCTCTACAAGATTGATGACGCCCTGCGCGCCGGCTTCGGCTGGGACATGGGCCCCTTTGAAACCTGGGATGCCTTGGGTGTAAAGAAGGGCTTGGAGCTGGCCAAGGCTGAAGGCAAAACGGTAGCGCCGTGGGTAGAGGAAATGCTGAGTGCCGGCCACGAAACCTTCTATAAGGTGACTGAGGCGGGCGTAAAGCAGTTCTACGACCTCGAAAGCAAAGCCTACCAGGCAATTCCGGGCGTCGAGAACTTCATCATCCTCGATAACGTGCGCGCCACTGGCAAGGTGCTCTGGAAAAACGCGGGCGCTTCGGTTCTCGACCTTGGCGACGGTATCCTGAACGTGGAGTTCCACAGCAAGATGAACGCGCTGGGTTCTGATGTAATCCAGGGCCTGCTGAAAGGCGTGGAGTTGGCCGAAAAGGACTTCCGCGGCCTCGTGGTGGGCAACGACGCGCCGAACTTCTCGGCCGGAGCCAACCTGGGCCTCGTGTACATGTTCGCCCTCGACCAGGAGTACGACGAGTTGAACCTGATGATTGCCCAGTTTCAGCAGGCCATGATGCGGATGCGCTACAGCAGCATTCCAGTGGTAAGCGCGCCCCACGGCCTGGCCCTGGGCGGCGGCTGTGAGCTGAACCTGCACGCCGATAAGGTAGTGGCCGCGGCCGAAACATACATGGGCCTCGTGGAATTCGGCGTGGGCCTGATTCCGGCCGGTGGCGGCACCAAGGAAATGACGCTGCGCACCGCCCTCAAATACGAGGAAGGTGAGCCCGAGTACAACATGCTCCGCAACACCTTTATGACTGTGAGCACGGCCAAGGTTTCCACCTCGGCCGCCGAAGCCTTCGACTTAGGCTTCATGCGCCCCGGCGACGAAGTGGTGGTGAATTCCAACCGTGTAATTGCGCAGGCCAAGGCTGCTGCCATTGAGTTGGCTGATGCCGGCTACACCCAGCCGGTGCAGAAAACCAACATCAAGGTGCACGGCAAAGGGGCGCTGGGTATGTTCATGACCGGCGTGCACGCCATGCGGCAGGGCAACTACATCTCCGACCACGACGTGAAAATCGCCAACAAGCTGGCCTTCATCATGTGCGGCGGCGACCTGAGTGCGCCCACCGAAGTATCGGAGCAGTACCTGCTGGACCTGGAGCGCGAAGCCTTCCTGAGCCTCACCGGCGAGCGGAAAACGCTGGAGCGCATCCAGAGCATCCTCACGACTGGTAAGCCGCTGCGGAATTAATCGTTGAAAAGTCGTTGTCATGCTGAGCTTGTCGAAGCATCTCTGCCGCTTCGTTGAGTCACTACTCATCCGTCGGCACGCGAGATTCCTCGGCTTCGCTCGGAATGACAGACGGATTTTAACATTCCACCTTCTCTAAGACTCCATCATATGAACGCATATATCGTAGCTGGTTACCGCACGGCCGTGGGCAAAGCCACCCGCGGCGGTTTCCGCTTCACCCGCCCCGACGACCTGGCCGCCGACGTTATCAAGCACCTCGTAGCTTCGGTACCCGCCCTCGACCCCACCCGCATCGACGACGTAATCGTGGGCAACGCCGTGCCGGAAGCCGAGCAGGGCCTGCAAATGGGCCGCCTGATTTCGCTGTTGGCCCTGCCAATGAACGTATCGGGCCTCATCGTGAACCGCTACTGCGGCTCGGGTGTGGAAACCATTGCCATGGCCACCGGTAAAATTGCGGCTGGCATGGCCGACTGCATCGTGGCCGGCGGCACCGAAAGCATGAGCATGGTGCCCACCGTAGGCTGGAAAACTGTGCCCAACTACAACCTGGCCCAGAAGCATCCCGACTACTACCTCGGTATGGGACTGACCGCCGAAGCTGTAGCGCAGGACTACAAGGTGTCGCGTGAAGATCAGGACCAGTTCTCCTACAACTCCCACCAGAAGGCCATCAAGGCTATTCAGGAGGGCAAGTTCAAGGAGCAGATCGTGCCCATCACGGTCAACGAAACTTACCTCGACCAGGCCACCGGTAAGAAGAAAACCCGCTCTTACGTAGTGGATACCGACGAAGGCCCGCGCGCCGATACGTCGTTAGAAGTTCTGGGTAAGCTACGGCCGGTTTTCGCCGCCAACGGTAGCGTAACGGCCGGCAACTCCTCGCAGACTTCTGATGGTGCGGCCTTCGTTATTGTGATGTCGGAGCGGATGGTGAAAGAGCTGAACCTGGAGCCAATTGCCCGCATGGTAACCTACGCTACCGAGGGCATCGACCCGCGCATTATGGGTATGGGCCCCGTGAAGGCTATTCCGAAGGCCCTGAAGCAGGCCGGCATGAAGCTGCAGGACATTGACCTGTTCGAGTTGAACGAGGCCTTCGCTTCGCAGAGCCTAGCCGTAATGCGCGAGCTGGAGATGGACCAGAGCAAAGTGAACGTGAACGGCGGCGCTATTGCCCTCGGTCATCCGCTAGGCTGCTCCGGCGCCAAGCTCAGCATCCAGCTATTCCACGAAATGCGCGCCCGGGGCCAGAAGTACGGCATGGTAACCGCCTGCGTAGGCGGCGGCCAGGGCGTAGCCGGCATCTACGAGTTGCTGAAGTAGCGGCTGCGGATTGTTCTTCATTCGCGAAGGATAACCGGTGATTTTGAAAACCCCGGAAGGCATTTCGGGGTTTTCTTTTAACAAAGTACTCGGCAAGCATAACAAATTTTGCTATCTTGCGCTACGAGTAACGGCCCGCCGCCTTACCCTAAGTAGTAGGCAAGCCGAACAGTTTTTTCCTCGATTTCCCACTTCAAATCTCACACTATCATGGAAGTAGCTAACCAACTTGTAAAAGGCGGCGAGTTTATCATCAAGGAGACCGACGCCCAAGACGTATTCACACCCGCCGATTTTTCGGAGGAGCAGAACATGATGCACCAGACGGCCCTCGACTTCGTGGAGAAGGAAGTATCGCCGTTGCTCGACCGCCTCGACAACCACGAGGAAGGCCTTATGCGCGGCCTGATGGAAAAGGCCGGCGAGCTGGGCTTGTTCGGCGTGAGCGTACCCGAGCAGTTCGGTGGCCTTGACATGGACTTTCCTACCTCGCTACGGGTAACCGAAGGTGTGGGCGGTGGCCATTCGTTCCCGGTAGCTTTTGCGGCCCACACGGGTATTGCCATGCTGCCTATTCTGTACTTCGGTAACGAAGAGCAGAAGGCCAAGTACCTGCCCGGCCTCACCAATGGCGAGCTGATGGGTGCGTACTGCCTGACCGAGCCCGGCTCGGGCTCCGATGCGCTGGGTGCTAAAACCAAGGCCATGCCGACGGAAGACGGCGAGCATTATGTGCTGAACGGCCAGAAAATGTGGATTACGAACGGTGGTTTTGCCGACGTATTCATTGTGTTTGCTCAGGTTGACGGCGACAAGTTCACCGGCTTTATTGTCGACAAGGAAACCCCCGGACTGACCCTCGGCAACGAGGAGCACAAGATGGGCATCAAGGGTTCTTCGACCCGTCAGGTGTTCCTGTCGGATGCCAAAGTGCCGAAATCGGCCGTGCTGGGCGAGATTGGCAAAGGCCACCTCATTGCTTTTAACATCCTCAACATCGGCCGTATCAAGCTGGCTGCTGCCTGCTTGGGTGCCACCAAAATGTGCGCCACCCAGAGCGTACGCTACGCCAACGAGCGGGTGCAGTTCAAGCTGCCCATCAGCAAGTTCGGCGCTATCAAGTTCAAGCTGGCTCAGCAGGCTATCCGTATCTACGCCGTCGAGTCGGCTATTTACCGGGCCGGCATGGACATCTTCCGCATGGAGCAGGAGCTGCTGGCCAAGGGCCAGAGCCACAACGAAGCCCTGCTGGGTGCCGCCCGCGAGTTTGCCGTGGAGTGCGCCATCCTGAAAGTGGAAGGTTCGGAAGTGCTCGATTACGTGGTGGACGAAGGCGTGCAGATTTACGGCGGCTACGGCTTCTCGGCCGACTACCCTATGGACCGCGCTTACCGGGATTCGCGCATCAACCGCATCTTCGAGGGTACGAACGAAATCAACCGCATGCTGGCCGTTGATATGATTCTGAAGAAGGCTATGAAAGGCGAGCTGGACTTGATGGGCCCTGCCCAGGCTGTTCAGCAGGAGCTGATGGCCATTCCGGATTTCAACCTGGAAGAGGAAACCGGCCTGTTCGCGGCCGAGAAAAAGACCATTGCCAAGCTCAAGAAGGCTATTCTGATGGTAGCCGGCACGGCTGTGCAGAAGTACATGAACTCGCTCGCCAAGGAGCAGGAGGTACTGATGAACATTGCCGATATGGCTATCAAAGTATACACGGCCGAGAGTACCCTGCTGCGCGTGGAGAAGGAAGCCGCCGCCAAAGGCGAAGACGAGCTTTCGACTCAGATTGACATTGCCCGCGTGTACCTCTACGACACTGTGGACCAGGTAAACAAAGCCGGCAAGGATGCCATTGGTACCATGACCGAGGGCGATGAGCAGCGTTTGCTGGCCATGGGCCTCAAGCGCTTCACCAAGTCCGACCTGTTCAACGCCAAGGAAGCCCGTCGTCGTATTGCCGACAAGCTGATTGCCGCCAACGAGTACGCCTACTAGGACTACAGATAAAGGCTGCTTTTTCACTTACTAGGCAGTGTAAGCTCCATTTCGTGGAGTTCTGCCGACGTCGGTGGGAAGAAGCATAGAAAGAGCCGCTCCCGGATTGGGGGCGGCTCTTTCTTTTGAGTAGCTTAACGGCCTTGCACAACGCAGCGGCGGCATCTGCCGTTTGCTGAGGTTACTATCCCACCCATTTCTTCCATAATATGGCCGACGAACAAGCGAAGGGCAAGGCGTTTTACGACAGCGTCCTGCATTTCTATGACCACGCGGCCAGCTTCTCGAAGCTGGCTCCCGGCATTATTGCTCAAATCCGGACCTGCAACAGCATCTACAAGGTCAACTTTCCAGTTGAAGTAGATGGGCAGGTACAGGTGTTTGAGGGCATTCGAGTGCAGCACAGCCACCACAAGCTGCCCAGCAAAGGCGGCATCCGGTACAGTATGCACGTCGATGAGGATGAAGTAATGGCCCTGGCCACGCTCATGACCTTTAAGTGCGCCCTCGTGGACGTACCCTTTGGCGGGGCCAAGGGCGGCGTGAAAATCAACCCGCGTACAACTCCGGTGCAAACCCTGGAGCGCGTTACGCGCCGCTACGCCAGCGAGTTGATCAAAAAGAACCTGATTGGCCCCGGTATGGATGTGCCCGCGCCCGACTACGGCACCAGCGGCCGCGAAATGGCTTGGATTGCTGATACGTACATGACTTTCAAGTACGGCGACACCAACGCGCTGGGCTGCGTTACCGGTAAACCTGTAGGTCAAGGCGGCATCCGGGGCCGGACTGAGGCTACTGGCCTGGGCGTATTCTTCGGCCTGCGCGAAATGCTGCTGGATGAGGCAATGACCAAAAAGGCGGGCCTCTTGCCGGGCATTGAGGGCAAGCGAATTATTGTGCAGGGCATGGGCAACGTGGGTTACCATGCTGCCAATTTCTGCCAGAAAGCCGGCGCACTAATCACCGGTATTGCCGAGCGCGAAGGCGGCATCTACAACGAAAAGGGCCTGGATGTGGCCGCCGTATTCAAGCACCGCGAGGAAACGGGTTCCATCTTAGATTTCGCAGGGGCCACGGACATTGCAAATTCGCTGGAACTGCTGGAGTACGAGTGCGACGTGCTGCTGCCCGCGGCGCTGGAAAATCAGATTCATGAGGGCAACGCGACCAAAATAAAGGCTAAGATTATAGCCGAGGGTGCCAACGGACCTACCACCCAGCCAGCCGAGAAAATCCTGCTGGAGCGCGGCATCCTGATTCTGCCCGACCTCTACCTGAATGCCGGTGGCGTTACCGTTTCCTACTTCGAGTGGCTTAAAAACCTGTCGAATGTGCGCTTTGGGCGCATGGGCAAGCGGGCCGAGGAAGGGGCCATGCGCCGCCTAGTAGCTACCATCGAGCGTACCACTGGCCGCACCGTTTCGGAAGAGGAACGGCAGTCCATCATTCATGGTGCCGACGAAATCGACCTCGTCCACTCGGGCCTCGAAGATACCATGATTACCGCCTACCAGTCTATCCGCAAGGTGATGGACGAGGTGCCCGGCATCACCGACATGCGTACGGCTGCCTTCTATACCGCCATCGAGAAAATCGGCGTCAGCTACCAGTCGCTCGGCATCTTCCCGTAACGGTTAGCTGTTAGCTGTTAGCTGTTAGCGAAAAGCGCCCCTTCCCAATATATATGGGAAGGGGCGCTTTTCGCTAAGGCAGTTAAGTAAAGCAGTGATTTAAACGGTGCCGGCCATAAAATCCGTGCAATCCGAAAAAATCAGTGCTAATCCGTGGTCCTTATTTGAGCACGATTTTATTGAGCATCAGGGCCGCCGACTTCTTGCTGGGTCGGCTGACGCCGATGATGGTTTTGGGGTCGAGCCAGGCCGTGAAGTCCTTCACGTAGGCCAGGTTCTGGTCGGCGGCCACGTTCAGGCCCAGGCCTTTTGGTTCGCTTACCACGCCCGCCGGCACGTTCAGGCGGCGCAGGTAAAGGTCCGATTTACCCTTGAGCGTCTCCCAGGTGAGCAGCTGCACTTCGGAACCAAATACGGCGGCGCGGTAGCCGATGCTGCTGTAGCCGTCGGCGGCGGGAGCTACTTGGTCTTTGGCTACAATACTGCGCCAGCTGGGCGTCAGGAACTCGTTGTAGCCGAACAGGTGCAGCTCGCGGGTGTGGCCGGGCGAGCCTTCGCCGCTCTCCTCGTACTTCTTCTCGGCCAGCACTACCACCTGCTTGTCGTCGGTAAGCAGCACATCGGTCAGGTAAACATCTTCGAGGCGCTTGGCGGGCGTTCCACCCACAGCCTTATTTACCTCGGCCAAGTAATCGGCCGCCAGCAACACTTCGGGGGCAAACTTCATGTCGTTTTCGACCGCGAAATCGAATTTCACCAGCTTCAGGCTGTGGTAGAGGCCAGTGGCTCGCTCGTTGCAGATGGCCGCAGCGTACAGCGTGTTATCGGGCCGCAACACGAAACGCGAATCGAAGATGTTTACCACTTTACCGCTAAACGTACCACCCACCGACACCGACATCACCTTCACATCGGGCGAATCGTTGCGGTAGCGGCGCACGCTGAGCTTCTTCATCTGGTCGCCGGCCAGCGTTACAAACTGGGTACCATCGTTGCCGACATGCACCGTCACCGAGAAAAAGTCGCCCTGGTCGTGGAAGTCGTAGCTGCGGTCTTTTAGCTTCTGGAGCTTTTCATCGTACACGCTGGCACTGATGGCCTTGATCTGGTTGCTCTGGGTGAGGTAACGCCAGGCCACCAGCCGGCTGCCATCGGGCGAGAAGGCTACGCCGGGCCGCCGGTCGCGGGTATTCGCCTCCACCAGCTTCTGGGCCGGATTCTTGCGGCCATCCGCTAGGCCCAGGGTGTAGGCTACTAAGCGTTGGGTTCCGGCTGTGTTCTGGTAAATTACTACCGTCGCCTGTTCAGTGCTTTGGCTGAAGCCATCCACCACTTCGCCCGCACCCAGCGGTAGGGCCGTGCTCCAGCGGCGCTTCAGGTCGGCATCGTAGCGCTCCACTGCGTACTGGTCGGCAGTTTGGTGGGCCAGAATGAGAAAACCGCCATCGGGTAGCGGCAACGCTTTGCGGCTCACGCGCTGGTTGTAGCGGTCGGTACGGGTTTCGGGCAGATAGCTGAAAGCGGCTGATTTCACGCGCTGGGCCGAGGCCGGCTGGTAGGCCAGGGAAGCCAGCACAAGGCTGGCGACGAGCAGGAAAGTAAAACGCACGGGCAGAAAAGGCTTTATGACGCAACGGGCTAAATCCCGCAAATTTGTACTCTTCAAAGGTACCTAACTTTTTTTTGAACAAAAGTCAGGTTGCTATCTGCGCGATAGTCAATGCGTTAGATGGTCAATGGTCAGGCAGAAGACTGCTTTTGCGGGCCGAAAGGCAACCCGGTCGAAAGTCTTTCGTTTGAACGGGCGTTGGTAAAGTAAGCTACCCTAATCGAGGTGGCGTTACTGCCAAGTTTCTAATAGTGAGCCAGCCGTATATAGTGGAACTCATTACCGAAAATATGAAAGCGCCAAATCTTTTACCTGTTGCGGCGCAGTTCTTGCTACCTGACTTTTAATCTTAAGTTCACCTACTATATGAAATCTTTACTTCGCTTTGTTTTGATGATTTCCCTGGTTGTCATCGGGAAGCTTAACACTACCCCAGCCGATTCGCAGCTAGCTTCAAACGACGAACCTCTATGGATAATTCCGGTGCATAGCACCACGTTGCACAGGATGTCGGCTGATACGGAAACACAGCTGTTATCCGAAAGCGGCAAGTTTCGCTCGTGGCAACTGATCCGCAACGCTTCCGCTGAGAACGAGTAAACGGCATAATTTTTCCTTAACGGCTCTTCAGGAGCCGTTTTTTGTGCAGCTATAGTTCGGCTAACTTAGCTGATGCGGCTCCAGTTGACAGCCGTAGCGGGTAGGCTCTCGATATGGTGACGAATGGCCTGGTTGGCGGGCAATGCCAGGTTGGGGTCAGCCTCCAGCAGGGCTAGGGCCGCGGCCCGGCTTTCGCTCAGAATGCGTCCATCCTTGGCCAGATCGGCAATCAGCAGGTCGAGTACGCCGCTTTGCTGGGTGCCCATCAGGTCGCCGGGCCCACGCAGTTTCAGGTCGATGTCGGCAATTTCGAAGCCGTTGTTGGTGCGCACCATGGTTTCGATGCGGGTGCGCGAGTCCTTGCTGAGCTTGTAGCCGCTCATCAGAATGCAGTAGCTCTGGTCGGCGCCCCGGCCTACCCGGCCCCGCAGCTGGTGTAGCTGTGAGAGGCCAAACCGCTCGGTACTCTCAATAACCATTACGGACGCATTAGGCACGTTCACGCCCACTTCAATTACGGTGGTGGCTACCATAATCTGGGTTTGATTCTCCACAAAGCGCTGCATTTCGGCGTCCTTCTCGCCGGCCGTCATGCGGCCGTGCACGATGCTTATCTGCAGTTCCGGAAAGGCCCGCGCCACGCTTTCGTAGCCATCCATCAGGTCCTTATAGTCGGCCATAGCCTCGCTTTCCTCAATCAGCGGGTACACAATGTACACCTGCCGGCCAAGCTTCACCTGGTCGCGCAAAAACTGGAACACCTTCAGCCGGTTCGAGTCGAAGCGGTGGACCGTGACGATGGGCTTACGGCCAGCCGGCAACTCATCAATCACGCTCACATCGAGGTCGCCATAAAGCGTCATGGCCAGCGTGCGCGGAATGGGCGTCGCCGTCATTACCAGCACGTGAGGGATAACATGGGGGTTTTTCTGCCAGAGCTTGGACCGTTGCGCCACCCCAAACCGGTGCTGCTCATCCATGATGGTGAGGCCCAGGTTCTTGAACTGTACCACGTCTTCGAGCAGGGCGTGGGTGCCCGTGAGGATGTGCATCTCGCCCGAGCGTAACTGCTCGTGCAGCACCCGGCGGGCAGCCGTGCGGGTGCTGCCTGTCAACAACCCGATTTTCAGGCCCAGTAGGTCGGCAAACTCTTTGAGGCCGGAGTAGTGCTGGTTAGCCAGGATTTCGGTGGGGGCCATCAGGCAGCTCTGGGCTCCGTTGTCGGCGGCCATCAGCATGGCGATAAAGGCTACGATGGTTTTGCCCGAGCCCACGTCCCCCTGCAACAGCCGGTTCATCTGCTGGCCGGCGCAGAAATCCTTGTATATATCGTGAATAACGCGTTTCTGGGCCCCGGTAAGGTCGAAGGGCAGCACGTTTTTGTAGAAGTGGACCAACGTGGGCACCTCCTTGAAAATCTGCCCGGCCAGGCTCACTTTGCGCTGGTCGCGTTGGCGCAGTAGCTTGAGCTGGATGTAAAATAGCTCCTCAAACTTAAGCCGGAAACGGGCTGTCTGGAGCAAATCTGGCGTTTGCGGGAAGTGAATCTGCTGGAGCGCCGTGGCCTTGCTCATCAGCCCATACTGCTCAATGAGGGCCGGCGAGAGAGTTTCCTGCACGTGGGGCAGGGCCAGTTTCAGCAGGTCGGCCACCATGCGGGCAATTGCCTTGCTGTCTACCCGGTGGTAGTTCTTGAGCTTCTCCGACGTGTTGTATACCGGCTGCAAAAAGCTCTGGCCGGGCTTCTGCTCGGTCACTTCCTCCAGTTCGGGATGGGCCATCTGGGGCCGCCCGTTAAACATCGTGGGCTTACCGAATACGATGTACTCCTGATGGTTTTTAATGATTTTCTCCAGGTAGTTCACTCCCTTGAACCATACGAGCTCCAACTCGCCGCTGGCGTCGGCCAACTTGGCCACCATACGTTTTTTGTGACCCTCACCAATCACCTCCCGATTCCGCAAAATGCCCTTTATCTGCACGTAAGGCAGGTCGTCGTGCAAATCCACAACGTTATAGAACTGGGTGCGGTCGAGGTAGCGGAAGGGGTAGCGCTGGATCAGGTCGCCGTAGGTGAACAAGCCCAGCTCCTTCTGCAGCAGCTGCGCCCGTTGCAGGCCTACGCCCTTCAGGTATTCAATCTTGGTCTGAAAAAAACTCATTGGTTGAGCCTCAAGCTGTCGGCTTCAGGCCGCAAGCTTTTAAACGAAAACTGGTTTAACAGATAAGCAAAGACTTGTTGTAGCTTGAAGCCGACCGCTTTAGGCTTAGTTAAAGCGTAACGTATTCAGCAAATGAACTATATCCTGTTTTACGTACTCGATAACTGGGGCCAGCGAGTCATTGGCGGTGGCGGTGCGGAAGTACAGCGCCCCACGCAGGAAATGGCGGGTACTGTCGGTGGTGTAGAACTGAAACTGGCTGGGTACTTCACCCTGCAGATCGAACACCGTGGCCCGCAGCCCCCCAGGCATCTGTAGCACCCGCTCATCAATGGCCGAGGCCTTTATTTCGTGCTTGCCGGTGAGCTTGCGGGCGTCTTCTAGCAGCCGGTTAAACGCTTTGCGGTCGGCCCGGACGTCGGCGTAGGTGAGCTGCACGTTGGCCTTGAGTTGCGGGTAGTACACGTTTATCCAGTGCGGCTGGGCCAGGTACGACGAGTCGCGCAGGATTTTGGCCGCTCGCGAATACTCGAACGTGTAGGGCCGGCCCGGCGCCAACTGCTGGTAGCTGTGGGCGGGCAAATCGATGCGGTTGTAGCCCTTGGGTTTGGGTGTGAAGTCGGGTGTGGAGGTGCAGCCACCTACCAGCAGCAGGCCGGCCGTCGCCGCGTACCAGAAACCAGAAAGAGGAGAAGCAGCCATGCAGTGAAAAACGGGACGAGTGGATGAGTAAAGGTAACCACGAAAAACGGCCCAACGCGCTCATCCAAACGCGAAAAGCCCCGGCACGGCCGGGGCTTTATTATGGGAAGATGGGCAGAGCCGCCTAAAAAGGCAGTTGGTCCAGCTCCGGCTCCTGGCGGAAAGTAACTTGCTCCTCGGCCACGGCGGCCGTAGTGGGCTGGGTAGCGGCCCCGGTACCAGGGCGCGAGCCAAGCAGCGAAATCTCCTCGGCTACAATCTCGGTAACGTAGCGGGTCTGGTTGTCCTTATCCTGATACTGGCGGGTGCGGATACGGCCTTCTACGTACACCTGCTGGCCCTTGTGCAGATACTTCTCGGCCAGTTCAGCCAAGCCGCGCCAGGCGGCAATGTTATGCCATTCGGTGCGCTCAACGCGAGTGCCCTGCTTGTCCTTATAATACTCGTTCGTGGCCATCGTGAAGTTGGCTACGGTAGTGCCACCCTCCAGATGCCGCACTTCGGGGTCTTTGCCCAAATGACCGATCAGAATAACCTTGTTGACGCTTGCCATGTGTATAGATTTTAGATGGTTAGGCTTGGTGAAAGATTGTTTTTCAACCCAATAAAGATAAACACGAATAGTGTAAATGCCAAAAAAATTGGGTATTTAAATTTGCTTTTTACTAATATAATTAGTGATAAGTATGGATTTGGGCAACTGCTCCACTTCTTCGCTCCGGTACGCTGCCAGCCCGGCCGACGTAGCGGCCGCCGATAGCGGCCCAGCCAACCATACCTCATGGAAGCGGGCCTCCACCTTCTGGTGGCTCAGGATATGGCGGGCCGTCACGGCGGGTTCCTCGGCCCGGCCAGTGACCATGCGCCCGCCCAACCGCTCCACTGCAGCCAGCAGTTCCACTCCGGTCAGCTCTGCCGAATCGGTTTCGTGCAGGGCGAAGTCGTAAAGGCCCTCCCATATGTCTTTGGGGCCGCGCTTACGCAGGTACACCCTATCGGCATGGCGCAGCACCAGGTAGTGGAAGTAGCGGGTGCGGGCCGCTTTGGCCTTGCTTTTCACCGGCAACTCAGCCACCAGCCCATGCTGGAAGGCAAAGCAGCGGCTCTGCATGGGGCAGAACATGCAGTCGGGCTTGGCAGGCGTGCATTGCAAAGCGCCAAACTCCATAATAGCTTGGTTGAATTCGGCGGGATGGTCGGCCGGAATCAACTGGTCGGCCAGCTGCTGAAACTGCTTGCGGCTGGCAGGCGCGGCAATGTCGTGGTGCAGGCCAAACACCCGGGCCAGCACCCGAAATACGTTGCCATCGAGCACGGCCACCTGCTCATCATAAGCGAATGAAGCCACGGCCGCAGCCGTGTACTGGCCCACACCTTTCAATAGCAGCAGCCCAGCATAGGAGTCCGGGAACCGGCCGCCGAACTCGGTTACCACCTGTTGAGCTGTGTGGTGCATGTTGCGGGCCCGCGAGTAGTAGCCCAGGCCCTGCCAGTGGCGCAGCACTTCGTCGGGCAGGGCGGCGGCTAAGTCCTGCACGGTGGGGTAATGGCTGCTGAAGGTCAGATAGTAAGGTAGACCCTGCTTCACGCGGGTTTGCTGCAGAATGACTTCCGACAGCCAGATGAGATATGGGTCGCGGGTGTGGCGCCAGGGCAGGTCGCGACGGTGGCGCGGGTACCAGGCCAGCAGGGCTTCGGCGAACCACGAATAGGAATCCGGCGTTGTAGGTGCGGTAGGAGAAAAGGCCAAGTTTTTGATATAGAATTAGTTGAATGAAGGTTGGGGCGAAAGGCGGATTGCAGCATAACGGTTTGTAATCCCAAAAAAGGGGACTACCTTTGTGGCCCTCAAAACGTGGGCAAACTCTTACCGGGCAAGTGCTTACGTTTTCAGGATGGTACTCCGTGCCAACCCCTATTTTTTCACCATTAGTACACTTACCAGCGTGACTAAAGCAGAAGTAATTGCCGAAATTGCCGACAAGACCGGCATCGAGAAAGCCGACGTATCGGCTACCGTAGAAGCCTTCTTCAAAGTTGTAAAAGACTCGATGGCCGACGGCAACAACATTTACGTACGCGGCTTCGGCTCGTTCGTAAACAAGAAGCGCGCGAAGAAAGTAGCCCGCAACATCTCGAAAAATACGTCCATCATCATCGACGAGCACTTCATCCCAAGCTTCAAGCCCTCGAAGACGTTCATCGGGAAAATTAAAAACAGCAAGAAAATCAAAGAGATGGCCGCCTAAGCAGGCAGTCACTTTCCGTTGCCGGCCGGGCCGCCGGGAACTCCTGTTCGCAGGTGCCCCGGCGACCCGTCTTTTACCCCGCCCAGTTGATGGCTCTCAGCACTTCTTCTTCCAAGCACCAATTACTGATTCTGGCGTTGGCTTTGGCCCTCATAGCTGGGTTGTTTCTGTTGCCGAAGGTAATTGTGAAACCCAAAGACGGCCAGCCCACGCTGGCTCAGGATGGGGCGGCTACTGCCAACCGCGACCAAGGGGCCGCTGCTCCTGCAGTGGGCGAACTCGATGAGCATGGCCACCCGGCCGGCAGCCACGACGAGCCCAGCGGCCCGACCGCCGAAAAGCCCCACATGACGATGCCCACCGCCCAGCGGCGGGAAATCAGCACGTTGGTGGCCAAGTACACGGCCGAGGCTGACCAAGGCGCTAAAATTGGCATAGCCCGCGAGCTGGCCGAGAAGTACAAAGCAGTGGAGCGTTTCGATAGTGCCGGCTACTACCTGGAGCAGATTGCGCTCGTACGACCCGGCGAACAAACTTTCCAGCGCGCTGCCGACCAGTACTACGAGGCCTACAGCTTTGCTACCACCGAGGCCCGGCAGAAACTGCTGGGTGCCAAGTGCCGCGAGCTGTACGAGCGGGTGCTGAAAAACAATCCTGACAACCTCAATGCCAAAACCAACCTCGGCATGGCCTACATGGCCAGCGAGAATCCGGTGAAAGGCATTACCCTGTTGCGGGAAGTTTTAGCGGCCGATCCGCGCAATGAGCAGGCGCTGTATAACCTTGGCTTACTGGCTGTTCAGAGCAATCAGTACGATAAGGCGGCTGAGCGTTTTGCGGAGTTGGCTGAAATCAATCCGAAAAACGTCAACGCGCAGTTCTATCTTGGCGTTTCGTTAGCCCAAACGGGCGCGAAACAGGAGGCCCGCAAAGCTTTCCTCGCTGCCAAAAGCATCAGTTCCGACCCGGCGCTAGCGGCGTCGGTAGATGAACAGCTACAGAAACTTCAGTAGTTTTGGCGCTTGGTTAGAGGTCTTTAGTTGACGGTTGAAATGCCGGAAACCAGAAGCCAATAGCTGCAAACCAATCAAGAAATCACTCAACCACTTAACCCCAACAACATGCCTTGCGGTAAAAAAAGAAAGCGTCATAAGATTGCTACTCACAAGCGGAAGAAGCGTCTGCGCAAGAACCGTCACAAGAAGAAGTAAGCCCCGGCGGGGTTTGCTGACGGCGTTTTTCAATTGAGAAGCGCCTGTCTATTTCTCACTTAGGTTCTTCCGAGAGTGGCCAGAAACGTGCTTTCCCCGAGGCTGACAAGGGAAGCCGGCGCCCATGTGCGCTGGCTTCCCTTTGCGGGTTTCGGGGCCGACAGGTTTATTGTGGCTACTGCTTGGGGGCGCCTTTCTAAGGCTTAATCCATTGAGTAACGAATTAATCATTAATTCTACTCAGGACGGAGAACGGATTGCCCTGCTACAGGATAAGCGGCTCATCGAATACCATTTCGACCGCAACGACACCGCCTACTCGGTTGGTGACATTTTCCTGGGCACGGTCAAGAAAGTTATGCCCGGTCTGAACGCCGCGTTCATCGACATCGGGTATCAAAAAGACGCCTTTCTGCACTACGGCGACTTGGGGGAAAGCTTCCCCACGCTCGTAAAGTGGAATAAGAGCGTTCAATCGCAGAAAATCACCGTCGGGTCGCTCAAAAACTTTCAGTTTGAAGCGCCCCTTGACAAAGTAGGGAAGATCGACAACGCACTCAAGAAGGGCCAGCAATTGGTGGTCCAGATTGTAAAGGAGCCGATTTCAACCAAAGGTCCGCGCCTGTCCACCGATATTTCGATGGCCGGCCGCTATTTGGTGCTGGTACCGTTTTCCAACACCATTAGTGTGTCCAAAAAGATTGTCAGCCGCACGGAGCGGGACCGGCTTAAACGCCTTATCGCCTCCATCAAGCCCGACAATTTCGGCGTGATTATCCGCACCGTGGCCGAAGGCCGCGAGGTGGCTGAGCTCGACCGGGACATGCAGAACATGACCGAGAAGTGGAACACGCTGCACGGAAATCTGAAGGCGGGCAAGCCCAACGACAAGATTCTGGGCGAGCTGGGCCGCACCTCGTCGATGCTGCGCGACATGCTCAATGAGTCGTTCGATGCCATTACCGTGGACTCGCCGGCGCTGCATGAGGAAATGCGCAGCTACCTGCAACAGATTGCTCCCGATAAGCTTGGGCTGCTAAAACTGCACACCGGTAAGGTGAAAGTATTTGAGCAGCACGGCATCGAGAAGCAACTCAAAACGCTGTTTGGAAAGGCCGTAACGGCCCCCGGCGGCGGTTACCTGGTTATCGAGCACACCGAGGCCCTGCACGTCATCGACGTGAACTCGGGAAACAAGAGCAACCAGGAAGGCGACCAGGAAGCCACGGCCCTCGCCGTGAACCTCGCGGCCGCCAAGGAAGTAGCCCGCCAGCTCCGGCTGCGCGACATGGGCGGCATCATCGTGGTCGATTTCATCGATATGAAATCGGCTGAGAGCCGCAAGAAGGTAGAGGATGCGGTGCACAGCGTGATGAAACACGACAAGGCCCGGTATACCATCCTGCCCATCACCAAGTTTGGCCTGCTTCAGATTACCCGGCAGCGTGTGCGGCCGGCCGAAGCCATTGTAACCGGCGAGGTGTGCCCCACCTGCGGCGGTACGGGCAAGATTTCGGCTTCCATCCTCGTGACGGACGAAATCGACAACAGCATCGACGACCTGCTGGTAGCCCAGAACCAGTCGGGCATTACGCTTTCAGTGCACCCTTTCCTGCACGCCTACTACACCAAAGGGTTGGTAAGCCGCCAGATGAAGTGGTACCTGAAGTATTATAAGTGGGTAAAGGTGATGAAAGACACTAGTATGGGTCTCACCGAGTACCGCATCGAGGACGAAAACGGCGAGGAAATCGAGCTGCATTCGGCCGCGGCGGCCATGAGCCGGTTGCAGGACCGGGAATTGGAAATAGTTGACTAATTGACTGAATACTGACGGATTTTTTCTGCGAAAAAAACTCCTCCTGATAGAAGAAACCCCCGCGCTGCTTAGAGCAACGCGGGGGTTTTTCGTTGGTGGGAAGCGGTAAGAAACGCCATTCAGAGCGAAGCGAAGAATCTCGCCTGCTGGCGTCAGGTTGCTATGACAATGTCAGCACGTGAGATTCTTCGCTTCGCTCTGAATGACAATCAACAGCTAAAACTTGATGCCGAAATCCAGGGCGAATTCGCTGTTTTTCAACTCGGCGTCTTTGATACCCGCGTTATCTTCGAAGTATTTATCGATGTTGAGCAGGCCGCGGTGGTAGCTGGCGCCAAGCAGGAAGCGGGTCGTCTGGCCCAGCTGACGCTCGATGCCGGCCCCGAGGCGCAGGTTGGCATCGGGGATGATGACGTGCTTGGTGGCCTTGGTGCGAGTGGTTGTGCCGGGGCGGGTATAGAACTTGTCGCCATCGACACGGGCCCCGATGACGCCACCCAGCGCTCCGCCGAGCTGGAAGTACACCTTGGTATCCTCGGCTACATCGTTGGTGAACAGCTTTACCGTGAGCGGTACCTGTAGGTACTGCAGGCCCAGCTTCTGCTCGTAGCGCCTGTTGCTGGCCTTATCGAAAAAGCTAACTGTCCCGCCCTTGCCCACCAGCTCCAGGCCGGTGCTGAAGGCGTAGTTCTGGCCGAAGAAGTAGTCGACAATGAGGCCACCGCCTAGGCTGAACTTGGCGCTTTCGTTCTTTAGTTCGTCACCGTCGGGCGAGGCAGCCCGCAGGCTGGTGAGCGAGGGCGACACCTTAAGACCGATTTCGACTTGAGCGGAGGCAGAGCCGAGCGTGGCGGCGCTGATAAGAAGAGCAAACAGGGCCTTTTTCATAGAGGGAGAGGAAAAGCGTTGGGGAAGGCCAGGCGCCGACGATAGGCCGACAGATTTGGCTACTTTTGATTCAAAGATAGAACCGTGATGCATATTTCTGCCCGTTTGCGTACCCTGCTGCTGGTGGCGTCGGCCGCCGCTGGTCTAAGTCTGGGGGCCTGCTCGAACAACGATGACCGGTGTGAGCTAAGCCCCGAGGTGGCCAAGGTAGAAGCCCCCGTTAAGCTCGAACGACTCGAAGCACCTTTTTTCAAGCTAAAGACCCCTGCCGACGCCGAGCAATTTCTGCAAAACAACGGCCTGTTCGCACGGCAGTTTCTGCAGGCCGGGCAATATCAGCCGGGCGTGCTGAGTGCCACGCTTTCCCGGCTGGCTTCCAATGCCGGCCTCCAGAAGCTGGGCGTCCAGGCCGATACCACCTTCCAAGGTCCGCAACTGCAGCAAAACCTGACGCAGCTGTTTCAGCACGTGCGCTACTACTACCCTAGCTTTCGGGTGCCGCCCGTAAAAACCTTCGTGAGCGGGCTGAGCCAGGATTTATTCGTCAACGACAGCCTGATTGTGCTCAGCACCGACTATTTTGTGGGGCCTACGGCAGCTTACCGGCCCAACGTACCCAGCTACATTCAGCGGCGCTACACGCCTGAGCACATGGTGCCGGGGCTGGCGCTGGCCATTAGTACCAAGTACAACCAGAAGCCCGCCGCCGGCCAAACGATGCTCGGCGAGATGCTACACTTTGGGAAGGCCCTGTACTTTGCCGAGCAGATGCTACCCTGCACCCCCGACTCACTGCTGATTGGCTATAGCGCTGCGGAAATTGCTGGCGTTGGGTTCAATGAAGGGAAAATCTGGGCCCACTTCATCGAGAAAGGCCTGCTTTACAACACCGCCCCGTTCACCATTCAGAAGTACATTGGCGAACGGCCCAATATTCCGGAAATTGATAAAACGGCTCCTGGCCGGGTGGGCGCCTGGGTGGGCTGGCAGATTGTGCGCAAGTACATGGCCGAAAACCCCAAGGTGACGCTGCCCCAGCTGATGATGGAAAAAGACGCTCAACGCATCCTCAACCAGTCGCGCTACCGCCCCAAGGTAAAAAGTGGGCGCGTGAATAGCTGAGGCTTGAAAACCGGGAGATAAACGAGCGAATATCAATCGGTTGGCTTGCACGTAATATCTTGCCGGAAATGCGCGGTTGCCGCGCTGCTCACACGAAGCCTCTGCCTGCTTAACTCTCCGCTCTATGCTCACGAAAACCTTTGGTTCGGCCGTACAGGGCGTGAATGCCTACACGATTACCATCGAGGTGGTGGTGTCGCAGGGAACCGGTTTTTTTGTAGTGGGGCTGCCCGATAATGCCATCAAGGAAAGTCAGCAGCGGGTAGAAGCTGCCCTGAAATTCCGGGGCTACCGCATGCCGCGCACCAAAGTGGTAGTGAACATGGCCCCGGCCGATATCCGCAAGGAAGGATCGGCTTACGACCTGCCCATTGGTCTGGGCATTCTGCACGCCTCGCAGCAGCTGGATACCGAGCGGCTGGCCGACTACGTGATTATGGGCGAGTTGGCCCTCGATGGGGAGCTGCGGCCAATAAAAGGCGTATTGCCGATTGCCATTCAGGCCCGCAAGGAAGGCTTTAAGGGGCTGATTCTGCCCCGCGAGAATGCGCAGGAGGCCGCCATCGTCAACAGCCTCGACGTTATTCCGGTGGGCACGATGCAGGAGGCAGTGGACTTCTTAGAGGGCCGGCTGGAAATTGCGCCGGTCACGATGGATACGCGCGACCTGTTTCAGCAGACAGCCAACCAGTACGAAGCCGACTTCGCTGATGTGCAGGGCCAGGAGAACATCAAGCGGGCCCTGGAAATTGCCGCCGCCGGGGGCCACAACGTGATAATAATTAGTCCCCCTTTGGAAGTAGAGATTTAGCCTCGTATTCAACCAGCACCAACCATACGCAAAACCGCATCAGCGCCCCCGCTAGTGCGGTTTTTGCGTTTAGCCGAGATAAAAGTTCGAGATTTATTAGTCCGGTTAGTTACGGTTAAAAACGGCTTATTAGTAACCGTACAGTAACCCGAATCTAGCCGCAGGCCGAGGGCGTTTACTGGATACCAACCTTGTAATCCACTAACCCAACAAGCCCCATGGCACGAGTTCACATCCGCGAGAAAGCATTGAAAGACGGCAGGGCCTCCTTGCGCCTAGATTACTACATCAACGGTGAGCGCCGTATTGATACCCTCAACATACACGTTGTTCCGGCTGATAAAAAGAGCCGCGAACACAACAAGAAAAATGCCTACCAGGAAGCTTACCTCAAGGCCGAGTACCTGCGTAATAAAATGGAGCAGCGCCTCATAATGGAGGAGCATGATTTACCGGCGAAAGTAGATAAGAAGGCCTCTTTCATTGAGTACTATGATAAGCTGGCATCTACCCGTAATCACGTATGGCAACAAAGCGTGCGTAAGCACCTAATGGCATTTACCAAGGGGCGACTGAATTTTGGTAACGTCACGGAAGAGTGGCTCAACCGGTTTCAGGAATACCTCCAGGAACGCGTCAAGGACGTGACGGTTTGCACATACATGGGGGTTATCACAACGTGCCTCAATAGTGCCGTACGCGACAAGCTTATTGTGGTAAATCCAGCCCACAATGTCATCAAGGTACGTGGGCAGGAAGAAAGCCCGCGCTACCTCAGTGATGATAAGTTGGAGAGGCTTCGCGAGGTTGATAGCGAATTGCCAGCATGGTTTACTGATGCCTTTTGGTTTAGCTGCTATACTGGCTTACGCCTCAGTGATGTTGAAACCCTCACGTGGGCTGAAATTTTAGGTAACATAAACCAAGAGGGAATTACCGTCTACAAAATTGAAAAGCGCCAGGTGAAGACCAATAGTATAGTACGTGTGCCGATTGGCAAAAAGGCCCAAGAAATACTGTTGCGTCAGCAATTTAGTACAGCCGCCTACAGTGAAGAACGAGTATTCAGTTTGAAGAGCCGTACCACTATGAAGCGGTATATCGAACGCTGGGGCAAGCTGGCGAAGGTCAAATTCACCTACCATTCCTCTCGTCACACCTTCGGCACCAAACTACAAAGTGCGGGAGTAGATATAAACACAACGAGTAAGCTCATGGGGCACAAAAGCTTAGGAATGACCATGCGATATGCTCAGGTTGTAAACCGTACAGGCGAAGAAGCAATGCGTAAGCTCGACCGCTACTTATAATCCATTTGGGTGGAAACTATTCCTCAAAGGCATCGCTCGGAGCGATGCCTTTTTTGGTGCTAAACTCGGGGAACTCGTCATATATCTCTGCCAGCCGTGGGTCCCGGCGCATTTCATTGAGCCATTTTGCCACGGTTTTGCCATCGACTCCTACATCCTCACCATTCGCACGATTACTCATCCTCTCTAGTAGGTAGTTCACTAGTACTTGCTCCTTCTTAGGCCATAAATAGCCCCAATTTGGGTCTTCATGATCTTGAAAATTTGGTGTAGTGAACTGATAGCCGCAGGTCTCACTAAGACACTTATAACGTTGTTTTGGGCCAGGTGCCCCCCCGACCCGAGTTGGCTCTTCCGGGTTTGCTTTCACATGACCCTTCATTCCATTCTTGGATACTTCAGTGTGCCCGCATTTTGGGCATGTTGTAAGTGCCATCATCGAGGGGAAATTAAGGCCTATATGGATAAAATGGGGCATCTCTCCCTACTCCGCAGTTATAGCCACGGTTACAAATAATACTAAAATCGATTCTGAACTACTCTTCAAATATAATTATGGAGGCAGTTGAAATCACATGCAGCTCATTCGCTTAATGCTTAATATGAATAAAACAATAAAAATTTAAGGTGATAGTGTCGCCTGAATTAGGGCAGCGTTACGGTTTGAAATAGGGTTTAATATGGTGTACCTCATTTAGCAAGGTGCAGCTAGTGGGCCCGCTAGCTTCAAAAGCATTTCAACACTAACTCCTTTTTCTCTCTACAAATGTCTAACTCTTCACAGCATATAGGATTGGCACAATACGATCCATTCCTAAGCTTTAGCCAAGCGCGAGAATACCTTGGGAACATCCCCGCCTCAACTCTCCGGCAGTACACTTCGCAACGCGAGATAACCAGTCACCGTCCAGGCAAAATAGTACTATACAGGCTGTCGGAGATAAATGCCTTTATGGATAGGCACGTCAAAAGGTCAAATGATCGACTCGCTGGAGATCTAGAAGAAAAGCGTCAAGCATTGAAGTAGAAAAGATGCTAAATACTCAACACTTCAATTCCGGTCTCATGGTTCCCGCTTATTTCAGCTACTTCACCGGTGGTATAAAGCAAACTTCCCCTGTCGGGGAGGTTTCGCTCCACCTCCTAAGCACCATCATTAAGAAGCGTCCGAAGAATAAAACAGCACGTCTGCGCTCCTTGGAGAGGAAAAGTGAGGCGTACAACGAACTCAAATCTTCGTTCGATTATATCACTCCTAGTGGGGTTTTTAGGTCACGCAAGGCGACGGCACTAGAAAGAGCATCCAGTATAGTTGGTTTGGACTTCGACGACGTGCCTAGTGTAAAGAGATTTCGTAGCCTGTTATTAAAGGATCAAATACTTGGCCCCAGTATCGTTCTACTATTCAAAAGCCCCAGTGGGAATGGAGTCAAAGCTTTTATTGCTACAGATCAGTCCCAAGCCACACACCAAGAGTACTTTATAGCTATTAGTAACTACATAGCTCACTCATGCCCAGACTTAAAACCTTTCTTCGACACTTCTGTCGGTGATATCGCCCGAGCTTGTTACCTCCCATATGACCCAGAGGTGTATGTTAACGAGGCCTACGCTGATTCTCCACTAGGTGCCTTGGAGGCTGTTTTAAACATTAATACGCTTCACAAGGCAATAGGTGAGTCTCAAGTTGCTCAGGATAGCAGCAAAAATTTCGCTGCTGAACAGCATCACTCCTCGTTATTAAACAAGGTAGAGCGCTGGACATCCGCAGTCGAGGCAAATGATAATTTCCCTGATGAGTATGCTACTTGGCGTGACTTGGGTTTCAGCTTGGCATCCCTTGGAGAGCCGGGACGTGCCTTCTTCCATCGCATAAGCAGGCTCAGTAACAAGTATACGAATCGAGAAACAGATCAGAAGTTTACAAGCTTACTGAAGAACCACAATGGACTGACTACAATAAAGACCTTCTTCTACCTATGTAAGAAGGCCGGAATCTCACCGACTACAGACAAAGGGGAAAGCTCCCCCTTTAATGCTGATGCACCCACCTTTGCCCCCAATTTGTACTTGTCACTGCCTGCCTTTTTGCAGGATTGTTGTAAGCCATTCTCCTGTCCTAGGGAGCGTGATATCATGTTGCTATCGACACTAGGAGTGCTGTCCGGATGTTTTCCTAAGGTAACCGGAGTTTACCGCCACGACGAAGTGCGAGCGAACCTGTTTTGCTTTATCGTGGCGTCGGCAGCAAGCGGGAAAAGTAGTATGAAATGGGCTCGGCAGCTGGCTTATCCCTTACATGTTGCAGCGCAACACGAGAGTCAGCAAGCAACGCAGGCCAAATGTGAAGCACGACAACTTTACTTGCCCGCTAACACAAGTGCGGCGGCAATTATCAAATTGTTAGCCAGTAATGCTGAGCGTGGGATAATATGTGAGACCGAAGCGGATACATTGAGCCTTGCGTTGAGCCAGGATTGGGGCTCGTTCAGTGATTTGTTGCGTAAGGCTTTTCACCATGAACCATATGGGTACGCGCGCAAAACTGGCGACGAACTGCACGAGTTGCAATGCCCTCAAATTAGCATTGTACTCACAGGAACGCCAGGTCAGGTAAGACGGCTCATTCCGTCTTCAGAAGATGGGCTCTTCAGCCGTTTCATGCACTATAGTTACAATACAGAGCATACGTGGAGTGACGTAAGTCCGGGAAATAGGTACGGTAATTTGGCTGATTACTTTTCACCCTTATCAGACCAGCTTACTAAGATAGTTAAGCAAAACAACAGGCCTATCAAAGTAACCCTGAGCAAGAGTTGCTGGAGTAAGTTGAATACGGATGGTGAAACAGCTCTAAAAGCTGCTGTCCCTTACTATGGCAATGATGCAGGTAGCGTAGTTAAGCGGGTGGGGTTAATCATGTTTCGCATAGCCATGATTCTTGCGGTGTTGCGCGACTTTGAAAAAGGAGCAACAGCCACAGGAACCATACGATGTACCGCTCAAGACTTCGACTCGGCTTCGCACATAGCGCAAGTATTACGAGAGCACGCGTACAATCTTTTGAAGTCAATGCCTAATTCAATTTCTAAATCAAAAGTAAAGGACAAGCAAATTATCAAATTAGAGAATATCGCCGAAGCACAACGTTTGCATAGTCAGGGGTTGAGTCTCCGTCAAATAAGCAAAGCGATCAACGTTGCATTCACAACAGTAGGTGCATGGTTGAAAACTTAGCCTGTACTTGCGTACCGCGTACTAAAAACGGTACGCGGTACGCAAGTACAGGCATCTATAGTTACCACGTTTTTTTCAACGTAAAATTTGACAATGTATATATAATTGACATTATATTTTGATAATAAGGTGACCTGCGTAGATTGTATGCCCTCTGATCTATTCGCTTGATGCCTCGCATTTTTTACTTAGTAATTTATGTTCGTGATTATGCTTTATCCTAGCAACGATGGGTATTAGTTACACTTTATAAACTAAGAAATAAGCCAATATTTTGAGGACGTCATAGTAAGTTTTATATATATATATATATATAT
This sequence comes from Hymenobacter terrestris, assembly GCF_013377905.1. Taxonomy (GTDB): domain Bacteria; phylum Bacteroidota; class Bacteroidia; order Cytophagales; family Hymenobacteraceae; genus Hymenobacter; species Hymenobacter terrestris. The sequence goes on from NZ_JABKAV010000017.1 coordinate 71,498, forward strand.
GACTTGCCTCATTATTATAGTTGTACCGCGTACCATTTTCGGTACGGTACGTATTATACCAGTTTCGTGAACGTTTAGATTGTTTCCTCAGCGGGCTGGACGCTACTTAGCGCACGCACTAGGCTTTGAAAGTCAGCACATATTTCTTGCGGGTAGCGGGCAAGCCACCAAGACTCAGTTTCTCGGTTATGGGCAGTGGAAGGTAATAATTATCACTGTACGTTTTGGCTAGACCACATCATACAAAAAGTCTCAACAAACCAATGCACATAAAGCTTCTCACCACTGTAAAAGTGCCTATTAGTCAATTATACCAGTCATTTACCCAGGGCCTCCCGCCTTCTTTCTTATAAAATGTACTATTGCGGAGCCCCTGGGTATAATATAATGCTTCACAAATAACGCAGAGTGCATACAGCAATAATAACTGTTTTATTAGGTCTACGGCTATATTTTGCACTTATTTTATTTTGAGGCAGCTGAATTAGCTATCATTGCCGAAGTCCCGAAATTCGCACTAGTTACAGCATGGTTGACATTGTGATTATGACATAATGCCTCAGTTGTAAATTTAAGGCCTAACCTATCCGAACTATAGAGGAAACTAGGGGGGCGGGGGGTGAGAAGAGAGCTGTGATTTCGACTGAGCCCTCCTTTCCCTCTTTTCTAGCTCTCACTATTGATGGTAGTTTCCTACCACAGAAGGGTCACGAATTGCTTTTGAGGCAATGACTGATCGCTTCGACTGATGCGGGCTAAAAATCAAGAGTGAGCACGTAGCGAAAAGAGCCCCTCTATGACGTCAGTTCTCCTCTTGTAAGTACTCTTAGAGGGGAATAATGGTTAGGCGACCTACGTAGTAAGCTATGAAGCAACACGGCCAGCCCTTTTTGCCGGCAAAAGAGGGGGTAGCTGCAACTTTGACCGCTAGAATGGCCCTAGTTACCGGTAACTGATTATCGTTGCGTAGGCACGCTTATTTTATTCTACTCTACAACAGGAAAAGCCTCGGTCAATCGGCCGGGGTTTTTTGGTTGCAATAAACGCGAGGTAGGTTAGTGCTGGGCACCCACCTGTAGATCGGAAGTGATGCGAAATCACTATGTCACCATTCTCACACAAGAGAATTATTGAGCCCCCTTCTTGTTCCAAGACAGGTTCAAATATTGCTGCTTAAGGGTGCCTAATTAACAAAACACATTCTAGAAGGTGCCCCTTGATCTCTTATACATGATTTTCTCCGTTGAGAAGGTCAGCAAGAGAACACTTTGTATACTCGCCATATGAATCTATCTATTCAATTTTGGCTATGTATTCTGACCATACCCAGCCCTGTAAGGAATCGTTTTCAACTTGATACCAGGGGGCTTTCTTTCCCTCTATAATTTCAAGCTGGCCATCAGTAGATACCAGTTTGAGATATGTGTACTTTGGTAAACTTGCTAAGGCTTTACCCGCACTTTGAGGCGTATCACGTAGAAATATTCCTTTATCAGCCGTAACGTAGGCATCAGTACCCGCAGGCCGGAAATAATGCACCTTATTAGGGCCGAAGCTGATGTATAGTACAAGGCCAATATTAATAACCCAAAAGCTATATTTGATACGCTTCCATTGCTGGACAAGTCGCCACAAGTTGGGTGGGCGTTTCCTGACCTTTAGAGTAGATGGAGGGGTAACGGAAGTATTTGCTTGCTTTACAATAGGCTTGGGTTTGGTAATACGAATGCTTTGTTCCTGAAGGCGCTGGGCCTCAGCTTCCCGTTGCTTTACTCGTTTTTGTTGCTCCTGAAGTAGCTGGGCAGCTACATCCTGCTCTCTTTGCTTCCGCAACAACTCTTCTTGCTCACGCCGCAGTTTGGCCTGTTCAGCTGCTATTTTCCTCTCCTGATGAGCTGAGCCATTTAGCCGTGAGTCGTAAGCTGCTCGTCTGTTTTCATTTAACAGTACTTCCTGCGCTTCGTTGATTTGCTTGAACATATCAGCGAAAAAGGAATCGCCTGAATTCTTATCAGGATGAAACTTCACCGATAAGCGTCGATAAGCCTGCTTGATTTCATCGGTGGTAGCAGTAGTAGATATACCCAACAAGTCGTAGTAATTCTTCATCTAGCGTACTATTATGTAGTATAAAAGCCCGACTGCTAGCAACACTTGAGCAGCTATGTCAACACGTATTTTGCGCAGTTCTTTGCGCCATTCTATGTTATCTAGCCCAACGGCGCAGGCTCTGCATATACTACGAACGCTGTAACTTAGCCGAGTGCTCGTGCTACGACTTCCGTAATACTTTGAGCTACCAGTATAGACTTCGCGTCTATCCTCTGCTCCTGCTTCACCGCAAAGATGACAAGCTGCCATAAAGAAAATGGTTATACTATTCGCCTTCGGGAGCTTATAGGTCAGCAATTAGAATATTTATTTCCATCCAATTCAGTTTTTGCGAATCGCTGCGACTGAGACCTCAGGGTCTTTTTAGTGCATGTTGATTCAATATGAAGTAATCTCATTCACATTAGTAGCCACTAACAGCTACGAGACCTGCACCGCCTCGTTTGCCAAGGGCTACTACGCGATCATGAGCTACAACCACGACTACCACAACACGACCCTCAATCGTACTACCGATGGTGGTCTAGTTGTGGTAGCGCCCAGCCTAGCAAAGGCCGATTTACTAGCTGCGCCACGACAGCGCAGGTTCTACGCCTCCGACAACTGGAATGCGGAATAATGTAGCTTCGTTCAGGCCGTTCCCCGGCAGGATTTAGACTACGCTCTGTCCGCCTACTACAACATCTTGTCATCCGTTTTATCCTAGAACCTTGCAAGTCCGCCTCCGGCTAATTTCCTATCCTGCTTATCCTGCTAGTTCGAACTTGCATGCCCTAAAGATCAGCCTGTTTTAGCTTATTTTTTTTCAAAAATAACCCACCATACAGTAAAGCTTAATATACGATGAAACAAAGTATTTCTAAAAACGAATGCCATGAAAGCGATTGGAGATTGAATTGGCAAAAAAAGTGTATTGGGGGTGGAGTCTCTAGGGTATTAGTAGAGAGCAATTACTGTTACAGTGACTGGCTTGAAAATATCCCAAATAGTTGGAATGAGCTAGTGTATATGCCTCATTTGCAAGAAATATCTAAACATATTAAAATTGAAAAACATACTGAACACTACTCTGATTGTAAATTTGGAAAGTATCACTTGTTTTTTGTTGAAGAAGAAATTTCAAAATTACGTATTTTAGAGAAGGAAGCAATATTCAATAAACTTATTTGGATTGTAGATTTTAGGCAAATATATTTAAATTCACAGCATGAGCTTGCCCCAGGTACTTTAATGCATGATACCCCATATGTGGATTTCGATTTATATGTCAACCACCTGAAAAAAAGATTGTTGCAAATAGTGAAAATTAAAAATGATTATATATGTGATGTTCATGATTTATATAAATCAAATAAAATTAAAATTTTGGAAAGTTTAAGATTGCTTAATATAGAATATAATGAAATAGAATATTTCTTGTTGGATGTTAAATTGAATTCGACTATATATAAAAAATATTGTGAAGAAGAATGGCATAAGTGTATACGTTTTCCAAATC
>NZ_JABKAV010000170.1 GCF_013377905.1 Hymenobacter terrestris
GGGCCTTGGTCGTGCGCCGGCCCTCGGCTGGACTGGTCGTGCACTCCGACCAGGGCAGCCAGTACACGGCTAACCGCTTCAAAGCACTCGTCGCCCAACATGGCGCACTGCAGAGCATGAGCCGGCGCGGCAACTGCTACGACAACGCCCACGCCGAATCGTTTTGGAGCCGCTTCAAGGCCGAACTGCTTGACAGCGGCAGCTTCCCCGGGCTAGCCGAAGCCAAGCTCGAAATTAGCCATCACATCGCCTATTACAACGCCGAACGCCGCCATTCGGCGCTCGGCTACCAAGCCCCTAACCACTTCGAAACCCATCTTCAAACCACGTCCCAATTGTGTCCGGCTTAGCTAGACCACCTCA
>NZ_JABKAV010000171.1 GCF_013377905.1 Hymenobacter terrestris
GAATACTTATAACGTCTTTTCCTCTCATTCAATATTTTCACGGATTCGACTCCGCTTGTCGAGCCGGGCTTGTAGCTCAGGTGGTTAGAGCGCTACACTGATAATGTAGAGGTCCCTGGTTCGAGTCCAGGCAGGCCCACTGCCTTTAATGAAAGGCTAACGGGTACCAACCGGGGGATTAGCTCAGCTGGCTAGAGCACCTGCCTTGCACGCAGGGGGTCAACGGTTCGACTCCGTTATTCTCCACCATTACCTAAATACCGACCGGGTGTTTATTAGGTGACAGAATAATTCCGAAATTAGAATAGGTAACTGTTCGATTTCACCTTGTAGCCCAATTGGGGTTGC
>NZ_JABKAV010000172.1 GCF_013377905.1 Hymenobacter terrestris
GCTTCTTGGTTCACGTCGACGTAAAGCACAATTTCCAGCACCGAGGTGAGGTCAAACTGCTCCTTAGCCGCCACAATCGCCTCGGTGCGGTCGTGGAGCTGGTCGACGATTTCGGTGACCAGGCGGTCAATGTCCAGCCATTCGGTGCCTTTGGCCGTGGACAGCTCCCAGGCGCTGTATTGCCGCTGGCGGTTGCCGTAGCGGGTGGGGTCGCCTTTCTGCCAGGTTTGACTGGGGGCCACGCCGAGCCGGGCCGTTACCTCGGCGGGGTCAAAGCATTCCCCTTTCAAGGCAAAGTAGACGTAGGAACCGGAATGGTGCAGGGGCATGAGC
>NZ_JABKAV010000173.1 GCF_013377905.1 Hymenobacter terrestris
CTTTAGCCCGATTGAGCAGGCCTGGAGCAAGCTAAAACAGCGTTGCGAGCCGCCCAGGCCCGCACCCGGCAGGCGCTGGAGCAGGCCCTGCAGCAAGCCATCAACTGGATTACGAGTCAGGATGCACGCAACTGGTTTGACCATTATGGCGACCACAAGCAAGCCCCTAAATAACGGGGTAAACTGTTTGCTAATTTTCAGGTGGGCTTGACGTGATAGCCATAGTGGTTATACCAAGCGTGAACATCTTATCTGCTAATCCAGTCAATGGTTCCGTGCAATGCTCCTCCGACATATACAGGCT
>NZ_JABKAV010000174.1 GCF_013377905.1 Hymenobacter terrestris
TCCCTCCCAAGAAGCCGTGGCCGTTACCCGTTCCCCCGCTCCCCCTGCCCCAAGTTCCGCAGCTCCTGCGCCGGTGCCTTCCGCTCCCCCTGCGGTGCCTTGTCCCTTGCCGGTGTACCAGCTGGAGGAGTTGGGGAAGCAGTTGGCCGGTACGTCCCGCCTGAGCCCGGCCGCGGTGAAGCAGTGGGTGAAGCAGTACCCCCGCTTGCTCCGCTGGTTTGCCGAATACGGCGAAGGACAAGACCTGCGCGTGGTGGACACGCTCAACTGCCCCGGA
>NZ_JABKAV010000175.1 GCF_013377905.1 Hymenobacter terrestris
ACCCTCCCAAGAAGCCGTGGCCGTTACCCGTTCCCCCGCTCCCCCTGCCCCAAGTTCCGCAGCTCCTGCGCCGGTGCCTTCCGCTCCCCCTACGGTGCCTTGTCCCTTGCCGGTGTACCATCTGGAGGAGTTGGGGAAGCAGTTGGCTGGCACGTCCCGCCTGAGCCCGGCCGCGGTGAAGCAGTGGGTGAAGCAGTACCCCCGCTTGCCCCGCTGGTTTGCCGAATACGGCGAAGGCCAAGACCTGCGCGTGGTGGACACGCTCAACTGCCCCGGG
>NZ_JABKAV010000176.1 GCF_013377905.1 Hymenobacter terrestris
GACAATTCCCAAACATGCTCTAAGTACAGGTCTGTTATGCAATGGATACCCTCTTTCGTTAAGTTGTTCCTGTTTTTTGTCACAGGCTTGGTTTTGTCAACCGGAGGAGGGATTGCGGAAATGGAGTCCCTAGGAAATTACACGATGAGCAGCATTTTTGGGGCTCTACGCCTAGTTGGGTTGTTGTTGATGGTCGTAAGTCCACTGCTGATGGCGCTAAAGTTCTTTGCTCAATTAGACCGAAAAGCTAAGTAGGAGCAGGCATCCTAAA
>NZ_JABKAV010000177.1 GCF_013377905.1 Hymenobacter terrestris
CAAACGCTTGGCGCACGGCTACTTGCCAGGCCGGCTCGGGCACGGGTTGGTCCTGGCGCCGGCACCAGGCGTAGTACGCGCTGGGCGCGACGTGCAACACGCGGCAGAACTGGCGTACGGGCACCCGCGCTGGGCGCTGGGCGATGTACCGGTAAGTACTCACGGGGTCGGCTGGCCGAAGATGACCAAGGCTTTTTTTAAAATATCCAGCTCCTGCGCCAGCCGCTTGTTGGCGGCGCGCAGGGCCCGGACCTCCGGGGCA
>NZ_JABKAV010000178.1 GCF_013377905.1 Hymenobacter terrestris
TGAGGTGGTCTAGGCAAGGCGGACAGAAGAAGGACGTATATTTCTTCTATTATGGCAGCAAAAACCAGTGGGGTGTCGCCCGACAAACGGCGTAAATACGACGAGGCGTTCAAGGCTGAAGCCCTGCGCTTGGTGTCCGAGAGCCGCAGTACACAAGCCGCGGCCCGCGAGCTGGGCATCAGCCCCAAGCTGCTTTACCGCTGGCAGCAGGCCCAAGTGGTGGCCGAGGTCGGCAGCGTCGAAGTGGCACA
>NZ_JABKAV010000179.1 GCF_013377905.1 Hymenobacter terrestris
GGGTCGGTGAACGCTGCGTTTGCTAAAGGAGGGGTTAAGGCTTGTCACAACGTCCAAAACAAGTTCCTTGCGCGACGTGCCCGCTTCGTGTCGAGGGCTTTACATACGACGCAAGAAAAACGGCTCCTGCCTAGTTGGCCGGGATATACACCTCGTTCTGCCGCTCGGGATTCGTGGTTGAACTGACGACCAAGCGGTTGGCCGTCAGTTCAACCACTGTCATCGTCCCGGCCGCTCCCTTCGGT
>NZ_JABKAV010000018.1 GCF_013377905.1 Hymenobacter terrestris
TGTTTATACCTACCCTTACTGCCCACCACCTGACCGGCTGGGCAATATGGGCGTTGGCTACAACGCTGTACGGCCCGCTCCCTCAGCCGAGGAAGCGGGCCGTACAGCGTTACGGGTGGTCGGGGCTACTGCTTCGGACCCGACATGACTTCTACTATGTTCGCCGGTGAGAAAGCACTCAGTTATACTACCCGTAAGAATATGCCTTCTAGGTAAAAAATGTTGTGAGGCTGTTCGATTTCATAGTCGGCTGCTTCTTCTCCATCTTCCTGCACATTTATATCAAAGGGTTGTTCCTCCTCTTCCTCTTCCCCGAATAGGTCATCGGCTGGATAAGTGCAGGAGAGCTTTAGTGCCACGCTTGGTAATGGAATAGGGGCGCTGTCTTCGGTAGTATATTCTAGCAGACAGGGCCACTCCTGAACCGTGGCCAGTGCTTCTGCTATGTCCTCTTGCAGTACCGAGGAGCGAGGGCCTGCCAGGCGCAGAAGCGAATCGAGCTGCTGAAAGGGTAGGCCTAAGTGAAAGAAGTGCGTATCCCCATCGAAATCAGTAGTTGCCCAGATAGTTACGTCGTCGGAGTTGTCGAAAACGATGGCAGTCAGGTGTACCTGTTCGATAAAGAAATCCGTGTCATCGGCCAGCGCATCAATCAGTCTTCTCATCTTTTTTAGGTTGGCGGAAGGAAGCAACTGGTCAATGTTGCCGGTTACTCCTTTCAAAGAAATAACAAAAGAGGCAAAGCAGTGCTACTGCCCCCCAGAATGCCGGGGTAGTATTTCGTGCGTTAGTACCTGATGTGCGTTATCAGACTGCCTGAAACAACTCCAATATAATATGATCGGCCAAGAGCTTACCCGCATCAGTCAGCCGTAGCCAGCCGGCACTTAATGTTGCCAAGCCGGTAGTTTGAAGCTGGGCCAAGTAAGTGGCGCGGGTGGTCAGAAGGTCTACGCTCAACTGGTCGCGCAGGCGGTTCAGGTCGCAGCCGTGAGATGTACGTAGGCTGGTCATGAGGTATTCGTTGGCTTGGTCCAGCTGGCTGAGGACCTCTACAGTGGCTGGTACGGTACCTTCGTCGAGCACAGCAGCTACGTAGCGCGGGTTGTTGGCCAGCGTAGCGTGGCGGCTGTGGCCGTTGTATGAATGGGCGCTGGGCCCTAAACCCAGATAGGGTACCCCGGCCCAGTAAGCCGAGTTGTGGCGCGCTTCGCGGCCGAGCCGGCAGAAGTTGCTGATTTCGTACTGCTCGTAGCCGTGGCGGGCCATTTCGGTTAGCAGCATCTCAAACTGTCGCGCCACAAACTCGTCGGGCGGCGCCAGAAATTTCCCCTTGCGCAGTTGGCGGCCGAATACGGTATCGGGTTCGATGGTGAGGGCGTAGCAGGAAAGGTGCGGTACCTGGAGCGCAAATGCCGCTGCCATATCGATTTCCCAGATGCTGTGGTCGGACGCAGGGACTCCGTAAATCAAGTCTACCGATATGTTTTCGAAGCCGGCTTCCTGGGCCCGGCGTACGGCCTCGCCCGACTCCTGGGCCGAGTGTGCCCGGTTCATAAGACGTAGATGCGGCTCGTGGAAACTTTGTAACCCAATGCTCAGCCGGTTGACGGGCGAGGCTGCCAGCTCGCGCACTTTGGCAGCGGTCAGGTCGTCGGGGTTGGCTTCGAGCGTGATTTCTGCATCGGTGGCCACTGTAAACCGTTTGTTGATGGCCGTAAGCAGCTGGTCCAGCTCCGCCGCCGAAAGCAGGGAGGGGGTGCCGCCACCGAAGTAAATTGTTTCAATGGTTGCTCCCGGTTCCAGGTAAGCGGCCCGCAAGTCCATCTCAGCTACCAGCGCATCTACCAGACGACTCTTCAAGCCCATGCTGGTGCTGAAGTGGAAGTCGCAGTAGTGGCAGGCCTGCTTGCAGAAGGGAATATGGAGGTAGATGCCGGACAATGGGAGGAGACGGAAGGCTGCTGAAAAATGCACGAAACGGGCCTGTCGAGGCTCCACCCCGGTCGTATCACTCGTTATGCGGAGCCGCTCTGTAAGGCGGTGCCAACGATGGCAGAGGAGGTTCCGCTACCCAAAAAGTATCTTCGGGAAATTAAACGTCGCGGTTCGCGTTGCACTGGCACAAATGTACGTCCGCATCCTTGCTTTCTGGTATTTGCTGCTGAGCGCGGTCGGGTGGGCGGCGGCCCAGGGCAGCACGCCCCTGAACCCGGCTGCCCCGCCAGTTTCGGCTGTGCCCGCTATACCCCTACTACCCGATTCGGCCGGCAAGGCTGCACCCGCCCCGCTGCGCCCGGTGCGCCCAGTAATATTGCGCCTCGAAATAGAAGCCGCTGACGAGGGCCTATTACGTTCCTATCGTTACCGTCGGCAGTTGCCCGACTCGCTGGCGGCTCTGCGCGAGGTGCGTGCACTGGTGCTGGCTCTGCAGGCCGATGCCTACCTGACGGCCTCGGCTGATGAGCTGCGTTGGGGTGCCGCTGATACGCTACGTGTGCGCCTGTACGTGGGCGAGCAATTCCGATGGGCCCGGCTGCGCAACGGCAACCTCGGCGACGCACTGCTTGAGCGGGCCGGTTTCCGCGAAAAACTCTACCAGCAACAACCGTTGCGGCCCCAGGAATGGGTGAAATTCCAAGAGAATGTGCTTCATGAGGCTGAAAATCAAGGCTTCCCCTTTGCCACCGTCGGGCTCGATTCGCTGGCTCTACGTGGCTCCGATATTGAAGGTCGGGTAGTGCTGCGCCGGGGGCCGGCTATTCTATTCGATTCTATCCAGATTATTGGTCAGACCAAAACTAAGGCGCGCTTCCTGAGCAAATACCTGCAGATTGAGCCCGGCGAGCCGTTCAGCCAGCAGAGGCTGCTGGAAGCCGACCGCCGCCTGCGCCAGCTGCCGTATCTGCAGGTGAAGGCCGCGCCCGAAGTACGCTTTGCAAGAGGGCGGGCGCGCATATATTTTCTGCTCGATGACCGCACGGCTAACCAGTTTGATGCCATTGTGGGCGTGCTACCCAACCCCAGCCCGGGTCTGGGCCAGAAAAAGGTGCAGATAACCGGCGACGTAACCCTGAACCTGCGCAATATTGGGGGCGGAGGTAAGGGTATAGGTGTGCAGTGGCGCAAGCTCGATGCTACTTCCCAATTGCTCGACGCCCAGTACCTGCATCCCACCTTTTTTGGCACTCCGCTGGAAGTCAGTGCCTCCTTCAATTTGATCAAGCAGGGCGAATTGTTCCTGACGACCAAGCCACGGGTGCAGGTGGCCTATCCTACGGCCCAGGCTGGCCGGCTGGCCGTGTTTTTCGAGCAACGCAACTCCCGTCTGCTCAACCAGGATTCAACCCTGCAGCAGGCAAACCGTCTGCCCGACAACATCGACTCGCGCTTTGGCTCCTACGGCCTCGACTACACCTGGAATACGCTCGACGACCCGTATTTCCCACGCCGGGGGCTGCTGCTAAGCGGCCAAGCCGCCATCGGCACCAAGCGCCTCAGTCCTAACTCCGATGTGAAGCCCGAGCTCTACGACGGTTTGGCCCTGCGCACCCGCCAAGTGAGCCTGGGCCTGCGGGCCGAGCGCTACTTCCGTATTGGGCGGGCTGGGGTGCTGCTCACGCGGCTGCGAGGCGAGGCCTTGCTCAACGACCGGCTGTTTCTCAACGACCTGTTCCGACTGGGCGGGCTGGCGACGCTCCGTGGTTTCAACGAGCTGAATTTCTACGCCAGCCAATATGCAGTCGGCACGGCCGAGTTTCGCCAGTTCACTGGCCCCGATACCTACCTGTTCGTGTTTGCCGACCAGGCCTACCTGCGCCGCGACCTGCCTAACGACCCGTTTCCGCGCGACACGCCCACCGGACTGGGGGCGGGCCTGAGCTTTCGCACAGGCGCGGGCCAGTTCCAGTTCGTGTATGCCCTGGGCCGCAGCGAGCAGCAGCGTTTCGGGTTGGGCTCGGGCAAAATCCACTTCGGAATTACCAGCCGGTTTTAGTCTTCATAGAAAGAGCGGCCACCTAGGGTAGGAGGGCCGCTCTTTCTATGAAGACTCAAGAAAGCTATTTCAGTGCTTTCTTGAGTTCGTTGGCAGCCAATTCTTCGGCCTCGCGGGCTTGAGGTACCACGGCCCCCATTCCGAAGAACTCGTGCGTGACGTTGGGGTAGAGCTGGTAGGTAACGGGCACCCCGGCATTTTTTAGGTTATCGGCCAGCGTTTTGCCCTCGCTCATCAAGGGGTCGATACCAGCACCAATGATGGTAGCGGGCGGTAGGTTTTTTAGATTGGCGTTTACCAGATCAATCATAGGATTCTTGCCATCGGCAGGGCTACGCAGGTAGTATTTGAAGAACCAACCCATGAAGTCCTTGTAGAGCGGCTTGGCCTTGGTATATTCCTGGTAAGAGGGCGTGTTCATATCGTAGCCCGCAATTGGGAAGACGAGCAATTGGTGTTTAGGAGCTTGTATGCCTTTGTCGCGGGCCATCATGCTCACGGCGGCGGCAAGGTTGCCGCCGGCACTCTCGCCAGCTACCGCCACGCGCATCGGGTCGCCGTTAAAAGAGCCGGCATTTTTCAGCACCCATTGATAAGCGGTGAATGAATCATTGTGGGCAGTTGGAAATTTATGCTCGGGGGCTTGGCGGTAGGCTACCGAAGCCACAATAGCGCCGGTTTTAGCCGCCAGGGCGCGAGCCGAAGCATCGTAGGTATCGAGGTTGGCAATTACCCAGCCACCGCCGTGGTAATACACCACCACGGGCAGGGGGCCAGTGGTGCCGGCTGGCGTATAGAGGCGCACTTTCAGGCCTGGCTCCACCATTTTGCTCATCGTATCCACGTTGGCGTAAGGTGCCGGGATATTATATTTCTGCATTACGGCCATCAGGGCCTCCCTAAATGAAGGAGCCTTACGGACTTCGGCGGGCGTGAGCTTATGGGGCGGGGTGGAAGCGCTGAGGCTGTCGAGCTTTTCGATAACAGCCAGCATTTCCGGAGCAATGTTGGGTGCCCAGGCCGGGGCCGGGCCGGTAGGCGTAATGTTGGCAGTTCCGTCGCTGCTGGCTGCGGGTGTATTATCGGTAACGGCCCCTGCGTCACTTTCTGCGCTAGCGGTGGTCGTTTCAGCGGTTTGGTTAGGACCACAGGCGGTCAGGCTTAGGCTGGCAAGCAAGATGGGGGCCAGCCAGAGCCGGTGCGAATAAAGCGAGTTCTTCATCATACAGAGCGTCATCAATAAGAAAGAATGAATTTGGATTGGTGTCGTTTGGTACGTAATCCTTATTTAATTGGAGCGAATGTGACTGAATTGTGTACACCGCTGAAACGATACTGGTACTACGCAATAACTTTATGGCTGATAATCAACCGACAGGAGCCATTTCTGCGTTATTTAGGCCTGTTACTGGTAGGTTTCCGAAAAAACCCTGCTACATTTGTATTACCAAACAGTGCGGGGTGGAGCAGTTGGTAGCTCGTTGGGCTCATAACCCAAAGGTCACTGGTTCGAGTCCAGTCCCCGCTACCTAAAAGGGCGTTTCCATACCGGAAACGCCCTTTTCTTTTGTTCAGAGCAGCAGTTAGTATGCTATAAGATGGCCGGCTCAGCAGGACGGTCCGAACAGCTTCCCCGACTGGTGAGGTATTCCAGAAATGCAACAGGCCGCAACTGTAAGTTGCGGCCTGTTGCATTTTGGTAGTGGATATACTTTAAAACCAGACGGCAACCAATTGTGCCAGCTGCTCCAGGTAAAGCTGATCGGTGGTATCGAAGTCGTTGAGCTGGTCGCTGTCAACGTCGAGGACGGCTACTACGTGGCCATTCTGGATGATGGGTACCACGATTTCGGACTTTGAGGCGGAGCTACAGGCAATGTGGCCGGGGAACTGCTCCACATCGGGGACGAGCAGGGTAGTGGCCTGGGCCCAGCTGCTGCCGCACACGCCTTTGCCGTGTCGGATGCGGGTGCAGGCAATGGGCCCCTGGAACGGGCCGAGTACCAACTCATCATCTTTCACCAGATAGAAGCCTACCCAGAAGAAGCCGAATGCTTGTTGCAGGGCCGCGGCGGTGTTGGCCAGGTTGGCTATCAGGTCGGGTTCGCCGGTGGTGAGGGCCGTGAGTTGGGGCAGCAGCTGGCGGTATTGGTCGGCTTTGCTGAGGGTGGTATCGAGCAGGAGTTCTTCGGCCATAAGGAGGAAAACGGAAAATAACAGGTAGCAGGCATGGGGGTAGCCGCGCACCGGGCTAGTGCCGCCGCAAAGGTAAGGTATGCTTCCCCCAGGCTACACTTGATTTCGGGAGTTGCTACAAAATGTGGGCTTAAAAATGGAAATTAGCCTAACTGTAACAGGTGGCGGGCCGTTTGTGCCCATGCCTCGCCAATAATTTACGGCGCAGCGCCACCGGGCCCATACTAGCTGTGCTAGCATTGGGGCCGGTACGCCCTGCTTTACCAAGTTCTCGCTCTCCTCACCATCCAAACCCACTTTTGCATGCGTAAAGTTGTACTCTACATTGCGACCAGCCTCGACGGTTACATTGCCTCACCCGACGGCTCGGTGGAGTGGCTGCCCACGGCCGGCCAGGATTATGGCTATGCCGAATTTCTGGCCAGCGCCGATACGACGTTACTAGGCCGTGCCACCTACGAGCAGGTGCTCGACTCGGGCCCCTGGCCTTATTCCGGGTTCACCAATTACGTGTTCACCAATTACGTGTTCAGCCGCAAGCCTCCGGTCCTGACGCCCCACGCGTCGGTGCAGTTCGTTAGCGACGAGCCGGTAGCGTTTGTGCAGGCATTGCGCCAACAGCCTGGCCGTACCATCTGGTTGATTGGAGGGAGCACCCTGGCCTCACCGCTGCTCACGGCCGGATTGGTCGATGAACTGATGCTGCTGGTGGTGCCCCGCGTGCTGGGGTCGGGTATCCCGCTCTGGCGCCACCAGGCGCAGCCGCAGACGCTGCAGATGCTGCGCACCCAAACATGGCCTGATGGCACCGTGCTGCTGCACTATCAGCTGCCCAAAAAAGAGTAACTTCACCTTAACCCGATAAACGGAAAAACCGGCTAGCTTCACGGCTCCAGCCGGTTTTTCGTTTCTATGCTCTTCCGATTTCTCTGCCTACTCGCCGCCTCCGCCTTGGCCCACCCGCTCCAAGCGCAACGCGTCCTCACTGGCACCGTGCAGGATGGGCAGAGGGCTGCGGTGCCCTTTGCCGTGCTGGAACTGTCGGCCCAGAAACTGGGCGTGCAGGCCGATGACGAAGGCCACTTCTCCCTGCCACTGCCCGCCGGCCTCACGCCCACTGATTCGCTGACCATTTCAGCCTTGGGCTATGCCCGGCGGCGCGTACCGGTGCCCGCCGGGGCTACCGCCACGTTGCAGCTGGCCGCGTTGCCTGTGCCCTTGAACGAGGTGGTCGTGCGGCCGGGCGTGGCGCAGTGGGTGGGGTCTGAGGGTGAGTTGAAAAAGCGAGGAGGAGGTTTTGGCCAGAACAGGCTTTCGCAGGAAGTAAATACGGGCTGGCAAATAGCTCGACTCTGCCAGCCACCGACCAATGGCTACCTGACGGCCGTGCGCTTCTTCGTGAATCCCAGCTATAACTGTGGCAAGACGGGGTTACGTGCCCCTTTCCGGGTGCGCGTGTATGCAGCTGACGGGCCTGACAACGCGCCGGGCAGCGACTTGCTACCTGTTTCCGTGTTGGCAGCGGCCGACAACAGAGGATGGGTTTCTGTGGATTTGAGCCGCTACGAAATAATATTTCCGCTGCAGGGAGTGTACGTGGCAATGGAATGGGTCCATACTTCCGACGAATTTCTCTGCTCTTACACCTCCACCAGTCTTGAAACTCAACAGAAGACGCAGTCATTCTCCTACGGTCAATCATTGGCAGCAACCCAGTTGCCGGAAACAGTTGCTCAGACCTGGTATTACACCTTTAAATACGGCTGGCTGAAATTCAGTAGCCGCAACAGTGGCCAGAATGAGGTTCCCGATGCCGCCATTCAGGCACAGTTCCAACCCTAACCCTTAAAACAGCAGTGGCGGCCTCCGAATAGGGAGCCGCCACTGCTGTTTAATGCACCACCAATTGCCTAAAAAAGGCTTGGCGGTGGGGTTTTAAGCTGGGCTATAACAGTCTGGCCACCCTTTACTTTCTCGCCAATCTGCACCTTTACTTCGGTGTCGATGGGCACGAAGATGTCGACCCGCGAGCCGAACTTGATGAAGCCGAACTCCTCGCCTTGGCTTACCTCGTCGCCCTCGTTCACATACCACACAATGCGGCGGGCCATGGCGCCGGCAATTTGCCGGAACAGCACCAGTGGGCCGGCTTCCGACTCGACTACTACCGTGGTACGCTCGTTTTTAGTGCTGCTTTTGGGGTGCCAGGCTACCAGGTAGTTGCCGGGGTGGTACTTGAAGTAGCGCACGATGCCCGAAATCGGGTTGCGGGTGATATGCACGTTGATCGGCGACATGAAGATGCTGATCTGCATACGCATATCGTCGAAATACTCGGGCTCCTGCACGTTCTCAATCACCACCACCTTGCCGTCGGCGGGGGCGATAATCAGGTCTTCGTGGGTGAAGAGGCGGCGGGCCGGGCTGCGGAAAAACTGCAGCAAAATCAGGAACATGATAACCGAAATGCCGGCGAAAACCTTGTTGAAACCGCCGTTTTCAGCGTTGTAGCGGAACAGCAGCAGGTTCACGGCCAGCAGGGCCAGCAGCGTAAAAAACAGAATCCGTCGTCCTTCCTTGTGGATTTTCATACATCACTGATTTGCGCTTATCAACCTGATTACACTGATTCAGATGGCTCGCGGCCGGTCCGTAAGTGGACCGTTGGAGCATAGCGCGGATTATTGCTTACGTTGAGTTAGCCAATTTCGATGGTAGAATAGCGCTCAAAGCAGCTAGGCTACACAAAGATAGCCCGAACCAGCGGCTCGGGCTATCCGAAAACAAATATACGTGCGCAAGCCATATGTCGCGCCAGGGCCCGAAAACTGCCTGGCGCAGGCTGTTAACGGTCCGTCGGCCCGGTATGCCTGCACCAGCGGCAACCAGACACCCACGAGGCCAGGGCTTTAATAGCCGCCACGGAACTTGTAGGTCTGGGCTACTTTATCAATGGCTACCACGTAGGCGGCGATGCGCATGGGCACATCGTACTTCTTGCTGGTCTGATACACCTTCTCGAAGGCGTCATTCATGATGCGGTCGGCGCGCTCGGTTACCATTTTCTCGCTCCACTTGAAGCCCTGCTTGTTCTGCACCCACTCGAAGTAGGAAACGGTTACACCGCCCGAGTTGGCCAGAATATCGGGCACCACCATAATGCCCTTTTCGTTGATGATAGGGTCGGCTGAGGCCGAAGTAGGGCCGTTGGCACCTTCCACAATCAGCTTGGCCTTAATGGCGTGGGCGTTGTGTTCGGTAATCACGTCCTCCACTGCGGCTGGTACAAGCACATCCACGTCGGTGGTGAGCAGGTCGTCGGCGTTTTCGAGCATCGTGGCACCCTGGAAGCCGTCGAGGCGGCCGGCGTGGGCGTTTTTGTAGGCAATAGCCTCGTCGATGTCGATGCCGTTTTCGTTCCAGTAAGCGCCGCTCACATCCGAAAGACCCTTGATTTTTACGCCTTTCTCGCTGAGCAGCTTGGCCGCCCACGAGCCCACATTGCCGAAGCCCTGCACCGCCGCCGACACCGTGTGCGGGTCGAGGTCTAGCTTCTTGAGGGCCGCCATAGTGGCCACCATCACGCCGCGGCCGGTGGCCTCGGTGCGGCCCAGCGAGCCGCCCATTACCAGCGGCTTGCCCGTTACCACGGCTGGCGAGGTGCCGCCTACGGTCTTCGAAAACTCGTCCATTAGCCAGGCCATCTCGCGCGGGCCGGTACCCATGTCGGGAGCCGGAATGTCGCGGTCGGGGCCAAATACGTCCTTCATGGCCAGCGTGTAGCCACGGGTGAGGCGCTCAATTTCGCCGGCACTCATTTTGGTCGGCTCGCAGATGATACCACCCTTCGCGCCACCGTAGGGAATATCGACCACGGCGCATTTCCAGGTCATCCAGGCCGCCAGGGCCTTTACCTCGTCGAGGTGTACGTTCTTATCGTAGCGAATACCACCCTTGCTGGGGCCCAGAATGGTGTTGTGAATCACGCGGTAGCCCTCAAATACGCGCACCTTGCCGTTGTCCATCGTGACGGGAATATGCACGATGACCTGCTTGTCGGCCGCCTTGAGCACTTCGTACGTTTCTTCGTCGAGGCCGAGGATTTCGGCCGCCACATTGAAGCGCGACATCATCGATTCGAGCGGGTTTTCGGCATCAACGCGGGGAGCCGGCTCTTTGTACTTGTAGACCGTGGTAGCAGCCATACGGGTGGGGATTGGGTGGGGGGGAATAAGATAGCGGCCCCGAAAAAACGGAGCCGCGGGTGGAATTCGCAAGCAAAGGTAGGCCTTTACTTTGGAGTGGGGAAGGGGGCGGCAATGCAGGCGGGCGCGCTCCGCTTAGGGGCTGATTACGAACCGAAAACCAGTTGCAGCACGGCCAGCACGGGCAGGATAAACAGGAAGGCATCGAAGCGGTCGAGCAGGCCGCCGTGGCCGGGCATGATGCGGCCCGAATCTTTGACGCCAACGCTACGCTTGAGCATGGATTCAGCCAGGTCGCCGAGCGGCCCGAACACGGCTACCACGCCGGCCACTACCAGGCGGTAAGCCAGCGAGAGTTCGGGCAGCAGCCAGCCCAGGGCCGCACCTACCAGCAGCGTGAGCAGAAAACCACCAACGGCCCCTTCCCAGGTTTTACCGGGCGAGATTTTAGGCGCCAGCTTGTGCTTGCCCATGCTTTTACCCGCCGCGTAGGCCCCGATATCGGAAGCCCAAACCATGAACAGCAGCGCAAACACGCGGCGGTAGTCATAGCCGCCTGATCCGCTGAAGGCTACTATCGTGAGCAAGCTCATGGGCAGGCTCACGTAGAGCAGCCCCAGCAGCGCAACGCCCACGTTGGAAAACGGCGCAAACGGCTGGTTAGCGCGGGGCCAGGAGTACATTTCGCGCAGAATCAGTAGTACCGGCAGCAGCACGATGAGGCCCACCGCCGAGCTGCGCAGGTAGCCCATGTCGGCCACGGCCAGCGGGACGGTTGCGTTGGCCAGCGTCCGGAAATCGGTGAGGGCGGCCACGCTGGCAAATAGCAGCAGGCTGATGCCCACACCCAGTCCGGCGGCCGGTTTGTAACCTGCTTGGCGCATCATGCGGTAGAACTCCAGCAGCATGCGGGCCTGCACCACGGCGAAAAGCAGGGCAAACGTCCAGACGCTGAACCACACGCTGCCTAGCAGCAGCGCGGCTCCCAGCACGCCAAAAATAATGCGCTGGCTTAGGTTGGACATCGGGGCTTTGGCGGCGGCGGGCTCAGACAACGGTTTGTAGGCTATTAGCTGACAGCCAGTAGCTGTTCGCTTTTGAGGAATAGAAGAGTGAAATGCCAGGGAGGCAAAGCAATGGTCGGCGGCTCAATCTCCGCACAAAATCTGAAACCTGACCGGCATTATCTGGCGAAAATAGGATTTCAGCGCGAAAGCTCTCCGCTAATAGTTAAGGGCTCGATAACACTACTCTCGCGTTGTATCCACACCCGCGTGGCTGAGGGTGCGGGCGGGTGGTGGCGGGACGTCGGCGGCCTGCACCACGGAAACCCCACGGCGGCCCAGGGTGTGCATTTCAGTGGGCGGGCCGTCGGAGAAGGGGCGCTGCATGCGCTGGTAGAGGTACCAAAGCAGGAGCGTGCTTAGCAGCAGCGAAGCCAGCACCCAAGGCAGGGGCAGGGCCTCGGTCGAATCGGGGTCGAAGTCGGTGGCCGACCATTCGCGCTGCTGAGCATAGAGTAACACCAACTGGAAGGCGTTCTGGGCGAAGTGGGCCGCTATGGGCACCAGAATGTTGCCGCTCCACTCATATAAGTAGCCCAGCACTAGCCCCAGTACGAAGCGCGGGAAAAAGCCCAGAAACTGGAAGTGAATGGCGCTGAAAATGGCCGCCGCCAGCCAGATGCCCACGTGCCGCGAATTGGTCCACTGCACGAGGTTGCGCTGAATCACGCCCCGGAAAAACAGCTCCTCACTTACGGCGGGTATCACGGCAATAACCAGCAGTGCCACCACAAAGCGGGCCGGCGACGAGAACCGGGTCAGATACTTAATGGTATTCTGGGCCGTGGCTTCGGCCTGCCGGGCCAGCTCCTCCCAGTGGGCCAGGGCCTCGGGCAGGTGCAGCTTGGCATTCCAGGAAATCAGGACCGACATGGCCGGCATACTGGCCACAATGAGCACTGCCGCCAGCAGCAGCCAGCCAAGCGGTATCTGGCGGCGGGGAGTAAAGTAATCGGGCAGCTCGTAGCCCGTAAGCTTGGCCAGCGCTACGGCTGCCCCCCCAAACCCACCGAGTAGCAGCAGGCCCTGGCTGAGCATCGAAACTTCCCAGCCGTTGGCGTAGTTGCTGGGCTGCTGCTGCACATTGCCCAGCGCCGTGAAGCCCACCCCGTACAGCAGGTTGCTGATAATGGCAATAAGGAGTGTGCTAAGCACGCCCATTACGGCCAGCAAAATCAGCAGCAGACCCAGGTTGGCCAGCGGGTGCAGCCGGCTCGAAACGAAACCTTTCATGTCGGGGGCAAGGTTGGGGTGAATGGGGCTGGGCCCCTAACTAATCGTAAATTTGCGCAAAATACCAGTGCCGGCTCCAACCAGCCTGCGCCGGTGCCTTTTTCGTCATCAATCAAAAGCTACCAGCTAACCGCTGCCAGCTATCAGCTCAAAAATAAGTGGTCCATATCCGCAACATTGCCCTGCCCGATTTTCCGCTGCTGCTCGCGCCCATGGAGGACGTGTCGGACCCGCCGTTCCGGGCCGTGTGCAAGCAGGGTGGGGCCGATTTGATGTACACCGAGTTCATTTCGTCGGAGGGCCTGATTCGGGCCGCCGCCAAAAGCCGCCAGAAACTCGACGTGTTCGACTACGAGCGGCCCATCGGCATCCAGCTGTTCGGCTCCGACGTGGCCACGATGGGCGAGTGCGCCCGCCTCAGCACCGAGGCCGGCCCCGACCTCATCGACATCAACTACGGCTGCCCCGTGAAGCAGGTGGCCTGCCGGGGTGCGGGCGCGGCGCTGCTGCGCGACATCCCGAAAATGGTGGAAATGACGGCCGCCGTAGTGCGCGCCACCCACTTGCCCGTAACGGTGAAAACCCGCCTGGGCTGGGATGAGGACACCAAAAACGTAGAGGAAGTAGCCGAGCGGCTGCAGGACGTCGGCATCGAAGCCCTCACGGTGCACGGCCGCACCCGCGTGCAGATGTACAAGGGCGACGCTGACTGGCGGCTGATTGCGGCCATCAAAAACAACCCGCGCATCAAAATCCCCATCTTCGGCAACGGGGATATCGACTCGGCTCAGAAAGCCGTGGAGTACAAAAACCGCTACGGCGTGGATGGCATCATGATTGGCCGCGCCGCCATCGGCTACCCCTGGATTTTCAGGGAAGTGAAGCACTATGTGGCTACGGGCGAACTGCTGGCTCCGCCCACCGTGGAAGAGCGCGTGCAGGCCTGCCGCATGCACTTCGAGAAAAGCCTGGAGTGGAAAGGCCCTCGGGCTGGCGTGTTCGAAATGCGCCGCCACTATGCCCAGTACTTCCGCGGCCTCGAAGGGGCCCGGCAGTGGCGCAGCCGCCTCGTCGACACCAACGACCCGCTGGAAATCCACCGCATCCTCGACGAAATAACCGCCGCTGAGCCGGTGCTGGTGGGGTAAGGCTACGTGCTTATCAGAACGTCATGCTGAGCTGGCCAAAGCATCGCTACCGCTTCACTGAGGTTGTTCAGCGAAGCGGTAGCGATGCTTCGGCCAGCTCAGCATGACGTTCTTTTATTGCTTTCTTCATCCGTCCCGCTTCTACTCCTGCCCCTATGCCCACTACTACCCCCGCCAGTCCTACTGCCGCTCCATCCGTCGTTGCCGCGTCGCCGCCGCCCGCCCCAACGGCTACGGCATGGGCGTTGCTGCTGGTGCTGGCGGCCATCTGGGGTACGTCGTTTATTCTGATGAAGAAGGGGCTGCTGGTGTTTTCTGCGCTGGAGTTGGGGGCTGCCCGGGTGAGCGTGGCGGCGTTGCTGCTGCTGCCATTTGCCTTGCGCCACCTGGGGCGGGTAAACCGGGATAAGCTGAAGTGGCTGCTGCTGAGCGGCGTGGTGGGCACGTTGCTGCCGGCTTTCCTGTTTGCTTACGCCGAAACCCGGCTGGCCTCAGGACTTGCGGGCGTACTCAATGCCCTCACGGCCGTGTTTACGCTGGTGGTAGGGGCGGCTTTTTTCGGCCAGAAGCTTACCGGCCTACGGGTGCTGGGCATTGTGCTGGGCCTGGCAGGCACGTTGGTGCTGATGATATTAGGCGGTAGCGCCGCGGCCGGCACGGCCCCCGCCGGCGGGGCGGGCAACGCCTGGTACGGCCTGTTCATTGTGGCTGCCACGCTGGGCTACGGCGTGAGTGTGAACGTAATTAAGCGCCACCTGAGCGACATTCCGGCCTTGGCTGTAACCGGGCTGCTGCTGCTCTTCATAGGTGGTCCGGCGCTGGCGTTTCTACTGGTGGGTACCGGGTTTCTGGGCAAGCTGGCCACCGTGCCCGGGGCCTGGACGGCCTTCGGCTATATTGCGTTGCTGGCTACTATGAGCACGGCCGTGGCTATGGTGCTGTTCAACAAGCTCATCCAGACCTCTACGGCCCTGTTTGCCGCCTCCAATACCTACCTAATTCCAGTAGTAGCCCTGGCCTGGGGCGTGCTCGATGGCGAGGAGTTCAACCTCTGGCACCTGCTGGGCATGGTCATCATCCTAGTCAGCGTCGCCATTATTCACCGGGCTAAATAGACGATAGGCCTACTCACTCCGGCACGTACGGCCACTCGTGGAACCGTTCAGGCAGGCCCAAACGGGCCGGGTGGGCGGCCAGGTAGGCCAGTACGCGCTGCTGTTCGGCCTCATCCTGAATAGGTAATTCGTGGGAGCCGGGGTGCCAGAAGTCGGCCTCGGGCGGGAGCTGGCCGCGCAGCAGGCGGCGGGCCTGGGCGGCGGTGCGCTGGTGCAGCAGCTCAATGGTTTTGTAGAGCGAAAGGTCCGCGTCTGCTGGCAGTACCAGCACGGCATGCAGGTGGTTGGGCAGCAGCACGAAGCCCGGAACCCGCAAACCCTGCTCCTCCAGCATCAGCAACTCGCCGGCTACCAGCTCGGCAATTTTCTCGCGACTCAGATAATCGGGCCCCACGGAACGCGTGTCCAGGAGGGCATCGAAGGCGGCGAAGAACTGCTTTTCGGCGCGGCGGCCGGCGGCGGCGGGGTTGGGGGCGGTTCGGGCAGCGGCCTGGGCCGCCAGATAGTGGGCATGCAGCTCGCGGCCGGCGCGGGCGGGTACCGAGCCGGCCAGGCGTAGCGTCAGCAGAATGGTTTCGTTGGCGGCCACGGCAGGTGTAACTGGTTTTCAGGCAGGAAGATAAGCCGGAATGCCAGGCGTGCAAAACCGGTTTGCCTGCTTGCCGCCTGGTATGCCTCGGCCACCGGTCTGTTCTGCGCAGCTACCCCGCTGCTGGGTGGCTGAGCCGTCGGTCGAGGCACAGGCGGTTGTGCTGGGCGTGCAGGAGAAGGGCGAAAATGAACAGGCCGTAGAGCATCTGCGAGCCGACTGTTGCCCATTCTTCGAGCAGGCTGCTGCCCATCACCAGGCTCATCATCACCAGCATAGCCGCTACCAGCGCCGGGCGGGTGCGCAGGCCCAGCAGCAGCAGGCCAATACCGCCCTCCACGAAGGGAAGCGCCGCGGCGAATACATCTACCAGTGCCGTGGGCAGGGGTGTAGCGGCAAACTGCTTCACCAGCCCTGCCCGGAAGCCGGCCAGCTTGGGTAGGCGCACCAGGCAGTGCATCAGAAAATTCACACCCAGCAGCAGGCGTCCCAGCACAAAGGCTAGTTCGGGGTTGGTCAGGTTCGGCATACGTACCCATACGGCTAAATGGGCTCCAGAGTATGTAGCGGGGTAGCACGCAGGATATCTGCCAAAACCGATAAAGCTAAGTTCTGACCGGATTTATACCATGTTCATCGAAAAATACAGCGCCCCTGCTTAGCTGCAGCCTACGTTTGCGCCCCATTACACACCACACCCCCGGGCACTCTCACCTGTATGAAGTCTTATTACCCCTCCTTGCTGGTTACCACGGCCTTGTTGCCACAACTGGCTTCGGCTACCGCATTTCCTGCTGCAACCACCCCTTTCACTCCCCGTGTCGCCGTTGCCCCAAATCTGGTCGAAACGACTGTATCCGGCAAGGTGCTGACCGATAAAGGACAGCCTCTGCCGGGAGCTACCGTTTTCATTAAAGGCACCTTCATCGGTACCAGCACCGACCAGCAGGGTAGCTTCCGGGTAAGCGCCGACTTTGCCAATGGCCCGGTAACGCTGGTGTTTTCCTACGTAGGGTTTGATACCCGGGAAGTACTGCTTCAGGCGCCCGATCAGGCCCTGAATGTGGGCCTTTCGCCCAGCGCCACCCTGCTGAACGAAACCATCGTATCGGCCTCGCGCATCGAGGAAAGCATTTTGCGCGCGCCGGTAACCGTCGATAAGCTTTCGACCCGCCAGATTGAGCGTATTACCACGCCCGAGGTGCTGAGCGGTCTGGGCCAGGTAAAGGGCATCGATGTGAGTTCGGCCTCCATGTTGTTCACCAGCATAAGCACCCGCGGCTTCAATACGGCCAAATCGGAGCGCGTAATTCAACTGGTAGACTACATGGATACCCAGTTGCCTTCTCTCAACCTAAGCCCGGGCAACCTGGTAGGTATTCCGGAGCTGGATATGGAAAGCATCGAAATTATCCATGGCCCGTCTTCGGCCCTGTATGGTTCCAATGCCCTGAGCGGTGTAATCCTGTTCAACTCCAAAGACCCCTTCGTGTACGAAGGACTGAGTGTACGCCTGCGTGCCGGCCAGCGCGACCTGTTGGACGGGCAGGTACGTTACGCGAAAAAAATAACGGACAAACTCGCTTTCAAGGTCAATGCCAGTGCCTTCCGGGCCGATGACTGGCTGGCAATGAACTACGAAGCCACCCAAAGCTCGGCAAATCCGGCGGGCTCCACGCTGGGCTACAACGCCGTAAACCGTTACGGAGAAGGAGGCTACGCGTTCAATCCTTTTCAGCAGTTGCCGGGCGGCACCAACCCGGAGTTGTACGGAAAAACGGCCTACCTGCCGGGCTTCACGGAGCAGGAGCTGATTGCCAACGATAACCGGACGTCGTCGTACCGCCTGGGGGGTACTGTATCCTATCTGCTGCGCGACGACTTGAAATTAAGCATAGAGGCCAAACGCGCCGAGGGTACTGCCACCTACCAGAACCTGAGCCGTTTCCGGGTGAAGGGGCTGGGCTCGAACCAATACCGCGCCGAGCTAAAGAGCAATAAGGGCTTTATCCGCCTGTACAGCACAGAAGATTTCTCGGGCAACTCCTACGAATTCAATCAGTTGGGCTCCCTGATTCAGCAGGCACCCACTACCGAAGGCGGGAGCGTAAGCTACCAGAACCTGTTCTACGCCACCTACAACGCGGCCTACAGCCAGGCCCGCCAGGCCGGCCTGGCGCCCGATGCGGCGCTGGCGGCGGCTCAGTCGGCGGCCAATAGCACCCAGCTCAAAACCTCCGATCCACGCTTTGCCACCCTGCGCAACCGAATTATTGGCGACCGGAACCCAAGCACAGGCGCTCAGCAGTACTTCAACTCCTACCTGCACGATATCAGTGCTCAGAGGCAGTTTACCCTTGGGGAGGCGACCAACCTGGTAGTAGGCGGTGCCTACCGCCAGTACCGGCTGGGTTCCGATGGCCTGCTGTTCTCCGATCGGGATGGCAAGCGCATCGTCAACTACGAGTATGGCGCTTATGGGCAGCTCACCCAAACCGTATTCCAGGAGCGCCTGAAACTGGCGCTGGCCGGGCGGGTAGACGAGTTCAAGAACTTCAAGCCGGCTTTCTCGCCTCGAGCATCAGCCGTGTATTCGCTGGGCGAAAACAAGCAGCATAACTTCCGGGCCAGCTACGGACAAGCCTTCCGTGCTCCTTCGCAGCCCGAGCAATACCTGTACAGCGACATTCGAAACGCCATACTGGTGGGCAATGCCGCCAACGGATTCCGGGGGTACAACGAAGCGTTGTTTGCCTCGCCCCAAATCTTTGGCGCGGCTACCTCCAATCCCGATCTGCTGAGAACATACGAGGCCAACATCGACCCATTGAAGCTGGAGCAGGTGAAAACGGCCGAAATTGGCTACAAAGGCGCGCTGATTGCTAACCTGTACGCCGATGTAAGCTATTTCCGGAGCCGGTACGATGGGTTCATTGGTGGTCAGCTGTTTGTTGGCAACACCGATGGCAGCCAGCCAACCAGAGCACAGTTGCAGGAAGGCTACCCTACGCTCTACACCGACCAGAGCAAGCCCACCCGCGTACTGTACACCTACGTGAATAGCAATCAGGAAGTGAAAACCCAGGGCGTTACGGCGGGCCTGACGTATTATTTCAACCGGGGCATTAACCTGACCGGCAACTACTCGCTCAACGTTATCGACAAGAGCGACCTGCCCGCTGGCTTCCAGACCTTCTTCAATACGCCCAAGCACAAGTACAACGTGGGCATAAACGGCCAGCTCAGCAACCTGAGCTACTCCGTAAATTACCGCTGGGTGCAGGGCCACTTGCAGGAAATGCCCTTCGCCGTTGGCCGCATCCGCGACTACAGCACCACCGAAGCTTACCTCGGTTACCTGGTGCCGAAGTGGGGCACTACGTTCCAGGCTGGTATTTCCAACGCCTTCAATACCAACAACACGCAGGTATTTGGTGGCCCACAGGTTGGCCGCCTCGGCTACCTGGGCCTGCGCTTCGACTTGCAATAGAACGAAGCAGCGTACACGAAAAAGGCCCCGCGACAATTGTCGCGGGGCCTTTTTCGTGTACGCTGCACTGAGCGCGCAGCCAAGAGTATCGAAATGGGCAGCAGTTACAGCCTGCTACCTCCAACCTCAGGTTCTGGCGGGGCTACTTGCCCTTGCCCTTCTTGATTTTCACCTTGACCTTTTCCGGCTGGGCCGCTGCCGGAGCCATTGGCACGGCCGGCGTTGCTGGCGTGGCCGTTGTCATCGGGAAGCCGCGCTGCTTCATGAGCGCGTCGATTTTCGGGTCGCGGCCCCGGAAGGCGCGGTAGCCGGCGGCCGGGTCGACGGTGTTGCCCACCGTGAACACGTGCTGGCGCAGCCGCTGGCCCACGGCCTTGTCATACGCGCCGCCGCCCTCGGTGAAGGCGCTGAAGGCATCGGCCGCCAGCACCACCGACCACAGGTAGGAGTAGTAGCCGGCCGAGTACCCATCGGAAGCAAATACGTGGTTGAACTGCGGCGTGCGGTGGCGCATCACCAGCTCGGAAGGCATACCCAGTTGGGCCAGGGTTTCGCGCTCGAACTTGTCGGGGTCGATTTTCTGGTCGCCGGCTAGGTGCAGCTTCATATCAATAAGGGCGCTGGCCAGAAACTCGGTGGTGGCGAAGCCCTCATTGAAGGTGCTGGCCTTGTCGATGCGGTCAACCAGCTCCTGCGGAATGGGCTTGCCGGTCTGGTAGTGCAGCGCGAAGCGGTTGAGCACCTCGGGCGTCGGCAACCAGTTTTCGAGCACCTGCGACGGGAATTCTACGTAGTCGCGCACCACGCTCGTGCCCGCCAGGCCGGGGTAGGTGACGTTGCTCGACAGCCCGTGCAAGGCGTGGCCGAACTCGTGGAACAGCGTGGTGGCATCCGACCACGAAATGAGCACCGGCTCGCCGGGCTTGCCCTTTACGAAGTTGGAGTTGTTGGATACGATGGTGGTGATGTCCTTACCGTCCATGCGCTCCTGGTTGCGGTAGGCGTTCATCCAAGCCCCCGATTTCTTGCCCGGGCGGGCGTAGGGGTCGAAGTACCACAGGCCAATCTGCTTGCCAGTGGTCTTGTCGTTCACCTGCCACGCCCGCACATCGGGGTGGAACACGGGCACGTCGGTAACAGGCTGGAAGCTGAAGTTGAACAGCTCGCCGGCCATCCAGAACATGCCCTCGCGCATTTTGTCGAGCTGCAGGTACTGCTTCACCTCGTTCTGGTCGAGGTCGTAGCGCTCCTTGCGCACCTTCTCGGCGTAGTAGGCGTAATCCCAAGGCTCAATCTTGAAATCGGCCGGGGCACCTTCCTTTATGGCTAGCGCCTGCATGTCGGCCACTTCCTCTTTTACGCGGGCCACGGCCGGGGTCCAGACCTGCTCCATGAGCTCCATGGCGGCCTCGGGCGTTTTGGCCATCGTGTTGTCGAGGCGCAGGTGGGCGTGGGTTTTATAGCCCAGCAGCTTGGCGCGCTCGGCCCGCAGTTGCAGAATCTGAGTAATCAGGGCGTTGTTGTCATGGGCCCCGCCATTGTCGCCACGGTTGGTGAACATGCGCCAAGCCTTCTCGCGCAGCGGGCGCTGGTCGGAGTAGGTCAGGAACGGGTCGACGCTGGAGCGGGTGTTGGTGATAACGCCGGCGGCGGCCACTTTACGGGTGTCGGCGGCGGCTTTGGCCCCATCGCGCAGCGAAGAGGGCAGGCCGCTCATATCCTGCTCCGTTTTCAGCACCAGCGTCAGCTCCGACTCATCGGCCAGTACGTTCTGCGAGAACTTGTTGAAGAGGCCGGCCAGCTGCTGGTTTATCTGCGAAAGCCGGGCCTTAGCCGGGGCATCGAGCTTGGCGCCGGCCCGCACGAAGGCCTTGTAGCGCACCTCCGTCAGGCGCTGCTGTTCGGGCGTGAGGTTGCTGGTTGCCATCGAGTTGTACACGGCTTCAATGCGCTTGAACAACGCCGCGTTCTGGGTTATCTGGTCGCTGAACGCGGCCATGCGCGGGGCCATTTCGGCCTGCACCGCTGCAAATTTGGCGTCGTTGAGCGAGGTACCCCAGATGCCGTACACCGTCTGAACCCTATCCAGAGTGCTGCCGCTGCGCTCCATGGCCGCAATGGTGTTCTCGAAAGTAGGCGCGGCCGAACTGTTGGCAATGGCATTGATTTCGGCCAGATTCTCGGCCATCCCGGCTTCCAGCGCGGGCTTGAAATCGGCTACCTGCACCTTATCAAACGGCGGCACGCCGTTGTGGGGGCCGCCCCAGGTCTGCAGCAGTGGCATGGTAGCGGGCCGGCCGGCTACGGTTTTGCTGGTGGCAGTAGGTTGGGCCTGGGCCGCGGAGAATGTGGCACCGGCCAGACCGAGGCCGGCCAGCAGGGGCAGGGAAAGCGAAAAGAGTGGGTTCATGAAGTAACGTGTCGGGCGGAAAAACTGGTGATATGCGAAGATACAACGCGTCGGGCGGCTCAGAATTCCCGGCCCCGCCCAAAAGCTGCTTCCGGCAAACGCAAACGAGTACCCCGGAGGCAATCCCCGGGGTACTCGTTTGGGTAGGCGAATTACGCCTGCGCGTGCTTCAGGCGCAGTTTCGAGTGCTTGTAGCCGTAGTTGAAGTACAACGCTAGGCCAATCACCAGCCAGCCGAAGAACAGCAGCCAGTTATTCACGCCCAGCTGGGTCATCAAATACAGGTTGGTGAGCAAACCCAGGGTGGGCAGCAAGCTCAGACGCTTACGAAACGACACCCACGACAGGCCCAGGCAGAAGGCAAAAAACACCAGCATCGGGATGTAGTGGCGTCCTTCCTCATACGAGCCCAGTGCACGGGTGAACTCGCGGATACCGTCCTGATTGTACATGAGCACCAGCACCCCGCAGACGGCCAGAATGAGCGTCACCAAGAACTGGCCGTTGATATAGGGCACCTTAAAACGGGCGTCGGAGGTGCCGTGGGGGTCGATGATGAGGATGCCCCCGCACACCAGGGCGAAGGCGAACAGCGTACCAATGCTGGTCAAATCAATCACCAGATCCATGTTCAACAGCAGCGCCGGAATGCCCACGAACAGGCCCGTAACGATGGTGCTGAACGAGGGCGTGCGGAACTTGGGATGCACTTTGGCAAACACGGCCGGCAGCAGACCGTCGCGGCTCATGGTCATCCAGATGCGGGGCTGGCCAATCTGGAACACCAGCAGCACCGAGGCCATGGCAAACACCGCCGACACGGCCACTACGCCGCCCAGCCACTCCACGCCCACTTTATTGAACACGTACGCCAGCGGGTCGCCCACGGCCAGCTCCTTGTAGTTTACCATGCCGGTGAGAATCAGCGTCACGATTACGTACAGGATGGTGCAGATGATGAGGGCGTAAATCATGGCCCGTGGCAGGTCGCGCTGGGGGTTTTTACACTCCTCGGCGGTGGTCGAAATGGCATCGAAACCGATGTAGGCAAAGAACACGGCCGACACGCCCTTGAGCACCCCACCAATGCCGTTGGGCGCAAACGGGCTCCAATTTTCGGGCTTCACGTAGAAAGCGCCCACCAGAATAACCACGGCCACAACCACCAGCTTGAGGCCCACTAGAATGTTGGAGGCGTTCTTGGATTCCTTGATACCGATATACACCAGGGCCGTAATGGCGAGCGTAATCAGGCCGGCGGGTAGGTCGATGACCAGGCGCAGGCCGCCGGGCAGCTCGGGTGCCGAGTTCCAGGCGTTGTAGCCCAGCAGCTGGGTGGCCGTGGCTTCGGAAAGCGGCTGGCCGGACTGCATGATAGCCAGGACCTCGCCGTAGTAGCGGTGGGCGCTCTGCATGCCCATGGTCAGCCAGATGGGAATGTGCAGCCCAATGCCGTCCATGAGGCCGGTAAAGTAATCCGACCACGAAATGGCCACCACGATGTTGCCCACGGCGTATTCCATAATCAGGGCCCAGCCGATAATCCAGGCCGCCAGCTCGCCGAACGAGGCGTAGGCGTAGGTGTAAGCCGAGCCGGAAACCGGAATAGTGGCCGCGAACTGGGCGTAGCACAAGGCCGAAAACGC
Source organism: Hymenobacter terrestris (assembly GCF_013377905.1). GTDB lineage: Bacteria > Bacteroidota > Bacteroidia > Cytophagales > Hymenobacteraceae > Hymenobacter > Hymenobacter terrestris. Next base: position 23,094 of record NZ_JABKAV010000018.1, read on the forward strand.
GCAGGCAATAGCGGTGAACACGAACAGCAGCGACACAGCCGGCCCGCCATCGTGGGCGGCATTACCAATGGTGCTGAAAATGCCCGCTCCAATCACGGCCGCAATGCCCAATGAGGTCAGGTCGCGGACGGTGAGGTGGCGCTCCAGGCCGTGCTGGTCGGGGTTGGCCCCGTGCATATCCAGGTCGACGGGCGGGTTAACAAGAAGGTCCGAAACGGTTTTGCGGCGGAACAGTCCGCTGAGGCGGGAGGGAGGTAGAGGGCTTGACAACGGATCGAAGAACAGGTTTAGAGGGCAAAAGATACAGAAATATGCCGGGCAGTTGCCCCATGCCGATGGCCACTAAGCACTAACCGGCAAATATTCTTATACTTATTGTTCTGCCCTAACCTCCTGCCGCTATGCCTGGCTTCTCTGTTCCGAACCCCTGCCCTCAGCCCTGGGCCACCATGACACCCACTGCTGCCGGCCGTTTCTGCGGGCAGTGCCAGCATCAAGTCGTGGATTTTTCGGCCCTAAGCGAAGCCGAGGTGCACGCGTGGCTGGCGCAGCCGGGGGTGGGCACCGTGTGCGGCCTGTTCCGGGCCGGGCAGTTTGCGCCTTCGGTACCGGCCGGCGCTGTGGCAACGGCCGCCCCGCGCTGGCGGCGCTGGTTGCTCACAGGGCTGGCCCTGCTCAGCCTCAAGCCGTTGCTCAGCTCCTGCCAGAACGCTCAATCGAACGCCACCGCCGCCAACGGGGCTACCGAGCAGGCCGATGAGTTAGCCACCGCGCCCCAGGGCCAGGTAACCATTCGGGGGCGGGTGCTCGACGATTCTACCGGCCTGGCCGTGGCGGGAGCCGAAATCTTCATTGCCGACACGCCCTACGGGGCCGTTGCCGACGAGCAGGGCAATTTCAGCTTTACGATGAAGCAGCAGTGGGAGGCGGTGCAGAATGGTTTGGTGAGCCTGCGCGTGTCGGGTAGCCCGTTCGTGTTCGTTCCCCAAACGCTAAGCGTGGCAGTAAGCCCGGCCCCAGCGCCGCTCACGGTGCGGCTGCAATCGGTGCCCGGCCGGGGGCAGATTATGGGCAAGGTAGCGGGCCACGAGCCCCCGCAAAAGCCGCCGCTGTAGCGGCGGCTGCTCAGGGTTGCAGTTGTTACGCTGAAAAATCTGCTGCATCTTGTGTGGAATCGGTTGCGGCCTGGCATCAGGTCAGTGAAGGTTGACCCTAAACTGCTGCCCGATGTCTAGTTCCCTTACCATCTCCGTTCCCCAGCCCTGCTCCGAAAACTGGGCGGCCATGACGCCCGCCGCCCAGGGCCGCCACTGCGCCGCCTGCGCTAAAACGGTGGTCGATTTCAGTTGCATGACCGATGCCCAGGTGGTGGCCTAGCTCACGCGCCCGGCCGCGGGCAGCACCTGCGGCCGGTTCGCGGCCCCGCAGCTGCACCGGCCGCTGGAGACGGGGGACACGACGGGCTGGCCCCGTACCCTGGCGACCCTGCTGGCGCTGCTGGGCCTGGGAGCCGCCGCCCCGGTCGTAGCGCAATCCCGCCCAGACAGCAGCCTAGTACAGCCTCTGCAAACACAATGGGGAGCCAATGACCCGGCGGCGACCCATCTGATACGGGGGAGAGTGGTAAATGCCCACGGCAGAGGCCTACCCGGGGCCACAGTGCTGGTAGAAGGGACCAGCAACGGCGTGTCTACTACTGCTGACGGCACCTACCAACTGGGGCTATCCGCTGCAGAATTGAGTGGTAAGCTGGTATTTTCGGCCATCGGCTTTGAGGCAGTTGTCAAACCGCTTGGGTCGGCTGATCGGCTGAAGCCTGTAGTCATGAAAGAATCCGGTGACGTGATGGGCATCTTCTACGTTTCCCCCTGGTACACGCCCCGCGGCCTGTGGCAGCGGCTGACGCGGCCGTTTGGGCGGTAGCAAAGGATAAGTTGTCCTTAAACCTTTCGGCCCCCGAAACCCTTATGGCAGCAGTATGAAAAACCTGCTGCTAGCCACCCTGATTCTGTTATTTGCCACTTCGGGCTGTGCCCTTAAGCCCACCAATAAGTACGACGTGTTCACGGAGCGCGCCGAACTGCCCCGCGAGGAAGCCGTCCACAAACAGAATTCCTTGGAATGGTGGTACTTCACCGGCCACCTGCGCGACAAGGCCACTGGCGAAATGTTCGGCGTCGAATACGTATTCTTCCACTTCAACATCAACGGTAAGCGCGACTGGCAGATGGTGAACTTCGCCCTCACCGATCCGCAAAACAAGCAATTCCGCTACGACTATAAAGTCACGCGCCTGCCCGAGCTAATGCCCTCGGTTTTGCCCCTCAACCTGAGCGCCCGCAAGAAAAACGAAACCTGGACCCTTACTGGCCAGGAAGGTCGCTACCGCCTGCAGGGCCGCATGGCCGAACATGCCGGCCAAGCCATCGACCTGACGACCACGCCCGCCAAGCCCGTGCTGCTGCACAACGGCACCGGCTACGAAAACTACGGCAACGTAGCCAAGGCTGGCTACTACAGCTACCCGCGCCTGGCCACCACCGGCACCCTCGAAATAGGCGGCAAAGTGCGGCAGGTGGAAGGTGAGTTGTGGTACGACCGCCAATGGAATGGCAACTCCGTAACCAACAAGGGTATCGGCTGGGATTGGTTTTCGGTGCAGCTCGATGAGCCTCGCACCGAGCTGATGGCCTACCAGCTATTCGACCGCAAAACCAATCAAACTGTGAGTGGCGGCACCCACTACGGGCCCGACCTGACCAATCTGCACCTGAACGCGGAGGATTTCCAGCTCGACGTGCTCGAATACTGGACCAGCCCGCATTCCAAGCTTCGTTATCCCAACAAGTGGCGCCTGCGCGTGCCTAGCCAGGGCTACGACCTTACCATCACGCCCGTGATGTCCGATCAGGAGCTGACGCTAAAGCTTATTGCCGGCATCAAAATGCACTATTGGGAAGGAATGTGCCGCGTAGAGGGTACGCACAACGGAAAACCCGTAAAAGGGAACAGCTACGTCGAGATAACGAATCGAGGCAAAGAGGAGAAGAAGTAAGACGTTAGGAGTGATAGGAAACCGTCATGCTGAGCTTGTCGAAGCATGACGGTTTCCTTCCCTTTCTCGCCTCGCCAACTCACCCGTTCAGAATCACCCGGAAGGTGGTGCCGCGGCCGGGCTCGCTCCATTTCACGAAGAGGCGGCCCTTGTGGTAGTTTTCGATGATGCGCTTAGCCAGGGCCAGGCCCAGGCCCCAACCGCGCTTTTTAGTGGTGTAGCCGGGCAGAAATACACGCTGCAGCTTGCTTTTAGAGATGCCCTTACCTGTGTCAGTGATGTCGAGGGCAATCTGGTTGTTACTGCCGCGCACCGGCCGGCGTATATGTAGCGTAATACTGCCGCGCCCGTCCATGGCGTCCACGGCATTCTTGCAGATATTCTCAATCACCCAGTCGAACAGCGGGATGTTTACCTGAGCTGGCGTATCGGTGGGCAGGTCTGTTTTTACCTCGAAGCTAACTTTGCGCGACACCCGGCTTTGCAGGTAGCTGATGGCATTTTCCGTCACACGCAGGATATTCTCATCGCCTAGCACCGGCACCGAGCCAATGTTGCTGAACCGCTCGGTAATAATTTCGAGCCTCCGAATATCCTTGCCCAGTTCCTCCACAATCGGCTCGTCCTTAAAGCGTTCCGAATCGCGCAGGTACTGTTGCCAGCCCACCAGGCTGCTGAGCGGTGTGCCTAGCTGGTGAGCAGTTTCCTTGGCCAGGCCCACCCACACACGGTTTTGCTCGGCCCGCCGCGAGTAGCTAAAGGCGAAGTAGGCAATAACGGCCAGGCAGCCGATAATGGCCAGTTGCACCAGCGGGTACAGCCGCAGCTGGGTCAGCAAATCTGACTCCTTGTAGTATAGGAAGTTGCGCAGGCCGGCGCCTATTTTTATTTCGATAGGCGGGTGTTGCTCCTGCATCTGGGCAATCTGGTTGCGCAGATACTGCGTCTTTTCTTCCTCATCTGCTCCCTCAGGCACGCGCACGTTGCGGGCGTCGATGATGTTATCGTCGCCGTCGGTGATGATGACGGGGATGGTTTTGTTGGCATCAATAATTTCGTCGTAGAGAAACGACAGGTTCGACTCCTCCTCAGTGTTGATGATGTAGCGCTGGGTTTTGGCGTAGAGGTCGATTTGCTGCTGCTCGCGCTCGGAAAGGCGCTGCACCAGCACGTTGGTATAAATGACGGTAGCGGCCCCAATCAGCAGGGCCACAGCCACAATGAGGAGCTTGATGCGCGACTTCTGGTCGTAGATGGCAATGGTAGGGAGCACGGCGGGCAGCAAAACAGCGAAAGGCAGACCCCCGATACGGCGGCGGCGGCCCCGAAGATACGGTCCCGGCCAAAGCCAGGCTCTACGGTTCGAAAAGATGAATTTCAGCAACCAGGTCCGGCTACAAACCGCGCTGGTAGCATTTCCCGCGGGTTTCGCCTGTAATAGTAGTTTGTCCCGAACCACTGACCCCTATCTGCTGTTTTTACCCTAGCAATTTGTATCGTAATTTTGCCCCCTGCTATCTGCCTTAGCTCTTGCTATGTCCCATCCTTTTCAAGCTGTCAGTCTCTCGTTCAAGAAAGCGCCGCTCGCCATCCGCGAGTTGATTGCGCTGGACGAGGCGGCCTGCCGGCGCCTGCTGCAAATCCTACACCATGAGCTCGACCTGACGGATTTGCTGGTGCTGAGCACCTGCAACCGTACGGAAGTATACTATTCGGCCGAGCACGACCATAGTGCCGCTGTTATCGGCGCCCTGGCCCGCCTGAAAAGCCTGCCTGATGCGGCCGGGTTTGCACCTTACTTCGACGTATTTACCGGCTCATCCGACGCCGTGCGCCACCTGTTCGAGGTAGCCATGGGCTTAGAGGCGCAGGTAGTGGGCGATTTGCAGATCAGCAACCAGGTAAAGCAGGCTTACCAATGGTCGGCCGATGCCGACGCGGCTGGGCCATTTTTGCACCGGCTGCTGCACACTGTTTTCTTCACCAATAAGCGCGTACAGCAGGAAACGGCCTTCCGCGATGGGGCTGCTTCTACCTCGTATGCCACGCTGGAGCTGGTGGAGGAACTGACCGCCGACGTGGCCAACCCTCGGGTGCTGGTAGTAGGCTTGGGCGAAATCGGGGCCGACGTCTGCCGCCACTTTGGCGACAGCAAGCTCTTCACCGACGTTACCATCTGTAACCGCACCCGCAGCAAGGCCGAAGCCCTGGCCGAAGAGTGTGGCCTGAAGGTGCTCGACTTTGAAGACTTGGCCGAGGGCCTCAAGGATGCCGATGTTATCATCAGCAGCATTGCCCGGCCCGAGCCGTTCTTCAGCAAGGCCCTGGTAGCCAACTTAGAGGTGCTGAGCTACAAATTCTTCATCGACCTGTCGGTGCCGCGCAGCATCGCGCCCGACGTGGAGCAGGTGCCTGGTGTGCTGGTCTACAACATCGACGCCATCCAGAGCAAGGCTTCGGCCGCGCTGGAGCGCCGGCTGAATTCGGTGCCGCAGGTGCGGGCCATCATCGAGGAAAGCATGGAGAGCCTGCGCGACTGGACCAAAGAGATGATGGTGTCGCCTACTATCCAGAAACTGAAAAACGCGCTGGAGCAGATTCGTCTCGAAGAGCTGGACCGCTACAACAAAAAGAAAATCAGCCCCGAAGAAGCCAAGCGTCTCGACGACATCACCCGCTCGCTGATGCAGAAAATCCTCAAGCAACCCGTGCTCCAGCTCAAGGCTGCCTGCAAGCGTGGCGAAGCCGACCAGCTCATCGATACGCTCACCGACTTATTCGACCTGGAGCGCCAACCGGCTTTTTAGGCTGTTAGCTGAGAGCCGTTAGCCGTTAGCTTCCGTTCTGAAATCATAATCCTAAACCAAAAAGAAGGCCCCGCACTCAACCGAGTGCGGGGCCTTCTTCGTTTTTTCAGCCAACAGCTAACAGCTTAGATAGACTCACAGCATTCTTCGAGCGAATCGATAACGTCGAGCAGTTTGGGGATGGAAAGAGAGTAGTAGATTTTGGTCCCTACTTTCAGCGACGACAGAATGCCGCGGTCTTTGAGGGTAATGAGGTGCTGGGAGGCAATGGCCTGGGGCAGGTCGAGGGTCCGGTAAATCTCCGTGACGGTCATCTTATCCTCTTTGCCCAGCAGGTCCACGATGGCCAACCGTTTGGGGTGAGCCAGTACCTTAAGAATGGCAGCGGCTTTATATGCTTTCTTCGATTCGACTCGGGCAAGTAGTGGCTTCATTTCGGCAATGCAAAGGTGGTATTACGGAACGGTAGGCGGGAATAGGGCTAATACGATATTAGGGGCCTGCAAAGTTCCTTTTACCAAAATACTATACTCGTAAATCTTAGATAAGCTCAACATTAAGCAGGCAAGACATTGGCGGCCGGGCTGCCCGCCTGATGGGGCCTGCCGCCCGTGTGCCTACCTTTGCTGCCCAAATACCCCTCTCATACCACCTTTTTCTACCTGATGAAAGACCTGCTGGCTAAGTTTGAAAATAAGCGTCCCGAAATCGTATTTGAATGGCAGGACGCCGAAACCGAAGCCGAAGGCTGGGTGGTCATCAACTCGTTGCGGGGCGGCGCGGCCGGTGGCGGCACCCGCATGCGTCTGGGCCTCGACAAGCGCGAGGTAGAAAGCCTGGCCAAAACCATGGAAGTAAAATTCACCGTATCGGGCCCGGCCATTGGCGGAGCCAAATCGGGCATCAACTTTGACCCCCGCGACCCCCGCAAGCGCGGCGTGCTGGAGCGCTGGTACAAGGCCGTTTTCCCGCTCCTGAAAAACTATTACGGCACGGGCGGCGACCTGAACGTGGACGAAATCCACGAAGTCATCCCCATCACCGAAGAATACGGCCTCTGGCACCCGCAGGAAGGGGTGGTGAACGGGCACTACCAGGCCACCGAGCCCCAGAAAATCCAGAAGCTGGGCCAGCTGCGCCAGGGCGTGGTAAAAGTGCTCGAAGACGTAGCCTACTCGCCCGATCTGCGCCGCCGCTACACCGTGGCCGACCTGATAACCGGCTACGGCGTGGCCGAGGCTGTGCGCCATTACTACGCGCTGTGGGGTGGGCGCTCGGTCGAGGGTAAGCGGGTTATCATTCAGGGCTGGGGCAATGTGGGGGCAGCGGCGGCCTACTACCTGGCCAGCCAGGGAGCCCGCATCACCGGCATTATCGATCGGGCCGGCGGGCTGCTGAGCACCGAAGGCTTTGAGCTGGAAGAAATCCGCCAGCTGATGCTTAATCGTGAAGGCAACGAGCTGAAGGCCGACAACCGGCTGTCGTTCGAGGAAATAAATGAGCAGATCTGGACCAGTGGGGCCGAGATATTTGTGCCCGCCGCCGCCTCGCGTCTCGTTACAAAGGCTCAGGTAGAAGCCCTGGCCGCCAATGGCCTCGAAGTTATTTCCTGTGGTGCCAACGTGCCGTTTCAAGACCCCGAAATCTTCTTCGGCCCTACCGGCGAGTTTGCTGATGCCCGGGTCAGCGTCATCCCCGATTTTATTGCCAATTGCGGCATGGCCCGCGTGTTTGCCTACCTGATGGAGTCGGATGCCGAAATTACCGATCAGGCCATTTTTGAGGACACCTCGCGCATCATCCGGGCGGCGCTGGAACGCACCCGCGCCCAGGGCGAGGAGCACACCGGCTTGGCCCAGAAGTCGTTCGAAATGGCCCTGCGCCAGTTGGTGTAGCTTCCGGGCGGCCGGTTGACCGGCCCGGTATTTGTAGCCGGGCTGTGCATAACGCGAAGCAAATCTTTGCGTTACAAAGTTTTAACAAGCCGTCTGCTTGCTGCCCGCCGGGGTGGTCGGCAGCCGGCTTGTTTGTTGCCCCTTTACCCTTTTTACCCGCACCTATGTCTCTTTCCGAAATCCTTCACTATCACTTACTCGGCATTGAAGTGCAGGAATACCTGACGGCCGCTGCCATTCTGGTGGCCGGTTTTGTATTGAAAAACCTGGTGTCGCGCCTGCTGACGAAGGTGTTGTTCCGGTTTTTCAAGAAGGTGGGAGAAGGCGTTACGGAGCAGCAGTTTCATGAACTGCTGATCAAGCCCATTAGCGTCGTTATCTTCTTTATCACCATCTTCATCGCCTACAGCGTGATGGATATTCCGGTGCGCTCTTCAGAACTGGGCCATGACACGCCGTGGTTTGCAGAACTGGCCTTCCGGGTATACCAGATTGCCTTTATAGCGGGTGTCACCTGGATTTTCCTGCGTATGATTGACCTAGCGGTGCTGGTGTTCATGAAACGGGCCCTGCGCGACCCTTCGCGGCTTACCAACCAACTCGTGCCTTTCGCCCGCGACCTGATCAAGCTGTTTGTGGCCATTATTGCCTTTCTGGTGGTGCTGGGCCGTGTATTCAGTATCGATGTAACGGCCCTGGTGGGTGGCCTGGGTATTGGCGGCTTGGCCGTGGCTTTCGCCGCCAAGGAGAGCCTCGAAAACCTGCTGGCCTCGTTTACTATCTTCCTGGACCGGCCCTTTGAGGTGGGCGACCTGGTGAGCGTGGGCGATTTGACGGGCTCGGTAGAGAAAATTGGTTTCCGTAGCACCCGAATTCGTACCGTGGAGAAAAGCTACGTGACGGTGCCCAACAAATCAATGATTGACAAGCCGCTCGACAACCTTTCGCGCCGCACTTCCCGCCGGGTGTTCTTCATGATGTCGCTCACCCAGATGACGACCAGCACCCAGTTACACCGCATCATCGAGCTGGTGCACAAGGCCATTGTAGAGCACCGCCTCATCGAGCCCGATGTGCAGGTAAAATTCACCTCCCTGACATCTAATTCGAAGGACGTGCGGGTACAGTACTACGTGCGTACCGACAGCTACGACGAGTACCTCGACGTGATGGAGGAAATCAACTTTAAAATCATTTCGGCCGTGGAGGAAGTTGGAGCCGACTTCGTTGACACTACCATGACCCGGCTATCGGGCGGTTCCAGTAACTCCGATTTGCCCAAAAGCCTGCAGCCACAAAGCGGCGGTCAGTCGATTGCCAGCTCCTGAATATTGGGTCGGCTGCCGCCAGTGTCTGAGCAAGAGCGCCGGATATCTTGTCAAAAGCCGCACAAAAAAGGGGGCCGCACTCAACTGAGTGCGGCCCCCTTTTTTGTTTTTCAGCTAATAGCCTAGCGCCTTCCGCCGCCGAGCAGGCCCCCGAGCAAGCCGCCGAGGCCACCGCCCATCAGGCCGCCGAGGCCGCCGCCACCGCTGCTACGAGGCTGCGAGTTGGGCTGGCCACCCAGGCCGCCCAGAATCGACATGAGGGAGCCGAGGCCGCCGCCGCCGGTGTGCGAGCCCTGCTGCGGATAGTTGTCGTACTGGCCTTGCTGTTGCTGGCCACCACCCATTCCGCCGCTCAGCAGACCGCCGCCCAGCAAACCGCCCAGCAGGCTACCCATGCCGCTTTGGGCCGCGCCGCCGAGCAGGCCGCCCATACTGCCGCCCATCATTCCGCCGCCGCCGCCGCTCTGGCCCCGGCCGCCCATCACCTTCGAAATCACCATGGGGGCCACAATGCCGAGCAGGCCCGCCATCAGGGCGTTTTTAGGAATGCCCGCACTTTCGAGCTTGTCGCCGATGCCGCCCAAAAAGCTCTGCTTGGCCGGGTCGCTGGCGTCGTGGGGTACGTTGGAAGCCTGGTCCACTACCTGCTCTAGCGTATGCTGCTGCTCCTCATTGATGCCCAGGTACTGCGAAATCTTGTTCACCATCTCTTCCTCGGTATTCGAGTAAGCACCATCGGCGCGGGCGAAGCTGATGAGGTCGGTAACGAGCGAGAAGCGCAGGTCGCTGCCGCGCAGCGTATCGAGGTTGCTCTTTACCGTTTCGTTGCTCGAGCTCTTGGCTGCCATCAGTACCTGTTGGGTAGCGGCACCACTAAGACCAGCTTGGTGGGAAAGCTGCTGCAAAAACTCGATTTCCGGTGCCGAAGCCTCACGGTCGGCCGAAGCCAGGCTGGCAATAGCACTCAGATAGGCGGCTTTTTCCTGGTCGGAATAGTTTTGGAGCAGTTGTGAGTCGTTCATGATTACAGTCAAAAGGGTGGAAAAACGTCTTCTGCTCCCTTAACGCGGCTTTAGGGTTGAGGTTGGCCCGGGCTCGAACAAGCCTCGCAAAATGATGCGCTGATTTGCCAAAAAGCCGCACGAAGGCCATAATCATAAACATACGCGGGGCCGGAAAGCAGTTCTGCGGCTACCAACGGCGGCGACGGCTCAGAATTCGAAAAATTCGCCTGGCTGGGGCTCAGCAGGCTTCGGGGTTGGTTTTTTTAGCTCCCACGAAGGCCGCGTTTTGGGTGTGGCTGGCACTGGGTCGGCTGGGGCAGCCGTAGCTGGGGTAGTTGCCGGCCTGCGGCCCGGCACGGCCCTGCCGGGCAGGCCGGTTTCGTAGCGCACTACAAAGTTGCTTTCGGTGCCTTTTATCCCCAGGCGAAGCGTGGGACCATCGGCGCGGGCGGCGGCGCGGGGCAGCAGGCCCGGCAGCAGCGGAATACGCACATGGTAGTCGAGCTGCTGGTCGAAGGTGTGCGTGCCCGTAACCCGGATAAGGGCCGCTGCCCGCACATTGGAGCGGATTTCCATCTCCGGAATGTACACCGTCCGGCTCTGGATATAGAAGTCGTTTTGCAGCTCGGCGAAGCGCAGGTGGCGCAGCGTAGCCCGGTCGGCTACCAGGCTCAGCTTCTGCAAAGGCTCGAAATTGAGCAGCTCGCCCTGCCGCACAGTAGCCTTCACCTGCGCTTCCAAGCGGTCGGTAAGCGGGCGCAGCTGGCCATCAAAGTAGGTGTCCGATTCGGCCGAGGCCGTGAGCGTGCCCCGCAGATGGCGGCTGGTGAGGAAGCGTTGGCCAAAATCCTCGAACACGTAAAACAAGCTATCCAGCCGCACCTGCTGGCAGCTGGCCACCGTGCTGGCTTTCAGCAGTTGGGGCTGTCGGGCATCTACGGTGCCGCGCACACTCAACTGACCCCCGGCGGCCGTCAGGCGCAGGCCCGGCGAACTGAACATTTGGTTTTGCAGCCGCAACGTGCCGCGCATCTCCCGGCCCCGCAGCCGCCGGTAGCGCACCTGCCGGGCCTGCAGCCCCACATCGAGCACCAGCCGACCCGGTACGCGCAGGCCTCCAGCCGGAGCCGCGCTGCCGTTGCCAGGGTTGCCGGCCTGCGGCTGGTAGGCGTACAGTAGCTGGTTGAAATCGAGTAGCTGAGAGGCAACCGTCGCCTCAATCCGTAGTGGCTGGCCCGGCCCCAGGGCCCAGCCGGTGGCGTTGCGCACGGTGCCCCGGCCCCGAAAATCGGAGTTGCCCAGGCGGCCCTGCAGGCTGCTCACAGCCACATCGGCTCCGCGTAATTCCAGCTGGCCCGTGAGGCCGCTGAAGGGCTGACGGAAGTCACGCAGCTGAAGTGTAACGCCGCGTAGTGCCAGCGTGCCGCTGGCCTGCCGGGCGCTGGGCCGCTGCCGGAGCACGGCCAGCGGCCCGTTTAGCTTCAGGCTCAGGCTGGCTTCGCCGGCACCCGAGCGCACAGCCGCCACCGGAAAAAACTTCAGTGCCCGGGCCACATCCAACTCGGCCTGCAATGCCAGCTGCACCGTTGGCTGCGCGAGGTTTTCGAGCCGCATACCGCCACCGAAAGGCTTGCCAGCCAGTTGCCCGCGCACCTGTTCCAAGGTCAGAACAGCTGTTTTAGCCGTCCGACCTACGCCATTGCTAAACTGTCCTGTCAGGCTTACGGCCTCTACCTGCTGGCGGTATTTGGGGTGAAAGAAGGAAGCCTGCCGGCAGCCGAACCGCACTTCCACGGCCGGATTGCGCTGCTCCGACCATTCGCCGCGTACGGTACCTTCAAAATACACCTGCCCTTGGCTTCGGTACCCGGCCAGCCGCTGCGTCAGGCGGGGCGGCAGCAGGGCCAGCACGGCCTGCACATCGGCTTGGCGGGCGGCGGCCTGCAAATTAAGCTGGGAGGCCTTCGTGTAATCAACGGTGCCCGAAACCGAATAGCTGGCCGGACCCACGGCAATAGTGGAGGGGCTGATAGAAACCAACTGCGCCGCCCGGTCCACGTCGAGCAGTACGTTCAGGTTCACATTCTTAGCCCGGAAGTAGTCGTCGGAGCCCAGCCGCACGGTTTCGATGCGGGCCGGGCCCGTCACGGCCACTTCCACACGCGGGCCAGCCAAGCGCACGGTGGCCCGCAAGTCGGGCGTTTGCAGGGCGAAAAACTGCTGGCGGGCCACATCAGTATAGGTGGCCCGCACCCGATCCAGCCGGATGCCGCGCAGCTCCAGCGCAAAGGGCTGCTCGCTGCTTGTGGTGGTATCAGGTTTAAGGATGTAGTAGTTGGGCTGGCCGGTGGCGTCGCGTCGCAGGTGCAGCTGTCCGTCGGCCAGCGTGAGGCGGCGGATGCGGTAGTGGCCACCCAGCAAATCGAGGGCGTCGAAGGCACAGTAGAGGTGGCGGGCCCGCAGCAGCCGGGTGGTATCGGCGGGCAACGAGCCCTGCATCACTACGTCGTGCAGCGTGATAGAGAGGCGCGGAAACTGGTCGAGCACCGACACATCGAGGCGGCTGGCGCGCACGGGCACGGCCAGGTGCTGGTTGAGTGCTACCACGAAGCGGCCAATCAGCCAGTCCTGGCCCAGCCATAGGCCCAGGACGGCTGCCAGCAGCAGGCTTAGCAGCGTCAGTCCCACAATTTTCAGCATTCTACCCACCAGCGGCCCTCTGTTTTTTGTAAGCGAAATTTCTGACTGGCAAGGGGTTCCCCGTAGAAGCGGCCCCGGTCAGCAAATTTCTTCTCCCAAAGATGGGGGAAAGTGTTGCGTTTTCAGAAATGAGCCCCCATCTTTGCCATCCCAAACAACGGGAAACGCCCATCGGGAGATTAGCTCAGCTGGTTCAGAGCATCTGCCTTACAAGCAGAGGGTCACTGGTTCGAACCCAGTATCTCCCACCATTTTTATAGTACGCTCACCCATCGGGAGATTAGCTCAGCTGGTTCAGAGCATCTGCCTTACAAGCAGAGGGTCACTGGTTCGAACCCAGTATCTCCCACACAGTAAAAGGACTGCCGGTAACGGCAGTCCTTTTTTGTTTTGGCCTAGTTTTCAGGCTTCTTTGTGCTGCATGTTCCGACCAGAAACCACGTCTGCCCCGCATGGGCTGCCATTGCTCCAGGAGCCCCAAAGCGGTCGAAAACTAGCCGAATGGCTGTTTTTTGGGTTGTTGCTGGCGCTAGGTACGCTGCTGGTCGCCGACTATGGCGTGTCGTGGGATGAAACCAACAACCACCTCAACGGCCTCGTCAACCTGAAATACCTAGCCAGCCTGCTGCCGGTGGGCGAGGGGCTGCGGCAGCACCCCACTTTCGCCAGCACCCCCGATATCCGCGACTTCTTCGATGCCCATCATGGGCCGCTGTTTGAAATGGCCGCCGTGGTGGTAAACTACCTGTTCACCGACCACGACTCCCGCTCTTACTTTCTGGTACGACACCTGATGGTGTTCGGCGTGTTTGTAGCCGGCGTATGGGCACTGTACCAATTGGCCCGGCGCTGGCTTGGCAGTTGGCGCTGGGGCCTGCTGGCGGCCGCGCTACTGGTGGCCTCGCCCCGCTTTTTTGCCGAGGCCTTCTACAATGGCAAGGACATCGTGTTTATGGCGTGCTTTACCCTGGCCATGCACACGTTGGCCCGGCTGCTGGCCCGGCCCACGCCGGGCCGGGCCCTGGTGCACGGCCTGGCAATAGCGCTGGCAGCTGGTATCCGGGTACAGGGCCTACAACTGCTGCTGTTTACCGCTTTGGGCCTGGCACTAACTGCCGTTGCGGGTCAGTACCGGCTGCAACCCGCAGCCCGGCCTGCCTATGCGCGAATAGGTGCCTTGGTGGTGGTGGCGGCGCTGGGGGGGCTTGTGAGTATCTGGCCCTATCTGTGGGTGCATTCGCTGCCGAAACTGCTCGACGTCAGTGCGCATGCCATGCATTATCCCTGGAAATTCACCAACCTGTACTGGGGGCAGTTTTACAAATCTGCCGGGGTTCCGTGGCATTACGTGCCGGTTTGGTTGCTGATAACGACGCCAGTGGGTTACTCGGTGGCAGCGGCCATGGGGCTGGGGGCGGTATGCTGGCGCTGGGGCCAGGCCCTAGCCCGGCGGGTATGGCCAGCCGGCTCAGAGCCTGCCCTCGATGCGCTAGTGGCTACCTGGCTGCTGGGTCCGATTGGGGTAGTGATACTAATGCGCGCCTCTATCTACGACGGCTGGCGGCACCTGTACTTTGTGTATCCGGCGCTGGTGCTACTGGCGGCCCGGGGCGTGCATGTGGTCTGGCGCCGTAGCGGGCAGCGGGGGCGGGGCCGGCAGCTGGCGCTGGCCGGGCTGGCCGTTTTCGGGCTCGCTACGGCCCACACGGTGTGGCGCATGGTGCGCATGCATCCGTTTCAGAACCTGTACTTCAGCTTTCTGAGCGCCCCGGCGGCCGAACGGCTGTTCGAGCGCGACTATTGGGGCCTTTCGTACCGTCGGGGGCTGGAGTGGCTGCTGGCAAACCAGCCAACCGGGCCAATACGCATCAATGCAACCGTGCCCAATTACTATCCGCTGTACAACAACAGCCTGATGCTACCTGCTACCCAGCGGCACCGTATCCAATATGTACCGCTGGCCGAAGCCGACTATTTTATGGGGGCTTACCGTTGGCATCCGCAGGCCTACCCCGATACGCTCGGCACCGAAATATATACGCTCCGGGTTGAGGGAATAAGAACACTGAGCATCTTCCGAAGGCCTCGTGCCGGAGCTGCCCGCCGGTAGCCCGCGCTTATCGGGTCAACCTCTCCCGTGCTAAACGCTAGCCGCTGACAACCAATAGCCCAGTTAATCATGCCCCTCCTCGAAGTCAATAGCCCCGCCCTTGTTCGCCAGTTTCTCGACCTGCCGGCCCGGCTCTATCAGAACCAGCCGAACTGGATTTCGCCCCTCGACCCGGATATTGAAGCCGTGTTCGACCCGGTCAAAAATGGCTTGCTTGCCCGCGGAGAGGCTATCCGTTGGGTGCTCACCAACGCGGCCGGTACGGCAGTGGGGCGGGTGGCGGCCTTCGTCAATCGTGATGCCGGGCCAGCCGACCCCACACTGCCGGTGGGCGGGATGGGCTTTTTTGAGTGTGAGGACGACCAGGCGGCGGCCAGCGAGCTGTTTGAAGCTGCCCGGCACTGGCTGGCGGCCCGCGGCATGGAGGCCATGGACGGGCCCATTAATTTTGGGGAGCGGGACCGGTTCTGGGGGCTGCTGACGGAGGGCTTTACCGAGCCCAACTACGGGATGTTCTTGCACCAGCCCTACTACCAGCAGCTGTTCGAGCGGTATGGCTTCGAGCTGTTTTTCCGGCAGTACACCTGCTACCGCGAAGTCGATATGCCCCTGCATCCGGCCTTCTACAAGGCCTTCGACAAGTATGCGCAACAGTATCCCACCTTCCGGTTCCAGCACGCCAACAAGCGCGACACTGAGAAGCTGGCCCACGATTTCCACCATGTGTACAACCTAGCCTGGGCCAACCACAGCGGCATCAATCCCATGAGCCTTGACAAGGCCCGCGAGCTGGTGAAGCAGATGCAGCCCGTGCTCGATGAGCGCCTGCTCTGGTTTGCCTATCACAACGACGAGCCGATTGCGTTCTTCGTGAGCCTGCCCGAGCTGAACCAGATTTTCAAGCACGTCAGCCGCCGGTTCGGGCTGCTGGCTAAGCTGCGCTTCCTCTGGGAAAAGCGCCAGTACATGCCGCGCCGCGATAAAAAGCTGTTTGGCGTCATCTTCGGGGTAGTGCCCGAGTGGCAGGGCCAGGGCGTCGAAAGCGCCCTGATGGTGCATGCCCGCGCCGAGTTCATGCGTGCCGGCTACCGCGAAATCGAAATGAACTGGATTGGCGACTTCAACCCCCGCATGCTGGCCCTCACGCGCTCCATTGGCGCCCGCATCTATAAAACCCACGTCACCTACCGCTACCTCTTCGACCGCGAACGACCATTCGAGCGCAGCCCGATTATCCGGTAGCTGACAGTGCCTTTACCTCTGCGTCCAGCTGCAGCACCTGCGGGATGAGCAGGTGTTCGTCGTCATTATAGATTACATAGTCGGCGCGGGCCAGCTTTTCGTCCTCGCTCAGCTGCTTGCCGATGATGGTAAGTACATCCTGGGCGCTGCGGTGGGGGTCGCGGAGTAGCACCCGCTGCTGGCGTAGGGTCTGGGGTGCGAAAACGGTGATGATCCGGTCGAGCTGCTTGTAAGCGCCTGATTCGTAGAGCAACGCGGCTTCTTTAAGCACGTAGGCGTGGCCCTCGGCATGGCGGGCCGTGGCCCAATCAGCAAAGTCGCGGCCGACGTGAGGGTGCACCAGGGCATTGAGGCGGGCCAGTTGAGCGGGGTCGGGGAAGGCGACGCGGGCCAGGTAGGCGCGGTCAAGGCGACCCTCGGCGTCGAAGGTTTCGGCGCCAAACGTTTCAGTCAGCTCTTGGCGCAGCTGCAGGTTGTGGGCCATTACCTCCTTGGCCCGGCTGTCGGAGTCGTAGAGGGGTACGCCCAGCACGGTAAACAGCCGGCCCACTATACTCTTGCCCGAGCCGATACCGCCCGTGATTCCTATTGTGAGCATCTGGCTAGCGTTTAGTAAGCGAATCGGGGTGAGGTACTACAGCGGTGCGGCCGGGGGAATTAGGCCGGCCAGCTGCCCGAAAAAGGGCATTCGGTGCTGCAGCGCAAAAGTATCGATATAGCCGCGCAGTTCCTGCTGCTCGGCTGTATCGACTGCAAAATGCAGCTCCACGAGCCATAGGTGTACCTGGTAATAATCGAGCAGCCAGCCGTGGGTATCGAGCATAAACAGCGCCCGCAGCCCCGTGGGACGGTGTACAGCTCCGCCCGTACGGTGGGCGGCTACTGCTTCAAAAGCATACAGCAGCTCGGTATACACGTTGTTTTCGAGTGCGGCCACGGCCGGAACCTCGGTCCAGGTAGCGGCCACCCATTCGCCGAGCGCCTGGTATTGTCCGGTCAGAAAAAGCGCTTCGGCTACCAGGAAATGAAACCCCGCCGGGAACAGGTTGTAGAAGGCCGGCAAAGCGCCCGGGGCAGCCACCGGGCGGGCGGCGTGGGCAGCGGCCTGCTGCCGTAGCCGGTTGAGCAACGCGGCTGGGGGCGTCTGTTGCGGCGCATCGTGGTGGGCGGCTACCAACTCGGCAAAAGCCCGGCGGCCGTGCGGAAACGCATGGCAGTTGGCGGGCACGGGCAGATCCAGCAACTGCGCCAGCCGCTGTTGCCAGGCCGGCTCGTCCTGGGCCAGAAACTCGCCCAGAAACAGCGCGCAATGCCCGAAAAGTTGGGCTTCGGGCGTGAATTTGTGCTGCAGATATGTGTGCACTACCTGGCCGTAGGCTCCGTTCAGATAAGCCAAATCCACGAACGATTCAACGTAGTACTCCTGCCCGGCCGGGTGGGCGGCCAGCCGCAGCGCCAGCGCCGGGGCCGGTGCTGTAGGCGTGGACGGCCGCGTGATGCGGCCCAGGAAATAGCCCAGCAGCAGGCGCTCGGGGTATGCCAGCTGCTGCATGGCCAGCAGCTCCGGAATGTCGGTTAGGTGGCTGGCTTCGACTTTCGCCTGTTGGCGCAACGCCTGCCCAAAGGCCGCAAAATCGGCGTGACCAGCATAGTGCGCCAATGTATCGAGCGTGTGCAGGTGGTAGCCGCCTTCTTTCTCCACGAGGCCGAAAAACCGGCGCAGCGTACTCGGGCTCAAACGCCGCCCGCCCGTAGCCGGTGCCTGGCGCAGCTCTTCCTCAAGGGCGTCGCAATGGCTGGGGTAACGCAGCAGCTGCCCAAAGCGGGTAGCCACAGCGGCCTGCAAAGCAGCATGAACGGGTGGGGATAAGCGGGGCACGGAAGAGCAGAGGGTGTTGAAATCCTGAAGAAAAAGAAATTTTTGGCCTTTGTGAATATGCGACTATAGGTTGAATTTCGTACTCGGCAAATAGGAAGAAGCTGGCCAACCTCTTCTGCTGTTACCTTCTCCAAAGCTGTAAGAAAGCTTTTCCAATGTGTAGCGCAAAGTGAAATCCGGCTCTGTTGACCGTAATCAGTGCTTATATGAAATGCCCCTATTGCGCCCGGAAAAATACGTATTTCGAGAACACCTGTTCACATTGTGGGACTCGAAACCACGATAACAGCAGTGTTTTAGGTGGTTCCTTAAACGCCTCTCCTCCCGATAAGCAAGTGAAGTCGCCAACCAAGTCTAGAAAGCCCTTTTTCAGCTGAATTCAGCAGTAGGCGGAAGATAAACTCAGCTTTTTAATCTTAAGACACCAGCATAAAAGCTTATTTATACATAGATAGTAGTGAGTGCTATATACCAATAAGGCCCCGCACAGGAGCACTGGTTGACAAACAGCCGGTGTTACCTCTGCGGGGCTTTGGCGTTTGCGAAAATGACGGTTTTTATGCGGCTCTGGTTACCAGATGAAGCCTACTGACTTGTCACCCGCACGCCGCGCGTAAGCACCAGATAGCCTCGTACCTGGGGTGGCTTACGCGACAGAAAGGGGCGCAATACTGAATCGGTGGGGTTGGCAAACTGGCCGTAGTGCAGCTGTACCCGCAACTGGTCGGGGCGGAAGGCCGCTGTGTCTTCGGGGAAGAACTGTAGCCGCACCCGTACCGTAGCCGGCGTAAAACGGAAGCGGCGGCCGGCGGGCGCGTCGAGCAGTTCGGGCACCACATCAACGGGCAGCGTTACTACGGGCCGGCGCACGAGGCGCACGCGCACATCGGTTACATCCGACTGTACCTGGTCGGGGCCGCCAATGGGCACCTGCACGTCGCCCTGGGTGGAACCGGCCGGAGCCTGGGGCAGGTGCAAGGGATAGGGGTCGGGCAGGGAGTTGACTTTGCTGGCGGGGCCGGTGAAGGTAACGGCATCGGGCTTGAAGCGGGCTTCGTAGGGCAGTGCGGCCCCATCGGTGGCCGGGCTCAGGGCCAGCGGCAGGCGGCGGCTTACCAGCCGATCGAGGTCAACCCACAACGTATCCGAAACCAGGTAGTTGAGCTGCAACCCGTCCATGGCCTGCTGCAGGGCCGGGCGCAGGTTGCCGGCCGTGAGGTAGCGGGTGGTCGGGTCGCGCAACACTATTTCGGCGGGGCGCACCTCCAGCGGCAGCTGGCCCCGCAGCAGCTTCCAGCCCCGGCCGGTTACGTTCACGGCTACTTCGTTGGGTAGCGGCTGCACCGGCACAAAGCGCGCATCGTCGTAGCGGCATACCAGCGGATAGCTGATGCGGGTGGTGTAGGTTTTGTTGAGCGCGTTGAGCAGCCAGAAAGTGCTGGCCACCAGAAAGCACGCCAGTACGGCCCGCCAATAGCTGCGCTCCTGCCCGAAAAACGGGCTCACGAACCAGCGGAGCAGACGAATACTGGGGCGGGCAGACGACACAGGAAATCAGCTGAAAAGGGTGAAGAACGCGGCGCAAACTGGTTCAGAAGCCAAAATTCCGGCCTCCGGTTGCACCCGAAGCCGGAATTCCGGAATCCACAAGATACTACAAGCGCCGAATTGGCGCCTCGCTGCAGGGGCTACTCGGCTGCTACGGTGGTTTTGCTGGCTACTTCGCGGGCAATGGCCGCACGGTCGAAGCGCAGGCGTACCGCCTTGTCAACTTCCACCGTCACCGATTCTTCGCTCAGGTCCACGATTTTGCCGTGCAGTCCGCCAATAGTTACCACATGGGAACCCTTGGCTAGGCTGGCCCGGAAGTTTTTGGCGGTAGCCGCGCGCTTCTGCTGGGGCCGGATCATGAAAAAGTACACCACCCCGGCCATGGCTACCAAGGGCAGGTATTGGATAAGACCTCCGGCACCGGCGGCGGGGGCTTGCAGCAAAAGAGAAGCGAACATAAGTGGGTGTTTCAGCAGGAGAGAAGCAGAATGGGCAATGCTAGGGGAACAGGCGTTACCGAATACTCCCCCAACGCTGGCTTACTGCCGGTAAGGACCGTTCTGGCCGTCGGGCAGGATGTTGGTCTTGATGACCACTTTGTTGATGCTGGGCTGGGTGTTGGCCTGAATAGCCACTTCCTTGTTCTGCATCCCCGTTTTGCCGTGGGCGTCAAACTGCACGTCAATCGTGCCCTTTCCACCGGGGGCAATTGGCTCCTTGGTCCAGTTGGGCGTGGTGCAACCACAGGCGGCCGTGGCGTTTTCAATAATGAGCGGCGACTTACCAGTGTTGGTAAACTCGAAAGTGGTCTTTACTATCGCATTCGGCTGGATGTCACCGAAGTCGTGGTCAACCTTGGCGAAGGTCATCACCGGCGCGTTGGGATTGGGCGCCTCTGTTTCCGAGCTCACATTGGGATTGTCGATGAGCGGAGCAGCCGTAGCAGCGTTGGCATCGGCAGCGGCGGCATTCATGCCCTCGGTGCCCACCTCGCTGGGGTTGTTGTTGCAGGCGCCCAGCAGCAGCGCGCCGGAAAGCAGCAGAGAAGAAAGCAGTGTACGTTTCATAGGGAACTGAAAGTCAAAATGAGAAGCCGGTATGCGGCTTCCGAAAGACAAATATAAGTAAGGTTGAGTTGCAGTAAGAAATGAAGCCACACAGTAGCCCTACCATTCCGAAGGAGCAGAGGCCTAGGTTAAGCCGTTGAGCAGCAACGCTAAAACGGCTTAATCCGGCCTCCTTCTTAGCTGGAACGACAGGGCTACTATCTCACCTTTCGCACTTACTTGCCCAGGTTACCGATAATGGCCTGGGTGAACTCGCTGGTGGAGGCCGAGCCACCCAGGTCGCCGGTGCACTTGCTCTTGTCCAGAAGCGTCAGGTGCAGGGCTTTCTCGATCTGGTCGGCCTTGGCATGCTCGCCGATGTGGTGGAGCATCATCAGGGCTGAGCGCAGTAAGGCGGTAGGGTTTGCCTTGCCCTGGCCGGCAATGTCGGGAGCCGAGCCGTGGACGGCCTCAAAAATGGCCATATCGTCGCCGATGTTGGCACCGGCCACCACGCCTAAGCCGCCTACCAAACCAGCGCACAGGTCGGAAAGGATGTCGCCGAACAGGTTGGTGGTCACAATCACGTCGAACTGCTCGGGCCGGATAACCAGCTGCATGCACATGTTGTCGATGATTTTCTCCTCATACTGAATCTGCGGAAACTCGCGGGCCGCTTCCTGGGCCGCGTCGAGCATCACCTTGCCCGCTACCTTCAGAATGTTGGCCTTGTGGGCCATGGTTACCTTTTTGCGGCCGTGCTTGGCGGCGTAGGCAAATGCGGCGCGGCAAATGCGGCGCGCACCAACCACCGTGTTGCGGGCTATCGAGTCGGCAATACCGTTGTGCTCATCATACATTTCGAGGCCCGAGTACAGCCCTTCGGTATTCTCGCGAAACAGCACTAGGTCGATGCCCGAGTCGGCGTAGCGCGAGGCAATACCTGGGGTGGTTTTAGACGGGCGTACGTTCTGGTAGAGATTGTACTTCTGGCGCAGCGTTACGTTGATGCTGCGGAAACCCTTGCCTACGGGCGTAGTAATAGGGCCCTTCAGGCCTACCCGATTTTTCTCCAGCGAATCGAGCAGGGCCTGCGGAATCAGCTCGCCCGAAGCGTCAAAGGTCGTCTGGCCCGCGTTCTGCTCCTCCCACTGCACCGGAACCTCGGCGGCGGCAAAAATATCGGTTACTGCTTTTGTGATTTCGGGACCAATACCGTCGCCGGGGATAAGGGTGATGAGTTGCATTACGTTGAAGAGTTGATGGTTTGAAGAGCGGCCCGGCCGCTCGGGGAAGCATGACCGGGAACGTTTCCGTAAAGGTACCGATACCGAAGCGGAGCGGGCAACGAAAAGTGCCGAAGCCCCGACAGTTGCGTCAGTTCTCCGGCACTTTTGTGCATATAATCAGCAAAAAAAGCAGAAAGCACCCGCAACATTGTGCCGGCTACCCGGCGCGTGGTGGGGCTGTTTACAGCGTTTTGCGCGAGTTGATCTGTTCGATGAGCTGGTCGACGTCGCCCAACAGCTGTTCGGCCTTGCTCTTGGCATCCTGAATTACGCGCTGGCCCTCACTTTTGGCCGAGCTGGGCCCTTGGTCGGAGCGGCTCGTTACAAGATTCTCGGTGAGGTCGGCCAGGGTTTCGCGGTACTTTTCGAGCTGGTAGCTGAGCCAGCTACGAGTCTCACGTCCCTTTTCGGGGGCATACAACAGGCCAACTACGGCCCCGGTGAGGGCGCCGCCGGCAAAGCACAGAATACCAGTGGTGGTTTTGCTACTCATGGGAAAGGTGAGTACGGAGAGGTGAGAGATAGAGTATTAGCCCTAAGTACGGGAACGGACGGGTAGTAGTTGGAAGAACGTTCCTCCAACTACATCACGGCTACTGGTTGTCCAGCAAGCCGCGGCCCGACTTGCGGATGGCACCGCTGGCCGTCAGGTCCTGGGCCAGCTTGTCGAGGATGCCATTGACGAACTGCTTGCTTTTAGGCGTGCTGTAGTTCTTGCTGATTTCGATGTACTCGTTGATGGTCACCTTCACCGGAATAGCCCGGAACAGGTGCATCTCGCAAAGCGCCATTTTCAGCAGGATCTTGTCCGTCAGGGCTACGCGGTCCACGTCCCAGTTCTGCGACGAGTCGGCGATGAGTTGCTCGTACTGCGCGTCGTCGGCCAGCGTCTGCTGGTAAAGGCTCTCGGCAAACTCCTTGTCTTCGGTCCAGTTAGCCGACAGCGACATAAGCACCATGTTCTCGTCGGCCGCCTCATCGAGCATCTTCACCGTTTTGATAACCAGGTTTTTCACTACCGAGCGGTTTTCCTCCCAGTTCTGGTCGTCCTCCTCAATGTACTCGGGCAGGGCCGTGCCCTTAAACACGAACTCCTTGTAGAGGTGCTTGAGCATTTCCTGGTCTTCGGCGTAGCTGCCGGCCGGAGCGGCCAGGTAGCTCAGCAGCTCGGGATCCTGCTTCATCTCATTGCGCCAAGCCGCCCGCAGCGCATCCAGCTCAGGCTGGCCGTGCCACTTTTGGTTGCGCCGAATAGTCAGGTCCTGCAGCTGCAGATTCTCCATCAGTTTGCTGATGGCCTGGTTCTCCGAGAGCCGGGTGGTGTCGAGTAACGGCTCCGGGGAGGCCGTCAGCCGCCGCGAGTCGCGCCCACGCTCTTGCTCCAGAATCTGCAGCAGCACCTCCGGAATATTGAGCAGGTGCAGGTACTGGTCGTGTATGGCTTCAGCTCCGCTCACCAGTTGGCCGGCGTAGTAGGTTTTATCCTTGGCTACGGCCTTTTGGTAGAACTTGATGGCCTCCTGCACCGCGTCGTTTACGTCAGCATCGTCGGTCGGCTCCGGGGTTTCGCCCGACTTATGCCACTCCTTGAAAATAACCTCGCCCATCTTGCGCTGGCCTTGCAGCAGCTTGCGGTCGGGGGCTTCAGCCGCCGTCAGGTCGGGCACGAAGGCTTCCGCAATCCGCTCAAGAGCCAAAGAATAATCGGACCCGACGGCCTGATGGTAGGCGTACAGGGCCTGCATGACCTTGATGCGGAGCGTGCGACGGTTGAGCATTTGGTAGAAGTGGTTTAGCGCTTGGTGGTTAGTGCGTAGTACTTAGGCTGTTCTATTGAATCCTCGGCACTTTGCAAAAATCACCAAGCGCTAAAAATTAATAGGTTGATTTTACCTTGCCGACGGCGGCGATGCGCTCTTCGGCCTGGCGGGTGGCGGCGGCCTGCGGGTGGCTGCCTTCCTGCTCGGCCTTTGCCAGCACCTGCGTAGTGATGTCGTAGATTTTCTCGGTCTGGATGAGGGCCGCCTCGCGGTTGCCGCCCACTACTTCCGAATACACGTTGATGAGGCCACCGGCATTGATGAGGAAGTCGGGAGCGTACACGATACCACGCTTCACCAGAGCTGGTCCGTCGATGTTTTCATCGGCGAGCTGGTTGTTGGCGCATCCGGCCACTACCTGGCACTTCAGGCGCGGAATAGTGTCGGAGTTGAGCGTGGCACCCAGCGCGCAGGGCGAGTAGATGTCCACGTCCTGGTCGTAGATGTCGTTGAGGCCGACCATCTGGGCACCGAAACGGTTGGCCGCGTCGAGGGCCCGGTCTTCGTAGTAGTCGCTCACGATGAGTTGAGCGCCTTCTTTCTGCAGATATTCCAGCAGGTAGGTGCCCACGTGGCCCATGCCCTGCACGGCAATGCGCTTGCCGGCCAGCGAGTCGGAGCCGAAGGCGCGCTTGGCGGCGGCTTTCATGCCCATGTAGGTACCGTAGGCCGTTACGGGCGACGGGTCACCGGAACCACCCATGCTCTCGGGCAGGCCCGAAACGTGCTTGGTTTCCATCCGGATGAACTCCATGTCGCGGGTGGTCATGTTTACATCTTCGGCCGTGATGTACTTGCCGTTGAGGTTCTGCACGAAGCGGCCGAATTTGCGCAGCAGCGCCTCGGTTTTCATCGTAGCGGCGTCGCCGATGATGACTGCCTTGCCACCGCCCAGGTTCAGGCCCGAAATAGCTGCCTTGTAAGTCATGCCGCGGCTCAGGCGCAGCACATCGTTCAGGGCCTCGGCATCCGAAGCATAGTGCCACATGCGGGTGCCGCCGAGGGCGGGGCCGAGTACGGTGTTGTGAATGCCGATGATGGCTTTCAGACCCGTTTCGTGGTCGTGGCAGTACACTACCTGCTCGTGCTGGAACTCGGCAATCTGCCCGAAAACGGAGGCCTCGGTTACTATTTGCGTTTCAACCATAACGTGGGGGAGATGGAAAATGGGTGGGTGGGAAGGGGAGGATTGGCGTACCTTCGCGGTGGTGGCGGCCCGCTGCCAGCGCCCGGCAGTCGTTAAACGATGGGGAATGGCCTTCGGCTGTTTCCTCTTCGCTCAATGAACGCCCCGCGCGGCTCGGCCCGATGCCCCCGCAATTCGGGTGCAAAAGTACGCCGATTTGCGGGAGTTTAGAAGTTGGCCGGCCGAGAAGTTAAGAAGGGCCTGGCACGTAGCCCAACGGTAAGCTGGCGCGGCCACTGCCCCGGATTCAGCCAGTGAAACCCTTTTCGCCGTTTTT
This sequence comes from Hymenobacter terrestris, assembly GCF_013377905.1. GTDB lineage: Bacteria > Bacteroidota > Bacteroidia > Cytophagales > Hymenobacteraceae > Hymenobacter > Hymenobacter terrestris. The sequence goes on from NZ_JABKAV010000018.1 coordinate 48,283, forward strand.
AACTTTCTACCTTCCTATACTATACCACTTCCCAACTTTTCGCTGGTGCCCGCACTTTACGCAACCAACAAATACCTGCTGCGCTACAAATGGCACTTCCTCGGAGGCGTGCTGTTCGTGGCCCTGAGTACGCTGCTGGCCATCTTTCCGGCCCAAATCGTGCGCTACGCCTTCGATCTGGTAGGCGAGGGTATTGACTTGTATCACCTGTATGGCGGCACCCGGGCCCAAACGCAGGTCTACGAGCTGTTTGGGCGCAACGTGCTGCTCTACGCGCTCCTGATTCTGCTGATGGCGCTGCTACGGGGCATCTTCCTGTTCTTCATGCGCCAGACGCTGATTGTGATGAGCCGGCTGGTGGAAAACGATCAGAAAAACGAAATCTACCAGCACTACCAGAGCCTGCCGCTGAGCTTCTACCGCCGCCACAGCACCGGCGACCTGATGTCGCGCATTTCCGAGGATGTAGGCCGGGTGCGCATGTACATCGGGCCGGCCATCATGTATTTTATGCAGCTCGTGCTGCTGTTCGTGCTCATCGTGCCGCTCATGCTCATGGTGAACGTGAAGCTGACGCTCTACACGCTGCTGCCGTTGCCGGTGCTGAGCATCAGTATTTTCTACGTCAACAACATCATCCAGCGCAAGTCCGACGAAATCCAACGCTCGTTGTCGGGCATGACGACCTTTGTGCAGGAGGCGTTTTCGGGTATCCGGGTCATCAAGTCGTTCGTGCGCGAGCAAGACTCGCACCGGCAGTTCACGGCGGCCTCCAACGAGTACAAGGAAAAGTCGCTGAGCCTGAACTTCGTCAACTCGCTGTTTTTTCCGCTGATTCTGTTTCTGGTGGGCCTGAGCACGATTATTACCGTGTGGGTGGGCGGCCAGGAAGTTATCCGGGGCACGATTACCACCGGTAGTATTGCCGAGTTTCTGATTTACGTGAACCTGCTTACCTGGCCCGTTACGGCCCTGGGCTGGACTTCCTCGCTGGTGCAGCGCGCCGAGGCCTCCCAGGCGCGCATCAACGAGTTCATGGATCAGAAGACCGACATCGTTTCGCGCCAGCACATCGAACTGGATATTAAAGGCGAAATCAACTTCGACCATGTGTCGTTTACTTACCCCGATACCGGCATCCAGGCCCTGCGCGACGTGTCGTTCCGCATCCGGCCGGGCCAGACGCTGGCCGTTATCGGTAACACCGGCTCGGGCAAAAGCACCGTGGCAGCCCTGCTCTCACGCCTATATGATGTAACTGAAGGCAGCATCAGCGTCGATGGCGTGGATGTGCGTGACCTGGCCCTCACTTCGCTCCGGAGCCAGATCGGCTACGTACCGCAGGATGTGTTCCTGTTCTCTGATTCCATCCGCAACAACATCAACTTCGGCCTCGACGAGCCTGACGAAGCCCGCATGCTGCAGGCCGCCCGCGACGCCAACGTTTACAACAACATCATCGACTTCCCCCAGGGCTTCGATACCAAGCTCGGCGAACGGGGCATTACGCTTTCGGGCGGGCAGAAACAGCGCGTCAGCATTGCCCGGGCCCTGGTAAAGGAGCCCAAAATCCTGATTCTGGACGACGCCCTCTCGGCCGTAGATACCGACACCGAAAATGCTATTCTGGGGGCGCTGCAGCGTATTATGCATAACCGCACCAGCCTCATTATCAGCCACCGTGTGAGCTCGGTAAAGCTGGCCGATGAAATCCTGGTGCTCGACGACGGACACATTGTGCAGCACGGCACCCACGAAGCCCTTATGCGCGACGAACAGGGCCTCTACCGCGCCCTCTACGAGCGGCAGCTTCAGAGCGAGGAGGCGTAGGTTCTGTAAGTCAAAGTGAAAAGGTCAAAAGTAAAAGCTGTCGAACGAGCCACATGGCAACATTCAACGGCTTTTACTTTTGACCTTTTCTTGTTGACTTCTAAAAGCTACTGCCCCAGAATCACGCGTTTCATGCCGCGCCGTTCGCCGGCCACGCATTTCACGATGTAGGCGCCGCGGGGCAGGTTGGCCACGCTGAGCACCACCGCCGACTCGCCGGCCAGCAACACGTCGCGGGTGATGACGGGACGTCCATCGGCGCCGTTGACCTCGATGCGGGTGGGACCCGTGGCGTCGGTATGTACGGTTAGGGCATTGGTAATAGGATTGTGATTAAGCCGCAGCTTCAGCGCTTCGTTGTGAGCCGCTGGCGTCTCCGTGTTGCTGGTAATCAGGGCTGGGGGAGCTGTGGCTACGGTGGTAGCGGCCGGGGCCTGGGCCCGCGCTATGGTGCCAACTGCCAGCAACGCCAGCAGGCAAACCAGGAAAGTAGAGGTTTTCATAGACGTGCTGAAAAAACAAGGTTCAATACGAGTAGGGAAGATACGATGAACACCCCTGCTACTGGTTTTACCGACCTAAAAGTAAGCCGCTTCTACCGGACAAGAAGCGCGCCAAATCAACTTTTTTGGCGGTCCTTTCTTCTTCAACAGGAGACAACCGGCACGCAAACAGTTGCATATGGTATTCTGCCGGCAAATAGCCTGCTGAGGTGCAAGAAAAACCGCCGGGTTGCTTGCGTTTTACCGTTTGGGTGGCGTACATTTGCATCATCATTCATCGGGGTGTAGCGTAGCCTGGTATCGCGCCAGCATGGGGTGCTGGAGGTCGTAGGTTCGAATCCTGCCACTCCGACGACGAATGTTTTTCGATTAAGCCTCCGGGAACCCCACCCGGAGGCTTTTTTTCGGGGTGTAGCGTAGCCCGGTATCGCGCCTGCTTTGGGAGCAGGAGGCCGCAGGTTCGAATCCTGCCACCCCGACCTCACAGTACCCTCTCTTTCAAACTGCCCGCTGAACTTTGGTTCGGCGGGCAGTTTGGCGTTTAGGGATTAGCGGCGCGAAAAATAGCAGCTAATAGCTGTCAGCTAACAGCTTAAAAAAACCTACTTCACCACCGCGAAAACTTCCGGGTCGCCTTGGTCGGGGAAACGCTCCAGATACACGTGCGCCAACGACAGCTTCTGGGCTTCGGCGGCGGCCGTGATGCCGGAGTAGAGCTTGTCGGGGGCTACGAGGTAGCTGGCCTGGATGCGGGCGTGCAGCACGCGCTGGCCGGCTGGGAAGACGCGGTAGGAGTAGCCCTTGGGCAGCGGCTGGCTGGTGGTGTCGGCCACGAGTACGCCCACAAACACGCGGGCCGAGTCGCGGGTGCTTTCGGGACTGTTGTAGAAGATGTTACCGAAGTCGCCGCGCAGCTTGCCCGATTTGCGCACGTTGTAAGCCTCCCGGGTCAGGTCGCCAAAGGCCTCGTCGTTGGCTGGGCCGGCGTAGTAGCGGCCGGCTACAAAGTAGGGCTGGGTGGTGGTTTCGAGCGTAACGGTAGCGGCCTTGAAGCCGCCCATCTGCCAGTACACCACCGAAAAGCCAACAATCAGCAGCAAAGCAAGGGCAAGTAGAATTCGATTCATGGAACAAATAAGATAAAATGCTGTCGAAAAGAACGTCATGCAGAGCGTAGCGAAGTATCTCGCGTGCTGGCGTTGAATCACTTTGGCAGCGTCTGCGCGCGAGATGCTTCGCTGCGCTCTGCATGACGTTCTGATAGGCTCAAAACTACGCGTACTGCATCTGGTAAAGGTTGGCGTAGAAGCCTTGGTGGCGCAGCAACTCCTCGTGGGTGCCCGACTCCTTGATTTCGCCCTTGTCAAGCACGATAATCTGGTCGGCTTTCTGGATGGTGCTCAGGCGGTGGGCAATCACGAGGCTGGTGCGGCCCTGCATGAGTTTCTCAATGGCCTGCTGAATCAGCTCCTCGGTTTCCGAATCGACCGACGAAGTGGCCTCATCGAGAATGATGATGCGCGGCTGGTACACCATGGCCCGCACGAAGCTGATAAGTTGGCGCTGGCCCACCGAAAGCGTGGCCCCGCGCTCCATCACGGCGTAATCGAGGGCGCCGGGCAGCCGCTCGATAAAGCGGCGGGCGCCCACCAAGTCAGCCGCTTCCCAGATTTGGGCGTCGGTGATGTCGGTTTTGCCCAGCGTGATGTTGTCGCGGATGGTGCCGGCGAACAGAAACACGTCCTGGAGTACCACACCGATGTGGCGGCGAAGGTCTTTGAGGTCGTAGTCGCGCAGGTCGTGGCCATCGATATTGATGGTCCCTTTGTTGATTTCGTAGAAGCGGCTCAGCAGGTTGATAATGCTGGTTTTGCCGGCCCCGGTGGCTCCCACAAAGGCGTAGGTCTGGCCCGCTTTGATGTCGAAATTCACGTCGCGCAACACCCAGTCCTCGTCGTTGTAGGCAAACCAGACGTGCTCGAACTGCACGTCGCCGCGTAGCTGCTCAGGAGCATAGGTCCCATTGTCGGCCATCAGTTCCTTGCTGTCGAGTAGCTTGAGCAGGCGCTCAGTGCTCACCAGGCCCAGCTGCAGTGTGTTAAAACGGTCGGCAATCTGGCGGATGGGCCGGAAGAACAGGGCGTTGTACATGATAAAGGCGATAAGCGCGCCCTTGGAAATTGTGCCCTCAATCTGGCCTTGGGCAGCGTACCACACCAGCAGGCCTACACCGGCGGCGGCTAGCACCTCGGCCACCGGGAAGTAGATGCTGTAGTAGAGCACCGAGCGGATATTGGCGCGGGTGTGCTCCTGGTTGATGGCCTCGAACTTGCGTTGCTCGCGGGCCTCGTTATTGAAAATCTGCACCACGTTCATACCCGTCAGGTGCTCCTGCACGAAGGAGTTGAGGCTGGAAACGGCCGTGCGCACCTCCTGGAACGACTGCTTGATTTTCTCCTTGAAGACGTAAGTACTAATGAGCAGCGGCGGAATCACCGACAAGCTAATCAGCGTCAGCCGCCAGTCGATGTAGAACATGAAGCTCACGATGAACACGAGCTGCAGAATGTCGCCAATCATGGCCGCCAAACCCTCGCTGAACACGTCCGACAGCGTTTCGACATCGGAAATATTGCGCGTGACGAGCTGGCCAATGGGCGTGCGGTCGAAGAACTTGAGGCGCAGGTCGAGGATGTGCTGGTAGAGGTCGACGCGGATGTCGCGCACGATGTACTGGCCCAGCCAGCCGCCGAAATAGGTTTGCAGGTAGCTAACGATGGCGTGGCCCACCAGCAGCACCAGCAGCAGCCCGAACATCTTGTTCAGGCCCGCCACATCGCCCTGCTCGATGCTCACATCGACCATCTGCTGAATCAGGAAGGGCCGCAGCGTGCCCAGCGCGGCCGTGGCAACGGTGAGGAAAATCAGGAAATAAAATACGCGCCGGTAAGGGCGCACGTACTTCATCAGCCGGCGCAGCACCTGCCAGTCGAATACGTTGCCGGTTTTGGTGGCGGGTTTAGCTTGCTCCATTGGGTTTCTAAAGGAATGCAAAGGTAACTCTAGAAAGGAGCTAGAAGTTAGAAGCCAGGAGTTGAAAGTGGACGTTATTAAGATTATAATGCGCTTAGAGCAGGAATGAAAAATCTTACGGACTCACCTTGGGGTATTGTATCTGCCCATTAACAGCCATCAACAAAATTTCTTCCGGAGTTAATTCTGGCGTGAGAACAACGGGCTTCTGCAATAGGGTAGACACCTGCAGCAAATAATGCATAAGCGTGTTATGCCCCTCAATAGTGTGAATTTCCTTTGGCGCTATATCATTGTCCAACTCATCTTCTATAAAGAAAAAGCAGTTAACAATACAGCCGCCGACATTGATTGAAGCACGTGCATATTGCTCAGAAAGGCCGTCCCACACAGCAAAAACATTGGCTATATCAATTGCGGTTTCTGTTTTATCTGTATCGTAATACTTGTATTCCACCGAATATTCTGAATTTACCAGTTTAGCCCATTTAGCCCAGTCATCCCGGTTTGTATTAAAAACAAAAATATCCCGCAACGAACCATCACGATAATAAACAGTCCTAGCTAAGTGCTCCCAATTCATATAAGAAACGCCTGAGATGATATAATCAAGATGTTAGGAATATAAACACCGAATTTCACACCCCCTTAAAATACGGCACTCCCGCCGGCAGCACCGCCGCATCCACCAACTCGGCCGGGTACTCTACGCGGCATAGGAACAGACCACCGGCCAGGGCCGCGCCGCTGGCGTGCACCCGGCTCAGGCTCCGGAAAATCTCGCCGAACTGCGCCGGACTCAGCTTACCGCGGCCCACGCTCAGCAGCGTGCCCACTACCAGTCGCACCATGCCGCGCACGAAACGGTTGGCCCGGATGCGGAACACCAGCCCGCCCGGCTCCTCGTGCCAGCCGGCCTCGAAACAGGTGCAGTTGTAGTGCTTTTCGGCGCCTTTCACCTTGGAAAAGCTGGTGAAATCGTGAGTGCCGACCAGTAGGGCCGCGGCCTCATTCATGGCGGCCAGGTCGGGGGCACGGTCGAGGTAGAGGCTGAAGCGGGTGGCGAATGGGTCGGGCAGCAGGCGCACGTGGTACTCGTAGGTGCGGGCCCGGGCCGCAAAGCGGGCGTGGGCGTTGGCCGGCACCGGGTGCAGCACCTGCCCCCGAATGCCGGTGGGCAGCGCCCGGTTTAGGCGGTAGAGCAGCGTGGGCAAATCGAGGGTGTCGGGCAGGTCGGCATCGAAGTGGGCCACCTGGTGGCTGGCATGCACGCCCGAATCGGTGCGGCCGCTGCCCAGGCAGTACACCGGCTGGCGCAGCACCTGGCTCAGGCAGCGGTCCAACTCCTGCTGCACCGTCGTCACCCGCGGCTGAATCTGCCAGCCGTGGTACTCAGTGCCGTCGTAGGCTAGGTGCAGGAAGTAGCGCATGTTTTTGAGCTGTTAGCCATTAGCTGAGGGCTGTTAGCTTGTAGCGCGAAGCTCCAGCTTCGCGTTTCGTTGAACGGAATCGTAGCAAAGTCAGCAGCGAAACGCGAAGCTGGAGCTTCGCGCTACAAGCTAACAGCTCAAGGACGCTATACCACCAGCGCGTAGAGCAACGAATCCAGGGTTTGGTCATCCTTTACTACGCTGCGGCGCATGCGGCCTTCGAGCTCGTAGCCGGCCTTTTCGAGCACCCGGGCTGAGGCGGGGTTGTTGGCGAATACTACCGCGTAGAGCCGGCAGACGTCGAAATGGGCCAGCACGTAGGCCGAGGTGGTGCGCACGACGGCCGTGGCCAGCCCCCGGCCCCAGCAGGCGGGCGTGAGCCAATATCCGATTTCGGCTGAGCGGCGGCGCACATCGGTTTTGAAGTGGACGCCAACGCTGCCCACCGGCTCGCCATCTACCTCAATGGCCAGAAACAGGTCGCGGGTGCTGTCGGCCACCAGACACAGGAAAAACTCCGCGTCGCCGGCCGAGTAGGGAAACGGAAACGTGTCGCGCATGTGGCGCGCTACCCGGTCGTCGTTGGCGTGGCGGGCCAGGGCCGGCGCATCGGCAAACGTCCAGGGCCGCAGCCGGGCCCCGGCTAAGGGCAGTTCCAGCGTCGGGTTCAGCAGCGGGTCGGGCATGAATGAAGTCTACTATCGGCTGTAGCGCGAAACTCCGGCTTCGCGTATCGTTGAACGATTACACGCGGCGCGGCAGTCAGAAATGATAGGCGAAGCCGGAGCTTAGTTTCACTGTGCTGCGGTTCGCGCTACAGCTCGTACCTACATCTTCTCGTAAATAATAGCCGCGCCCTGGCCGACGCCCACGCACATGGTAGCCAGGCCGTAGCGCACATTGTCGCGGCGCTGCATTTCGTGCAGTAGCGTGGCCGTTATGCGGGTGCCACTGGCTCCCAGCGGGTGGCCGATGGCAATGGAGCCGCCATTCACGTTCACTTTGGCCGGGTCGATACCTAGCTCGCGCATGGAGGCCAGGGCCTGGGCGGCAAAGGCTTCGTTGAGTTCGAACAGGTCGATGTCGTCGATGCTGAGGCCGGCGCGCTCCAGCACCTTACGGGTAGCCGATATCGGCCCGATGCCCATGTAGGCGGGGTCGACGCCGGTAACGGCCGAGGCCACTACCCGGGCCATGGGCTTGAGGCCATACTTCTCCAAAGCAGTTTCACTTACCAGGAGCAGGGCGGCGGCCCCGTCGTTGATGCCGGCCGAGTTGCCGGCCGTTACGCTGCCGTCTACCTGGAAGGCGGGCCGTAGCGTAGCCAGCTTTTCGAGGGTAGAGAGGCGCGGGTGCTCATCCTGATCGAAGAGGGCCGCATGGCCCTTAGGATTCGCAATGAATACGGGCACGATTTCGCGGCGGAAGCGGCCCTTCTCGAAGGCGCGCTGGTACTTGCGCTGCGAGTCGAAGGCGAACTGGTCCTGGTCGGCGCGGCTCACGTTGTACTGGCGGGCTACGTTTTCGGCCGTTTCGCCCATGGCGTAAGGGTGGTGCAGCTTCGAGAGCTTGGGGTTGACGAAGCGCCAGCCCAGCGTGGTGTCGTGGGCCGTAAAGTCGCGGTCGAAGGCCGTCGTCGATTTGGCCATTACGAAGGGCGCGCGGGTCATGCTTTCGGTGCCGCCGGCCAGGTAAACGTCGCCCTCGCCGGCCCGGATGGCGCGCGAGGCGTCCATGATGCTCTGCAGGCCCGAGGCGCACAGGCGGTTGACGGTATTGCCGGGCACCGTAACGGGCAAGCCAGCCAGCAGCGCAGCCATACGGGCCACGTTGCGGTTGTCTTCGCCAGCCTGGTTGGCAGCCCCCAGAATCACGTCTTCAACGGCGCTGGGGTCGAGGGTGGGGTTGCGGCGGAGCAGCTCACGCAGGACGTGGGCGGCCATATCGTCGGGGCGGACGCTGCTGAGCGCCCCGCCAAATTTGCCAATGGGAGTGCGGACGGCGTCCACGATATAGGCGGTAGGCATGGAGAGGAATCCTGTTTTTCTGGTCGCAGTTGGCTACTTTTGTCGTCCCGCAGGGGCGTTTTTAGTCAGCCGAACAGTCAATCCACAAAGATGATACAAAGAATCCAAAGCGTATTTCTGCTGCTGCTGGCCCTGTCCATGCTCAGCGTACTGGTGGTGCCCATCTGGACTAAAACCGACCCTGCCAGCCAGGGAACGGCCCTGCTAACGGCCTTTACGCTCAGTTTCGCCAGCGCCGCGCCGGGCGGCAGCACCCTCGGCGCAACCAATACCTGGGCCATTGCGGCACTGGCCGGGGCTTCGGCGGCCGTGGCGTTGCTATCCATCTTCCAGTTCCGCAACCGCTTCAACCAGCTCAAGCTGGGCATGCTCAACTTCCTGCTGATTGTGGGCACCATCGCCGCCAACTTTTACTACTCCAGCCAGGGCGAGCAGCTGCTTAACATCAAGCTTATCGGCACTTATGAGGCCGGGTTCTACCTGCCCACGCTGGCCCTGATGCTTAACCTGCTGGCCAGCCGCTTCATCCGCCGCGACGAGCGGCTGGTTCGCAGCATGGACCGGCTGCGGTAGCAGTTTGCAGTAGCCTTTTACAGGCCCCGTACCAATGCCAGCAGCTCCTGCTGAATTGCGCGGGTTTTATCCTGGGCATACCAGCCGTGCAGTTTTTCGGCAAATTCTTCGTGAGTAGCACCGGCCGCCTTGGTTTCCAGGAACAAATCCTGGGCTTCGGCGGGGCGCGGGCCCCAGTTGGCTACCTCGGTACGGGTGTCGGCGTGCAGCACCAGCAGCTTCGGGATGGCCCGGCCGCCGTTGGTGAGGTAGCGGTCCATCAGGTCCAGGTTTTCATCGCGCAGCAAGTAGTACGTCCTGATTCGGCCATTACTGGCCTGGGCCATTTTTTCGAGTACGGGCACAATCTGGGCCGCGTCGCCGCACCAGCCTTCGGTGATAATAACCCAGGCATACTCCTGCGTCAGGGCCTCCAGGGTCTTCTGCAGCTCGGGCAGCAGTTCCGCTTTCTTGTCGAGGCGCTGCATGCGCTGGATGTTGAGCTTGGCGTAATCCGTCAGTTCGGGCGACTGCGTCTCGCCGGTGGTCTGTCCCTGGGCCATCAGCTCATCGATTCGCTGGCGGTACTGGGCGTAGGAGAGGGCCGTAGCGAGGCGCTCGGCGCTGAGCACGGGCGGCTGGGCCGGAATAGGCGGGTTGGTCATGGAAAGGGGAAGGGATGGAAACGGTAGAGCGGCAGCGGCAGCCACACGCGCTTTCTTCCTAACAAACGCAAAACCCTTTCGGTTGGCTGCCCGAGCCGTCCGAAAGGGTTTCGCGTTTGCTCACTGCCCGATACGCGTAAGCAGCTTTCGGCCGGGCTACAGGCTGGGCACGTCGGCCGCCGCAGCCTTAGCCGACAGTTCGCGGCAGTAAGTGATGAAGTCGGTGTTGATGGGCTCAAGGCCGGCGGCGCGCAGCTCCTTGGCCACCTGGCCGCGGTGGTAGTTGCCGTGAATGGGCATGTGCGTCAGAATATCGGAAACCTGACTGGTGAAACCGTCGCCGGCCGAGTTGGTGTACGTAATGAGGCGGTTCAGTTCCGCATCGTCGGCCTGCTGGCAGTACTGATGGAAGCGCTCCGACGTTTGCTCGTGCCAGTGGTGCAGGCCGGCCAAATCGTGCTCCTGCCACACTTTTACGGGGCTGGCCGTGTTGGTGAGGCGACCGAGCCAGATGGCCTGGGCGTTGAGTGCGTGACTGTAGATGCGCATTCCGCCTGCGGGCAATGTGGCGCCCTGGGCTACGAGGCTATCAAGGTGGCCGAGCAGGGTGTTGTTGGCCCACACGTTATATGCGCCAAGCTTTTCAATGGTGTTAATCATTTTACTGAAAATGAAATGGGAGACGGGAGCGGTGCGACCCGACCGCGCGTAACGAAAGAGAAATGGGAAGGACACAAAACTACATTATCTCGCTTCCCCCGTTGCCTTCCGTATTTCTACAGAAAAACTACCGTGGGTCTTTCCAGACGAGCTTCTCTTCGGTTCGGGCTTTGGTAAAATCGGGGCATTGGCCGTCGCCCTTCCCCGTCAGGCCGCCGTCGGGGTGGCAGAGCAGCTTGCCATCGGCGGCGTACAGGTTGCTGAACTGGTCGCAGCAGCCGGCCGTTTCGTAGTATGCCGTAGCGCCGTTGTACTGGTAGCTATAGATCTGGATGGGCGGATTGGCCTTTTTTGCCTCAAAATGCGCCTTAATTTTCTCTTCGAGCCAGGCCGGGCGCTTGGCCGTGCTGAAGGTGGGCTCGGGGTTGGGCGTGGGCTCGATGGTGTTGGCGCTGGTGGGCGCGGGCGTCGATACCCCGTTGGCGTTGCCCGACTGTGGCGGGTCGGTGGGCGTGGTAAGGGCTATGCCGCGCTGGCAGGCCGTGGTAGTGGTAAACAGCGCCGCCGCCAGGCCGGCCGTCAGCAGAAAAGAAGTTCGCATACAGGCAGTGGGTGGCGGAAAAACGGCCCTTGCCAGCAATTGCCGGAAAGCCGCCGTGCGCCCCAGCCATGGTACGAAGCCCCGCCGTAGTTCGTTGGCTGGAGCTATAATCCGGGAGGGACCGTCATTCTTTGCTGCGCGCTGAATGACGGTCCCTCCCGGCGCCTAAAAGAAATACGGCCCGAACACCAGCAGGCCTACCACCAGCGCGGCCAGGGCCATTACCAGCACGGCACCGGCGGCCACATCCTTGGCGCGGCCCGCCAACGGGTGGTACTCCGGCGACACCAGGTTGACGACTGCCTCGATAGCCGTATTCAGCAACTCGGCGCACCACACCGCGCCCACACTCAGGGCCACGGCCACCCATTCCCAGCGCGCCAGGCCGCAGTACAGCCCCAGCCCCAATACAGCGGCCGTGGCAACGGCATGGAACCAGAGGTGCACCTCGGTGCGCAATGCCGCCCCCACACCTCGGAAGGCATGGCCGAAGCTGGCCATCCGGCGCTGCAGCAGCGTGGCGCGGGACCCGGAGCCGGCAGCGGGTGGGGGCCGCTTAGGTGCGGTCGTCATCGGTCTGGCGGAACACGCGCGCCCGCAGCTCTTCCCAGTCAGGGCGGATAACGCTGAAAATCACCGTGTCGCGCCGCACGCCGCCCTGGGTGTAGCGGTGGCTGCGCAGCGTGCCTTCCTCGGTGGCCCCCAACCGGCGCATTGCCTCGCGCGACTTGGTGTTGCGGGCGTCGGTTTCCAGCTCAACCCGCTCGCAGCCCAGCACATCGAACGCGTAGCGCAGCAGCAGGTATTTGCAGGCCCGGTTCAGGCCGGTGCGCTGAAACTCGGTGCCCAGCCAGGTGTACCCGATACTAATGCGCGCTTCCTCGGCACTTACGTTGTAAAAGCTGGTGCTGCCAGCGGCCAGTCCGGTTTGCTTATCAATAATGAGCAACGGATAGCGCAGGCCCCGCTCGCGGCCGTCCAGGGCCTGGGCAATATAGGCGGCCAGCCCAATGGCGTCGTCGGCGCGGGTCAGGGTGTAGGCCCATAACTCGGGGTCGGCGGCCACGGACAGTAGGGCCTCGTAGTCGGCCGTTGTGAGGGGCCGCAGTTGGGCCCGCTCGTTTTCGAGGATGATGTTCTGAGAGAAATCCATAGCAGAATCAATTTACGGATATTGGTAAAGATGCCCGGAAAAAAAGTAAGCCGCCACCCCGGGCGGGACAGCGGCTCACGAGCGAATAACCGGAACGTCATTCAGGATGCAGCGAAGAATGACGTTCTTATACCAGGCGCTAAAACCTACATGCCCACCATTTCCTCGGGTTTCATCCAGGCGTCGAAATCTTCGGCGGTGATGTAGCCGAGCTGGATGGCGGTTTCCTTCAAGGTCGAGCCGTTTTTGTGGGCCGTCTGGGCAATTTCGGCGGCTTTGTAGTAGCCGATGTGCGGGTTGAGGGCCGTTACCAGCATCAGGCTGCTGTCTACGTGCTTCTTGATGTTGGCCTTGATGGGCTCGATGCCCGCGGCGCACTTGTCGTTGAAGCTCACGCAGGCGTCGCCGATGAGGCGGGCCGAGTGCAGGAAGTTGTAAATCATCATCGGCTTGAACACGTTCAGCTCGAAGTGGCCGTTCATGCCGCCAATGTTGATGGCCACGTCGTTGCCCATTACCTGGGCGGCCACCATCGTGAGGGCCTCGCACTGGGTGGGGTTCACTTTGCCGGGCATGATGCTGGAGCCGGGCTCGTTGTCGGGAATGTGCAGCTCGCCGATGCCGGCGCGCGGGCCCGAAGCCAGCAGGCGGATGTCGTTGCCAATTTTCATCAGCGAAGCGGCCACCGTCTTCAGCGCGCCGTGCGACTCCAGAATGGCGTCGTGGGCGGCCAGGGCCTCAAACTTGTTTTCGGCCGTGATGAAGGGCAGGCCGGTGAGCTGGGCAATGTGCCGGGCTACGTTTTCGGAGTAGCCGGCGGGCGTGTTGATGCCGGTGCCCACGGCCGTGCCGCCCAGGGCCAGCTCGCTCAGGTGGGCCAGCGTGTGCTTGATGGCGCGCAGGCCGTGGTCGAGTTGGCTTACGTAGCCCGAAAACTCCTGGCCCACGGTCAGCGGGGTGGCGTCCATCAGGTGCGTGCGGCCGATTTTTACCACGTGCATAAACTCCTCGCTCTTGGCGCGCAGCGTGTCGCGCAGCTTTTCGAGGCCCGGGATGGTGGTTTCCATCAGCATCTTGTAGGCCGCAATGTGCATGGCCGTCGGGAAGGTGTCGTTGCTGCTCTGGCTTTTGTTTACGTCGTCGTTGGGGGCCAGCACCTTCTTTTCGTCGGCGAGGCTGCCGCCTTGCAGCACGTGGCCCCGGTAGGCAATTACCTCGTTCACGTTCATGTTGCTCTGGGTGCCCGAGCCGGTCTGCCACACCACCAGCGGGAACTGGTCGTCGAGCTTGCCTTCGAGAATCTCGTCGGCCACGCGGCCAATCAGCGCGGCCTTATCGGCATCGAGTATGCCGGCTTCCTGGTTGGTGAGGGCGGCGGCTTTCTTGAGGTAGGCAAAGGCACGGATGATTTCCTTGGGCATCCGGTTGATGTCCTGGGCAATCTGGAAATTGTCGATGCTGCGCTGGGTCTGGGCGCCGTAGTAGGCGTCGGCCGGCACCTGCACGGTGCCCATCGTGTCTTTTTCCTGGCGGAACTGGGTCATAATCAGCAGTAGAAAGGTAGTTGATGAAGGGAAACCCCGGTGGTAAAAGTACGCAGCCCGCCGCGAGCCGCCTACACGGACTCCCAAAACCGGTTCGTCCGCAGCAGGAGCGGCCTTTCCGGGCCACTATTCGTCCGCCGAGCCACTGGCCCCGTAGAACCGAGCAGTTGTTCGTTTTTCTACCCTTTTAACTCTCGTTCTATGAGCTCGATCAAAAAAGTAATCGAAGTACTGGCCTCTTCCGAAAAAAGCTTCGAAGATGCTATGCAAAATGCCCTCAACGAAGCCGGGTCTACTATTAAGGGCATTAGCTCCATCTACATCAAAGACCAGAGCTGCAAAGTGCGCGACAACAAGATTACTGAGTACCGGATTACCGCAAAAATCAGCTTCGCCGTAGAGCGTTCCGGTAATTCTATCGGCTAAACCCCCTATAGCCCTGGCTTTATTTGGGCAGGCCGTTGTTGGCGGCAGTTCACGCAGAACCCTTATTCCTCCCTTTTCTATCCCCATGAAAAAGACTTTCGAAGACGAATCCGACGCCCTGGCCACGCCCGGCGACCAGCCTACCACCAGCCAGCCGTCTGCCATTACGCCGCCGCACCTCGAAAACAAAGAGGCTCCGGCACCTAAAAATGACGGCGGCTCCGCTACCGACGAAACACCAGTGCCTACCGAGGGCAACGGTACCCCCGACTACAGCAACGTGCAGGTAAAAACCGAGCCCGAACTGCCCACGCCCGACAAGGCCGGCGGTAGCGCTACCGCCCCCGAAAGCGGCGGCGGTTACAGCGGCTAGTGTTTTTTTAAGTGAGTCGGGCGCCGAGGCAGGCTACCGGCGTAACGTATAGCGCGGGCTGGCCCCGTTCGCCGTTGCGTGGGTATGCTATGCTTGCGAGGTGTAGGGAGCGAACAAACCCTGCGTCTTAGGCCGCTCTTGCTTCGCAACTCGGGTTAAGTAACCAAAGAGAAAGGCAGACAGTGGGGATTTTACACGAACGGTTCGTGTAAAACCCCCACCGTCTGCCTTTCTTTTATTGACCAGACCCTACCGATTCTCCAACGAAAACGGCACGTTGATTTCGACTTTGCGAGCCGTGCGACGGCCGTTCTGGGCTCCTGGAAACCACAACGGTCCTTCTTTTAGCAACCGTACGGCCTCCGCGTCGCACTCGGGCGAGAGGCGGCGCACAATTTTGATGTCGGACAGCTTACCGTCGGTGCCCACCGTGAATTGTAGTCGCACGGTACCTTCTAGCTTCCGTTCGCGGGCTCTTTCGGGATAATCGAGGCTGTCGCGCAGGTACTGCTGGAACGTCGGGTAGCCGCCGGCCGGTAGCGGCCCCAAGCTGGGCAGGCCGGGTGGGGCCTCGCGCCGCACGATTACCACTTCGCTAAGCTGCTTCGTGTTGGGGGCCAGTGCCAGGGTCAGGGTCGAGTCGGTGGGCTGCAGAAAGCGGGTTTGAGTGGTGTAGCCAATGGAGCTGACGGCCAGTTGTCGGTTGCCGGGCGGCACCGTGAGGGCAAACTTGCCGTCGGCATTCGTACTTGCTCCCGTATTCGTGCCGGGCACCAGTACCGTTGCACCTGGTAGGGGCTGGCCAGCCGTATCTACAATGCGGCCCTGCACCGTGCGCCCTTGGCCTGCAGTTGCTTCGGCTGCCCGAAAAGCGCGGGCTTTTGCGGGTTGATCCTCAGTGCGGGCGTTAGCAGCCAGCTGGTTGGCGACAGCCGGCCGGCTCTGGGTAGCCGCATACGAAGCCAGGGCCGTGGTGTCTGGAGAGGCAGCAGCAATAACAGCAGCATCTGAAACGACGGCGGTATTCGGACTGCTGGCCAAACCGGCTACTTCAGGCGCCGCCGCAGTTGTCCCGGTGAGCTTTGTGCGGGCCCCCGACTTGGTTGCCGGCGCAGTCGCCAACGCTGGCCGGGGCGGCCGGGCAGGTGGCAATACAACCGCTACCTCGGGCGCCGAAGTAGAGGCCGTACCGGCAGCCGGTTCAGTAGAGGAAGCGGCCGGGGCCATACTACCGCGGAATTTCTCCGTGGTTTGAGGCAGATGAGCAGCTACTTCGGGCCGGCTGGTGGGCCGCAGTACCAGCCAAGCCACCGTTCCGAGCGTGAGCAGTAATATAGCCGCGGCCGCCAAGGGCCGCCACCACATGGGTAGTACGGTAGGGCCGGCCGGGGTTTCATCGGCCAGTTCGGCCACGCGGGTGTGCAGGCGCTGGCGCAGTTCGGCCAGGCTGGCGTCGGTAACGGCGGCGGGCTGCATTTCCAGACCCTCCAGTATCTCGGCGCACTGTTCGCACTCGAGGGTGTGCGCCTCCACACCGTGCTCCTGAACCGCGCTCAACTCGCCGGCCACGTACCGGCGCAGCAGCTCCGTGGGCAAGTGCCGGGAGGGTAAGGCAGCAGTGAAATCGTCAGGACGAGGCATTGGGGGCGGGGCTGGCTTGCAGGTGGCGGCGCAGGTTGCGCTTGCCGTTCTGGAGGTGGCTTTTTACGGCCTTCAGGTCGAGGCCGGTCAGGGTGGCCACTTCGCGGTAACTTTTCTTTTCGAGGTAAAACAGCTCCAGGCACTGGCGCTGGTCGGGCGGCAGCTCGGCGAGGGTGGCTTCGAGGCGCTGAAGCTGCTGCTCATGCTCCTCGGCTTCGGTGGCCTCCTCGTCGGTGTCTCCCTGATGCCGGGCGGCGGCCGATTCCATACCGGCGGCATCCGGAAAGTGCACCACCAGCGCCCCACCGGCCGCCGGCCCGGCCCGCTGCCGGGCCCGTAGCTGCATCAGGCAATGGTTGCGGGTCGTGGCGTGCAGCCAGGCCGGAAAGTTGTTTACCTCATGCCGCCGCAGCTTCTCAACCAACTGCTCGAACAGTTGCATCACGGCGTCCTGGGCGTCGGCCTCGCTGGGCAGGTAACGGCGCGCTACCGCCAGTACGGCCGCCATATGCCGCTCGTACAGCATCCCCACATCGTGCACGTCGCCCGAGGCACGGTAGCGCGCCAGCAGCACCGCATCGGTGGGCGGCACAACGGCAGCAGGCGCAGGGCGGCGGGAGAACATGGCGGGAAGATAGGGAGCGATAGGCAAGATGTGAGAAAAGGCCCGTCATCCTGAGTTCTTATCAGGATAACGGGCCTTTTCTCACATCTTACCCCTCATAGTCTACTTCTTCTCCAAAGTGCTGCTGTAGGTGTTCGCCTTGCCAAACGACTCCTTGATTTCGTCGACGGCCGCGCGGCTGCTCAGGCGTTTGGGGCGGGTGTTGAGGAAGGTGCCGTCTTCAGCCAGCAGGAAATACGTGGGCACGTCCTGCACGCCGTACGAGCGGGCTACGGCCGAACGCAAACCGCCGCCGGCCCGCACATGCATGCCCGGCAGTTTCTTGGTAATAACCAGCTGCTTCCAGGCACCCTCGTTCTCGTCGAGCGCCACGTTCAGAAACACAATATTCTTGCCCTCAAAACGCTTGGCCAGGTCGGCGGCGTAGGGTAGGTCGCGCAGGGCCAAGCCGCTGGTGGTACGCCAGAAATTGAGGTACACCAGCTTCCCCGCGAATTGCCGCAGGCTGGTGGTGTCGCCATTGGTCGAAACCAACCGGAAATTAGGCGCCGGGGCACCGATGGCGAAATCCTTGTGCAACTCGAAATCGGCCTTCAGCACCGGATAGTACTGGTTGGCTTTTTCTACGGCGCGGTATTCATCAAGCATAGCCGCCGACTGCTTGATGTGACCGAAGCGGAACGACTCCTTGAGGATGCGGCCCAGCACGATGGGCTTTATGGAGCCACTCAGCCGCTGGCTGGCCAGCTCATAGCACTTCTGATAGAAATCGGGGTCGGTGCGCTGCTTGCCGCCGCTCGTAGCCAAGTGGTGGATATAGTTGAGCAGGAATTCCTGATACAGGCCGTTGCTGCTGGCCGAGGTGTTCTCAATCAGGCTTTTATCGTTGAGGAAGTCGTAGTACGTAGGCGACATTTTCAGCCGGCCCTCAGTGGCTACTACCTGCTCGCGCAGATCCTGGAACGTGAGCCGGTCGTTGGCGTAGCTATAGGTGATGCGCGCCTGTACGAAATCCTTGAACGCTTTGCTGAGGCCGTCGGCGCTAGTTTCCAGAAACTTCAGCTCCTCCTTGCGGCGGTAGTCCAGAAACTCCAGAAACGGGAGCTCATAAAACATGATGTTGTCGGGCAGTACCTGGAAGCCTTCGTTCTCCACGAATTTTTCCTCCATTTCGGCCAGAAAGGCATTGGCTTCGGCTCCGCGACCTTTATAGCGGACGGTGCCTGCCAGGTCGTTGCTCTTAAAGCGTACATCGAGCTGGTTGCCGGGCTCCACAAACAGCTCCGTCACGTCATCGTCGTACACCAGCTCGGCCCGAGTGGGGCCCTGCACGGCCAGTGCCAGCCGAAACTCGCCCTTGCTGTCGAGGCGAGCATACGTGATTTGCTCGTGGGCTTCCAGCGGGTTTTCGCGAATCGACACCGCTACCGTATCGCTACTAAGCCGGCCACTGATTTTGCCCGTGAGCACCACCGTGCCCTGGGCCTGCCCAAGGAGCGGCGCCAGCAATAGAGCAGCCCAAACGGTAATCGGAAGAAGCGAAAAACGATGCGTCATCAGGCGAAAGCAAAGGGCTGGCTACCGGCGGCCCGCTTCTGAGAAGGAAGCGAATGGGTCGCGGTAAAAGTCAATTTCAAGACCGAAGATACGTTGGAATAAACCACAACGACCAACAGGAGCCAGTAGTTTTTTTGCTGACTAGGGCAAAACAGACAAAGTTTTGTACGTGCCCTGTTTCGGGCGGTATCGACTCCGGAAAATATAGGATTTTTACAACTCTGTTGCAGTCGTTTCAGTAACGGCTTACCGCGGCCCTGTTCGTCCGGATCAGCCAAACAAGCCCGTCAGTACCTCATCAAGCCGACCCGCTGGGTGTACCCGAATTCCGTAGCGGGCCAGATCGAGGCCCTTGGCGTTGAACTGCGAAATGTACATTTCCGCAAAGCCTAATTTTTCGGCTTCGCCCAGCCGCTGGTCGAGGCGGCTCACCGCCCTGATTTCACCACTCAGGCCCACCTCCGCCGCCAGGCAGATCTCACCCCGGATGGGCACATCGTTGAGCGAGCTAACCACGGCCGCGCACACCGCTAAGTCCAAGGCGGGGTCTTCGAGACGCAGGCCGCCGGCAATGTTCAAAAACACGTCGTGCTGGCCCAGGCGCAGGCCGCTGCGCTTCTCCAGCACGGCCAGCAGCATCTGCAGGCGTTTGCCATCGAAACCGGTGGCCGAGCGTTGGGGCGTGCCATAGGTGGCCGGCGTTACCAGGGCCTGCACCTCTACCAGCAGCGGCCGGTTGCCTTCCAGCGTAGCCCCGATGGCCAGTCCGCTCAGGATTTCGCTGCGCTGCGAAAGCAGGATTTCGCTGGGGTTGCTTACCTGCCGCAGCCCCGCGCCCTGCATCTCATAAATACCCAATTCGGAGGTCGAGCCGAAGCGATTTTTAACGGTGCGCAGAATGCGGTAGGTGAGGTGCCGGTCGCCCTCAAACTGCAGCACGGTGTCCACCATGTGCTCCAGAATTTTGGGGCCGGCAATGGAGCCATCTTTGGTGATATGGCCGATGAGCAGCACCGGCACCCCGGTATCCTTGGCATACTTGAGCAGCTCGGCGGTGCATTCGCGCACCTGGCTTACCGAGCCCGCTCCCGACTCGACCAACGAGCTGTGCAGCGTCTGGATGGAATCGACCACCACCACGTTGGGCTGCAACTGGTCGATCTGGCGGAAGATGTTCTGGGTGTTGGTTTCGGTGAGGATATAGAGGCCCGGCTGCTGACGGCCCAGGCGCTCGGCCCGCATTTTAATCTGCTGTTCGCTTTCCTCGCCGCTCACGTACAAAACGCGCAGCCCATCGAGCTGCATGGCAATCTGGAGCATGAGCGTACTTTTGCCGATGCCCGGCTCACCACCGATAAGCACCAGCGAACCGGGTACCAGCCCACCGCCCAGCACCCGATTCAACTCGTCGTCGTAGGTGTTGAGGCGCGATTCTTCCTCAAAGATAATTTCGCCCAGCGGCTTGGGTTTGGCGGTTTTGGAGGTGCCGCCCACCGACGACGAGGCTTTCCAGGCGTTGGCAGCCGTGTTGGGGTCGGTTTTCGTGACCACCTCTTCTACGTACGTGTTCCACTCGTTGCAGCTGGGGCAGCGGCCAATCCATTTGGCCGACTGCGCGCCGCAGCTCTGGCAGAAATACAGAGTTTTAATCTTGGCCATGCCCGGCAATGAAAATCAGGAAGGAGAAAACTAATAAATGCAGCACGAAGCTAAAAAGTTTGGCAATAAACAGCTTTCCTACCAAGCTACAGCGGGCAAAGGCCGCGTTGCCCGCACAATTGCCCGAATGAGCAGATTAGGCGGCCAAATGATGCGCCCCGCAGAAACCGCCCTGCCGGTGGGCTGGCCCAATGGCAAGGGGCAGTAGCACTAAACAAGTCCGGTACTGGGGCGGCCGCGGTGAGGGAAAATGGCAGACAGGGGAAGGGGAGCAGCAAGCAAAGAAGGCCGGATACGGGACAACGCAATAAAAAGTGCCAGAAACTCAGAGTTTCTTCAGATTGCCCGCCGCTTTGGTTTTGCACGGCCAATGCTTTTTAAAGGGGCTTTACGCCGGAAACGAGGGGGTTTAAAGGCGAGTTTATGGGCTTCAAAACAGGTTTCGGGTTTAACAAAGCGGCGTACTAAAAGGTATACAGCTCTTTCCGCCCTGCAACGGTTGTCGCTTGCCGCCCGGGAAATGTATCAGCCAACTAGCATGTTTTCTTTTTCTTCCTCCTTCCTGCGGAACGCACTTGCCGGGGTTGTAGCCATTAGCTTGAGCGCCTGCGAGGTGCTCGAGTTCAGCCCCAATGACAGCCGCGCCCCTGCCGACCAGCAAAACCTGACGGCCAAAAACCTGGCTCGCCTAAGCGCCGCGCCGCTGCCCCCCGGCGATACGCTGCGCTTTGTGTTTACGGGCGATTCGCAGCGGTTTTATGATGATGTGGAGGATATGGTCGCCAGCGTCAATCAGCAGCCCGGCGTTCAGTTCATGCTGGTAGCCGGTGATATTTCCGATTTCGGGCTGGGCCGCGAAATGCGCTGGGTGGACGATGACCTGCGCCGGTTGAAGGTGCCTTATCTGACGGTGGTGGGCAACCACGACCACGTTGCCAACGGCCGCGAAGCTTATCAGAAAATTTTCGGGCCTTTGAATTATTCGTTTGTGTACGGCGACACGAAGTTCGTCCTCATCGACACCAACAGCCGCGAATATAATTTCAATGGTCGGGTGCCTGATGTGCCCTGGTTGCGCGGACAGCTGGCCAGCCTGGATGGGGCGCGCCGCTCGGTGGTGCTCAGCCACGTACCGCCCCAGGATGGCGACTTTGACCCAACGTTGCGCGCCGATTACGCAGGCACCCTGCGCGATACGCCTAGTTTGGTATTCGAGATGAACGGCCACCGCCACGATTACAGCGTAGGCCAGCCCTTCAACGACGGCGTTACCTACGTTAACTCCTATGCCTTCGAAAAGCGCCGCTACCTGATTGTGACGGTGTTCGGCGACAAGCAGTTCCGGCTCAAACAAGTCTCCTTCTAATGGCGCCGACCTTACTACTGGCGGCGCTGCTGGCTGCCCCGGCTACGCCGGCCACACCTTTGATTCCCAACAGCCCTGTCGGCTCCGATTCGGTCACGGTTTCTGTGGCGGTTCCACCCGTTCTGGGCTTGGCGAAGTCGGCCCGTCGGCCGCCTATTGGCTATCGGCCGCGCCACCTGCTGCTGCAAACCGGCGGCGGAGTGGGCATGGTGAGCGTAGGCGGTGGTCTGAGCTTCGCCCGTCGCCGCCTCGACCTTGATGCGCTGCTGGGCTATGTGCCTGCCCGGCACGCGGGTACCACCCTTACTATTGCCTCTGCTAAGGTGAAATATGCTCCCTGGCAGCTGCCGTTGGGTGGCTCGGGGCTGGCGCTTACGCCGCTGGCCGTGGGCGTGTATGGCAGCTATACCTTCGGGTTACGCAATACCGGCGAAGAGGGCCAGTACCCCGACGATTACTACTGGTGGTCGCGCACCATCCGCGTAGGGCCGGTACTGGGTAGCAGCCTGAGTTACGCGCTGCCCGATGCATCCAGCGGCCGGGCCCGCCGCCTCACGGCCTACTACGAGCTGGCCACCAACGACCTGTACGGCCTCAGTTACTTCCTGAACCGTCGGGCCCTCTCGCTATCCGATATTGCCACGCTGGCCCTGGGCCTGAAGCTGGAGATTTAACTACGCCGGGGCAACACCCAAAACCCGCGCTCCAATCATACGGTTAGGCTGCTATGAACGTATACCTGCGTACCCACGTGGCCGCCGCGCCCGCCGAAGTCTGGGAGGGATTTACCCGCGAGCTGTTTCTGGCCTTGGCCCCGCCGTTTCCGCCGTTTAAGCTGCTGCGCTTCGATGGTTGCCGCCGCGGCGACGAGGTGCACCTGGAGCTGGGGGCCGGCCCGCTGCGCCAGCGCTGGACTTCGCTGATAACTGACCATGGCATCACGGCTGACGGCACCTATTATTTTGTAGATGAAGGCGACCAGCTGCCCGCGCCGTTGCGCTACTGGCAGCACCGCCACCTGCTACAGCCTGCGCCCGGTGGTGGCACCTATATCGTAGAGGACCTAGAATACCGTAGTGGCTCGCCGCTACTCGACCGGTTGCTGTGGCCGGCTGTATGGGCGCAGTTTGCCCGGCGGCGGCCCATTTACCGCCGCTGGTTCGGGTTGCCCGCCGCCGAATAACGGGGGCGTTGGCGGCGGCCGGGCAGCGCGGGTGAGCGGCTTGCCGTATAGGGCCCGACGGCCCGCGTATCTTGCCGCCCCTCAGCCCGACAATTATGTCCTCTTTTATCGCTCCTGCCCGCCGTTTTCTCATTTACTGCTGCGCTGCGGCCGGCTTGCTGACAGCGGCTGCCAGCTGCCGTAGTGCTCAGTCGGCCTACCAGTTCAGGCCCGGCCCGGCAGTAGCCCACGCGCCCCGCCCCACGGCTGCTACCCAACTTCCGCCCGCTGAAACGCCTGCGTCAGTTGCCGTAGCGTCCAATACCACTGCCGCCAGGCCAGCCACCACCCGCATGGTACGGCGGCCGGTTGATCGGCGTAATAAATTGATTGCTAGTTATTTGTCGAAAAAAATGCCGCCGATGGGCCGGTTGGCTCATATGGCGGCGTTGCGGCCGGTGCGGCGCAGCGTAGGTGCTACTGATGGAGCACAGGCCGTGGCTGAAGTAGGGTTGGGTACCACGGTATTAGGCGTGCTGGGGCTGATAGTAGGGCCGATTTCGCTCATTGGCCTGCTGATCTGGGGCGGGCCGGTGTGGGCCGTGCTGCTGGGGCTGTCGGCACTAGCGGTGCTGGTGGCCTACCTCGACCCGTTTGGGTAGAGCCGCCGTATCTTTGCGGCTTCATTTGCTACTACCTGTTGCCATGTCTGCTGCCACCATTACGCTCAAGCCCGGAAAAGACCAATCACTACGCCGCCGCCACCCGTGGGTATTTTCGGGGGCCATTGGCCGGATGGAAGGTGAGGTAACCGAGGGTACGCCCGTAACGGTGCGCGCCGCCAACGGCGAGGTGCTGGGCGTAGGCCACTACGCGCCTGGCTCCATTGCGGTGCGTCTGCTCGATTTCGGTCCCGATGCCCAGTTGCCCGACGCCGCGTTCTGGGAAAACCGCCTGCGCAACGCCTACCAGCTGCGCCAGGGCCTGGGCCTCACCGGCACCGGCAACACCGATGTGTACCGCCTCACTCACGCCGAGGGCGACGGCGTGCCGGGCCTGATTATCGACGTGTACGGCGATACGGCCGTAGTGCAGACTCACAGCGCGGGCATGTACCAGTCGCGCCTGCTGATTGCGGCGGCGTTGCAGGCCGTAATTCCGGGCCTGCGGGCTATTTATGATAAGAGCGCCGAAACCGTGCCCGCCAAGGCCGCGCCGGGCGCCCAGAACGGTTACCTGCTGGGCGAGAGCAGCGGCCAGGAGCACATCGTTCATGAAAACGGCCATCCGTTTGCCGTAGATTGGGAAACGGGTCAGAAAACCGGCTTCTTTATCGACCAGCGCGACAACCGCAGCCTGCTGGCCCGCTACGCGCCCGGCCGCCGGGTGCTCAATACGTTCTGCTACACCGGCGGCTTCAGCTCCTACGCCCTGCAGGCCGGCGCCGAGTTGGTCCACTCCGTCGATTCGAGCAAACGGGCCATCGAGCTGACCGTGCGCAACGCCGAGCTCACCGGCCTGGCCCACAAGCACGAGGCCTTTGCCGAAGACGTGTTCAGCTTTATGAAGCAGCACCGCAATGAGAAGTACGACCTCATTGTGCTCGACCCGCCCGCCTTCGCCAAGCACCTCTCGGCCCGCCACAACGCCCTGATGGGCTACAAACGCCTCAACGCGGCCGGCATAAGCCAGATTGCGCCCAGCGGACTGCTGTTCACCTTCAGCTGCTCGCAGGTGGTGTCGCCTGAGCTGTTCGAGGGCGCGGTGCTGGCCGCCGCCATCGAGGCCGGCCGCCCTGCCCGCATCCTGCACCGCCTCACCCAGCCCGCCGACCACCCCGTAAGCCTCTTCCACCCCGAAGGCGCCTACCTGAAAGGGCTGGTGCTGGCCGTGGAGTAAGAGTTAGGTTGAACCGAAGTTGAATTTGTGGGTTTGAGAAGAGCTGCGTTGAACAAGTAGGGGCGGGGCTTGTCCCCCCCCCCCCTTAAACGATTTCCGGCGTTACCGTTCCAGCGGCGG
>NZ_JABKAV010000180.1 GCF_013377905.1 Hymenobacter terrestris
CAAGTGCGGCGGTGTTGCTGTCATCCCCTTCCGATCGAAGCGGGCTGCAAAGGTAAGTAGCTTTTTGCCACTCGCAAACAAAAGAAGAAAAGTTTTTTTTCGAAGCGTTTCTTTTCTTGTTTGCTGCTACCCCCCTTCCGGTCGAAGCGGGCTGCAAAGGTAGAACCCTTTTTGCTTTCTGCAAGCTTTTCAAAAGAAAAAGTTTTTCTCTTTT